>JAYRGC010000027.1:0-9896 GCA_041908065.1 Alphaproteobacteria bacterium | reverse complement strand
GCCGCCCCTTGGCGGCGAAGCAATCCAGAGTCATGGAGTAACGATTCTGGATTGCTTCGCCGCCAAGGGGCGGCTCGCAATGACGACCTTTGGCCATACCAACCCGTTTTAAACAATAGCTGCCTTCTTTTTAACGCCGCGTCAGCCCCGTCATATCCTTTCCCAACAACTGCGGCATCATGCCGCGCATGAAACCGCCCTTGCCGAGCTTCCTCACCTGCTTCATCATTTTCTGCATTTCGCCGAACTGCTTGATAAGGCGGTTCACGTCCGACACCTCCACCCCCGCGCCTTTGGCGATGCGGCGTTTGCGCGACGCGCCCAAAAGATCGGCGTCGCGCCTTTCGGCGGCGGTCATGGATTGAATGATCGCCTCCTGCTTTTTCATGGATTTTTCCATGTCGGCATTCTTCATCAATCCCTTGATCTTGCCCACCCCCGGCAACAACCCCATCAACGCGCCCATGCCGCCCAGCTTTCGCATTTGCCGGAACTGGTTGAGCAGATCGTTGAAGTCAAAGCCCTGGCCGGACATGAACCTTTCGGCCATTTCCCGCGCGTCTTCCTCTTTTATCGCCGCCGCCGCCTTTTCCACCAGCGACACCACGTCGCCCATGCCCAAAATCCGGCTGGCGAGACGATCGGGATGGTAAACTTCCAGCGCGTCGGTCTTTTCTCCGGTTCCCAAAAACTTGATCGGCCTTCCGGTCACCGCCCGCATCGACAAAGCCGCGCCGCCGCGCTCGTCGCCGTCTATGCGGGTTAAAACGATGCCTGTCACGCCTATGCGGTTTTCGAAATTCGTGGCGGTGTTGACTGCGTCCTGTCCGGTCATGGCGTCCACGACCAACAGCCTCTCGTGCGGTTGCGCCAGATCCCTGACCGCCGCCGCTTCGGACATCAACTCGTCGTCGATTGAAAGCCGCCCCGCCGTGTCTAGTATAAGAACGTCGTAGCCGCCCAGCCGCGCCGCTTCCAAGGCGCGACGGGTTATCGCCAACGGATCCTGCCCCGCCACTATCGGCAAGCAGTCCACGCCCACCTGTCCGGCCAAAACCGCCAGCTGTTCCTGCGCCGCCGGACGGCGCACGTCCAGCGAGGCCAGTAACGTCTTTTTGCGGTCAGTTTCCTTCAGCCGCCGCGCCAGCTTGGCCGAGGTGGTGGTCTTGCCCGAACCCTGCAAGCCCAGCATCATAATGACCGCCGGAGGTGATACCTCTATCGCCAAAGGTTCGGCTGTAGCCCCCAAAAGCTCGACCAGATTGTCGTGGACGATCTTGACGACTTGCTGCCCGGGGGTAACCGAGCGCGTCACTTCCTGTCCGGCCGCGCGTTCCTTTATCCTTTCGACGAAATCCTTGACGACCGGAAGGGCTACGTCGGCCTCCAGCAAGGCCACCCGCACCTCGCGCATGGCGGCGGCCACGTCCTCCTCGCTGAGGTGGCCGCGTCCGGTAAGGCGGTCGAAGATGCCGCTTAACTTGTTGCCCAAACTCTCGAACAAATCCCGTATCCCTCGCCAAACGCCATCAGGCCGATGCGCGCCACGCGCGGATCGGCCTTGCCCCGCCTTAAGGCGGAACCCAACTCCCCATCAGGTTGTCAGGATGGGGGATTGTTAGCCTATCGCAAAATCCAAGTCAATCCGTTCGTAACGCCCCAACACTACAAACCTTACCGGAAAATGCTCTAAATTCTCGGTTGGTTAACGCCGAACAAAGGGGATATAATGCTTCCTTCGCAATCCAAGGGGGGGCTAGGGGAATATGCAGCAGGCAAAAGTCGTTCCGCAACTCGAGGAGCCTATGGATATTCGCAGCATAATCAGATCCCGTCTGGGCGACGTCTTGGTGGACGCCAGATTTTCCGAAATTCCCAACTTCGGGCGCGGCAAGGTTCGCGATCACTACGACGTCTCGGGCGACCGCCGGATAATGGTGGCAACCGACCGCCAAAGCGCGTTCGATCAGGTCCTCGCCGCCGTGCCGTTCAAGGGGCAAGTGCTTACCTCCGCCGCGAGGTTCTGGTTCGACGCCACCGGCGACATCATCCCCAATCACGTCATCGAATACCCCGATCCCAACGTGATGGTGGTGCGCCGCATGTCCATGCTGCCCATAGAGGTGGTGGTGCGCGATTACCTCACGGGATCCACCTCCACCTCCGTCTGGCCGATGTACCGCGACGGCAAGCGCAACGTTTACGGGGCGGCCATGCCCGAAGGCATGAGGAAAAACGACAAGCTGCCCTCGACCATCATCACCCCCACCACCAAGGGCGGCGAAGGAACGCACGACGTTCCGCTTTCCCCCGCCGAGGTCGTGGAGCGCGGCCTGATGACGCCGGCCGAGTGGGAAGATCTGGCCGAAAAAGCCTTGGCGTTGTTCGCGCGCGGACGCGAAATAGCCGCAGCCCGCGGCCTTATACTCGTCGACACCAAGTACGAATTCGGCTTCGACGAGCGCGGCAAGCTGACGCTGGCCGACGAGATCCACACCCCCGACAGCAGCCGTTACTGGATAGCCGACAGCTACGCCGCCCGCATGGCGGCCTCCGAGGAGCCGGATAGCTTGGACAAGGAGTTTCTGCGCCTGTGGATAGCCGCGCGTTGCGATCCTTACAAGGAAGCGATACCGGAAATTCCCGCCGACACCTTGGTCGATTTCAGCGCGAGATACATCGCCCTTTACGAGCGCGTTTCCGGCGAAAAGTTCGAGATCCCATCAGCCTCCATGCCGGTGCGCGAACGCGTCCGCAACAGCCTGAAAGCCTATGTCTGAGCCTCCGGCCTCAGTGAATAGGTTCAAAAGAGGCTTAAGGCCGCTGATCTGCCTGACGGCCTATACCGCTTCCACGGCGCGGATCCTCGCCCCGCACGTCGACTTGCTGCTGGTGGGCGATTCCCTCGGCATGACGATCTACGGCTTTCCCAACACCCTGTCCGTGACGATGGAAATGATGATCGCCCACGGAGCCGCCGTGCGGCGCGGCGCGCCGGATTCCCTGATCGCGGTCGACATGCCCTACGGCAGCTATGAATCCTCAGCCGAACTCGGCCTCCGCAACGCCGAGCGGCTGATAGAAGAAACCGGATGCGCCGCCGTCAAATTGGAAGGCGGAGAGGAAATGGCCGGCACAGTAAGGCGCATGACGGAACGCGGCATAGCCGTAATGGGTCACGTCGGCTTGATGCCGCAATCGGTGGAAAAGATGGGCGGCTTCAAGATCCAAGGCCGCGACGAAGCGCAAGCCGCCAAGATAGTCGCCGACGCGCGCGCGATAGAAGACGCCGGAGCGTTCGCGATAGTCGTCGAGGGCACAGTAGAGCCGGTAGCCCGCGCCATAGTGTCCGAATTAAGCGTGCCAGTCATCGGCATCGGCGCGTCGCCCGCGTGCGACGGGCAAATACTGGTCATAGACGACGTGCTGGGCATAACCGCCAAGCCGCCGCGCTTCGCCAAATCCTACGTCTCGCTGCGAGACGAAATATCCAAGGCCGCCGCCGCCTTCGCCGCCGAAGTCAAAAGCGGAGCGTTCCCCGCGCCGGAGCATTGCTTCGGAGTCTCCCCAAGCGCGGCGGGGCTGAAAAAACTCGGCTAGAGCGTTCCCCGATTAGGCTGGAAAATAATCGGCTGTGCTTTCTCGAAATGGAAGGCAAAAAGGCCGTCAGTGCGAGCCGCCCCTTGGCGGCGAAGCAATCCAGTGCCGTTGCGCCTGCGGCACAGTATTGCTTCGCCGCCTGACAGCGTTCAACGCTGTCCAAGCCAAAGGATGGCGGCTCGCAATGACGGTAATTGGGGGGGGAGTGAGGAGGCATCACCCCATTGCGCCCCCCCCTAAGCAGGGGGAGAATAACACCGCGATCGCGGGCGGAGTCGCGCTCCACGACCATGGTTTCCATTTTGGAAACATTGGCCTTTTCGCCGTCACGGCGCGGCGAGGAATTTTTCCACGTCCTCGGGGGTATGCAGCGAAAGGGAGGATATTTCCTTGTCGATGCGCCGCGCCAGCCCCGATAAAACGCTTCCCGCCCCGCATTCCACCATATTTGCCACGCCTTGGGATTTCATAAACATCACGGATTCCCGCCACCTTACCGAACCCGTCACCTGCTCGACCAAAAGCTCGCGGATTTTTCCCCCGTCTTGCGTAGCCGAGGCCGAGACGTTGGCCACCAAGGGAACCGACGGCGATTTTATGTCCACCCGCGCCAACGCCTCGCGCATTTCCTCCGCCGCGTTTCGCATCAACGGGCAATGAAAGGGCGCGCTTACCGGCAACAATACGCTGCGCTTCAACCCGCGTTCGGCGGCGATAGCCACGGCGCGATCGATGGCCGCCTTGTGGCCGCTTAAAACCACCTGCCCGGGCGCGTTGTCGTTGGCCGCCACGCACACATCTCCCTGCGCCGCCGCCTCCGCGATTTCCCGCGCCGCCTCTATGTCCGCGCCGATCAAGGCCGCCATAGCGCCCACGCCCACGGGAACGGCGCGTTGCATGGCTTTTCCCCTGATGCGAAGCAATTTGGCCGTGTCGGGCAAGCCTATGCTTTGCGCCGCGCACAACGCCGAGTACTCCCCCAAACTGTGTCCGGCTACAAACGCGGCCTTTTCCGCTATGCGGAAACCGCCTTGCTTTTCAAGAACCTTCACCACCGCCATGCTGACGGCCATCAAGGCGGGTTGGGCGTTTTCGGTCAATCGCAGATCCGCTTCGTCGCCGGAAAACATCAAGCTCGACAAATTCTGCCCCAACGCTTCGTCCACTTCGCCGAAAACCTCTCTGGCCTCAACGAAAGCGTCGCGCAAAGCCTTGCCCATCCCAACCGACTGGCTGCCCTGCCCGGGAAACACGAAAGCCGTTTTCATATACGCCCCCTTCCACATAAAAATCCGCGAACGGAGGCGAACCTTATCGCGTTCCGTCCCAAAGCGGAAGAAGGGGAAACCAAGAGCATTTCCCGAAAAGGTTGACGCGCTTATCTTGCCGCTTGCGACGGTGGCCCCCTCCCCCTTCTTAGGGGGAGGACGGGTGGGGGTTTGTGACGCATTCACCCAAGCCTGATTCTTGCTCAAACAACCCCCACCTAACCTCCCCCTAAGAAGGGGGAGGAACGCCACCGTCGCAAGCCGCCGATTTCGTATATCAACCTAATCGAGAAATGCCCTAAGCCTTCGGCGCGGAGAGATATACCGAGCGAATGCTGTCGCTGTCGATTTCTATGCCGTCGATGGAGATGATCGCCGCGCCGTCGCTGCCGGTTTGAATGCCGGTGGCCTTGCCGGTTATCGTCACGTTGTTGATCGTCATCGGCTTGCCGGTAGGATCCAAGGCTTGGATCTTCATGTTGTAAACACCATCCTCCGCCGTGCCGCCCAACGCGCTGCGTCCGTCCCACGTCAGCTTGTGCGTGCCGTTGGAGGTAGGCCCGTCCAACGTTGCGATGGTTTTGCCCGAACTGTTGGTTATAGTGACCTTTAGCGATTGCGCCTCGGAAGGGAGCGAATACGACATGCTGGCCGAACCGTCCTGAAGAGCTATCTGTCCGGCCGCCGGAGCCTCGATGTATTTCCCGACATATCCCAAAAGCGGGGTCATCCCCGCCGCGCTGGATGAACTGATTAAAGAATCCAGCTTTTTATTGGTATTTATCTGCTGCTCGACGCCGGAGAATTGCACCAACTCCCGCGTGAATTCGTTGACGTCCGTGGCCGCCAAAGGATCCTGATTTTGCAGCTGCGTCGTCAGTATCTTGAGAAACGTGTTGAAATCTCCCGTCAGCCTCGACGCCGAGGACGACGAATCCGAAGTCAAGCCGTTCTTGATGTTGGCCGCGTCAATCGCCGCCGCCGTCGTCTGCTTGGCTATGGCGTTTTGAAGAATGCTTTGCCCGGAGGGAACCGGCGATATGGCTGTCGAAGTCGTCATGGCTTTCACACCTTCATGTTCACGCGCCCGGGGGAAAGATAGTAAACGGAATCCCCGTCGACCGACGGCGCGTCCGACGTTCCTGCCTCAAGCGAATGATTGCCGTTGTTATTGTTGTCGTTGTTGCCGCCGCGTCCGCCGCCGTTGCCGCCTTGGGCAAGTCCGGTTTGTTGCCCTTGCTGGCCGTCGCCGCGCAGATTGAATTGCAAGCATCCGGCGTCCGCACGCAATCCTGCGTCCTGCAAGGCGCGTTGCAAACTCGACTGATCCTTGCTGAGAAGATCCAAGGCTATCGGATTTTCAGCCGTCACCACGCCTTGCACGCGCCCATCTTCCATGAACTCCAGCTTCACTTCCACCCGCCCCAGCTCGGCCGGACGCAACAGCAATGTCATGGAAGAACTGCCGTCGCCGGCCTGCTTGCGGATGTGCAAGGCCACCTGCTCCACCGCTTCGGGCAATCCGGCCGCGCCTCCCCGCGCCAACCGCGCCGCCGAAAGCTGGCTGGCGAAATCGTAAGACCCTACAGGACGCGCCGCCTCCGGCATCGCGTGCAAACCTTGCTGAGCCGCCCCTCCGACCGCGCTTCCTCCGGAAGCGGCGATTCCGCCCGAAGCGGAATGCCCCGCCGCCTCTCCGCCCTCGCCCAAAGCGGCGGCTATGGCGTTGGCCGGAACGTGGTTGCCCGCCGCCAAGTTCGCCAAGGTCTGTCTGGCCGTATCGGAAGCGCGTTCGTTGGGAAAGTTCTCGAACCGCCCTAAAAGCTCGGCCAATTTGCCTTCGGCTTTGGAGTTGCGGTTGTCTCCGCCCGCGTTTTGCTGTTGTCCGGCGTCGACATCGACCGCCGCAGCCGCCGCGCCGGCGTCTCTCCATGCGGAAAAATCTTCCCCGTAACCGTCCGCCTGAACATCGCCTTTCTCAGTCAGAGGATCTTCAATCTTGGCGGCTTGTTCCTTCACGGACAAGAAAGCCGCCGGAGAAACTATGTTTCCTTGGTCTTCGGTCTGTTCCGCCGCCGCGCCCTCCTCTGGAGCCCCCTCCTCGGCGATGGCCATCGATTGCCGCTGCATCATCATTTGCAACAACGCCATCGCCTCGCGCTCGGCCTCGGCCAGATCCGCCATCAACTCCTCGCGGCTCATGCCCTTGACCGCCACGCTCGACGCGTCGCCGTTGCCGTTACCGCCGTCGTTTCCCGCCGCCTTCATCATCGCGGCGGCCAGCCCGTCGGAGCGCGAAACGGCGGAGCCGTCCTCGGCGCATCCATCCGTCGCGGCGGCTTCTTCGTTCCGCGCGACGGAAAAATCAACGCCCTCGTCCTCTTCGTCGCCGCTATCGGAATTGGCGGCGGTCTCGCGGGGCGCGGCCTTTTCGGACGTCTGGCTAGCCTCCACGTTCGTCCGCGCCGCGTTATCCGGCCTCAAAGCCGCGTCGGCTTTGCCTCGCCTGACGCCGCCGTTGTCGGCCGAAGATTGCGCCTCGCCACGCGAACCCGCGTCGTCCATCTCGCGCAACGCCGCCCGATCGCGTTCGATGCGGCGCACCAGCTGATGCAAATCTTTGCGGTCCGTGTCCCGCCCTAAATCGGCGTCGCGTCCGACCGCCGCGTTTCTTGGAAAGGCGGGCGGCGCGGCGGAAGCCGGAGGGTTGGCTCCGGCCAAAAACCGCGAAAACAAATCGCCGCGATTGGCGTCTCCGCCGAACATCGAGCGCAAAGAGGCGAAAAAACCATCAACCGCTCCGCCTGTAGTCTTTATCTCGCTGTTTATGATCGTGGACATGCCGCCCCCAAAGATGCTCGTTGTGCTTTAAACAGTCCTAACTACGCTTACCGGAGGACAGATTTCGGCATAACCGCCCGCCGCTTGCGCGGGAGAACGGTGATCGCGGTATCCCTGCTGTTTCATAGCTTCTTCGCGCACCATGCCCATGATGTTCCTGAGCAGGTTGTCGGTAGAATCCATGGCGGCCTTTAAGGCCGAAGCGTTGTCGCGAGCCTTTTGCGCGAAGGAATTACCCATCTCCCGAAGTTTCTCGCGTATGTCGGCCGGGGCTTGCTTCACCAAAGCCGGATCCGCGTCTATCGACTTCATAGCTGAACCGTAGTCCGCCAAAAGCTGAACCTTGCGCTTGGACATGGTTCCTATGGCGGCCACGTTCTGCCGCTCCAGCAGGCGCATTTCTTCGTCCATGACGCCCATCAGCCCCTGCATGGCCGAAAGAAGAGCCGCAGCCGTTCCTGTATTCGCAGCATTTGCCGCGCTCGCCGCTCCGACCGCAGCCTTGCTTTTTACGTTCATAACGCTCCTCCCGCCTGATACGCCGCCGCGCCCTCGTTCGGAACAGCGGATGCCTGTTCCTGTATCCGGATCATCTCGGCCATTATCTCGTTAGATAACCCGCGCCCCGTTCCGGCCATGGCCTTTCCGTATTCCTGCACTAAAAAGCCCCGCATCATCTCCTCGCCGTGGCCGCCGCCGAAAAGCTCGTTCACCTCCACGCTGTCCATCATCGGTTGCAACATCTGTGCCATAAACACCGAGGTGAATTCCTCCGCCGCCTTGCGGACATCCCTTCCGCCGCGCAACGACGATTGCGCCGAAGCCAGCCGCGCCGCATCGAGATTCTGCGACGATCCCGACATGATCCCTGAAACGAAAGCGTCTTCCGACATCACATGACCTCCATGTCGGCCTGCAACGCTCCAGCAGCCTTGATGGACTGCAAGATCGTTATCATGTCGCGCGGCCCCACCCCCAAGGCGTTCAGCCCCTGCACGAGATCCTGCAGGCTGACCCCGCTTTTAACCAACGCCATCTTGTTGCCCTCGCCCTCGTTGATATCCACCTCGGTGCGCGGAACAACCGTAGTCTGGCCGCCGGTGGAAAGAGGAGACGGTTGAGACACTTGCGGGGTTTCGTTGATGCGGATTGTCAAGTTGCCCTGAGCCACGGCCACGGTGTTGATGCGGACGTTTTCCCCCATCACCACCACCCCCGATTGCTCGTCTATCACCACCTTCGCCACCTGATCCGGCACAACGCTCAGCTGCTCTATCTCGGTCATCAACCCCACCACGTCGTGGCGGCGATCGTCGGCCACCAACATGCGGACGGTGGCGGAATCGATGGCTCCGGCCACATTGGACTTCATATGCCGGTTAATGGCGTCGGCTATCCGCCGCGCCGTAGTAAAATCGGGGTTCCGCAGCGACATCCGCAACGACCCCAGATCGGCCAGCCGGAAACGCATTTCGCGCTCGACAATGGCTCCGTTGGCGATGCGCCCCGCCGTCGGAACCCCCTTGGTCACCGAAGCCCCCTGCCCTTGCGCGCTGAAGCCTCCCACTGCCACGGTTCCTTGGGCTACCGAGTAGACCTCGCCGTCCGCGCCCAGCAGCGGGGTGACCAAAAGCGTGCCGCCCTGCAAGCTCTTGGCGTCGCCCAAAGTCGACACCATCACATCGACCCTCGCTCCCTGCGCGGCAAAGGGAGGCAAAGTGGCCGTCACCATAACGGCGGCGACGTTCTTGGTCTTCATGGTGGTTCCGCGGGTGTTGACGCCCAACCGCTCCAACATGCCGACCAAGCTTTTTTCCGTGAACGGCGAGTTGGTCAGGCTGTCGCCTGAGCCGTTCAAGCCCACCACCAAGCCGTAGCCCACCAGCATGTTGTCGCGCACGCCCTCGAACTCCACCATGTCCTTGATGCGCGAGGCGTGGGACGGAGAAGCAAAACCTGCCGCCGCGCACAAAACCGCCGCGGCAAAAATCGTGAAAACGCGAAGAGATCCGGCTTTCCTCCAAAACATATGGGTAATTTTGCGGGCAAACATAGCAGCAAGCGCCGTCACTGCAAGGTTACGGCCAAAGGCCGTCATTGCGAGCCGCCCCACATTTGGTTGGGCAGCGTTTAAAGCTGTCGGGCGGCGCAGCAAAACAGTGCCACACCCGCAACAGCTCAGGAGTG
>JAYRGC010000026.1:0-9994 GCA_041908065.1 Alphaproteobacteria bacterium | reverse complement strand
GTTGTTGCATGGCTGTTGATCGAGTTTGTTTGTTATCAATGAGTTGCTTGATTATTGCCTGAAATTGGTAGCGTCATAACATGCTGATTATCAATGTGAATTCTAGCCATGCAACAACGCCCCCAGAGGGAGAGGAGGGATTGCTGAACCTTGGTCGCGCAAGTTCCCTTCGACAAGCTCAGGGAACACGGACTTGCGGCGGCGGTTATTTCCGGCCGCTGGACCAGCTTTGCGCTACGCCCAGACCTAAGATCGACGCATAGGTGGCGGCCACCGCCGGAATGTGCATGCTGAAGTCGGCCAGAGAGTGCAGCCCGACCGTTACGCTGGCTCCCAACGCCAACGCAGGATATATCGCGTCGCGTTTGCGTTTCCACAACCCTATCGCGCAAAGGACGATCATAAACACCACCGCCAGCCATAGCGACAACGCGGCGGGAAGCCCCAGCTCTAAGGCTACTTCCAGATAGTCGTTATGGGCGTGCTGGAACCACAGCAGCATGGATGGATCGCGATAGATGCGGAAAACGCCCTCGAAACTTCCCAAGCCGAATCCCAGCCACGGATTGCTTTCGATGGCTCGCAACGTGACGGCGTAGGCGGTCAGGCGAACCGGCGTGTCGCTTTCGACCCGATGCTGATCCATCCTGTCCAATAACAACAGATCTCCCACTGCCGCCACGGCTAGGCAAACCGCTAAGACCGCCAATCCCATCGGCAGCCATTTTTTCCATCCCCAGCGTCGGTTGACGGCCAAGGCCGCCAGAAAGGCGAAGCATCCGGCCAGTCCGCTGGCCACTCCGGCGCGAGAGGCGGTCATGAACAACGCACCCAGCGTGACTATCGCCGGCAGCGTATAGAGCATGCCTTTAACGCCCACCCATTCGACGAAGGCGGTCAATTGGGAGGCGTCGGGGGAAGGTGGCAATCTCGGCGTGCGCGACAGCTTTCTCCACAGCAAAGCCAGACAACACAGCAGCCCCAACGACGCATAGGTGGCGTAAGAATTCTTGTTGACGAATGTGGATGTGACGAAATCGCGATACGCCCATTTCTCGTACCACAGCACCATCCGCAAACCGCTGGCCTGCATCGTCAATCCGTAAAGAGCGTAAGCGACGGCGGCTATGGCGAGAGCCATCACCAAACGCTTCGCCCGTTCTCGATCACGCCCCCAAAAGAACGCCATGGCGAAACACGCCGCGTATAGCAACAGGCGCGAAATATGCTCGACCGCCAGCGCGGGGGTGAGGGAAATCGCGCCCGAAAAAGCGTCGGGGAATCCTTGAACGTCCTGCCACAACGGATGATGCCACGCCGACGGCGTCCACGGCTGCGCCTGTAGAAAACCCCACGCCACTGCGGCCAAAAACAATCCTCCGGCTATGGCCATCGTTTTGGCCGGATAGTCCTTGGGGTATGGCAAGTCACCCCGTAACAGCGCGAGGCATAGCAAAATCAAGGGAAGCGAACAGAAGACGGCCACGGCGTCGCTGATCCAATAGCGGTTGGTTCCCAACGGCAGGGGCAAAAAGACCAACATCGCCAGAAAGATAGCGAATGCGGCGGAGTGGGAGGCTTGGAGGAGCCTTTCCGCCAACCGCGCCAGAATGTTCGCGCCGAAATTCATGTCGATATGAACCTTTTATTCCGCCCCTGCAGAGCCAAGCATGTCAGGTGTCCGGTGGCGTATGCTCCGGTATCCACGCCTATGCGGTTTTGCCTAGCCTCCGGCGCGTCGGTGACGGTATGCCCGTGGACGACGACTTTGCCGTGAAACGCCTCGGACGACATGAAGTCATGGCGTATCCACATCAAGTCTTCGCGGCTTTGCTTGTCGAGGGGAATGCCCGGGCGGACTCCGGCGTGGGCGAAGAAATATCCGCCCCGCTGGCAGGAAATCACCGTGGATTTCAGGAAATCTTTATGCGCCTTAGGCATCGCGGCGGAAAGCTCATGCTGCAACTTTTCGTTTCCCTGCGGTTTTCCGGCCAGAAAGGGGTTGACGCCATAGCTGGCCATCATCGCCGCTCCGCCGAACTGCATCCAATCCGACATCAAGGCGAATTCACCGCTCAAGATTTTGAGAACTACATCCTCGTGGTTGCCGCGCAGGAAAACCTTGCCCATGCCTTCGGGCAAGTCGTTCAGCAAGAAGTCTATCACGCCCTTGGAATCCATCCCTCGATCCACGTAATCGCCGAGGAAGATGATTTCGGCCTTGTCGGTTCCTCCGTGTCTGGCAAAATCCTTGGATATCATCTCGGACAGGGGGCGCAGCAAATCCAGGCGGCCATGCACGTCGCCTATCGCGTATAGAGTCCATCCCTCGGGAGTCGATGGTGTGTTTTCTTGCATGCCGTCCATTCTACACGCTTTGTTCGCCGCTTAACAATTCTCAGTCTCTTAACGCAAAACTGGTGGGTATTGTCTTCCAAAAAGCGCGAATGCAAAATGCTCTAGCTGTTTTTCTCCGCTTAAGCTAGCCTGCGGAATCGTAGACGCCTTTGCCGTTCGTGGCAGGCCATCTTCCGGCGCGTCGCGCACATCAACGGAGCCAGCACAAATGAACACCGCCTCGAAAAACACCGCAACCGTCACCAACAACAAAACCGGAAAATCCTATGACTTTCCGCTTATGTCGGGATCGATGGGGCCGGACGTCATCGACATCCGCAAGCTGTATTCGGACGCTGATTTGTTCACCTTCGACCCGGGCTTCACTTCGACCGGAAGCTGCGAATCGAAGATAACCTTCATCGACGGCGACAAAGGCGTGTTGCTTCATCGCGGGTATCCGATCGAGGAGCTGGCCGAAAAGAGCGACTTTCTGGAGGTAGCCTATCTGCTGCAATTCGGAGAATTGCCCAATAAGGCGCAGAAGGCGCAATGGACGCACGACATTACCTATCACACCATGGTGCACGAGCAGCTTATCCGCTTCTACAGCGGGTTCCGCCGCGACGCCCATCCGATGGCCGTGATGTGCGGCGTCGTAGGCGCGCTTTCGGCCTTCTACCACGACTCGCTGGACATCCACGATCCTCGCCAAAGGGAAATAGCCTGCCACCGCCTGATCGCCAAAATGCCGACCATGGCGGCGATGGCTTATAAATACGCGGTGGGGCAGCCATTCGTGTCGCCGCAAAACCATTTGTCCTACGCCGAGAACTTCCTGCATATGACGTTCTCGGTTCCGGCTGAGCCGTACAAGGCCAATCCGGTTCTGGTAAAGGCGATGGACAGGATATTCATCCTGCACGCCGATCATGAACAGAACGCTTCGACCTCGACCGTCCGTCTGGCCAGCTCGTCAGGCGCTAACCCATTCGCCTGCATCGCGGCAGGCATAGCCTCGTTGTGGGGGCCTGCCCACGGCGGAGCCAACGAGGCGGTCTTGAAAATGTTGCTGGAGATAGGCAGCAAGGACAAGATTCCGGAGATCGTAAAACGCGCCAAGGACAAGGACAGCGGTTTCCGTTTGATGGGCTTCGGCCATCGCGTTTATAAGAACTACGATCCCCGCGCCAAGGTCATGCAGCAAACCTGCCGCGAAGTTCTGAACGAACTGGGGATGAGAAACGATCCCTTGCTCGAAACCGCGATGGAGCTGGAGCGCATAGCGCTTCAGGACGATTACTTCGTCGCCAAAAAGCTGTACCCGAACGTGGACTTTTATTCCGGCATCATCCTGCGCGCCATGGGCATCCCGATGAGCATGTTCACCGTGCTGTTCGCTCTCGCTCGCACCGCCGGATGGGTGGCGCATTGGCAGGAGCAGTTGGCCGAAGGGCAGAAGATAGGCCGCCCGCGTCAGCTGTACACCGGCCACACCACCCGTTCTTTCCTGCCGGTGGAGAGAAGGGGGTAGGATACTTTCCGTGGTTTAGGTCAAAGGCTGTAATTTCACATCCTTTGGCTGTGACAGGGGATGCCGTCATTTGCGAAGTTACAGCCAAAGGCTGTCATTGCGAGCGTCGCCCTTGCGACGCGAAGCAATCCAGAGTCATGGAGCAACGGCTCTGGATTGCTTCGCGGCCTGAAGAAGGCCGCTCGCAATGACGGACTCCCTCAGCCCCTCTTCCGCCCCCAAAAACCCAAGATGTGAAACTTGGAGGATTTTAACAGGGTAGATGACCATCTGCCTGCCTTTGGCCACACACTTCGGGTGATGCACGGCTATCGCTGACTGGTTTTACCAACCGCTAGAACTGGCGGAATGGCAAGCGTTTTTTATAGTCAAAACAAAATCGTATACTTATTTTATTTCAATGAGTTATGCGTTTTTTCGCTTTGTTTTATTAAAAAAAATTATAGTGAACAAAAAAGGAACACAACATTGACTCATCTGCCTCCGCCGAGGTAGCCTGACCCTGCCTGGAGTAGAGGACAGGCGGGCGTAAGACCTCCGCCCGCCTCAGGCATCAGGGGCCAGAGAAGCAGGAGACGGTGCGCGAAGTTATCGACATCCCTCCCGCGCTCTGGCCCGAAATTTTTCCGCAACCGACGAAACAAGAAAATGGAAACCGATCCATGACGGACTCTCTCCGCGTTTTTTCCGGTGGAGTGAAGATCGCTGTCAAAGCCAAACCATGCTCGCGGCGTTCGCGCGAAATCCGTCAGGTGGAAATAGGAGACGGCAAAACGGCGATCGAAGTATCAGTTGCGGCGGCGGCGCATGACGGAAAGGCTAATGCCGCGCTGATGGAAAGATTGTCGGAATGGCTGGGCGTTCCCAAATCTTCTATATCCATCTCGTTGGGGACCTCGTCGCGCTTGAAATCGGTGGAGATACATGGAGACGCGGCGGCGTTAGAGCGTCTTATAGACAACCTTTTACGAACATAGCCATGAACGCGCCATCTGATCTTATCCTGCCGAATATCGCGTTGCCGGACAACGCCGAAAAGCTGCTGTTGCATTGCTGCTGCGCTCCGTGTTCCGGCGCGATAATCGAAAGGCTGCTGTCTTCGGCTATCTCCGTCTCGGTCTATTTTTACAACCCGAATATCCATCCTCGCTCTGAATATGAAACCCGCAAAGCCGAGGTGAAGCGTTTCTCGGATAAGATGCGCGTAGAGTTTTTCGACGACGACTATGACACCACCGAATGGTTTTCTCGGATAATGGGATTGGAGAACGAACCGGAACGCGGGGCCAGATGCCGCGCGTGTTTCGACCTGCGGCTGGAAAGAGCCGCTCTGCGCGCGAGGGAAAAGGGTTTCGCGCTGTTTTCCAGCAGCCTCGGCATATCGCGGAGAAAAAACATCGAACAAGTGAACGCGGCAGGCAGGCTGGCCGCTTCCCGCCACGAAGGGATAGAATATTGGGACTTCAATTGGCGCAAGCAGGCCGGAGCCGAAAGGGCGGCGGAGTTGGCCAAGCAGGAAGGTTTTTATAGGCAGACTTATTGCGGCTGCGTGTTTTCCATGCGTTCGGTAAGAATCGAAGAACCCCTGAAATCTCCGAACAAACAATAGGGGATTAGAATATTCTCGCGCTTGTGATATAATCCCGCCGTCCCGACAGCAACCGGCGAATGGAGACAAGCGATGCGTAAACCGACCTTCAATCCAGCAAAAAAACGCTATTCCTTCCGATTTTTCCTGATTTTACCGGCGTTTTTGGCTGCGGTGGCCGGAGCCGCGTGGGCGTTGATGCCTGGTCCCGATTGGTGGCAACCCAAAGTCGAGCAGGCGTTGGAATCTGCCACCGGCCGTTCGATAAAATTGGGCGGCGCGGTTAAGTTATCGGTTTCGTGGAAGCACGGCTTCGTTCTTAAGATCGAGGACGTGACTGTTTCCAATCCATCTTGGGCTAGCCGCCCGTTGATGGCCAAGATCGGCTCCCTTTCCTTGGGAGTTCGTTTGCCGCCGCTTTTGCAGGGCAATGTGGAAATAGCCTCGGTCGCTCTCGATAACGCGGACGTTTTGCTGGAAACCAGCCGCGCCGGAAAAGGCAACTGGGAGTTCGCCAAGGACGAAGAAAATGCGACAGCTGAGGCCAAAGAAAACGCCGCGCCTAAATCCAAAGGCGAGGTGAAGGTCAGCGTCGACAGCCTTTCCATCGCCAACAGCCGGATGGGATTCCGTTCGCCCGACGGCAAGACCACGGACATCAAGGCCGATAGCCTTTCCGCTTCGGCCAATTCCAAATCGACTTCGGTAAAGTTTGACGGGGCGGTGTCGGGGGCGTCCTTGTCCGCTGCCATGGAAGCCGGAGGCTACGATCGCATAACCGAGGATGGATGGCCTTTCGCCGTCAACTTGCGTTACGACGGTAAGCATGACGTGGAGGCAAAGGGAACATTGAGCGCGGGCGGCAAGAAAGTCTCCGTGTCGAAGTACGCGGTTAAGACCGGCGGCTCGGCGGTAGGCGGTGAAATGGAGATCGATTTAAGAGGGCAGCGTCCGGCCATAATAGGAACTCTGGCGGGAGAAAAGGTGGACTTGTCCGATTTCGCCTCCGCCGACCCGCAGGACGAATCCTCCGCTAAAAAATCAACCGCCGCGAAAAACGGAAATGGCTTGGTCTTCAGCGCCGAGCCTCTTGATCTTTCCGCCATGAAGTCAGCCGACGCGAAGATAGACGTTCGCATCGGGGAGATAAGGGGGGCTGTGGCTCCGGTAAAAAATCTTCAGACTAAGGCGGAGCTGTCCGGCGGTCGCTTGACGTTGTCTCCGCTTAAAGCCGAAGTGGCCGGAAGCGTGGTCGAGGGGCAAACCCGTTTGGACGCGTCGTCGTCTCCAACCAAGGCCAGCATCATAATGAAGGCCGGAAGCATCGACGTGTCGAAATTGCTGGATTTATGGGGGGCGGAATCCCTGTTGTCCGGCAACGCCGACATGAACATGGATGTCATGGCTTACGGCAACAGTCCGCACGATATGGCATCCAATTCCAACGGGGTGGTCAATCTGGCGATGGCGGGAGGAACGGTGTCTAACCAGCTGTTGGGCGGCTTGGCTGGTAGCGTGGCCGACGCGTTTCTTCCCGGAGCCGGCAAGCTGTTGCAGGGCGACGTGAATTGTTTGGCCATGCGTCTCGCCTTGAACAACGGGCAGGGGAAAGTATCCGGATTGATGGACACTTCCCATGCCCGCGCCACGACGACCGGAAACGTCAATCTTTCGACCGAGGGCATGGACACCCTTATAAAACTTAAAGGCAAGCAGATCGACGACGGCAAGCTGATTCCCCCCATGCAGCTTACCGGCACCTTGGCCAATCCAAAATTCGCTTTTGGACCTACTGCGGGAGGAATATTGGACGCCGCCACCTCGATACTGAACGGAACCATAGGCAAAAACGGCGGCGGAGCGGTGCAGCCCTTGCCTGCCGCGACAAACGGCGGCAACGCTTGCGTTCAGGCCCTCAATTCCGGCGTAGCCTTGCAACAACCGACTGCATCGGGATCTTCCGCATCCGCCATTAGCCCCAACGGAGGCGACGTGGTTAAAAAAGGGTTGGATGCGATCAAGGGGTTGGGCGGGGGCTTGTTCGGGAATTAACCGACGGTAAGTTAGTTCCGAAGAGCGCGGTCTGTCCCTCCTCCTTCTTAGGGGGATGAACAGACCGTGTTTGCGGGCAGGGTTTACCTTAACCACTTTGAATCCATGCAATCCAAGAAAGAAATCGGCGATATTCATGTGGAGAAAACCGGCCGCGGTTATTTGGTGAAGCGCGGCGGCATCGCTTTGGCTACGCCTGCAGGACGGGCGTATTTGCTGCCGACCAAGGAATTGGCCGAGGCCATCGCCGCAGAATGGCGGTCGCAATCCTCCGCCAAGAAAGCCGATCTTTCGGCCATGCCGTTGACCCGTCTGGCGGCCACCGCCATCGACGTTATTGCCGACAATCGCTCGCCGCTTCTTCGCCGTCTGGCGGCCTTTGCCGAAAGCGACACTTTATGCCATTTGCCGGAGCCGCGCCGCGCCGAAGCCCTGCCTTTGCTGGCTTGGGTGAAGGAATGCTGGGAAACGGAATTATCGCAGGCGGACGAGGCTAACCCTTTGCCGCGCAACGCCGAGGCGGCGGCGCGGTTGCGGGAAAAACTTTCGTACGGCCTTTGCGACGCCTTTGCGCTCGCCGGATTGGACGGAGTGGCCGAGGCTACGGGATCGATAGTTCTCGCCTTGGCCTTGCGCGAGGAGAAGATAGGCGCGGATGACGCTTTTAGTTTGGCTGAGGCCGAATCCCTGCATCAAGCGACACGCTGGGGGCTTGATCCCGAGACCGAGAAACGCCACAAAGCGGTAAAGGATGATATACATTCTTGCGATAGGTGGTTCCGGTTTTTGCGGGGGTAAATCGACATGACCCAACAATACGCCGTGGAGGCGCAAGATCTTCGCAAGGTGTATTTCGGCAACGGCAAGAGGCCGGACAACGAAGCCTTGAAGGGCATCGATCTTTCCATTCCGCGCGGCAGCATCTTTGGTTTGCTGGGACCGAACGGAGCGGGGAAATCCACCTTCATCAATATATTGGCCGGATTGGTGGCGGCGACTTCGGGAACCGC
This sequence comes from Alphaproteobacteria bacterium, assembly GCA_041908065.1. Lineage (GTDB taxonomy): Bacteria > Pseudomonadota > Alphaproteobacteria > UBA9219 > UBA9219 > JAYRGC01. The sequence goes on along the minus strand of JAYRGC010000026.1, from coordinate 1,473 downwards.
CCGCATATGGGGCTATAACGTCGCGGAAACTCCCCGCATGTCGCGCAGTTCCATCGGCGTCGTGCCGCAGGAACAAACCTTCGATCCGTTCTTCACTCCGCGCGGTCTTTTGGAAATGCAGGCCGGATTGTACGGGGTTCCAAAGTCCGAACGCGTCACCGACGAGCTTCTGGCGATCGTCGGTTTGTCGGACAAGGCCGACATCAGCGCGCGATTGCTTTCGGGGGGAATGCGGCGGCGGCTGATGGTGGCCAAGGCCTTGGTGCATAAGCCGCCGGTTCTGGTGCTGGACGAGCCGACGGCTGGGGTGGACATAGATTTACGCCGATCCTTGTGGGATCACGTGCGTCGCCTGAACGCCGCCGGAACCACAGTATTGCTGACCACGCACTATTTAGAGGAAGCCGAGGAACTGTGCGATCACATCGCCATCATCGATCGCGGCAAGCTGGTAGCCAACGACAGCAAAGAAAATCTGCTTAGGCTGTTGGACGGCAAGCAGATAACTTTGTCCATAGACGGCGAGGTGCGCACGTTGCCGGAAGGCCTGATGGATGGAGGCTGGATTATCTCGGCTTCCAACCGGATTTCGCTCAGCTACCGCCCCAGCCGCGTTTCGATCGGAAAGATCCTCGACGACGTCAGGGCGTCGGGGCTGGTCGTTTCCGACATAACGACGCAGGAATCCGATTTGGAGGACGTGTTCTTGCAGTTGACGAAAAGGAAATAGCTCGATGGCCGATAATGGGGAATCCGTCGTTTTTGCCTCCACTCCCAGACTGCGTTTGCGCGCTTTAAAAAAGCCGGATCTGCCGGATATAACCAAGCATTTAGGCAACTGGGAGGTGACGAAGTGGCTAGTTCGCGTCCCTTATCCGTTTTCTTTGCAAGATGCCGAAAAGTTTTTTTCAGAAATGTCGCATCTATATCAAGTCGGCAAGCCTGAGGCCTTCGCAATAACCGAAAAAAACGGCGATGACATAATCGGGATAGTAGGTTGCCACAATAGGTCGTCGCAAAAGGACAGCTTCAACGAGAGCGCGGAAATAGGCTACTGGCTTGCCCAAGAACATTGGGGGCGGGGATACATGTCAGAGGCACTGAATGCTGTAGTGTCACTTGCTTTCGGCAGGTTTGGCCTGCAACGCCTGACTGCCAGAACCGATATTAACAATCTCGCCTCGCAAAATGTATTGAAAAAAGCCGGATTCTCTTTCTTGGGAATCTTCCCCCGCCCAACCGGAGAATTGCGCGGAAGCACGGAGGAAACCAGATGGCAACTAATGCCAGCATCCTTATGAAATGAGACATATGTGATTGCCCTATAGTGTAGGCCGTTATTTGCGAAGTTACGGCCAAATGCCCGCAAATCGAGCCGCCGTCAGAAGGCGGCGAAGCAAACCACACCCTATGGATCAACCACACCGGATTTCTAAGCCCCCCACGGGCGGCGCGCCAAGAACGCCGTTGGCC
>JAYRGC010000025.1:0-11736 GCA_041908065.1 Alphaproteobacteria bacterium | reverse complement strand
TGGCGGAGGGGATGAGATTCGAACTCACGATAGGGCTCAACACCCTATACCCGCTTTCCAGGCGAGCGCCTTCAACCACTCGGCCACCCCTCCGCAGTAAGATATTCGTTCCGAAGGCCTCGTGGTTGAAGCCATTTTATTTATCGGTCTTGCGACCGACGGGGCACTCGGCCACCCCTCCGCACGGGAGATGCTTGGGTACTGCAAGTCAGGCTTCGCGTCAACCGTGGTGTTAGTATTGGCTGTAAGCCAGATCGGCGAGGCGCAAAGGCGGCGAGGGAAGGGGATTAGGCCGTGCCCAACACTTCTTTTACCTTTGACGCCAGCAGCTTAAGCGTAAACGGCTTGCCGAGGAAGTGGATCGTCTCGCCGGATTTGAACTGATCTCTCAGGCGATCCTCGGTGTATCCCGACACGAATATCACCTTCATGTTCGGCCAGCGTTCGCGGATATTCTTGTAAAGCGTGGGGCCGTCCATTTGCGGCATCACCACGTCTGTCACTATCAACGCGACGCGGTCGCCTTCGCGTTTCAGGATGGTCAGAGCCTCCTCGCCGCTGCGGGCTTCCAGCACGTTATAACCCTTGTTTTTCAACGCGCGAGAAGAGAACACGCGCACGGCGTCCTCGTCTTCGACCAGCATTATCGTTTCGACGCCTGTCAGATCCGGCGTCGATTTTTCTTCAATCGCCGGTTCGGATTGGACGATTTTGGCCGCCTCTTCTGGGTGGACGGAGGGAAGATAGACGCTGAATGTGGTTCCGCGCCCGATCTTGGTGTCCACCCCGATAAAGCCGCCGGTCTGGCGCACGATACCGTACACTGTGGACAGCCCCAGTCCGGTTCCCGATCCGACTTCCTTGGTCGAGAAGAACGGCTCGAATATGCGTTGCAGGTTTTCCTTGGGGATTCCGCTTCCGGTGTCGGAAACGTGAATCGCTATGTAGTCTCCGGCGGGCATTTCGTCCTGCCCGCGCATCACCGGCTCTTTCTGGTGGTAATTGTCGGCGTGAACCTTCACGATCCCGCCCTGCGGCATCATGGCGTCGCGGGCGTTGACGATCAGATTCATCATCACCTGTTCAAGCTGCCCCTTGTCGACCTTTATAACGCCCAAATCGCGCCCCAGCGTCACGTCCATTTTGACGTCGCCGCCGATAAGCCGTCCCAGCATGTTGGAAAGATCGGAGAGAACGTCCGCCGGACTCATCACCTTGGGTTGCAGCGTCTGTTGGCGCGAGAACGCCAAAAGCTGCCGCACCAAAGTGGCGGCGCGCTCGCCGTTCTGCTTGATCTGCATGATGTCGCCAAAGCTCTGGTCGCCCGGCTTGTGGCGTTGCAACAGCAAATCGCAAAACCCGATCATCGCGGTCAAAAGATTGTTGAAGTCGTGGGCTACGCCTCCGGCCAACTGTCCGATGGCCTGCATCTTTTGCGAATGGGCGAATTGCATCTCCAGCTTTTTCTGCTCGGTAGCGTCGATGAAATACAACATCAGACCGCGTCCGGAGGGAGACTCGGGCTGCCCCTGTCCCGACTCTACTTCCGCAGACGCCGCGTCGCCGGATTTGGCAACGGAAGCGTCGAAACGCTTGGCGAACACCTGAGCCACTATCTCCCGTCCCGCCTCCAACCGCACTTCCATCGGCTTGGACATATTCGCGCCGCCCAAAACTTCGGCCAGCCGCTTGGTGACGGAATCGCGATCCGAGCGGGAAATCAACGCCGAGATGGGGAGATTGATGACGGCTTCCCTCGGCCTTCCGGTTATGGCCTGAAAGGAATGGTTGCATTCCGTAACCGACATGCGGGAATCCAAGAGCAGAATTCCGATGGGGGCTTCGGCGAACAGGCGTTGAAAGCGGTACTCGGACAACGAGAGCGCGATTTGCCATTCGCGCTCGGGCGAAAGATCCCGCACGATGGATCGCGTCCGCAGCGTCTTGCCGTCTTCGCTTTTCACGATCGTTTGGGTGATGGCCGCCGGAAACAGCTGTCCGTCGCGCCGCCGCATGACTACTTCGCCCCGCAGCTCGCCGTTAGGGCCGTTGGCGATGGCGTACGAGGGGATGTCCTTGGGTTGATCCCTAAGCACGTCGTGCAAACGCACGTCGCCTTTGACGAATTCGTCAGGGTTTCCCTGCAACCATGAGGCGAGGGTTTCGTTAACGAAGCGGAATCTGCCGTGCTGGTCGACCGAGTAGATCCCGACCGGAGCGTGCGCCATGAAGTCCAGCAGCTTGTTCTGCTCGTCGCGCATGGCCTTTTCCATGCGGCGGCGTTCGCTGATGTCTTCGAATCGCCAGTGGAAGAATTTTCCGTTTCCGTCGATCGGGCGGGCTATCACCCGCCGCCATTCGGTGATCCTTGATCCGCGCAGAACCGGCAGATCGGCTATGACGGATTGCCCCTTGGCCAGATTTTCCTTCATGCGGGAGAATTCGGCTGCGGATTCCTTGGTGGATCCCAATCGCGCCATCAGCGCGTCCATGGCTCCGGCGTCGGCCAGATCTATCCACCCCTGAAAGGCGCGGTTTGCCAGCACCAACGCCCCATCGCGTCCGGTTATCAGCTGCGGTGTCAGCACGCTGTGGAAGGCTTCGCGCAGCAACCGCTCCTCGCCGAGATCGCGCTTGGCGCGATTCATCTGCCACCATACCGCTCCGGCGGAAACTGATATGGCGGCCATGACCACCGCGCTGAGGAGCGCGGCCAGCCATCCGCTGGAGACGTAAGGCACGGCTATAGCCAAAGCCCCCAGCGCGGACATGCCGACAAGGCTAAACTTGGCGCGCTTGAGAAAGGCCGCTTCATCCTCCTGCTTGACCAGCGAGGAGCGCGACGATTTTTTCGCTATGGCGGATTCGGTTTCCCCGACCTCAGGCATAAAATCAGCCCCACAATGTTGTACCGCTTTATGTCGCTTGCGGCCTTGGCCGCAAGAATCACGTCCGACATTGCAACAACAATGGTTGTCCAGTGGTTAACGCCGCCCGACAACCCATTGGACACTATTTAACCCCGATGCGGCAAAAAGGATAGAATCTACGCATTAGGACCATAAACGCCTTCTTTTTGCCGGACTTCGCCGCTATGTTCGCAATGGTGAAGTCTATCGAAAGGAACGCCGTAAATGCCCTCCGCCGCCACGCAACCAGCCTTCGACAAGGATCTGCGCGTCGCAGTCCTTGTGCCGTGCTATAACGAAGAAGCCGCCGTCGCCACGGTAGTTAAGGATTTCCGCAAGGCTTTGCCGGACGCGAAAATATACGTTTACGACAACAATTCCCGCGATCGCACGGTCGAAATCGCCCGCAAGGCCGGAGCCATAGTCCGCAACGAGCCGTTGCAGGGCAAGGGCAACGTTGTGCGGCGCATGTTTTCGGACATCGAGGCCGACGTTTACGTTCTGGTGGACGGCGACGCCACTTATGACGCGGCTTCCGCGCCTAAGATGATAAACGCCCTTTTGGACGGCCCGTTGGACATGGTGAACGGAGCGCGCGTCACCGACATCGAAAAGGCCTATCGTCCCGGGCATCGCTTCGGCAACTTGATGCTGACCGGCATGGTGGCGTGGATTTTCGGCAATCGCTTCACCGATATGCTTTCGGGCTATCGCGTCATGTCTCGCCGCTATGTGAAGAGTTTTCCGGCTCTGGCCGCCGGTTTTGAAACCGAAACCGAGCTTACCGTCCATGCGCTGGAATTGCGTATGCCGTTGGCCGAAGTTCCGACGCCTTACAAGGATCGTCCCGTGGGTTCCGTCAGCAAGCTAAGCACCTTCCGCGACGGATTCCGCATCCTTTTCACCATCGTGGTTCTGGTGAAGGAGGAACGTCCGCTGCAGTTCTTTTCCCTGCTGGCCGTGGCCTTGGCGATGTTTTCGGTGGGATTGGCGGTTCCGGTGGTGGAGGAATACGTGGCCTCGGGATTGGTTCCGCGCTTGCCGACGGCGGTTTTGTCCACCGGACTGATGATCCTGTCGTTTTTAAGCCTAAGTGCGGGATTGATACTCGACACCGTCACTCGCGGCAGGCGGGAAATGAAGCGGATGCGCTATCTCAATATCCCCGCCACTCATAGGGAAAAATAAAGGTCTTTTTTCAGAATTGGGAGAATTATCACTCTCAAAGTTGACGGACAAAGGGGAGACGTCATTGCGAGCGTCGCCCTTGCGACGCGAAGCAATCCAGAGCCGTTGCGCCTGTGGCACTGGATTGCTTCGCCGCCTGAAGGAGGCTGCTCGCATGACGGCCTTTGGCCGTTACTTAACAATGACAGCCTTTATATTTTCAGATTATCGTCTTGCCCAATTTCAGCTTAAGCGGGCTGTTTTTCAGGGCCAGAACCCCGGGCAGCACTTTGCCTTCCATCCACTCCAAGAACGCGCCGCCCGCCGTTGATAAATAACTCATTCCGTGGGTGACTCCGGCGTTGGCCAAGGCCGATACCGTATCCCCACCTCCGGCGACTGAAAGCAGTTTGCCGCGTTTGGTAAGATCGGCCACGCATATGGCGATTTCGTTGGTGGCTGCATCGAACGGCTGGGTTTCAAACGCGCCCACAGGGCCGTTCCAAACGACAGTGCGGCACATGGTGACGTTATTGCAGATGTCTTCGACGGTCTTGGGGCCTATGTCCAATATCATCTGATCGTCTGGAACCGCGCTAATGTGTACGGTTTTGGTGGGGACTCCGGCGGCGAGCGCGGGAGCCACGACCACGTCCATCGGCAGTAGGATATGGCATCCGCGTTTCTCGGCGGTTTCCATGATAGATTTCGCGGTTTCAAGCATGCCGCTCTCGAAGAGCGATTTGCCGACCTTGAATCCTTTTGCGGCCAAAAAAGTATTGGCCATGCCGCCGCCCAAAACCAGAATGTCGACCTTCGACACCAGATTATGCAGCAGCTCCAGCTTGGTGGATATTTTCGAGCCGCCTACTATCGCCCCCAACGGCCTTTCGGGATGATCCAACGCTCGCGTCAGCGCGGTTATTTCCTCTTTCATCAAGTGTCCTGCCGCTGAAGGCAAGAGACGGGCGATGCCTTCGGTAGAGGCGTGGGCGCGGTGCGCGGCGGAAAAAGCGTCGTTGACGAATATCTCGCCAAGGCTGGCAAGGGCTTGGGCAAACGCTTCGTCGTTAGCTTCTTCGCCCGGGTGAAAGCGCGTGTTTTCCAGAACCACAAATCCCCCAGGCTTGAGGGCGTCGATAGCCTCCACCGCCGCATGTCCTATGCAGTCCGATGCGAAGGCGATGGGTTGATCCAGCAATCTCTCCAGTTCTTCGGCTATGGGACGCAGCGAATATTTCGGATCCGGCTTTCCGTCCGGCCTGCCGAAGTGGGAGAGAATGGCGGTTTTTGCGCCTGACGAGGACAGTTCCTTGAGAGTGGGCAGGATGCGTTGCAATCTTGTGGCGTCAGCTACCGCGCCGTTTTTCATCGGCACGTTCAAATCCGCGCGCAAAAGGACGGTCTTGCCTTTGACGTGCATGTCCTTGATGCTCATAAAATCGTGCACAGGATTTCCTCCGCTGTGAAAAATCTTAAACCCGCCGACTCGGTTCCAGCCGCCAACCTAATCAAAACCCCTTTAGTCAACAAGCCGGATTGTTTGGCACGCATATTGCTTATTCGATTCCATCATGGATTACGCCATACAAGAAATATCCCGCGCAAGCGATTCTTACGACCGCGTGGTCGGCGCGATAAAACGCGCCAGCACCAGCGTCGGGGTCGAATTTTCGTATTTACTGAACAAGGCCAAGCAGGAGAGCGGGCTTGATCCGGCGGCCAAGGCCAAAACCAGCACCGCCACCGGACTTTTTCAGTTCATCGAGCAAACATGGCTGCGAATGGTGAAGACGTACGGGGATAAATACGGCCTGTCCGAACAAGCGGGAAATATCGCGGTGGATTCTTCCGGAAACGCCAAGGTGGGGGATCCCGCAAGCAAACGAGCCATATTGGAGTTGCGGAAAAATCCCGAAATTGCGGCCTGCATGGCGGCGGAATTGGCCAAGGAAAACCGTCTCTCGCTTGAAAGGCAGACGGGAGGTAAGGTGGGCGGAACCGAGCTTTATTTGGCGCACTTCCTCGGCGCGGGCGGAGCTTCCAGCTTTCTTTGCGCGATGCGGGCTAATCCTAACGCCAGCGCAGCGGGGGTGTTGCCTGAGGCGGCGGCGGCTAATCCAGGAGTCTTTTACGATAAATCCGGACAGTCCAAGAGCTTGGCGCAGGTCTATGGCGCGTTCGCCGAAAAATTCAAGGATTGCGGCGGCAAGCAGGCCGTAGCAGCTTCCTCTTCCGCCGCCGCAAAATTTTCCCAGCCCGCTCTGCCGTCTTTTCCCGCATTGTCGGATAACGGACAGGAATCCTTTGTTTTTTCGCAACATCAGCTTGCCTTTCCCGCGCCCTATACGGAGGGAGGGAGCGGGCTTGCTGACTCCCCCGCTCTGTCAGCCCAAAGCGTTCCCCAATTCGTGGCCATGATGCTGGCGCAAAATGCTCAGGAAAATCCATATTTCATGGGTATGGATACGAAAAGGCAGAGAGAAGGCAATCTCTTATAGTTTTCCCGTTTTGTTCAGATAAACAACCGATTAGATGCTATTTAAAGCGTTTTTATATGGCTTTTAAGTTGTGCCCCCATTACTTTCATGGCACAATCCAGAAATTCCGCTATGTCGCGGTCGATTTATAAAACGTTATTGTCGGGGGCAGGAAATGAACATTCGGGAATTATTCGGAAAATCCTTTCAAAATGTCGCCGGAGCGGCGCTTGCCGCATCCATCGGAGGTTGTGTCACCGTTCAGAGCAATGAAGGCACTTTCCCACCGCCTAGCCGCGCGCAATTCGTCGCAGATCGAAACAGCGGAATCGTGATCACTTACGGCAAAAAAGCTATAACAGCGGTGGCCAATAATGGCGATACGTCGTTAAGGGCTTCGTTCACCCACCCACAAGACGGGATGACGGCGTTCACTGGAATATTGGAGATTCGCTCACATGGCGTCGCGGCTAACTTAAGCGGCACAAACAGGAACGGCGTGACAATTTTCGATGAAATCGTTTTGACGCAAAACGGTAATCTCGTGACGCCGAATAAAAATGAAGCTTGGCATGCGGGACTTAGAAAAAGTGCCGGAGCGATGATTGATGCCGTTACCAATAAAATGCAGGAATGCTCACGTTCTCTGCGCGACACTTCGCATAACCAGTGCATATTCGCTACCGGCAATCAGCCGCGCTGATATTTTATAAAACCCGATTAATTTTGATGGCGAAATATGTTGTGTGGCGGAGATAGGAAAAAGTTTATAGATAGAGAGCGAGATTTTTATCTCACGCTTTCTATAAAAGAACAGATCTTCAAACGTAAACGTCTGCAGTTCCATAAGCGGCTTAATGACCACAATTTATGGATGCGCGGCAGCATGTGTGATGTCGGCAGAAGCGGTTATAGGTTTGTCGCTCGTGAGGACGATGTTTTTCCGCGCAATATGTCTGGAAGAAGGTTGTGGGGGATTGATCTCTCCGGAGCGGATCTGCGGAACAGGATATTTATTGGAACGGATTTTTCTTTCGGAAAATTTTGCGGCACGAAACTAAACGGCTCCGACCTTAGAAATACGCAGTTTAAGTGTACGGATATTACCGGAGCCAGTTTTAATGGGGCTGATTTTAGCGGGGCCGACCTGTTGGGACTATGCGTGCAAGACGGCGGGAAAATAATCACAGTAACGACTGAATACCTTAAGAAAGGCGGCGCGATACTTTCCGATAAAACTGTGTTGCCTGACGGCAGGTTTCTTGACGGAACCGTTATGAGATGTCCGTGGAGGCCGACTCCGTTGCCGCATCGCGGTAGATGTCCAGAACCGGCAAAATGAGCGGAGAGATAGGCTCACACGAAATTTCTGGATTGCGCGGCATCGGTTATAGTATCCCTGACGATGGTTTTGACGGTGAAGTCGGGGGCGGGGTTGTTCGAAGAGCTTGGCGTTCTTTATCGCGGCATGATCTTAGGCCTGATGATCGCTGCTCCGGTGGGGCCGGTGGGCTTGATGTGCATCCGTCGCACCGTCCGCAGCGGCATGTTCCTCGGCTTCGCCACCGGATTCGGCGCGGCCTTCGCCGATGCCATATTCGGGGCGGTGGCGGCCTTCGGCGTGGCGGCAATCATCGACCTGATAAAGGAATATACCCGCCCTATACACGTGCTGGGCGGCGTTTTCATGCTTGTGGCGGCGTGGCGGACGTGGCATGACAAGCCGCGACAGCCCACGCCGGAAATGGCCGTGGAGCTGCGGGAAGCCGCTGCTTCGGCTGCTCCGGCGAAACGGGTCGAGATAACGGCTTTCAACGCCGTGAAGGCTATTTTAGGCAGCTTCGCTGTAACGGCCACCAATCCCGTCACGCTGTTCGGGACGCTGGCCGTGGTCGCGACGTTGGGGGGGCTGCGTAGCGGTTTCGAGGCTTCCACCATGGTAATGGGGATTTTTCTTGGTTCCGCCTTGTGGTGGTTGATGCTTAGCGGCGGAGTGGCGTTGCTGTGCCGTAACATCGCCGAAAGCGGCATCATAAAGATAAACAAGGTGACCGCCGTAGCCTTGGCCGCCTTGGCCGCATGGATATTGGCGGTGGGAATAGCCGAATACATGGGATACGAGATGCCCGGACATGCCGTCATGAATGGCGGAAGCAATTTTGTAATGGAAAAGTGAAATACAGCTATGCAACTACGTAACATCGCCATCATCGCCCACGTCGACCACGGCAAAACCACTTTGGTGGATCAGCTTTTGCGCCAGTCGGGGGCTTTTCGCGAAAACCAACATGTGGCCGAACGCGCCATGGATTCCAACGATCTCGAGCGCGAGCGCGGGATAACTATCTTGGCCAAATGCACCTCGATCGTCTGGAACGACATCCGCATCAATATCGTGGACACCCCGGGCCACGCCGATTTCGGCGGCGAGGTGGAACGCATATTGTCGATGGTGGACGGCGCGGTGTTGCTGGTGGACGCCGCCGAAGGGCCGTTGCCGCAAACCAAGTTTGTGGTGTCCAAGGCGTTGGCGGCGGGACTGCGCCCCATCGTCGTCATCAACAAGGTCGACCGCCCCGATGCCCGCCCGCACGAGGTGCATGACGAGGTGTTCGATCTGTTCGCCGCGCTCGACGCGACCGAGGAACAACTGGATTTCCACACCCTTTTCGCCTCCGGCAGACAGGGCTGGGCGGTGGATCGCATGGAAAAGGTCGGGGAAGAGAACAAGACTCTGGCTCCGTTGTTCGATCTCGTAACCAGCCACGTTTCCGCCCCGCAGGTCGACGTGTCGGCTCCGTTCACGCTGTTGGCCACCATCATCGAGGCCAATCCTTACCTTGGCCGCTTGTTGACCGGACGCATTCAAACCGGCACGGCCAAGCCCAACATGCCGATAAAGGCCATGAGCCGCGACGGCCAGACGATAGAGCAGGGGCGCATCACCAAACTGCTGGCTTTCCGCGGGCTGGAGCGCGTGCCGGTGGAAGAGGCGCAGGCAGGAGACATCGTGGCCGTCGCCGGATTGTCCAAGGCCACCGTCGCGGATACTCTTTCGGACATCGCGGTGACCGAGGCTATCCAAGCCCGCCCCATAGATCCGCCCACCATCGCCATGACCTTTTCCGTCAACGATTCTCCCCTTGCCGGAACCGAAGGCGACAAGGTGACCAGCCGCGTCATCCGCGATCGCCTGTTCCGCGAGGTCGAAGGCAACGTCGCCATTCGCGTCCGCGAAACCGAGGAAAAGGATTCGTTCGAGGTGGCGGGGCGCGGCGAATTGCAACTTGGCATCTTAATCGAGACCATGCGCCGCGAGGGATTTGAGCTGTCCATCAGCCGCCCGCGCGTCCTGTTCCGCCAGAACGAAGCGGGCGAGCGCGAGGAGCCTATCGAAGAAGTGCAGGTCGACGTGGACGAGCAACACTCGGGCACGGTCGTCAGCAAAATGTCGGAACGCAAGGCCGAGCTTGTCGGAATGCGCCCCTCGGGCGGAGGCAAAGTGCGGTTGTCGTTCTTCGCGCCCTCGCGCGGGCTTATCGGCTATCACGGCGAGTTTCTCAGCGACACTCGCGGAACCGGCATAATGAACCGCCTGTTCCACGACTACGCTCCGTGGAAGGGCGCGGTGCAGGCGCGGCGCACAGGAGTGCTTATATCGAACGGCCAAGGCGACGCCGTGGCCTACGCCATGTGGAAATTGCAAGATCGCGGCCCCATGCTTATCGTCCCGGGCGTCAAGGTCTATGAAGGCATGATTATCGGCGAACACAGCAAGGACAACGATCTGGACGTCAACGTGTTGGAAGGCAAAAAGCTCACCAACATCCGCGCCGCCGGAAAGGACGAGGCGGTGCGCCTAACCCCTCCGTTGCAAATGACGCTGGAAAAGGCCATCGCCTACATCGCCGACGACGAGCTGGTGGAGGTGACGCCCAAGTCCATCCGTCTCCGCAAACGCTATCTTGATCCCAACGTCCGCAAGCGCATGGCGAAGCGGGAGGAAATGCAGGGATAACGCGATGCCCACCGCCCGCAGGATCATGGTGCTAGGAGCAGGCGGGCAGGTTGGGCAGGCGTTGCGCGCTGAGGCGTTGCCGGAAGATTGGCATCTGGCTTCTTATTTTCGCGCTGATTTGGACATAACCGATCACGCCGCCGTCCGCAACGAGATGCGGCGCCGTCCGCCGGATCTGGTGATAAACGCGGCAGGAATGACCAACGTCGACGCGGCGGAGCGCGATCCCGACGCGGCAATCGCCTCCAATTTTCACGCCGTGGCCAACTTGGCGGCGCAATGCTCAGCCTTGGATGTGCCGCTTGTGCATCTGTCCACCGACTATGTTTTCGACGGAAAGCCCTGCGCCGACGGCGAACTTAGGCCATACCGCCCCGACGATCCCATGAACCCCATCAACGCCTACGGCCAATCGAAGATGATGGGCGAGGAGGCGATAAGGCACGATTTGGCGTGGCACGTCATACTGCGTATTTCATGGGTGTTCAGCGGGTTCGGCAACAATTCGCTTAAAAGCCTCGTTAACCTGATGGGCAAGCATGACGAGCTGCGTTTCGTGAACGATCAGACGGGTTGTCCCACTCCGGCCTCAGACGTGGCCGCCGCGCTGGTTCGCATATCCACCGCCATTCTGAACGGCAAGACCGACGGATTTGGAACGTTTCATTACTGCGGTTCTCCGCAATGCTCGCGCTTTGAATTGGCGGAAATGGTCGCGAAAATCTACAACGCCGCAACCGGACGGAATGTGAAAATCCATCCCGCCGACAGCGCGGAATTTTCCCATCTCGCGCCCCGCCCAGCCCATTCGGCTCTGGATTGCTCCGGCACTGCGGCTGCCTACGGCATAGCCCAGCCGTTATGGAAGGACAGCCTTGGGAAGGAAGTTGCGGCCTGTCTCCGGCAGACAGGCGTGGTATAGAGCCGTTTGCGAAGCTCGACTGCGGCTTAGGCTTTTATCCCCCGTTCCCTTCGACAGGCTCAGGGAACGGGGGAGAAAATCCTAAGCGCATCTAGCTCTTACATCGAATGAAAGAGCCACTTGCCGATGGTTTTATCCGTTCCCTGAGCCTGTCGAAGGGCACGGATAAAACCATCGGCAAGTGGGGGGATCATGTCGTTGGTATAACGATTCCCGAACATTAAAGCCGCTGCGACTTGT
>JAYRGC010000024.1:0-14898 GCA_041908065.1 Alphaproteobacteria bacterium | reverse complement strand
CCCACCCCCCCACCCACCCCCCACCCCCATCCCCCCCCCCCCCCCCCCCGGGGGCGCCCCCCCGCAACCCCCGCCCAAACCCCAAGGGGGGCGATCGCAATGACGCTTAAATCCAAGAGTGACGCTCGCACGGCACTTGCTGGAAGGCAGTACCAACCTGTTTTGCGTAAGATCCTCAGCAGCTCTTAGGAGTTTTCTTTTATCCAGCTTTGCAACGCCTGCTTTGGCAAGACGCCGACCTTGGTGGAAACCACTTTTCCCCCGTGAAACAGCAATAAGGTCGGGATGCTGCGAATGCCATATTTGCTGGGAACGTTGGGATTTTCGTCCACATTCATCTTCAACACTTTGATCTGCCCCTGCATTTCGGCGGCCAATTCCTCTAAAACCGGCCCCAGCATCCGGCAAGGACCGCACCACTCAGCCCAAAAATCCACCAAAACAAGTCCTTGGGCGTTGATAACCTCGGCTTCAAAGGCGTCGTCGCTGACTTTTCCGGCTGCTTGTCCCATGGTTAATTCCTTTATTCCAGATTGTTAATCGGACTGCATAACCGTATTTAATGTCACCCAGCATCATTTGCAAGGCCGCCGTTAACCATAATATTTGGCAATAACTTATTCTTTCGTCATTGACTTGGCATCCTTGTTGCAGCTAAAAAGTCGTTATGGGCAAGCAAAAAACAGTTAAAAGCGGCTGGATATCTAACCTTTGTTCCATGATGGAGGAACGAGGGCTGAACCCGCGCAGCCTGTCCTTGCGCGCCGGGTTAAACGCCACCGCCGTTCGCGACATGATGGAGGGGCGAACCAAGTTCCCTCGCTATGATACCGTGGAGGCCTTGGCCGAAGCTTTGGGAACCACGCCCGCCCGATTGATGGGGGGAAAATCGACCGAGGTTTCCAAACCGGATGAATCGGATGAGGATCTTAACCTGCTGACCGAGATAATCGCTCGGCTTCAGGAAACCGCCGACGAACATCGCAAAGTGATTTCTCCCCACAGCTTCGCGGAAATGGTGACGACGATTTATCGGCAAATGAAATTCGGCAACAAAAAAGCCGACGGAAAAACCGCCATCCGCCAAGCCGCCTCGCCCGAACGCCGAGTGACCCGCCAACGTGCGCGCGGCTAGCTCGTTTTGGCTCTTACGCAAAACGGGTGGGTAATTTCGCATCCAAACGCAACAGCAAGCGACGTCATTGCGAGCCGCCACTTCTTTGGTTCTGACAGCGTTGAACGCTGTCGGGCGGCGAAGCAATCCAGAGTCATTGAGCAACGGCTCTGGATTGCTTCGCGTCGCAAGGGCGACGCTCGCAATGACGTCGCTTGCTGGAAGGCAGTACCCGCCCGTTTTGGGTGAGAGCCCTCGTTTTCAATACTCCCCCAAATCCGGCAGCCACGCGCCTTGGCCGTTGATGCTGTAAGTCGCCTTGGCCACTTCGACGTGCGACAAAGCGGAACGCACGGCGATTTCCATATAATAATTTCCGGGGATTTTATCCCTTCCCAACACCACGCCGAATCCGGTCTTGGAATCCCAATCGCGGGAGAACACCACCTCGGGAGCTGGAGAATAATTGGGATGCCGCACTACCTTGAACGCGAATTCCAGCCCGTCGTCCTTGTTTAATCCCGCCACGCCCTCCGCCATGGAAACGGCGTATTGACCTTGACCGTCCGCCAACGGCGATATGCTGGCCTGAAGGATTATGTACTCGGAGCGATCCTTGGGAAAACGCTTCTCGGTTCCGTTTCCGGTGGCGAAGATCGCCTCGGTTCCTATCGCCCGCACCACGCCGAGGAATGTCATTCCCGTGGTCTTTTTATCCGGTATCCTGATGGGCATGAAGCCGTACATGTAATAGCTGGAAACCGGCATTATCTGCAAAACGTCCTGATAATCCGGCAAAGCCGGCATCGGATAGGGGCTGTAAAACTTGGCGCGGGGATTCCAGTGCATATAGGCGAAAAACGGCGTCTTCTCGTGCGACATTATCACCCGCACGCGATCGGCGCGGCGGATTTCCGATACGACGGCGTCTTCGGCCACCAGCCAGTCGAACGGCAACTTGCGGGCGTAAAATAAATCCGGCAAAGCGCGGAATCCGCTGAACATCAAAAGATTGACGCATATCGTCAGACTGGTAAGCGTAACCAGCCCTATCGTAGCCCACCGCAGCTCGTTCAACGAATTGCGACCTATGGGCGCGAAAGCCATCGCCGCCGCCGGAGCCGCGCATATCAGATAATAGGTGAAGTAAGTCGCCGTGCCTTCCATGTACAGCGTGCTGAACGACCATGTAAGAATCCATATAGGCGGCGTCAAAGCCAAAAGCAGGAACAGCGGGCGCAAAACGAACCTCTGCCTGAACGCCCCCGCCGCCTGCAACGGCCACAACAGCCACACGAAACCAGCCCACAGGCTGAATTCCAAAAAGCGCACGGAAACCGGCAGCACCACTCCGACGAAGCGGTAGTTCATGTGGTAGAAAGAGGGGGCGTGATTGATGACGCCGCTTATCAGCGGATAGAAAATCGAGTTTAAGACGTTGTTGAATTTCTGGCGATCGTTGGCCACCGGCCACGAGTTCAGATCCGCGAACGGAGAAATCATCATCTGCGAAAGATAGATCAGCAGGTTTTGCAACCCGCCCTTGACGCTGGCGGTCAGGTTGAAAACGTCTCCCGCGAAATCGCCTAGGAAATACCACCGTCCCGTCGACAGGTAATTGTAAAGCAAGAAGGGCGGAAACATCATAAGGAACGCAAGGGCGGCTAAAACGGCGGTTTTCCATCCTATGGCTTCCCACCATTTAGCCGGAAGGCTGCGATCCTTAAAGGCTCGCCAAAGCATAATCACCGACAGAGCGGCGATGACGGGCGATAGAAACACCACGTGCAGCTTGGTTCCTATGCTGATGGAAACCGCCAGAACCGCGAGAAAGAAGTACCCTCGCCTCCCATCCGTCAGCCATCGCCATGCCGAATACAAGCCGCCCAGCATTGCCGCCGCCGCCAATATCTCGTCGTTAGTGGACGTGGCCTGCGCCAGCACGCCGGGCGTCATCGCCACCAGCCACGCCGCGAACAATGCCAACAGCCTCTCCGACCCCAATTCCCGCGCGAAGCGATAGGAGGAATAAGCCACCATCCCCCACGCCGCCAACGAAGGCAGTCCGTGCGCGGTTCCGGGCAATCCGTAAAGCACCATCGGTATGTACAACGCCACCCCGTCCAGAGGATAGAACGTCAAGCGTTTGTCCGCCGCGTCGAAGGGATGGAGGAAACTCCCGCCGCTGGAATACCAAAAGGCGCGCGGCAGGCGATAGATCATCGAATCCGCGTTGTCGGGATAAACGCCCATGACCAGAGCCGCGCTGGATAAAGCCGCAAACCCAAGAGAACAGGCCAAAAAATACCATAAAAATTTGCGGAGCTTCGGACTAGCCGGAGCCGAGAACAGCAATGGTCGAGGCGAAACCAACGCGCCGCCCGCCCCGACGCCGGAACGAAAAGACGCCCACGCCATCCCCACCATGACGAAGGCCGAGAGAAAGGTCGCCGGAACGTATACGGCCAAATCTCCGAGTGACTTGAAAACGCCGGAGACATGCGCGGCCAGAACCAGCGTCCCCCACAAAAGCGCGGCGGCGGCGAAAGGCCAATCCCGCAAAGGCAAGCCGATCCTGCGGCAGCCCCAGAAAACGAGGCACAGCAAAACCGCGAGGTGTATCAGCGCGAAAGGAGTGAGAATCGGATCGATCATGCGGCGCATTAAAGCAGATAGCGACAGGATTGGCATTCTTTAGTGCCAAATCCCGTTCTCATGCCATAGGCCATATGAAATGAGACACAACAGCCAAGGGCAGCACGCCACTGCGAAGTCACGGCCAAAGGCCGTCATTGCGAGCCGCCACCCTTTGGTTTGGACAGCGTTAACGCTGTCGGGCGGCGAAGCAATCCAGTGCCGTTGCGCTTGTGGCTCTGGATTGCTTCGCCGCCAAGGGGCGGCTCGCAATGACGGCAGTTATGCAAGAAGTCTGTAATACCCACCCGTTTTGCATAAGAAGCGAACAAAACTTGTGTGGCAGTTTGTATGGCAAAAACTTGGTTGAAGATAAAGCCCAACAACATCAACATGTTAATGCATAAAATGGCGGATGGGGTGGGATTCGAACCCACGATGCCGTTACCGGCACTCCGGTTTTCAAGACCGGTGTATTCAACCGCTCTACCACCCATCCTTCGGCGCAAGTCGTCCGGCGAGTGTATAACAAACGGCGCGGGGAGTTTACAGCGATTTTTCCCCGCTCCAGCCTTGCGTTAACGCCGTTGTTTGGCGCGGACGTAACGCTCCATTTCCCGCGAGATCGCTCCGCCGCAAGCCGTGCTGTTCTTGGCGTATTCTTCCGGCGTGTCTATCAGGCGTTGGCGGCGGCGGTTTTCCTCGCTCATGCTGGAGGACATTTCGTTCAGGATCTTCGCCACGTCGTCTTTCAACAGTTTTTCCGCGTATTTTGGATCGGCGACGCGACGCACCCCGTACAGTTTCATATAGGCCGATATTTTCTCGCGCATCTTGACCGAGTATTCCTCCAATACCTGCCTATTGACGGCTATGTGCTTTAACTCGTGCTCGTAGATATGGCGAAAGGCGCAACTGCCCTGAGGGAATTCCTTGGCAACATGCACCGTCACCTCGCGATAGCCGATGTTCGCGTTCACCTTGTCGACGCTGGCGCAAAAACTCCCGTCTTCCATTTGCTGGGTTATTACGGGAATGGCAAACTCGGTAATCAGGGAATAGCTGGTAACGCCCAAGGCTACCTCGTCCCCGTGCGGGATGACCTTGGCCCCGCCTTTGGAAATCCCCTGCATCTCGGCCAAGCCGGAGGCGAAGTTGAGGGCAGGCTTGTCGAACACGGGGTTAACCTCCACCGGAACGTTGGGGTAGGGGGCGCAAGAAGCCTCCCCCATCCGCCCTCGCGCCGCCGCGAACGCGGGCGGAGCGGCCTGAAAGGCGACGAGCGCGGCGAAAACCCCAAACCAGATTCTTGCGATAAACGGCATATGTTCGTCCCCTAGACTCTTAGAACCTGTTCATACGCAAAACGAATGAGTATTGCCCCCCAAAAAAGTGCCGTGCGAGGCACACGGCCAAGGCCGTCATGCGAGGTTACGGCCAAAGGCCGTCATTGCTAAGTATACGGCCAAAGGCCGTCATTGCGAACCGCCACGCCTTTGGTTTGGACAGCGTTAAACGCTGTCGGGCGGCGAAGCAATCCTGAACGCCACCCTCCGCGACGCTGCCCCCCCCCCCAAACCCCAGGAGGTAACTGCGGGGATTTAAACAGGGTAGATGACGACTCTTTTCAGAAGCCAATGTCCAGCAATTTTGCGTAAGAGCCGAGATTATGAACGCGCCCTCAGACCATCATGTCGAAGACGCTGCTGCTGCCATCGCCGCTGAGCAGGTTCTGGGTAAGCATGGTGGCCACGGGGGATGATGTCACGACGCCTTCGGGTATGGTAGAAGCCGGCCTTTCGGTGGTGTCGTAGTCGTTGGTGTATTTGCCCGCAGTAAGTTGCAGCGCGTAGTTCGGCTTCACGCTGTCCACCACGCCGTTGCCGCGGGTGACTTTGACGTAATAGACTCCGGCGTCCAACTCCATATGGCCGGTCGAGAATTTCTCGTAGGCCAGATTCTGCGCTGTAGATGCTTGGCTGTCGTTGTCGGCGATGACGGTGCGCCCCTTATTGTCCAGTATCTGCACGCGCACGTCGCCGCCATAGGTTCTTAGGCTTAGCCCGACGTCCGTGACCGAGGATTCTACCTTGAACTTGAAGAAATCGACCTTGTCCTTGGCGGTCAACGCGCTGATCACGGTAAGGCGGTTGGCATCCTGTTTCAATACGCCGATCGCGCGCGCGTAATCCGCCGTGTCCCGATGCACGTCGTCGGTGGATTGGCTGTATTGGCGAATTCTGGAAACCATCTATGCCCGCCTCGTCGCCCGAGAATCACGTCGCTCCCCCTCCATTATCACACTTTTTCGGCAATAGATGGTTAATCATTCTACATCCTTGTAATGGATTGATTTTTACAGGTTATTATTCGCTTCATAGCGATATTGGGATTTTTCGACCAGTTCGCGGCAGGCCTCTTTAAAACCGGATCCTCCGGCGTCCTTGGGGGAGACGATGGGAGAGATTTGGCCTAGCGGCCAATTTACGCCCAGATCGGAGTCGTCCCATTTTATGCAGCGTTCGTGTTGGGGAGCGTAATAATCGGTCGTCTTGTAAAGAAAATCGGCCACGTCCGACAACACCAGAAACCCATGGGCGAATCCTTCAGGGATCCATAATTCGCGTCGGTTTTCTTCGCTCAGTTCGACGCCCGACCATTTTCCGAAAGAGGGCGATCCGCGCCGCAAATCCACCTCCACGTCGAACACGGTTCCCTTGACCACTCGCACCAGCTTGCCTTGGGCGTTTTCTGCCTGATAGTGCAGTCCGCGCAAAACCCCGCGCGTCGAGCGCGAATGGTTGTCTTGAACGAAGTCCAGTTTTTGCCCCAACGCGTCGCCGTAAGTCTTGGCGTTGAAACTTTCCATAAAAAAGCCCCTAGCGTCTTCGAACACGTCAGGTTCGATGACGAATGATCCGCTAAGAGTGGTGGGGATTACCTTCATGTATCCGGAGAAACTCCTCTCGTCGCAAGCGGAACGGCAAAACAGCTCGCCTATTTCCTCCGCAGAAGGCCGGATAAATAACGGCCATATCCGTTTTTCAAAAGCGGCGCGGCCAAACGCTCCAGCTGTCCATCGTCGATGTATCCCAAGCTATAGGCTATCTCCTCGGGGCAGGCCACCTTCAAGCCTTGGCGATCCTCGATCGTTCGGATGAATTGTCCGGCATCGAGGAAGGATTCGTGGGTTCCGGTGTCCAACCATGCGTATCCGC
Organism: Alphaproteobacteria bacterium; assembly: GCA_041908065.1. Classification (GTDB taxonomy): domain Bacteria; phylum Pseudomonadota; class Alphaproteobacteria; order UBA9219; family UBA9219; genus JAYRGC01. The sequence continues at coordinate 7,932 of JAYRGC010000024.1, read as the reverse complement.
GCCGCATTACCTCGACGTTCAGCTTGCCGCGCTTGAGATAGATGTTGTTCAAGTCCGATATTTCCAGCTCGCCCCGCGCCGATGGTTTTAATCCGGCCGCTATTTCCGCCACCGAGTTGTCGTAGAAATACAATCCGGTGACGGCGTAGTTGGATTTGGGAACCTTGGGCTTTTCCTCTATCGAAATCGCCTTGAAAGCGTCGTCGAATTCCACCACGCCGTATCTTTCCGGATCGTTCACGTGATAGGCGAACACCGTCGCGCCTTCTTCGCGACTGTCCGCGTTCTTAAGCAAATCGGGCAGATTGTGGCCGTAAAAGATATTGTCGCCCAGCACCAGAACCGAGTTGGAATCGCCGATAAACTTGCGCCCGATTATGAACGCTTGCGCCAGTCCGTCGGGGGACGGCTGCTCGGCGTATTTCAGGGAAATTCCCCAAGCCGAGCCGTCGCCCAAAAGCTGTTCGAAGCGCGGGAGGTCGTGTGGGGTGGAAATAATCAGAATCTCGCGGATTCCCGCCAACATCAGGGTGCTAAGCGGATAATATATCATCGGCTTGTCGTAGATGGGCAACAGCTGCTTGGACACTGCGAGGGTGGCGGGATGCAGCCGCGTGCCGGAGCCTCCGGCAAGTATTATCCCTTTGCGTCCGCGCGCGCTCATGCCGTCACCCGTTCCCGTTGTTCATAGTTTTGCCTCATCCATTGCAGGTACGATCCGCTGGTGACGTCGTTCATCCAGTCTTGGTTGGAAAGATACCACAAGACGGTCTTTTCCATTCCGGAGGCGAAGGTTTCTGATGGCCCCCATCCAAGCTCGGATTCCACCTTGGAAGCGTCGATGGCATAGCGTCTGTCGTGTCCCGGGCGATCCGGCACGAAGGATATTTGCTCGGCGTAAGATTTTCCCGAAGCCTGCGGTCGCAAGCGATCCAAGATGGCGCAAATAGTTTTGACCACTTCGATATTCTTCACCTCGTTGCAGCCGCCGATATTATACGTTTCCCCCGTCCGTCCCGATTGTAAAACCCGCCTTATGGCCGCGCAGTGATCCCCAACGTAAAGCCAGTCGCGCACGTTCATTCCGTCCCCATAGACCGGAAGTTTCTTTCCCCCCAAAGCGTTGTTTATCATCAATGGGATCAGTTTTTCGGGGAACTGGTATGGCCCGTAGTTGTTGGAGCAATTGGTGGTGAGCGTAGGCAGTCCATAAGTGTGGTGGTACGCCCGCGCCAGATGATCCGAACCGGCTTTGGACGCAGCGTAGGGGCTGTTGGGTTGATATTGCGTGGTTTCGGTGAAGGGGGGATCTTGCGCGTCCAGCGATCCGTAAACCTCGTCGGTGGAAACGTGAAGGAACCTGAACGAACGCTTGGCTTCCGCGTCTAAGCCCGCCCAATATCCTCGCGCCGCCTCCAACAGATGGAACGTGCCGACGATGTTGGTGGTTATGAAATCTTCCGGCCCGCTGATAGAGCGATCGACGTGGGATTCTGCGGCAAAATTGACGATGGCCGAGGGGCGATGTTCCTTTAATATCTGGGACACCAACGCGCTGTCGCCGATGTCGCCTTTGACGAAGGTGTGTCTGCCGCTGTCTTTAAGGGCGTCAAGATTCCTCAGGTTTCCGGCGTATGTCAGTTTGTCTAGGCTGATTATATTGATGTTTTCAGGACACGAGGTAACGAAGTTGGAGCCGATGAATCCCGCGCTGCCTGTCACCAGCATGGTTTGGGGAAATCCGGCATAGCCGTCTGATTTATCGCTTTTCATCATGCCTTTTCGCGCCTGTGTTGCGGTTGCGGCTCTAATGCGTAGCCCCGCGCCGCTGCGCTGTCAATCTGCGGAGACGCGAGAGCAGCTTATGGCACAGCCTTCAGGGTTCTTCTGGCAAACTCTCTGGTCTGTTGATGGGGACTCAAACTAAGACTTTTTAAAATTTCTACAGGCGTGCTCTTATTTTGTGATAGTCCCCCTTGAATAAGATAACCATCTGCTTCCTGTTTGGACTTTTCGTAGAGAATTTCTAGAGATTTAACCGGAGTTCGAGGGTTGCTAGCTACACTGCTCTGCAAGTAAGGCTCGTTTATATCAGCCAAGAATGACAATGTCGCGGCAGAAACGTTTGGATGGTGCGCGATAAGCCGTGCAATGGAAAGTCCTTTGGTGTTTTGTCCGAGTAATCCATAACGAGAATACAATTTGTGATGCAGAACTGGATCGTTAATTCTGGCAGTTTGGTCAAGTTCCGATGCAGTCAGATCTTTTCGTTCTAATAAGGCATTTAAGATAAAAATGCGTTGACCGTCATGGTCGGGTAAGAGAGGATAACCCGTTATAAGTTGTTGGATATCATTGTGACTCATTTGAGTGATTGTCTCTGTAACAGATTTAATACTTCTATAATATATATACGGTTGGATATAATTTTTGAAGGCGTACAGTCCGCCACTCAGAATCAGTATGATACTTATACACCCGTATATAACGGCCTTGTGCATTTTCCTTACGAGCAGAGATCGTCTAAAAAAGATGATAAAATAGTAAGTGGCAAGCACAATGAGGATTATGGGTGCAACTTCGAACGGCAAAAAAATATAACTAATGGCAGCTGTTGATATGGTGGACTGACCAATCGCTATGATGTCAGGATATGCCGCCAGCCCTCCGACCATTAGTGCCAAAAGAAGGGCGCATACATGAATCACGATGACATTCACTCCGTTCCACAACTTTTCTAACCGGTAGCATATTCTTATGGAGAAAGCCAAACCCTACTAATCAATCCTCTTACCACCCCATGATTTTGAGTGGTTCAGGATTTCTGCCGGTTTGGGCGCAGCTGGCGAGGTGGCGAAGGCCTTGTTTGCAAAGAGAAATGGCGGAGCAGGCTATTTGATTCAGACTGCCACTGAACGAGCATTTTTTGACGGATTGACCGTTGGCTATAGCCCATGTCAACGCTTCCAAATCGCCCGCTATCGCCGTTGCCAATCTCTTAACGTTTCCCATAGCCTCTCCTTCCGGTTGGAAAGAGCCATTAAAATCATATGTTATGAATAATCCGTTGCCGTTGCCGGAAATCATGGGGTGTAAGCGAGAGCATAGGGGAGAGTTTCATTTTCGAACTCGTTGAGATAATCTGCTCCTCGTGTTTCACGGGAGATCCAAGGCAGTGGACGCCCATATGGAAGAAAACCTATCGCCTTCGCAGGAACCCATAGCCGCGGGAGAGCCCGACGCGCTGGTGGTGGCCTTGGACGGTTTCGACGGGCCGATAGACCTGTTGCTAAGTCTCGCTCGCGACCAAAAGGTGGATCTGGGGCGGGTGTCGATTCTTGCCTTGGCCGAACAGTACCTTGCGTTCATAAACTCGGCGCGCAAGCTGCGGTTGGAGGTAGCCGCCGATTATCTGGTGATGGCGGCGTGGCTCGCATATCTGAAATCGCGGCTGCTGTTGCCGGAACCGCCAGCCGACGAACCCGCGCCGTCCGACATGGCCGACGCGCTGAAATTCCAGCTGTTGCGCCTGGAGGCCATGCAAAAAGCGGCGCGCGCGCTTCAGGATTTGCCGCAGTTGCATTCGGACATTTTCCTGCGCGGCTTGCCTGACAAGCTGGAGGTAACCGAAAAACCGCTGTATTTCTTGCCGATAGGAGATCTGCTTTCTGCCTTGGCGGCTCCGCATCGCCGCCGCAAGCCGTCGGGATATGAGATTCCGGCAGCCAAACTCTATAGCCTGCAAGAAGGGGTTGAAAGGCTGCGGCGCGTTCTTGGCGGAGTGCCGGATTGGGAAGTCATACAAAAATTCTTGCCCGAGGTTGGATTGTCGGGAGGAGAATCGAAGGATCTGGAGCTTAGATCCGCGATGGCCTCCACCTTTGCCGCGACGCTGGAATTGGTGAAATCCGGGGAAATCGAATTGCGGCAGGACGGCACGTTCGCGCCGATTTATTTCAAGCAAAAAAGGCGGCTCGAGAACGGGGAAACGGCATGAACGAGAGCGAAAACGAATATAAATACGAAGAAGAGATCGCCGCCATTGACGAGATGACGCCGGAGACCGAGCCAGAGGCGGCGGCTGAAAGCGTGCCGGAGCCCGCCGCCGCGATTATGGACATGGCCACGGCCATGCGGACGACAGAAGCGATTTTGTTCGCCAGTCCCGAACCGCTTGCGTTCGCCGCCGTTCGCGAGCAGCTGGGGAGCGGCGTGGACGCGGTGGAGGTCTTGGATCGCCTGCGCGAGGACTATGCCGAACGCGGGATAAACCTGATGGAGACCGGCGGGATGTGGAGCTTCCGCACCGCGCCGGATCTGGCGCAGCGGTTGACCATAAAACGCCAGCCGCGTCGCAAGCTGCCCCGCGCCGCCGCCGAGGTGTTGGCCATAATCGGGTATCATCAACCGGTAACTCGCGGCGAAATCGAAAGCATTCGCGGCGTCGACACCGGACGCGGCACGTTGGACATATTGCTGGAGCTGGGATGGATTCGCCCGGGCAAGCGGCGCGAAACCCCCGGGCGGCCTTTGACATGGATAACCACCCCCGCCTTTCTCAGCCACTTCAACTTAGCCTCGCTTAAGGATCTGCCCGGCATGGACGACCTGAAGGCGGCTGGATTGCTGGATACCCGTCCGGTTTTGGCCGATCTGCCTAAGGAAAAAACCGAGGACGGCGAATCCATCCTTGACGCTGAGGCGTCATCTTATGACGACTTTGCCGACTGGTCGTCCAAAGAAGGAGAAACCGCAGCCTGATGGCGCGGGCATGGTTGTAAAAATTAACCATAATAATGGCGGGTTGCTAGTGTGACGTCATTGAAACGACTAGTTCTTAAAACAAGCCGTTTCAATGTGAACGTCACACTAACTCAATAGGCTAGTGTCGCGACTACCACAAAATGCCTATGAGGGCATTTCGGGGACGCGACACTAGAATTTTTTGTTTTTACTTTCCCTGTGATTGTATACAATCCTCAGGCCGATGCGCGAATGTCCTGAACCCGCTGGATGTTATTATATTTAGGAGGAATTATGGCCGAGATTTTTAATGATGAAGATACCGTGCTTTTAGACGGTAAATTCGGACATAAACGGAGAGAAGGCAGTTCTGTTCGCGGCGGTGATGATTCCGGGCACACAAACAGGGGGCTGCCGTTCAAGAGAATAATTGAAATCGAAGTTAGAAAATCCATCTCTAAAGTCAAATATAGTTTAGATAATGACAAAGCAAGCAACGATTACATCAGATTATATGAATCATTGTTGGTTTCAGCTATTTCGTGCGCCAATGAGATAAGTAAAGAATTTTCAGGTGATCTTAAGCATAGATATAAAAAATTCGCCATTCTTGAGCTTAATCGGCGATTGTATCAAACTTTTGGAAAAGAGCATCCGCTTGGAATAATGGGTTATCGTAAATGGACAGGGATGTTCGCAGATAGGTACGAGCCGGAAAAAGAAAATAAGAGCGGTATCGGCATAAAGGAATTAATGGGCAAATTTTTTCAGCGCGCGGCCGCTTCATTACCCAATTTTAAAAAATGGCCTGTTCGAAAAAATAATCAAAAGATGCGAATAGAAGCCTTAAATCGCTTTCTTTCTTCGTGAGTTCACGGCCATTTGCCGGCAGGACTAGCAGGTAAGATGGGGGGGGCTAGCGACATCGTTAACGACAGCTAATTATTGCATAATAGCCGTGCTTATTAATGTGTTCTTAGGGCTTTTATTTTTATGTTTACCTTATCATGTTAAAATACGCGTGCGAGAACGAGTTAAGGACTAGTTTTTCAGTTAATCTCATAAAGATGGATGGCGTTATGACATCAGACAATGAAATAATTAAAGGTGATTTAAGAGCGTACGGCAATCCGCTGAGTGCCGCAAAAATGCTTAAAATAATTAGATTGCACTCGGAGTTATCCAAAACAATATTTAAAATGATCCTCAATAATGATGGCTTGCCCACAGAAGCTAAATTGAAGGCTGGACTGTCCAGAGGTCTAGAATCCATCGAAGAAATTATCGGCTCTTTCAATTCGCTTCCTGCCAATGAACGCGGCGAGGCTATTCAAATAAGGCAGGCGCAACAACTTAAGGCGAATTTTTCCAAATTATATGTGGAAGAAATACGTAAAAAAGCGGAGATAATGTTAAAAGACGCCGATGGCAATCTCAGGGAATTAATGGAACAAACGATAGCAGCTATAGATAATTACGGAAAAAAGGAGATAGCTTCGCAAGAAGAAACCGTTGCCTTAAAATCAAATCATGAAATTTTTACCGGAGTCGGCTCAGAGATTTCAACATCGACTGAAATGCGGGAGGGCTGGTATCTGGAATCAGGGGGCGACGTTCTAAAAAGCCCTAAAAAATTATACTCCCCCCATGACGTGGCGGAAATGGTAATAAAATATGCACCATTTTTGAGAGATGTGAACGAGTTATTTGAAGTAGGAAAGAAAAAGGCTATTGAATTAGCAAAAGAGAATGGAGGATCTCCACAAACATATCTCGACATTTATGCTAATTCTATATTCGCTGGCGCGGAGGGTTTGGCGGGCAGTCTTGGCAATGATTTGAAGAGAAAGGCGGCGTCAGTAAATCCGGCTCTTTGGATGGAAATAAATAGGTATGATTCTGGATCGAGAAATTCGACTGGAACATATGATATTGCCCAACTTTTCAAATTGGCGAAGGAAGCGATAGCAGTAAAGAAACGACCTGATCCAGCCGCGCAGCGATCGAATCAAATAGGAATTTTGGGCAGATTTATTACGCCTCGAACATAGCCATAGAACATCCAATCACTTCGACATCTGGCGATCCAGATCGCGGTGGCCGACGCCGACGACGTATCCTTTAGCGGCCAGAATAGTGGATAGCTCCTCGGCCACCACGACCGAGCGATGGCGACCTCCGGTGCAGCCGACGGCGATGGTCAGATAATTTTTCCCTTCCTGCTGGTATCTCGGCAAAAGCGGCATCAGAAGGCGCGAAAGATTCTCCATGAACGCCGCGTAATCGGCGTCGGCGCGGACGTATTTGGCCACTTCGCCGTCGAGGCCGGACATCGGGCGCAAGGCCGCGTCCCAATGGGGATTGGCCAGAAAGCGCACGTCGAAAACCATGTCGGCTTCGCGCGGCACGCCGTGGCGGTAGCCGAACGAGGTGACGAACATCGTCAATCCGCGTTCGGTGTCCAGACGGTAATGTCCGGCTATCAGGCGGCGCAGGTCGTGCACCGAAAACATGGAAGTGTCGACGACGTGATCGGCGGCGTCGCGCAACCGCCACAGCAATTCGCGCTCGCGCCTGATGCCGTCTGTCGCCGGCCTGTCCACGGCCAAAGGATGGCGGCGGCGCGTCTCGGTGAAGCGGCGTTGCAGGGTGTCGTCGGAACACTCCAGAAACACCAGCTTGACGGACATATCCGGAGATCGGGACACTTCCTCTATCATCTTCAGCATGTTGTCTGCGTTGAAGGAGGAATTGCGGGTATCCACCGCGACCGCCAAGGCCGGATTGGGGGTATCCTCGCCCTTGTTGTCCAAAAGCGCGGGGATAAGCCCAAGCCGCAAGTTGTCTACCGCCTCGTAACCCAAGTCCTCGAACACCTTAAGCGCGGTCGACAGTCCGGCCCCGGACATTCCGGTAAGGACGACCACATGCTTGCGTTGTCCCGACGGCGGCGGAGGGAAGGATGCTATTTCGTTGCTCATGTTGTCACCGCGAATCATAAGTGGCTCTTGCCCAAAACGGGTGGCTAACTTTGCAGCCAACCATAGCATCAAACACCGTCGTGGGGGGGCCCCCCCCCCGGCCCGGCGCCACACCAACAGAAATTGGGGGTGAGGATGGGTGTTTGGCCGGCCCCCGGCGGGGGGGCGCTGAGGCGTGAGGGGGTGATAGAAAAAAAATATTATTTAT
>JAYRGC010000023.1:0-17376 GCA_041908065.1 Alphaproteobacteria bacterium | reverse complement strand
AAGGGGCGGCTCGCAATGACGGCCCTTTTCCCCACCTGTTTTGCGTAAGAGCCATTATTTCGTGACATTCCCACGCGAGGGAGATAGCAAAGCCCAAGCCCCGACGCAACCGTTTTGCGCAAACGGCGTCAGAATTCGTTCATATCCCCTTGCGCGCCGACAGCAGGTAATTCACTCGAAGATCGTGGGACGAAAGCTCGAACTCACCGGCGAACGGATTATAGGGCATTCCCGCTAAATCCTCGACCAGCAAGCCGCTCCCTTCCAAGACCCGTGCCAGCTCCGACGGGCGGACGAATTTGCGCCATTCGTGCGTTCCGGCTGGAACCCAGCCCAAAATATATTCCGCCGCCACGATTCCTTGCATATAGCTTCGCATGGTGCGGTTAAGGGTGGACATCACCAATAGCCCGTCGGGGCGCAAAAGGCGGGACAAAGCCGAGACAAGCGAGCGCAAATCAGCAACATGCTCGACGATCTCCATGGCGGTTACGACGTCGAACCCGCTCGCCTCGTCATGGGCCAGCTTTTCGGCGGTTATGGCGCGATAGTCGATCTTCAGACCCGACGACGCGGCGTGCTCCTTCGCCGCCTCTATGGCCGCCTCGGAAGCGTCGATCGCCGTGACCTTCGCCCCCTGCCGCGCCAACGGCTCGGACAAAAGCCCGCCGCCGCAACCCACGTCCAACACCCTCAGCCCCCTCAACCGCCCGTCGTTTCCGTAATGGGCGGCGACGCGGGCGGTTATGTATTCCAGCCGCAGGCGGTTGATGCGGTGAAGCGCGGCGAAAGCTCCGCCCTCGTCCCACCATTCGCCGGAGCGCGACGAGAACCGCGCCACTTCGCCTTCGGAAACGCTGGGAGAGATTTTCGCTTGCGCCTGAGCCGCGTTCATGATTCGTCTCGCAAATTGCCTGTTGGCCAAAACCAAATCTACGGATAGCATAGCTGTTCGTTCGGGTTAAACGGATAAATGCTGATATATCTATGGAGCGATAGGGCATGGCTCTGATTGTGATGAAATTCGGCGGAACTTCGGTGGGCGACGTGGAGAGGATCAAGAACGCCGCCGCCAAGGTCGCCGCCGAAGTAAGGTTGGGCAACCACGTCGCCGTGGTGGTATCGGCCATGGCGGGGGTGACGGATCAGCTTATCGGCTATTGCCGCAGCGTTTCGCCTCTTCCCAATCCCCGCGAACACGACGCCGTGGTGTCGACCGGAGAGCAGATAACCTCCGGCCTTATGGCGTTGGCGTTGGAACAGCGAGGATTAAGGGCGCGGTCATGGCAAGGATGGCAAGTGCCGTTGAGAACGGATTCTTCGTATAACAAGGCGCGCATAGTGGACATCAACGCCTCGGCCTTGCGCCAGCGCATAGATCAGGGCGAGGTCGGGGTTTTGGCGGGATTCCAAGGCGTGACCGACGACGGCAGCATCACGACGCTGGGGCGCGGCGGATCCGACACTTCCGCCGTCGCCTTGGCCGCCGCGCTGAAAGCCGATCGCTGCGACATCTATACCGACGTCGACGGCGTTTACACCAGCGACCCGCGCATAGTGAAGAAAGCCCGCAAGCTTGGGCGCGTGTCTTACGACGAGATGCTGGAGCTGGCCTCTCTGGGAGCGAAGGTGTTGCAAACCCGCTCGGTCGAAATGGCCATGCGCCACAAGGTGACGGTTCAAGTTTTATCGACTTTCGAAAACGCCGTCGGCAGCGAGTTGCCCGGGACAATAGTGACAAACGAGGACGAAACCATGGAACACCAATCCGTAACCGGCGTAGCCTATTCGTTGAACGAAGCGCGGGTAACGCTTACCAACGTGACAGACCGCCCGGGCGTGGCCTCCATTATCTTCGGGGCGTTGGCTCGCGCCGGCATCAACGTCGACATGATCGTCCAAACGACCTCGGACGACGGCAAGACCACCGACATAACCTTCACCGTAGGCCGCCCCGATCTGGATCGCACGATCCACTTGATGAACGCCGAGCAGGAAAAGGTCGGTTTCAACGACATGCTGACCGACCGCAACGTGTCGAAAATATCCTTGGTCGGGCTTGGAATGCGTAGCCACCCGGGCGTCGCCGCGCTTATGTTCGAAACGCTGGCCGGAAAGAACATCAACATTCAGGCTATACAGACCTCGGAGATCAGCATCAGCGTGCTTGTCGCCGAAGAATATACCGAACTGGCATTGCGATCTCTGCACACCGCCTATGGTCTGGACGGGCAATAATCCTATGTCGGCGTCGCCTTCGCAATATCCGAATTTGTCCCCTCGCCTTTCCGCTTTGATGAGGCGCGGCTGCGATTTTTTGGGAACGCCCTTGGCCATCATGGGCGGAGCGATGAGCTGGGTCAGCGAACGCAATCTGGTGGCGGCCATTTCCAACGCCGGAGGTTTCGGCGTGCTGGCGTCCGGATCCATGTCGCCGGATTTGTTGCGGCAGGAGATACAGGCGACGCGGCGTTTAACCTTGCAGCCTTTCGGGGTGAACCTGATAACCATGCACCCGCAGCTGGGCGAATTAATCTCGGTTTGCGTCGAAGAACGGATAAAACACATAGTTCTGGCCGGAGGAATCCCCTCCGCCGCCGCCATTAAAAAAGTGAAGGACGGCGGGGCGAAGTCGATATGCTTCGCTCCGGCGGTAGCATTGGGCAAACGGCTGGTTCGCATGGGCGCGGACGCTTTAGTGATAGAGGGCATGGAGGCGGGCGGCCATATAGGTCCGGTCAGCACTTCGGTCTTGGCGCAGGAAATACTCCCCGCCATACGCGATGTTCCGGTGTTCGTCGCCGGAGGCATCGGACGAGGCGAGGCCATGCTGTCGTACCTTGAAATGGGCGCAGCGGGAGTGCAGCTGGGAACCCGTTTCGTGTGCGCGAAAGAATGCGTCGCGCATCCTAATTTCAAACAGGCGTTCATCCGCGCCGCCGCCCGCGACGCCTTGCCTACTCCGCAACTGGATCCGCGCTTTCCGGTCATACCGGTGCGGGCGTTGGTGAACGAGGGAACTCGCGCGTTTTTAGACAAACAGCGCGAAGTGATCGCAAAGTTCGACAAAGGGGAACTGAGCAAAGAAGCGGCGCAGCTGGAAATCGAGCATTTCTGGGCGGGGGCGTTGCGCCGCGCCGTCGTAGACGGCGACGTGGTGAACGGATCGGTGATGGCCGGACAGATAGTGGGCATGGTCACGTCCGAACAGCCGACGGCGGAAATAATCGCCGAACTGGCGTCTCAGGCTGAAGCCGAGCTGGGGCAGAGGTAAAAGGCTGTCTCTTGCCCAAATTGGCGGGTATTGCCCCAAAAGTGCTGTCATCTACCCTGTAAAATTCCCCCGATTACACTTTGGGGTTTTTTTTTGGGGGGGGGCTAAGGGGGTGGGCGTCATTGCGAGCGTCGCCCTTGTGACGCGAAGCAATCCAGAGTCATGGAGCAACGGCACTGGATTGCTTCGCGGCCTGAAGAAGGCCGCTCGCAATGACGAGCCGCCATGAAGCTACGGCCAAAGGCCATTCTTTAAGTGACGGCCAAAGGCCACTCTTTAAAGTGACGGCCAAAGGCCGTCAGGCCTGCAAGAGTTTCTTCAACAACTCCACGTCATCGCGGAAAACAGGATCGGCGGCAGCCAATTCCTCAACTTTGCGAACAGCGTGAATGACGGTGGTGTGGTCGCGGCCGCCGAATTTGCGGCCTATTTCCGGCAGGCTTCGGGGAGTAAGGCTCTTGGCCAGATACATGGCGACTTGGCGCGGCCTCGCCACGGCGCGAGCGCGGCGCACGGATTGCATGTCGGCGGGACGTATGTTGTAGTGTTCGGCCACCTTGCGTTGGATTTCGTCTATGGTAATCCGTCGTTCAGTCGAACGCAGGATGTCGGCCAGAACTTCGTTGGCCATTTCCAAGGTAATGGCGCGCCCTACCAGCTGGGCATGCGCCGCAACGCGGTTCAACGCCCCTTCCAGCTCGCGCACGTTGGAATTGACGCGGTGCGCCAAGAACTCGATCACCTTCGCCGGAATCTGGCATCCGGTCTTTTCCATCTTGGACTGGAGTATGCCCAAGCGCAGCTCGTAATCCGCAGGATGCAGATCGGCCACCAGTCCCCATCCCAAACGGGAGCGCAGGCGTTCTTCCATCTTGTCCAAATCCTGCGGCGACTTGTCGGCGGAGATTATGACTTGGCGGTTGCGATCGACCAGCGCGTTGAAGGTATGGAAGAACTCCTCCTGCGTGGTGTCTTTGCCGCCGATGAATTGCACGTCGTCTATCATCAAAACGTCAACCGAGCGGAACAACTCCTTGAACGCCACCGTGTCCTTGTAACGCAAGGCGCGGACGAAATGGTACATGAACTTTTCCGCCGACATATATATGACGCGCCGTTTGGGATAAACCGTGCGGATATGCCACGCGATGGCATGCATAAGATGGGTTTTTCCCAACCCCACGCCGCCGTACAGGAACAGCGGATTGAATGCCGGAGTTTCGCTGTCGGCCACCCGCCGCGCCGCCGCGTAGGCCAGCTCGTTGGTCTTGCCGACCACGAAGTTATCGAAGGTGAAGCGCGGATCCAGCCGCGCCTCCACTTCCAACTGGATGCCTTGGGAGCCCTGCTCGACCGCCGCCGCAGGCTCCGCCCCACCCTCAGCCGGATGGGCGGCAGGAGCTGGAGCGGCAACAGCGGCGTGTGAATGAAAAGCTTCGCCGCGTCCGGCTTCCGAAGAAACGGGGGACAAAGACGCCGCCGGTTGCTGCGTCACGGAAAAATCCACTACGCCCTGCGAACGGTATTGTCGCCACACCGAGCGCACCACGTCGCCATAGTGGGTTTCAACCCAGTCGCGCATGAAACGGGTCGGCATGAGAATGACCAACGTTCCGCTTTGCGCCCCGTCGTCGTCGTCGATGTTGCCGGAGGCCGGCTCCATCCATCTTCTGAACGCGGCTTCGCCCAAACGAGAGCGCAACTGCGCGCGCAAAGACGCCCAAGTCAAATCCTGAATCTTCAAAGCGTCGGAAACTCCGGCCTTGTCCGTCGAAGCGGCGTCGTATGCGTTCTCTGCTATGGCAGCGTTGGATATCATGGAAAAGCCTCGTTTTACGCCGATTTTTTCATAGGAACACAAGACCGAAAACAAGAGAACGTCGCCGCTTTTGCCAATCTCGCAAAGGGTTTCAAGCGCAAACACAACCGGAAGGAAAAGCAACCGCCGAAATTGATAATTTTTTCGTCCGTCATGGACAGATGGCGACACTATGACGGGGAAAAAACTTTTACAACGGGACGAAGCATGAACTTCGAAAAAGAAAAAATAATTTCGCGTTTGCGTAAAAAGGGAACAAACTGCCGTTGACATCTCCGCGCAGCAACCTTGATTAATTCCGTTTTATGAACGAGAATGTTTCCGCTTCGCCGGACTAAATTCGTCTAGTATAATCGCCGCTCAATTATCATACACACAATGGAGCCAGACATGATCGTCATTCGCAAACGGGCGGCTGTCGCGTTGTGCGCGATGGTTTTATCCTTGTCTCTCTCCTGCCAAACAGCCTCCGCCGCAGGCCAGAACGAAACCAAGATCGGCAAGACCGCGTGGGAAGTGGCGGCTGGTCAAAAAGGCACGGATAAGTTTCTAAAGCTCGTGGACGAAGCCGGACTTAAAGGCTTGCTGGAAGGAAAAGAAGGCAAGATAACGGTATTTGTTCCCAATGACGACGCTTTCGGAAAAGCGAACAAAGACGCGATGGGAAAGGCAAAGTCCGATAAAGCGAAATTACAAGGATTGGTTCGCCATCATGTGATGATGGGCAGCCAGCTGACATTGGGCAGCCTTAGCGGACGCAAGGCTTCGCCGTCCTCCGGCGACGGCGAATTGCTGGAAATAGACGGGACCGGAGAAAATCCCAAGATAGGCGGCGCGTCGTTCGTCTCTCACGATCTGCAATCCGACAACGGCTTGGTTCACGTTGTGGACGCGGTTTTAATGCCTCCTTCCCTGCTTTCCGACGACAAGGACAAAAAGGGGATGGAGCCTGATTCAGCGCCAAATAAAATGATGCCGCTTCAAGAGGTAGAAAAAGCGCAGCCTCCGTCCATCGCAGCAGCTCCTCCCGCTCCTCCGAAGGAAGCGGAAAAGAAAAGCGGCGGATGGTTCAACAAATTGTTCGGAACGAAATAGTGCCAAAAAACCATATGGGACAAATGGCACTTACGCAAAAAAGCGACGTCATTGCGAGCCGCCACACTTTATGGTTTGAACAGCGTTGAACACTGTCGGGCGGCGAAGCAATCCATAGCCATGGAGCAACGGCACTGGATTGCTTCGCCGCCAAGATGCGGCTCGCAATGACGGCCTTTGGCCGTAACAGGGTAGATGACGGCCTTTGGCTGTGCGCTTTGCGTGACGTAAATTCGTGGACAGAACCCATCCGTTTCGCGTGGACCCCTACGGAAATCCCCGCATACGCCTACATCTTCATGTTTCCGCCCGGGCTTAGGGGGGAGCGCGATGATTGATTGGACTTAGCCTTCAACGCCTCGTTGTCCTGAACGACCAACAATTCCCCCTCGGCCAATCCATCTTTCACCTCGGTAAAACGTCCGTCGGTTATGCCGATCGTCACTTGTCGGGAAACCGGAACGCCTTTATCCAAAACGAAAACCCGCTTGGAATTTGGAGAAGCGGGAGGAGACGAAGCCGCGACAACGCCGCCCTTGGCGGATTCAGGCGACGGAGGGCGGAATCCGAAAACCGAGTTGGGCATCCGCAAAACCGCCTCGGATTTTTTCAAGTCGATCGTCACGAACGCCGTCATGCCTGGCAGAAGGGAAAAATCCTCGTTGGAAAAATCCACGACCACGTTATAGGTGACGACGTTCTGAACCGAAGAGGGATTGAGCCGCACCTGACGCACCGCGCCCTCAAAGGTCTTGCCGGAAAAAGCGTCGACCGTGAAGCGGGCGCGCTGGCCTTGGGTTATCTCTCCTATGTCGGCCTCGGAAAAGCTGGTGTCTATCTGCATCTTGGCAAGATCTTCAGCGATCTTGAACAGGGTTGGAGTTTGAAAGTTCGCGGCCACCGTTTGCCCCACGTCCACGTCGCGGGAGATTATCACCCCCGACACCGGAGAAGTGATAACGCTGTATCCGAGGTTTACCGTGTCGCGTTGCACCTGTCCTTTGGCCGTCGCCACTTGCGCTTTGGCCGCCTCCAATTGCTGCCGCGCCAAATCCATCTCGGCGCGGGAAATGTATTCCTTGGCGAACAGTCCCTCGTTGCGGGAGAAATTGGCGGAGGCCAGACGCAACGCCGCCTCGGCGTTGGCCAGACTGCCCTTGCTTTGCTGCAGCTGCGCGTCCAGCAACGACTTGTCCAGCTCGGCCAGGACCTGCCCTTTCTCCACGCGATCGTTGAAATCGACCTTGATGTCGCGCACCACCCCCGACACTTGGGTTCCCACGTTGACAACCTTTACCGGACTGATGGTTCCGGTCGCCGACACCGCCTGCGTCACGTCGCCTCGCGTAATCGCCGCCGTGACATAGCGTTGCTCGGAGCCGTTTCCTCCTCGCCAATACCACCATAAGGCGGCGGCGGCCGCGACGATAACGACTATTAGCGCGTATTTTTTCATGGCTTGCCCGCTGCTCCGTAGTTACCCGCCTCCAGCTTTCCGGTCGAGCGCAGCAAATCCGCCCTCGCCGTCAGCCAGTTGAAACGCGCCTGAACGTCCTGCCGCCTCGCGTCGGCCAGCTGGGCTTGGGTGGACAGCAAATCGGTTATGCTGCCCGCTCCGGCCTTGTAACGCCCCAACGCCACTTCCGCCGACTGTCCCGCGCTTTTCAGAAGCGATGCGGTCATATCAACGGTTTCCGCCGCCGTAAGGTAGCCGTTATAGCTTTTCCATACGTCCAGCAAGGCGTCGTTTTCAGCCGCTTCGCGTTGCGCGGTTTGAGATTTCAGGTTTTCCTTGGCGGCGCGCACCTGATAATCGCGATCGAATCCGGTGAAGATCGGAACACTGAGGGTAACTCCTATCGCCCCGCTTTCCCTGTCTATGGAACCGCCGGAGATAGGAAGGGAACGTCCATAGCTCCCTCCCAGCGAAAGTTTCGGCAACCCGTTCGCGCGCTGGACAGCGACCTCGGCGGCGGCCTTGTCGACTTGGGCTGCCGCCGCCGCCAAGTCCGGCCTCGACTTTTTCGCGCCTTCCAATATGGCCGCAACGTCGTCGGTCATGCGGGCAGGCAATTCCGGCGGAGATCCCACGGATACCTTGATTTTCGCATCGGGGGACAGCCCCATTAGGCTGGCCAAACCGCCTTTGGCAACTTCGTAATCGTTGCGGGACTGCCTCAACGCCAAGGCGGATTGGGCATGCGCGGTCTCGGCCTGCAGCTTGTCGGCGAGGCTGGCCGATCCGACGGAATAGCGCATCGCCGCCGCCTCCATGCTGGCCTTGGCCGCGTTCAACGTCTCCTCCTCCGCGGCCACCGCCGCCTGCGTCGAACAGGCGCGGTAAAAAGACTGCGCGGCTGAGAAAACCAACGATTGGATCGTGGCCGCCCGCGCGCTGCCCGACGCCGACAGCGCGGCCTTGGCGGAATCCACGGAGGCTTGCCGAGCCCCGAAATCGAACAGCAAATAATCGAGAGCCACTGACGGAGACGCCGCCGCCGCCCAACCGTTGCCGCTGCGCGCGCCGTCGACGCTAGTATAAGTTTCATCCACACCGACGCTTCCGGTCACGCGGGGAAACCACGCCGCGCGGCTGCTTCCCAACCGCGCCGCCTGCGCCATCGCCTCGTGCGCGCTTTGCCGCGCCGCCGGATTTTTGCACAGCACCCGACGCGCCACGTCGGCCAGATCCAAAGGCTTGTCTTCGGGCAACGCGGCGTCGCACGGAAACTGCGGCGAGGCGGCGTCGCCCAATCCGGCCTCGGCCTCCACCCCCAAAGGATCGTCAAGCCACAACCAGCCTGAGGAATCCCCCGCGCCGCCGTTTTTCGCCTCGGCCATCGCCGCCGCCGGACACATGGTCAAAGCCAAACACAAAAGCCACGCAGTCGAACGGCGCATGACGCAATTTCTCCATGGATGGACGACGACGCGCAATATAAACCACGCCGTATCCTAGGCATAGTCTCGCAGAGTGTTCAAATTATGTCAGGGCGGCGAACAGCGATTGCCAAACCTATCGAATGGTGCCCAGGGACGGAATTGAACCGCCGACACGGGGATTTTCAGTCCCCTGCTCTACCAACTGAGCTACCTGGGCTTTATCGGCCTGCCGGAAGGCTTATAGCGGCAAGGCGGACTGTATACAACAGACAATGCTAACAAACAACCCAAAGCCTAAAAAGCCTAAGTGACTTCGCGGGTTATTCCCCGCCTAACCCTATCCATTTTTCCCGAACCTGATCGTGATATGCCGCCGGATCGTATGTCTGAACCGGCAATTTCATGGCCTCTGCCGTCAAGGCTCCGGTGGCGGCCTTGACCCCAAGCGAGGCCACAGCCTCGTCGCGTTCGGCGCGCACGAGTTCGACGCGGGCGTTGAGCAATTCCTGTTCGGCGTTCAATACGTCAAGGGTGGTGCGAGTGCCGACCTTGGCTTCCTCACGCACGCCGCGCAAAGCCATGTCGTTAGCCGCCACCGCGCTCTTGTAGGCGGCTATCGCCGCGCGAGCGGTGATCAGGCTTTGCCATGCGCGAACGGCCTCCTCTCTCGCCTTGGCGCGAGCATCCTCCTCCTCAAGACGTCGCCGCAAGGCGGTCTGTCCGGCGGCGCGGATTGCCGAATAATCGCGTCCGGCGCGATAAAGCGGGACGACCACGCGCGCCATCACCGTCGCTTGATCGTGTCGATCGGGAGACACCGCGCTTTGTTCCCAGTTGCGGGAAAGATTGCCGACGATGTTCACTTCGGGCAAAAGGCTGCCTTTCGCGTGATCGGCGTCCGCCTCGGCGGCTTCGCGCCCATGGGCGGCCGCTATCACCATCGGATTGTTTCGCAACGCCAGAGCCGCAGCTTCATCGGCGTCCTTGGGAACATCGAGCGTCAAATCGGGGCGTTTCACTTCGCCGTCGGGCGGCGCACCAGTCAAGCGAGCGAAGGACAGGCGGCTGTTAGATAGATCGCCTTCGGCCTTCAGACGCGAAGCCACGGCCGCGTTCAATCTGGCCTCCGACTGCGACACGTCGGTTTTGGTCACCTCGCCCACGTCGAAGCGGCTTTGGGACGCTGACAGCTGTTCGCGCAGCACTTCTTCGTTGCCGCGCGTTAGCTCCAGCACGCTTTGATCGCGCAACACGTCCAGATACGCCTGAGCGGTCTCGAACATTATCCTCTGTTCGACGTCCTTCAGCTCGGCGCGTCCGGCTAAGGCTTGCGCCTCGGCGGAATCGACGGCGTTGCGGGTGCGAAAGCCGTGAAACACCGGCTGCGTCACCGTCAAGCCGACATCAGCGGGGGATAGATCCCTGCTTCCCGTATCCATGCCGTTGCCTGACGCCTGCTGGCGGGATTTACCGATGGCGGCCGTGGCCTCCACGCTGGGACGCCAGCCCGAGGCCGCCTCCGCCGTCTTTTCATCCACAGCCCGCAGTCCGGCGCGTTGAGCCGCCAGCGCAGGATTGTTCCGATATGCCGAAACCAAGGCGTCTTCCAGCGTTTGCGCCGACGCCGAACCGGCAAAAATTCCGATAGCCGCCGCCAGCAAGACGACGGGGGCGAAAAGGCGGAAGCAAATGCGACGGGCTGAGGTCATGGGCAAGTTCACATCAAGGGTGGAAAGCCGCGCCAGATTTAAGGCCAAATTTTTTGAATATGTTGGCAGCGGGACAGAATCCGGTAAAGGAAGATTGGATAAGGTTTATTCCCACGAAGGCGGTCAACAGCAGCCACCAATGGCCGAACAGGTAAGACAAAACCGCGCTGAGAAGAACTATGGCTCCGGCGGCGCTCATGACTGCGCGATCGATGTTCATTTTTACTCCTTAATCTTCAGCGTAGAAACCGACGAACGGATGAATCGTACCACGGCGGGCCAAAATGCGCTATGGAATCGTAGCGATTCCCTTCCAACTCAACAGAGCGTTTTCGATGCCGATCTCTCCCTCATTGTCCACATTTCCGCCACCGTTAAAATCCGGCGGGACGGTGGGCATAATATCGCCATCGCGGTGGCCGGAGGAAGATTGGCTGGAAGCCGGACGCAAAGCGTTGGAGCAACGGGGATACAAGGTCGTCATTCATCCCCAAAACCTGATGCGCGACGGACAGTTGGCCGGAGACGACAAATCCCGCGCCGCCGCTCTGATGGAGATGTTCGCCAATCCCGAGATCGACGCGATAATGTGCGCGCGCGGCGGAACCGGCGCGTTGAGGATACTGGATCTGCTGGATTACGACGCCATCCGCGCCAACCCAAAACCTTTCGCCGGATTTTCCGACATAACGGTTCTTTTGCAAGCTATAACTTCGCGTTGCGGGATGACGGCGTGGCACGCTCCGATGTTTTGGAATCTGGCGCAATCTGGCAACGCCCCGCGCACGGCGCGGGATTTGTTCGCCGCGCTGGCATCCGACGGGCGCGGATATTCTGTCTCGTGCGACGAGCCCCTATGCTTGCGCGAAGGCGTGGCCGAGGGCGTTTTAGTGGGCGGAAACATGTCGCTGTTGCAGTATCTTATCGGCACTCCGTACGACTGGTCGGGCGACGGCGCGGTATTGTTCTTAGAAGACGCCGACGAGCCGCTTTATAAAATCGACATGACGCTGCGGCACTTCGCCATGGCCGGAAAATTCAAAAATGTAAAAGCGGTGATAGTGGGCGAAATGGTGGGCATTTCCGATGGAATATCCGGATCCGACGCTTCGACGGACAATCCTTATGGGCGCGATTTAAAATCCATAGCACTGGACAACTTGCCGCCGGAAATTCCGGTTTGCCTTGAATTTCCGTGCGGCCACGGCAGCTATACGACCTCCCTTCCCATAGGCGCGAGGGTGAAAGCGTCCATAGAGAAAACCAAAACCAGCATAGAGGCATTACCATCATGACCGACGCGAAACGACAACGGCTTTTGATGTGCCACCCGGGGCATTTCGCCGTCAACTACGTCATCAATCCGTGGATGAAAGACAATCAGGGATGCACCGAAACCGATCTGGCGCATCGGCAGTGGGAGAATTTGCGCGATTGCCTCGAACGCGCCGGAGCGGAAATCGCTCTGGTGGAGCCGCAGGCCGGATTGCCGGACATGGTGTTCACCGCCAACGCCGGAATGGTGTCGGGCAACCGCGCCGTAGTCAGCCGTTTCCGCGACGCGGAACGCCAAGGCGAGGAGCCGTTCTTCCGCGCCGCGTTCACGGCCAACGGATTCGAGATCGTGCCGTGGCCGAAAAACGTCGCGTTCGAGGGGGCGGGCGACGCGCTTTGGGATCGCGGGCAACCATTGCTGTGGATGGGTCACGGTTTCCGTTCTTCCCTCGCCGCCGTCGACTTGCTGAAAAAGGCGTTCGACGCCGAAGTGGTTCCGTTGAAATTGTCCGATCCCAGATTCTACCACCTCGACACCTGCCTGTGCCCTCTGGCCGGCGGGCATCTTTTGTACTATCCGCCAGCTTTCGACGCCGCCAGCTTGGCCGCGATAGAATCCCGCGTGGCCCCGCGTTTACGCATCGAGGCAACCGACGCCGACGCCGTGGGATTTGCCTGCAATGCGGTCGACATAGGCGACAGCGTGTTCCTGAACGCGGCGACGGGCGAGCTTAAGTCCAAACTGAAAAAGGCCGGTTTCAAGGCCGTCGTCACGCAGCTTTCGGAGTTCATGAAGGCCGGAGGCGCGGCCAAGTGCTTGACGCTGAAGCTGGTGGAATAGACGCCCTTAGAACGTTTCCCGATTGGGTTAGTGTGCTCCTCTTGCCGCTTGCGACGGCGTAAGAAGGGGGAGGAACGCCACTGCGATTGCCGATAAATCTCTACGCGCTTCCCCGCCGCTTGACCTCTTCTATCGGGACATTGGTGGACACATCGTTACCCCATGTGGTTTTTATTCTCTCGCTCGCTTCCCGCAGCGTCTTCAGGCGCGATTCCATTCTCACCACCGCCATGATGGCCATCGCCGGAGGCACGGCATAAATCAGCAGCCGTCCTATAGCCGCCGATCCCAGCATAACCACCCAAGTTTCCGGACGCTTCACGATGTCCAACGCTACAGCCATCGACTGCCCGCGCTCCCACAGCTCCAGCACGAACGGGAAAACTCCGGCCAGATTGAGAAAGCCGATGGTCATGGCCATGGATTTGTGGCGATCGCGATCCGCTATCAACGCTATCAACGTCGGCAGCAATCCGGCGCACACCAAAAGCGTGGGCATTCCCAACGGCAAAACCGCCCCCGCCAATATCATCGCCGCGACAAAGCGCAGGCCGCCGCTTCGCTTGGATTTGGGCTTCGCCGCTGGTGCTGCCGCATCTTTGTTCTTGGCTTCGGCCATCGTTTACCCCTTTTGCGACAGCATAGGGCCAAGAGCGCGTCCACCCAAGATATGAACATGGTAATGGGGGACTTCCTGATGAGCGTTGGCTCCGCAGTTGGAGATAAGGCGGTATCCTCCCCCGCCCAACCCCAAAGCCTCGGCGGTCTGGCGCACGGCTCGCTCGAAATCCGCCAGCTCGCCGTCGCTGGCGCGGGCGGCGAAATCGGAGTGATCGACATACTCGCCCTTGGGTATCACCAGCGCGTGCGCCGGGGCTTGGGGATGAACGTCGTGAAAAGCCAAGGCGTGCGCGGTTTCGCACACCTTTTTGCAGGGTATTTCTCCGCGCAGGATGCGGGCGAAGATGTTGTTTTTGTCGTAGGGCATGCGGGACGGCTCCGTGGGGCACAAGAATGGCAGGTTTTGAGTTTTTCACACGCCCTCCTTGACTTCAAGGGTTTTCGCCCATGCTGCCTGCGGGATAATGCGTCCATCTTCAAAACCGGCGTATTGTCTCGTCGGACTATTAGTATAATCTTTCCCTTATGACAGATTCTCCATCCTCCCTGCCGGAGAGCCTCGCCGCCGTCGAAAGACTTTTTCGCGCCGACGACGCCGAGTGTCTGGCCGGATTGTTGCCCGCCGCCGCTTTGGACACCGTGGAATTATCGCAGGCGGAGGCGCGCGCCATCCGCTGGATAGCCGAGATTCGCCGCGGCCGCCGTCCGGCCTCGGGCGCGGCGGAGATCCTCGCCAACTTCGGATTGTCGAGCCGCGAGGGCGTTGCTTTGATGTGCCTCGCCGAAGCCTTGTTGCGGATACCCGACGCCCGCACCGCCGATCTGCTGATAGGCGATAAATTAGGAACGAGGAAGCAGGCCGACGACGACGCAAGCGGCGACGACATGCTGTTCGGGGACGGCTTTGCGGACGGCCAGCCGTGGACTGTCGACCTTATGGGTTGGATGCTGGCGATGACCGGACGCGTCGTGGATATGGGCGACATGTCGGGACTGTCGCCTTCCTCCCTGATGGGGCGGCTGGTGGCGACGTTGGGCAAGCCCGTAATCCGCGAGGCTTTGCGGGCGGCCATCGGATGGATGGCCGGACAGTTCGTGATGGGCGAGAGCATCGGAGCCGCCTTAGAAAGATCCCTTCCGGCGGCGGAAGGCGGAACGCGGTTTTCCTTCGACATGCTGGGCGAAGGGGCGCGGACGAAAGAGGATGCGGAAAACTATTTCAACGCCTATAGCAAGGCCATCGACGCGGTGGGCAAGCATCACGTCGAACGCAAGCTGTTCCGCCCCAACGGCATATCCGTAAAGCTGTCGGCCTTGCATCCGCGTTACGAATGGGCGCAGCGCGAAAGGGTGTCAGGCGAGCTTGTTCCCCGTCTGGCCTCTTTGTGCGAACAGGCGGCGGGATTTGGCATCCCTCTCACCATCGACGCCGAGGAATCCGAGAGGCTGTATCTGGCGTTGGACGTTTTCGAAAACCTGTTGCGAACGGCGGATCTGAACGAATGGGACGGCCTAGGATTCGCGGTGCAGGCTTATGAAAAACGCGCGCCCGCCGTCATCGACTGGTTCGCGGCTCTGGCCGCCCAATGCCGCCGCCGCCTGACAATCCGCCTCGTCAAGGGAGCCTATTGGGACGGGGAGATAAAGCGGGCGCAAGAAAAGGGCTGGAGCGATTTTCCGGTATATACCCGCAAGCCCGCCACCGATGTTTCGTACCTCGCCTGCGCCCGCCGGATGCTGGATCTGCGCGACCGGATCCAGCCCGTGTTCGGAACCCACAACGCCCTGACCGCCGCCCGCGTTTTAGAGATGGCGCGGGATCCCTCGCTGGTTGAATTCCAGCATTTGCACGGCATGGGCGAAGAGCTTTACAAGATACTGCAAAACGAAGGAGTCGCCTGCTGCGTCTACGCTCCGGTGGGCAACCACGAGGTTCTTTTGGGATACCTTGTCCGCAGGCTTTTGGAAAACGGGGCGAACAGCTCATTCGTCAACCGGCTTTACGATCAAAGCGTGCCCATCGAGCGGTTGACCGCCGATCCGGTCGAGGAAGTCCGAGGCTATCCCGACAAACGCCATAAGGCGATAAGGCGGCCTGCCGAGATATTCGCGCCCGAACGCAGAAATTCGCGAGGGCTGGACATGGCAGATCCCTTCGTGGCCGACCCGTTTCTGGAAAAGTTAGCGCGATTGGCGAAAATCCCGCTCCGCGCCGCGCCGCTGGTGAACGGAAAAGAGGCTTCGGGCGACGGCAAAAAGCCCCGACAGGTTTGCAACCCCGCCAATCTTTCCGAGATAGTCGGGCTGGCTCAGGAAGCGGAAGCCGGCGACGTCGATGCCGCCATGCGCTCGGCCTCCGATTTCTTTGCCCGAGGCGTCATGCCTTCGGTTCACGAACGCGCCCTTTGCCTCACGCGGCTGGCCGACCTTATCGAGGAAGGGCGCGATGGCTTCATCTCCGTCCTGATCAGGGAAGCGGGAAAGACCCTGCCTGACGCCATATCCGAGGTGCGCGAAGCTGTGGATTTCTGCCGCTATTACGCGGCGCGGGCGCAGGCGGATTTCGCGCCCCTCGCCCTCCCCGGTCCGGTGGGAGAGGAGAACGTGCTGTCGATGCGCGGACGCGGCGTGTTCGTTTGCATCAGCCCGTGGAATTTCCCTCTGGCGATATTCATCGGGCAAATCGCGGCGGCGTTGGCCGCCGGAAACTGCGTCGTGGCCAAACCCGCGCCGCAGACTCCGTTAACGGCGGCGCGAGCGGCGGACTTGATAATCGAGGCGGGGTTTCCGCCGGAATCCTTTCATCTTTTAACCGGATCGGCGGCGGTGGGGGCGATGTTGACCCGCCATCGGGCTGTTTCCGGCGTGGCCTTCACCGGATCGGTGGCGGCTGCTCGCGCCATCAACAGGACGCTGGCGGCAAGCGACGGCCCCATCGTGCCGTTGATAGCGGAAACCGGCGGCATGAACGCCATGATCGCGGATTCCTCGGCGTTGCCGGAACAGCTGGTCGACGACGTTGTGACCGGCGCGTTCCGATCCGCCGGACAAAGATGCTCGGCGTTGCGGCTGCTGTTTTTGCCCGAGGCCACGGCCAACAAAACCATCGCCATGCTGCGCGGAGCCATGCGCGAGTTGCGGGTGGGCGACCCCGCCCTGCCCTCAACCGACGTGGGGCCGGTTATAGACTTGGCGGCGCGGCAAAGGCTGTTCGAACACGTCAAGCGTTTGAAGGTCGAGGCGCGAGAATTGGCGACAGCGGAGCTGGGCGGGGATTGCGCGAACGGAACATTTATCGCGCCGCAAGCGTGGGAAATACCGGCGGCGGATTGGCTGAAGGACGAAGTGTTCGGCCCTATATTGCATGTGGCCAGATACGATCCGTCCGACCTCGACGCGATACTGTCGGCCATAAACGCGGCGGGGTTCGGGTTGACCGCTGGCGCGCACAGCCGCGTGGCCTCCACCGTCCGCCGCATCGAAAAAGGACTGCGCGCCGGTAATTTATACGTCAACCGCTCGATGATCGGCGCGGTTGTTGGATCGCAGCCCTTCGGCGGCGAGGGATTGTCCGGCACAGGCCCCAAAGCCGGAGGGCCTAACTACCTCAAACGCTTCGCGCTCGAGCGGGTTACCTCCACCAACACCGCAGCCGCCGGAGGCAACGCCAGCCTTCTGGCCGAGGCGGGGGAAAGCGATTCCTAAATACTGCCATACAAGACGCACAACCAAAGGCTGTCATCGAAAAGCGCATGGCAAAGGCCGCGCGTAATTTGCGAAGTTACAGCCAAAGGCTGTCATTGCGAGGTTACAGCCAAAGGCTGTCTGCGAGCCGCCACCCTTTGGTTCGGACAGCGTT
>JAYRGC010000022.1:0-38535 GCA_041908065.1 Alphaproteobacteria bacterium | reverse complement strand
CGAAGCAATCCAGTGCCGTTGCACAACAAGGCTGGATTGCTTCGCCGCCAAGGGGCGGCTCGCAATGACGGCTCTTTTTCCCACCAAAAACGGGTGGATACTGCCTTCCAGCAAGCACCGTTATGCGAAGTCTACGGCCAAAGGCCGTCAATTGCGAAGTTACAGCCAAAGGCTGTCTGCGAGCCGCCATCCTTTGGCTGTAATTTCGCAATTGACGGCGCTTGGTGTTGCGTTTTGATGCAAAATTACCCACCCGTTTTGCGTAAGATCGGTTCACTCCTCGTCGTTCATATATTCCTGAACGCCTTCTTTCCAATTCTTTGTCGATTGGAATTTCCCCGACCATATTCCGCGCCGTTTGCGTTTGGCGTCGGCCTCGTCCTGAACATACGACTTTCCGGATTCTCCGATCGCGCTTAATGCCCATCCGTGCCGGATCAGATGTCGAGCCAGATCGTGCGGTTTTCCCCCGCCGCTTTCCGAGCATTGCCCCAAGATGGAGCCGTTTTCAGCCACACCCATGACGGCGCAGGTCAGCGGCAGTCCTTCGGCAAGATGTTTTAGGGCCATCTCGGCCTGCTCTCCGCACTGCCAAGGGCGGTCGTCTTTCAGGCATTGTTGATCATCGGCCAAGGCCATCATGCCCCACAGTTCTATCTGTTTGCCGTTCATGGAAAGGGTAGATGGAGAAAGCACCATGGCGTATCCGGAAATCTTTTCCGAACCTTGGGAGGCGTTCTCGGCGCGCAGGGAGGCGGAACCGGCGATAAACGCGATTGCGAACAGGGCTGCCCAAATCCCGCCCAACCATCGTCCGCGCCGTCGACTGGGCGTCGTCGGTTTTTCTTGCGGGTATGAGAGGCGATTGGGTAAGCGCATTTTTCATTATCGCTTTCGTGCCGATAGACTAGCGATCTTGGGAGTGAAGGTATTCCCACAAAGTGGCAAAAAGATGATGATGAAAAAACCTTAAGTATGGGTTAGCATCGCCGCATTCTATAACGAACCGAATGTAAGGAGCGCGTCACATGTCGCAAACAGCAGCGTCCGGCAACGCCGGAGTTCGCATAGAAACGGATTCGTTCGGTCCTATCGAAGTTTCCTCTGCTCGCTATTGGGGGGCGCAGACCCAGCGCAGCATCCAGAACTTCCGCATCGGCGGACAGCGCATGCCCGTCCACCTTATTCGCGCCTTCGGAGTGCTGAAAAAGGCCGCCGCCTTGGCGAACATGAAATCGGGAGCCTTGGATCGCAAAATCGGCGAAGCCATAGTTGCGGCGGCAAACGAGATAATCTCCGGACGGATGGACGACGAATTTCCGTTGGTGGTATGGCAAACCGGCTCCGGAACCCAGACTAACATGAACGTGAACGAGGTTATCTCCAACCGCGCTATCGAGATAATGGGCGGCGTCAAAGGCAGCAAAAAGCCGGTTCATCCCAACGATCACGTCAACATGGGGCAAAGCTCCAACGACAGCTTTCCCACCGCTATGCACATCGCCGCCGTCACCCAGATTTCCGACGATTTGATCCCCGCGCTCCAGCATTTCTTCGCCGCAGTGCATAAAAAAGCGGCGGAGTTCAAGGAAATAGTCAAAATCGGACGAACCCACCTGCAAGACGCCGTTCCCTTGACCTTGGGGCAGGAGTTTTCCGGCTATGCCGCGCAGCTGGAGTTGTCCATTTCTCGCGCCCGCGATTCGATGAAAAGGCTTTATCCGTTAGCTCAAGGCGGCACGGCGGTGGGGACGGGGCTTAACGCCGCCCCGAATTTCGCCGCTGAGTTCGCCGCGCAGGTGGCGGAAATCACCGGCAAGCCTTTCCTTTCCGCCGCCAACAAGTTCGAGGCGTTGGCCAGCCACGACGCGATGGTCGAGGCTTCGGGTGCGCTGAACACCATAGCCGTCAGTTTCATGAAGATCGCCAACGATATGCGGTTGCTGGGATCCGGTCCGCGTTGCGGCATCGGCGAAATAAGCCTGCCTGAAAACGAGCCCGGGTCGTCGATAATGCCCGGCAAGGTCAACCCCACGCAGGCCGAGGCGATGACGATGGTGGCGGCGCAGGTCATGGGCAACCATGTGGCGGTGACGGTGGCGGGATCCAACGGCCACTTCGAGCTTAACGTCTTCAAACCGGTGATAATCCACAACGTCATGCAATCGATAGGCCTTTTGGCCGACGCGGCGCGTAGCTTCACCGACAATTGCGTGGTCGGCATCAAGCCCAATCTGGATCGCATCCGGCAACTGGTGGGGTCGTCGCTGATGCTGGTGACTGCGCTTAACCCCCATGTTGGCTATGACAACGCCGCTAAAATCGCCAAAAAAGCCCATGCCGAGAACAAGACGTTAAAACAGGCGGCGGAGGAACTCGGCCTGCTTTCACCCGAAGACTTCGACCGCCTAGTCAGGCCGGAGGATATGGTGGGAAAGCCCTCTTGACCTGTCGGCGGGGCGGGCTTATTAAGCCATCCGGCCGCCGCTGGAAATGCGCGTTTTTCGCAGGAACCGGTTGATTTAACGACGTAATGTCGCCGCATGATATTTTGCAGGTGAAACATGAGATCTTTGCTGACCGATTGGTGGTTTGGAATAGATAGAAAGAAGCTTGCTTTTCTCCCGCAAGACAAGGTTACGCAAGATATAGCCGTTCAGCTTATGATAGGCGCAAGGGGGGTCAGCAACGAGTTCATGGGGCGCGAACGTATGGTGCGTTTCCATAACTCGGGCAGAACAGGGTTGGCGCGCGCCGCAAAATTGTGGACTATTTTCAACAGAGCCGCTTATGGCGCAACTGCTGCGGCATACTTCACTATGCGCGAGTATGAAAGGCTGGGTGTATTCCCATCTTGTCATAAAGACGGCCAAAAACCTCGCTGGGCGGTAAACGGATGCGTGGACTCCAGAGTTCAAATAGACAGCAGATTAGCGGTAGGATCGGGAGTCCTTCTTCTTGAGAAAAACGTGGGCGCGGTTGTTCACAAGATAGGGAATCCACATGAACTTTCCGATAATGCGGAAAGATGGCTCGCCCTTGCCGTTAATCCCGCTAAATCTGTTGAGGCTGTAATCCTAAGCAGTCACGGCGATTGCGGTTATATAAAAGTGGTGAGCAGCGAACCTTCGTGCGGTTGCGATCCTTGCCAACCCCAACGATTGTTAAACGGCATATACTATGCCGATGGATTCCTGAGGGATTTGGTCTATCAGAATGGCGTCGATAGTTATAGAAACAAAATAGTCAGGGTTGGTGGTAACGATGAAAACGCGAGCGATATTTCCAAATTGCAAGACGCGTTGGAAATAGCCAACCTTCTGCATGGCCGCAAGTTGGTTGAGGAAAAGCTCAAAGAATGGAAAAGCGACGTGCCGGTTTATTGCGTGCACTTTGGAATAGGCGGTGCCAACCCGCATCTGTTCCTGCCGATATCGGAACGCGCGGCTAATCCAGATTGGGAACAGGCAATCAGGCTGACAGATTATCAGCCAAGCCGCGTAAACGGCAAAAGCAATGGTTTGTCTCACTAGCGTCCCAACGTTAATCGAATAGATCCAGTTGGTTGTGTTGCCCATGTGGTTGGTTTTGTTGCGGGCAGTCTTGAAAGAGGAAAAAAGCCCATTTTTTTTCAAAAAGCGTGAGAGACCGACTACATTATCAAGTCCAGCTATTGGCTGGCGTACATGGTGGCCTCCGCGATCAAAACAGACCGCAGAGGGCGACAAAAGCATGGAAAAGTTCAAGTCGTACTTTTGTTGTTTTAGGTTGTTATGGCCACTTATGGCATTGAAAAAGAATACATAAACATAACGGGCTACAGCCCATTCTGTCATATTAATGAAGTGTCAGAGCAGTATCGCTACAAACCATTTATGATCCCATATTATGCTTTTTCTTCAAATGACATTCGTCCTGTACATCCTGATACTTTCACCGATCTTGGCCTCAATCCACGACAAGTGGATCATATGAACAAGCCCCTGTCTTGCCAGTGGAGTCAATGCAGATGATATTTTTCGATCTTGATGATACCCTTTTGGATACACAGTCAGCTACGAGAAATGCAGTTGCTAATCTTTACAATGAAATCGACGTAACGATGTCCTTACAGGAATTCCTTGTATCTTGGGATGCAGCGCAAGAACGGCAATATTTGCGTTACCTCGCTAAAGAGATTTCATTTCAGGAGCAGCGACGGGCGCGGTTGCGCGATGTTATATGCCCAACATTAAGTGATGCTGTTGCTGATGACATGTTTTCGCACTATCTGGATAGTCTGGAATCTCATTGGCTTCTTTTCGATGACGTCATGCCTTGCCTCGAGCGGCTTTCAGACCATGGCTTAGGCCTTATTACGAATGGGGATGGAACTTTTCAGCGTAGCAAACTTGAAAAGACTGGCATCACCGATTGGTTCGACTGCATCTTGATTTCTGATGAATGCGGCCACGCCAAGCCAGACAAGGAAATTTTTCTGCACGCCTGTGAACTGGCTGGAGTTATCCCGGAAGATACAATTTATATTGGAGATCGCTATGATCTTGACGTTGAGGGGGCAAGGAACGCGGGGCTTCGTGGAATCTGGCTCAACAGGAGGGGAGATCATGATCATCAATTGCAGATGCCCCCCATTATTGCGTCACTGACTGAGCTGGCAACATCAATATGACTATAGAGACACAAGACCACCGGCTTCAGCCATTATGGGTATCGACGTAGGCGGCTCGCAAATGACATCATTTGTCTGTAACGTTGCGTGATGGCAATTATGCAAAAGGTCTTATGAACGCGCTCTAAACCAACCTGCTTTGCCGCATCGCCGCGGCGATAAACGAACTGAACAGCGGGTGGGGGGCGAAGGGGCGCGATCTCAGCTCGGGGTGGAATTGAACTCCGATGAACCATGGGTGGTCTTTGCGTTCCACCATCTCCGGTAGTTGCCCGTCGGGCGACATGCCGCAGAACGCCAATCCGGCCTTTTCCAGTTGCTCGCGATAGTTGATATTCACTTCATAGCGATGGCGGTGGCGTTCGTTTATGTCGGTTTGGCCGTAGATCTCGCGGACTTTGCTGCCCTCGGCCAAATGGCATGGGTACGCGCCCAAACGCATGGTTCCGCCCAAATCGCCGGTGGTCGAGCGCGTTTCCAGAGCGTTGCCCTTTACCCACTCCGTCATCAGCCCGACTACCGGAGTGCCTTTCTTGCCGAATTCGCTGGAAGTCGCGTCGGGTATGCCGCCCAGCGTGCGGGCTGCTTCCAAGACCGCCATCTGCATTCCGAAACAAATGCCGAAATACGGTATCCGGCGTTCGCGGGCAAAACGGGCGGCGCGGATCTTGCCTTCGGTTCCGCGCTCGCCGAAGCCGCCCGGAACCAGAATGCCGTGAACGCCTTCCAAATGGTTGATGGCGTCGTCGCGCTCGAAAACTTCGGAATCTATCCAATTGATGCACACGCGGGTGTTGTTTGCGATGCCGCCGTGTATCAGGGCTTCGTTGAGTGATTTATAGCTATCGAGAAGCGAGGTGTATTTGCCGACTATGGCGATGTTAACCTTGCCCTCCGGCTCGCGGACGCGGCGCACTATTTCGTGCCAGCGCGACAGATCCGGCTCCTTGCCGTTATACAGCCCGAAATATCGCAGAACCTGCTCGTCAAATCCCTGCTCGTGATAATTGATCGGCACGACGTATATGGAATCCACGTCCTGCGCCGCGATGACGCGCTCTTGGCGAATATTGCAGAAAAGAGCGATTTTGCGCCGTTCGCCTTCGGGAATAGGGCGATCGGTGCGGCACAGCAGGATTTCCGGCTGGATTCCGACGCTCAGCAATTCCTTGACCGAGTGTTGGGTCGGCTTGGTCTTAAGCTCTCCTGCCGTCTTGATATACGGCAATAACGTCACATGGATGAACAATGCGCGCTCGTCGCCCAGCTCGTTGCCGAGCTGCCGTATCGCCTCCAGAAACGGCAGGCTTTCTATGTCGCCGACGGTTCCGCCGATCTCGCAGATGCAGAAATCCTCGTCCGTCAATCCGGCGAGGACGAATTCCTTTATGGCGTCGGTGACGTGAGGAATGACCTGCACCGTCGCGCCCAGATAATCGCCGTGGCGTTCTTTTGCGATGACGTTCGAATACACGCGTCCAGTGGTGACGTTGTCGCCTTGGCGGGTGGAAACTCCGGTAAAACGCTCGTAATGTCCTAGGTCGAGGTCGGTTTCAGCGCCGTCGTCCGTGACGAACACTTCGCCGTGCTGGGTCGGGCTCATAGTTCCCGGGTCGACGTTCAGATATGGATCGAGCTTCCTCAGGCGCACCTTATAGCCGCTCGCCTGCAACAAAGCCCCCAAAGCCGCCGCCGCCAGCCCCTTGCCAAGGGATGACACCACGCCGCCGGTGACGAATATAAAGCGAGTAGTCATGCCTGTAACACCCTTTCTCGGCAAGCCAAAGATGCGGGCTCGCAAACAGGTTCCAACACGGGCGGACAGTAATATGCTTTGCCGGATAATGGAAACAAAAATGTCCTGAAACCATGGAGGCCGATGCGAAAAGAGCCGCTTTAACGGAGGGCTTCATCGAATGATGTAAGTCGGAGGAACCCCAAGGCAAAACAGCACTTGACCTAGACCGCCCCCGACAGCTATATCCCTGTCTCGCCTATCGCGGGGTGGAGCAGCCCGGTAGCTCGTCAGGCTCATAACCTGAAGGTCAGAGGTTCAAATCCTCTCCCCGCAACCAATTTTTTCAAAGACTTAGCTGATTTCTGAATTTCACGGAATTTTGCCGGTGCCGCACTGGTGCCGCAAAATCAACGCTTCGCTCGGTTCCATTCGGGTTTTAGATCGCGGATTAGGACTGTCTCGGCGGCAAGGCGTTCGTCGCGTATCCCGTCAAGCCTTACAAACCACAAATCCAGACGGCTCCCATGACTGGCGTTCATAAGAATGGCGGCGTTTACGCGGCAATTCGTAGATTGCCCGCCTTTAAAACAATTTTTGGGGGAGATATGTGCATACTGCGACAGCCCCCACCTTATGGCCAAATCCTCACACTCACCGGCGTAAACTGGGATGTCATTGAGGGCAAGCACATATAAGCCGGATTGGTGAAAATTCTGCGCAATTCTGAAACGACAGAACGGTCCTGCGCCGGATACATTCAATGGTGTAGTAGCTGCCTTTTTGTATCGGTTCTGCGGCATAAACTCCAATATTGCTCCGTTCTCGTCCCGCTCAGGTTCAATCGCCCCAACATGCAAAAACGACCACTTGGAGAAACAACGCGACTTCAGCTTATTTGTCGTACTGTCCATTAGAAAGACTCCTGCTTACCAATGCGCGGCAACAAAGCCGAATCCACGATGATGTCGGCAACCCGCAAGGGTGTGGCGAAAGAAAGCCCTTCCAGTGACCTTGCCCGCGACAAGGCGACATAGGCTTGGCCGGAGGCAAACGCGCCCGTCGCTAAATCAACCCGCACGTTATCAAGCGTCAGCCCCTGCGCCTTGTGAATGGTCAGCGCCCATGCAGGAATAACGGGGATTTGGGAATAGCTGCCGACGGTATTGGCTTCGATTTTTTGGCTTTCCTCATGCCAGCCATAGCGAATGTTATCCCAGCTTACCTTGGCGACCTCGTATTCGCCGTTCTTGTCGTCAAGATTTACCCAGATGCGATCCTGTCCCAAGCGCACCACGGTTCCGAGCGATCCGTTGACCCAATTCTTGTCCTTGTCGTTCTTGACCATCATGATGCGAGCGCCGACCTTGAGCGTCAGCATTTCCGGCGCGGGTAGCTTGTCCTTGTCGAGATTAAATTCGCCGGAAAGAACGCCCTCATAAGATACAGCCTGTCCCGGCAAGGCGTTCATGCCGTCGCGGTTATAGCGGTCGGCCACGGCGTTGGTTCCGCACAGGATCACCGGATCGGGCTTGCGTTTATGCGCCCCGTGGCAGGCGCGGTTAAAGGCTTCGACGGTTTCACCCAATTCATGGCCGGAGCGCAGATTGCCTAGCAACCGGATAAATTCGGGATCGTCCTGACGATAGATTTTGGAAAGTTCGATTTTCGTCACCGGATTATCGCGCAGGCATTTGGCGCTGAAAGCGAAGGGCGTTTCATACCCCATGTTGGCGAGAATTTCCGCTTCATCTCCGCGCACCACCGGTGGCAATTGCAAAAAATCGCCGACCAGAACCATCTGAACGCCGCCGAAAGGCCGATGATCCTTGCGGTTGATCTGCATGGCGTAATCGATGGTATCTAGCAAATCAGCCCGTACCATCGAAATTTCGTCAATGATGACGCGCTTCAAATTCTTGAACAGCTTTGCGCCGCCGCGTCGCGGCTGAATTTCCGACAGGTTGTGCAAGCGTGGCGGAATGCGGAGAAAGGAATGGATGGTCTGCCCGCCGACATTCACAGCGGCAACGCCTGTGGGAGCCACCACCACCTGATTTGTGCCATCCTGTTCGATTAACTTGCGGATCAGCGTGGTTTTGCCGGTTCCGGCACGTCCGGTAATCATCACGACGGGATGATCGCCGCGAATTGCCGCCAGCGCCTTGTCCCCGTCATCGTCGGTTTGGGCAACCTTCTTTTCCGCTACTGTTGGCGAGGGCGCGGCATCCCTTTTCTTGCCCAGCAATGCGCGGAGAACACCCATGCGCTTATTCCTTCCGTTCCTTTAACGGTGGCAAGGCGTTGACGATTTTCATGGTTTCGAGGCTGACGCGGACGATGCGCTTGAGGAGGTCGAGGATATAACGCGGGTCATCCGACCATTGGTTCGGGTCGTTGATGATGCCGCTGTCTTTGTCCTGGTCAAATTTATAACGCTCCATAATCCATTCGATGGCGGGTTTGCCGTTCACGACATAATCATAGGCTTCCAAGGGAATGCCGGAGAGAGTTATCAGGCTGTTGTAGATGATCGTTGTTTTATCGACTGCGCCGTTCTTTTTGGCGAAGGTCATTTTGCTGACTTGATAATCGGATTTGGGATTCAGCGTCAGCTTGGACGAATGTTCGTCCAGTTTGTAAGGATCAATCGTTTCGTAATTCAGGTGCCATTTCGCCAGATCGCGCCCCGCCTTGCTGAATGCCCAGAAATCCTGCGCCAGCGGAATGCGTGGCAACATCTTTTTCAGATCGGCGGCAAAGCGCGTCCGGTATTCCAGCGAATGCAGGATGCCATAGACGTAATAGAAAATATCTTCCTTGCCGATAGCATCGTCGCCATAGGCGGCGCGGAATTTTTTCAGAATCGCATCGGGAATATTGGATTTTTTGCTGTAATCATTCGCGCCTTTCAGTAAATCACTTTGGCGCGTATCCTCGTTCTTTTCGTAGGTGTGGAGGGGGAAGCATTGCGCCCCGTCGGGTGAAAGGTGCAAATCCGGCAGAGTATCCGCAATCAGTGCCGAAAATTCTTTTCTTGCCCCTGCGGTCGGCACGCAAATCACCATGTTGCCCAAACCGGCCTCAGGGAAGATTTTAGGCATTTGATAAATCATCTCATTAAAGCGGCGATTGAAATACAAATGTTGCTTGCAATATGGCCTATAAAGACTTGGGGTAACGTCGCTCGCTTGAAAAGCATGTTGAGCGGATTTGCGCAATTCATTTTTTAAGCTGCGCGTCCAGCTAATCTTTTTTGCATCTGTGTCGATAAAGTCCTCGACTTCTAGTTTTTGGTTCTTCGCTGTTGCCTTGGCAAAGGCTGCCGCTTGCTCATTGTAGAAGCCAATCATACGTTGCATGACTTCGGCGAGGTTGATTGATGAGAAATTATAAGCCCACGAGTCGCGGTTTGTAACAACCCCCAAGGAATATAAATCAAAAACCGTACCGGCCTTTCTGTCATCTTTATCCCCCAGCGGTATAAACGCATCAAACGCCGGATCGCGTTGATTGATCCAGTCGTGGTTGGCGTTGGGGGTAATTTTATCCCATGGGGTATTCCCGATATGTAAAAAGTCGCTGATGACTTTCAGTTTTTCATCACGTTTTAGATAGTCGCCAATATCATGGTAAAAAAGCTGACATTCGCCCGTATGAGAAGGATTCTTTACCAGCAGCGTGATGGCAACCCCAGTCATAATATCGAAAATATTTTGTCCCTCACGCTTGGCCTCGTCGCCCGACTTGCCGCGTATAAAGCCGCGCAAGTTGAAGACGTAAACTGACGAAAATTCATCCATGAGGGATTTACGAAGCCCGTCCATAGAGTTTTTATCAATGAAGGAACCATTGGTTACAAAGCAAACAATGCCCTTATCCTTGATCCGGTCAGAAGCCCAACGGAAAGAACGTGCATAAGAATCATAAAGACTCTTTTTAAGCCCCGCGTTGGAATTTGCGGCATACGTGATGCGAATGCGATCATCTAAAGTCGGATATTTTAGATTCTTGTTGTTGTCATTTTCACTGTCTTGTTGAGACGAATATGGCGGATTACCGATAATCACGCGGATCGGGCTTTCTTTCTGTCGCCGGACGCGCTTGTTATTTTCGGGGAACATTTTGTCATGCAGCGTGTTACCGCTTTCGAACATTTGGAACGTGTCGGTCAGAACGATGCCCTCGAACGGCGTGTATTTGCCGCCAGCCTGCCCGTGATAGG
The DNA here is from genome assembly GCA_041908065.1 of Alphaproteobacteria bacterium. GTDB lineage: Bacteria > Pseudomonadota > Alphaproteobacteria > UBA9219 > UBA9219 > JAYRGC01. The sequence continues at coordinate 27,903 of JAYRGC010000022.1, read as the reverse complement.
CTTCCTCGATATTGATGGCGGCGATGTAGTAGGCCAGCAGCAGGATTTCGTTGGCGTGGAGTTCGTTTTTGTATTTATGCGGTAGGTCGGCGGCGTTAATCAGGCCGCTTTGCAGCAAGCGGACGATGAAGGTTCCTGTGCCGGTGAAGGGATCAAGGATATGAACGTCTTTATCCGTCAGGCCGACGCCAAATTCCTGACGCAAGGCGTCATCGGCGCTGCGGATGATGAAGTCCACCACCTCCACCGGCGTATAGACGATGCCGAGTTTGTCGGACGTTTTCTTGAACGCTGTCTTGAAGAATTTTTCGTAAAGTTCCCGAATAACCGTTTGCTTTCCGGCGGCGTTGTCGATGCCTGCCACGCGCTGGCGCACGCTATCGTAAAACTTTTCCAGCGTTTCCGTTTCTTTGTCGAATGCCTGACCTTCCAGCGCGTCCAGCATTTTCTGCATGGTGACGGAAACGGGGTTGTGTTTCGTGAACTCATACCCCTCGAACAAGGCATCAAAAACAGGCTTAGTTATCAAATGCTGCGATAGCATTTCGATAGCATCCGTTTGCGTAATGCTGGGGTTCAGGTTGCCCTGTAATTCTTCCAGAAACTCTGTGAAGGCTTCACGATGCTTTTTGTCGGCGCTCTCCAGCAAAGCCTTGATGCGCGTGATCTGACGTTCGGCAATTTGCGCAACATCTTTCGCCCAATCTTCCCAATAGCGTCGGTCACCGCATTTCAGGACGATTTTCGCATAAATGGCATCACGCCATTCTTCGATATGCGGAAAAGCAAACGACAACTGGCGCGGCGATTTTTCTCCGCTTTCCGCACTTGGCTTATCTTCTCTTCCTCTTTCGTCATCCCCACCGCCGACCCCGATGACCTGAATGTTTTCGGGTCGCGTTTTGTTCAAGTCGATTTGATTGACGGTGGCGTTAAAACGGTCGTCATGAGCGCGAAGGGCTTGCAGAACCTGCCAGACGATTTTGTATTTCTGATTGTCCTTTAACGCTTCCTCCGGCGTCGTGTCGGCAGGAATGCCTATGGGCAGGATGACATAGCCATATTTCTTGTCCTTGGCCTTGCGCATGACGCGCCCGACCGATTGCACAACATCCACAATCGAATTGCGAGGATTGAGGAACATGACGGCATCCAGCGCCGGAACGTCCACGCCTTCGGACAGGCAGCGGGCATTCGACAAAATGCGGCAGGTATTTTGCGGTGCTTCGGCTTTCAGCCAATCCAGCAGCTTGTTCCGCTGTAGCGCGTTATAGGTGCCATCAACATGGTCGATTTCGCAGGCCAGCGCGTTGTCATCTTCCTCATGCTTGGCGATATATTCATGGACGACTTTGCCGAACAGTTCAGTCAGCTTTTTTGAATCCTTGATCGAACGCGAAAAGGCAACAGCGCGGCGCATGGGTGACGGGTCGGTTTCCAAGATATTGCCTTCGGCGTCCCGCGCCATGCGCTTAGACAGGCCGTTCCAGCAGCCCATGATCTTGACGGCGTCTTCCAGTTTGATTTCGTTGTTTTCGTCGGCAATCTGCTTTTGGAAAGTCTTGCTGATGTATTTTTCATCAACCGCCAGAACCATAACCTTGTAATCAGACAGCAAGCCTTTTGAGACAGCTTCGCCGAAGCCGAGCCGATGCAATTCCTTACCGTAAAGACCTTCATCATCCATTGAGCAAAGCGTGGCGTCGGCTTCCTTTGCCTGCGTTTTGCTGCCGTCGCTGAAAATGCGCGGCGTGGCAGTCATATAAAGACGTTTTTTGCCTTTGATGAATCCTTGGTCGTGAACCTTGACGAAATGGGACTCGTCTTCGCCTTCCAGCGTCACGCCGGTGGTGCGGTGCGCTTCATCGCAGATAATTAAGTCAAATTCCGGCAACCCCTTCTTTTGCGCGTCGGCGACGACTTTAATCGACTGATAGGTTGAGAAGATGACGACAAGCTGTTTCTTGCCCGTCGTCGTTTCAATCTGCGCCACCAGTTTCTTTGTGTCGGTGGTTGCCGGAAAAGGTAGATCATGCGTGCTGATGTCTTCGCTTTCGTTCTTTTTCCCGACTTTGCTATCCGAACAAACGGCAAAGGGATGTAGCTTCAATTCGGCTTCCGCCGTCCATTCACGCAGGGTTTGAGAAAGAAGCGAAATCGACGGCACCAGAAACAGGACAAAGCCCTTTGAACCGACAAATTCCTCCGCGAATTTCAGCGAGGTAAATGTCTTGCCGGTGCCGCAGGCCATGATGAGCTTGCCGCGGTCGGCTGTTTTCAGCCCCTCCAGAACCTTGGCAATGGCTTTCTTCTGATGTTCAAAAACCTTCTTCTTGGCTTTCAGCTTGATGTTTTGCGGCGACTTGATGCTGAAATGGCTCCAGTCAATCGGGCTGTCGGCCAAATCTTGAACGCGCAGGCGCGTGACAGGGATTTTTTGATCCCGCAACGCTTCCTCGGCGTGCTTGCTCCATTTGTCGGTTGTGGAAACGATAATCCGGCTGGTAAAGGGGGCTTTACCGGACGCTGTGAAGAAAGAGTCGATGTCCGCTTTCTGCAAAATGTGATCGGGATCATAGAATTTGCACTGGATGGCGCAGCAATCCCCTGTTGCGCGTTCTTTGGCCACCAGATCAATGCCCGTGTCAGGCTTGTTGCCGCGCCCCGGCCATTCGCCCCAAAGCCAAACGTCGCTGAACCTGTCGGCATAAAGCGGATCGGTGACCAGATAATTTGCCACCAACCGCTCAAACCTATCGCCCAGATCGCGATTTGAGGTTGCGGCTTCGCGGAATTGCTCCAAAACGGCGCGGATGGTGGTCATTCGTGTTGTCCTTGTTCAGAAATTCCCGCTAACGCATAGCTGGTGCTACGTCCGCCGCCTTCGTTTTGCAGGAAGATGCCACGCGCCACCAAATCCTGAATATCGCGCAGAGCGGTGTCATTCGAACATTTAGCAAGTTTTGCATATTTGGACGTGTTCATGAAGCCTTTGAATCCGTCTTCAAGCATGCGGTTGATGACGTTGCGCTGGCGGTCGTTCACGGGGGATTGGTTGATCTTCTTCCACAACTCCGCCTTGAACAAAACATTGCTAAGCGTTGTCTCCGCGCTTGTGATAGCGCGTCCCAGAGATTCCAAAAACGATAAGAGCCAATCCGTAATGTCTAGATCGCCTCGCTGTTGACGTTCCAAATCGGCGTAATAGGCTTCGCGCTTTTTTTCTGTCTGGGCGGAGAGGCTATAGAAACGATCCGCCGTGCCGTCGGCACGCGCCAAGGCCAAATCGCCAATCGCCCGCGCAATGCGTCCGTTGCCGTCCTCAAACGGATGGATTGTTACAAACCAGAAATATGCGATACCCGCTTTCAGAACGGCATCGAGGTCAGTTTTCTTCTCAAACCATGTGAGGAAAGCCTTCATCTCCTTTTCAAGATGCTCCGCGCTGGGGGCTTCGAAATGAACCTTCTCGCGCCCTGCCGGGCCGGAGACTACCTGCATCGCGCCCGATTCCGCTGTGCGCCAGCCACCGACGGTGATTTTGTGCATGCCGCTGCGCCTGGTGGGGAACAGGGCAGCATGCCAGCCAAAGAGCCGATCCTTTGTCAGCGGTTTGGAAAATTTCTGCGTGGCGTCCAGCATCATTTCGACAATGCCTTCGACGTGGCGGCTGGCGGGGACAAGCCCCGCAATGTCCAGCCCCAAACGCCGCGCAATGGACGACCGTACCTCTTCAGGATTAAGAATCTCACCTTCGATGGCGGAGGATTTCACGACATCGCTGGTGAGCGTGTCGAGGCTGGCTTCGCGGCGCAGGTCAAAACCAAGCCCCTCCATGCGCCCCAGCAAACGCCCCTGCTGGTGGCGAACCTCGGCGAGCTTGGACGCCAACACCTTGGCATCCCAAGTAAAATCAGGCCAGTTGTCGTGTTCGTGAATCCACATATTCGCCGCTCCTTATGCGGTAAATATAGCGTGGATTCGCCGCAAAAGGAAGGGATATTTGACGCAATTCATGCGGTGAATGCTGCCTGTATTCACCGCATAAACGCCTGCTCAACCTCTCCCAGAACCTCCCGTTGCTCCCGCATTTCCTGATTCAACAGCTTGAACAGTTCCCGCGTTTCTCGCCACCTGCCGCCTTTGTCGGCATTACGGGCGGCGCGGGCTTTGCCGTCAGGGCTGCGCGGGCCGGTGGATTTCACCCACGGTTGCCAACGCCGGATCGCGGCTGACTGCTGCGCCCGACGTTCCGAAGTCCACCCGCTCTGTCTCATGGCTCTTGTCCTCCAATAGTTCGTTTTGCACAGGTTTTGAATTTCCCGCGCACGCGTGCGCGTGCGTATTGGTTGGAAAACCCCCATCGGTCTTGTTCACGGTGTTGTTAACCTGTTGCGGCCCATGGGCAATGTTGGCCTGCCGTGCGACGACGACCGGCGGATTCTTGATATTGGCCAGCGTTTCAAGCGTGGCGCGGCATTGCCCCTGTGCCTTGAGCGCAAGGCGCATATAGCGGTCGGCGGCGTCTATATACTCACCCATGTTCAACTGCGCCCGACGCGCAAGGGACATGAAGATCGCATCCAGCGCGAAGGCTTGGGCAGTCAGAAGGGTTTCGGCGTCCTGCAAATTGCCCTTGTGGACGGCGCGGGTCTTTTTGCTGAGTTCACCGATGCATTCCATAAGACTCAATTCGCCGTAATTGCCCTTTGAAAAATCGACCGCCAAGGTCGCGCTATTCATGACACCCCCAAGCGCAAGTTCGGCCAGAAGAGCATCGTGCGATTTATCCGGCGTCGCCGGTATCGAAACGCTTCTCGATTTATCGTTTTTCTTTGCTTGAGATTCTTCGGTCATTTACGTTCCTTTCCGGTTATATGGAGAGATTGTTGATTGTTTCTTACGGTTCGCACCACGAAGCCCAAACGCGCCACTTGGGGATGGCTTCGCCGGGCAGCGTTGCGAAACGGATGGTGTTGAATTGCTTTCGATTGGGGGCGCGGACGACCGCCGTTTTTTCGCACACCGCCAAAATCTCCCCCCCTTCGATCAACGGGATCAGACCGTCGGGAATGGCAAAAACGGTGTCAGGATTCCAACCCAAGGCCGACACCTGTGAACCCCATAGATGGACAAACTCTTTTGCGTCCGCCTGAATCTGCTGCCAGCGTTCGGCTGAATACATCGCCGGACACGGCATGGTGGAAAATCTGGTTGCGTGGCTCGAAAAATCCGCGCCGGTATATTGCCTTGACGGTGTTTCAGGTGTTGCCGGTGTTTTGTGTGCGCGATCCCCTTGGATTTCCTTGTTTTCCTGTGCAACACCATCACCACGGCCATGCGTAGCGTCAGGTGTTGCAGCCGGAACCACCGAAACACCGCCATTGATCGTGTTGCGCGGCGTGTTTTTCCCTTTATCAAAGGGCATAGTATTGGATTTGCGGTCAAATTCTTGAACCGCAACACCTGAAACACGCGCAACACTGCTTATCGGCGATGCGGCAAACAATCCTGTAAAACACTCATGCATCGGCATGGTCGTCCTCCACGGCAAGGATTGATGACGGAACGTGGTAGAGGCGCATCTGCCCATGCCCCGGCACGCGGATGCTCGGCGTGTATTTGCCAGCACCATCGCGCAGGATCAGCCCCACGCTGGCAAGATGCCCTTTCACCAGCGTTTTGTTCAGACTGGCAATCACCTCTTTTTCAAAGACGCTTGGCAGGGTGAAATACTCCCATGTCCCGGCTTCGGTCATGCGCTTGAACCCGGCGCGGTTGATGGTCTTGCGATCCGGTGGATCGCCCGCGCCATCCGTCCAAACTGGCTCAAACCTCGCCCCGCCATGCTCGGCGATGAAGGCACGCAAGCGGCGTTCGGCGTCCTTGACCTCATGGGCTTTCGTCCCGCCACGCGCTGTGAGCCAATCCTTGAAAAGACCGGCGCAGGCTTTTTCTGCGGCTCCTGCTGGCCATGGCAGAATGCCGGACGCGATGGCCAATTCACCGACAGCGGCCACCAGCGCGAATTTCTGCCCCACGCGATGCACCTGACCATCAACGTCCGCCGGAACATGCTCGGAGACCCAGCATTTTCTGGCGTTGGTCAGACTGTTAAAAACGGCATCCCGATTGGCGCATAACATGGTCAGGAATGCGTCGGCGACCGCGCCGGTGAATTGACCGGCAAGGTGTTTCAGTTCAGCAGAGAAACGGTTGCCGTCCTCATAGCCATGAAGGCAATCAAAAACGCCGTGGCTTTTTCCGGCGTTCGCCTGAATTTCGATAAAGCGAACGGTCTGACCGGCCTTGGTATGCCTGCCGCTTTCTTGCACCTTTGACGACAACCCCGTTTCGCCGGAACTGAGAAAGGCCAAGCGGAACCGTTCCACCGGCTTTGCTACGCCATCGCGGCGCGAACGCGCTTTGCCGGCGCCGTTGCCCAGCATATAGGCCATTGCATCGGCAGCGGAGCCATCCACCTGCGATAATTCATCGAGCGCAAGGAACCCGTCATTCGCCTGCCGCGCCAGACCCTCGGCGGCATTGTCGGTCGTGCGCCAGCTTTGAATGGCCGATCCCCAGACCGACACCGCGACATGCATCAGGGTCGTTTTGCCGATAGACGATGGCCCCTCGATATGGAACCCGAAATTTTCCTCGCCCAAAGGTTCAAGCATAATGCCGGACAAAGAAACGCAGACCGCAAAAATCAGGCGGCTGTTATTTATGCACAAAGCTCCTATACTTCGTTGCCAGTCAGCCAACGTGCCTTTAACGGTGTTTGGCCGAACGCTGCCAAGGTTTTGCAAAACGATCCGTTCGCCGGAAATGCGCCCATAAATTTTGTTCGGCATGACGTAGCATGTCCCTTGCCAGCCGCATTTTAGAACACAGGTGGCGCGAGCTTTCGGATTCGCCATCGTGATATAGCTGTGCAGCAACTGCTTTCCGTTCGGCGCAAGCCGCAAGCCAAGGGAAAGCAATTCCTCACGATACGCCACACCGTCACCCGCCAGCGCGGACATGGGCAGGACATATTCCTTGCGCCTGCCGTCATTGTCTATGATGTCGCACACGCGCCCCCAGTTACGAGCCTGCCCGTCGCGGGTTTGGTGCGTGATTGCCAGCCATGAACAGAACCACACCCAGTCGATTGATTTACTGCCATCCTCGTTCTCGACCGGCTTGGCATGTTCCACGCCGTTCGGGGTCAAACGAAACGTCGATCCCATTTTTTCATTCAGGTCGGTAAGTTCTGACTCCTTTATATAAGGGGACGGCGGAACGAGCTTTAGAAACCGCTCTATGTCCTGAACAGTCCAGCCTTCCTCAAGGGCGTCGGCCAGATCATAGCCTTGCGGCACCTCGCTGCCACGCGGTTCAAAACCGGTTTCGACCGGATGCCGTTTCCCGATTGCCTCGGCAGGCAGGTGAAAAACGCTATCAGTGCCAGCAGCCATGCACAGGTCATAAACGGCATCGCCAAATTGACCGCCAGCCTCGTCATGATCGGTGGCGACAATAACGCGCCGCCACTTAACGGCAGACCAGTCGGTCTTTTGCGGTGATTTTGCCCCGTGCATGGGCGTGGTGACGACATAATCAGGGAAAAGGGTTTTGGCCGCATCGGCGGTCTTTTCGCCTTCGCAAACGATAATCGTTGCGTCCGGTCGTGCTAGAATTTCCGGCAGGCGATAAAGCGGGCGCGGCGTCGGCATTCCTGCGCTGCGCCATGCCTTTTTGCCATTACCAAGATCGCAATAGCACAGCGGAAAGATTTTCTTCTCACGTTCGTCAGTTTCTTGGTTGATAATATCCCACCGCGCCACATATCCAATAAGCTGGCCGTCGGCTTGGTGATAAGGGTAAAGGGTGCTTGGCTTGCCCCCAAAATCAGGCATGGCAAAATTGCACGGTGGCGCATCAGCGGGAACGGGGATAATGGGCGTCTTGGCGGATTTCTCATGCCCCCCGTTCTTGCTACCGTTTTGCACAGCGGTAATTTCTTCCGGCTGCAATGGGGCTGTCACCATGTCTTGTGGTGTTTGAACCGGATTGCAGGGCTGCGATTGAGGCTGCGGCGCGATCATGGCGCACCCCCGATCATGCGCAGAACAGCCCGTGCCGCGTCGCTTTGTGAAAGGCACAGGACATAGGCGACCAGCGATGTCACATCGCCGCCGGACGCGTTGACTGCGAAATCCGCCCATTTGCCCGTCAGCAGATTGACCTTAAAACTCCCAAGAGCAGAGTCGGCGCGGCGCGGGTTCAACGCCAGATATTCACGACCATCGACCTTGCCCTGCGGCAAGACCCGGCGCAGGATCGCAGGCAGGAACGGCATTGCCTGTTCATGCACACGCGAAAAATAATCACGATCAAACCGCATGGCCAGCCTCCGCGCCGATACGGTTTTCAAGGATGAAGGCATCAAGGTCTTGCTGCCGGTACTTGACCAGACGCCCGACGCGCACGAACGGCAGGCGATAGCGACCGGCGCAGGCCCAGCAGGCAAGCGTCTGCTCCTTAACGCCCAGATAATCCGCCGCTTCCTTGCGGGTCAGTAGATTTTGGCGGTTGTAGGCCGCTTCTCGTAAAGCAGAACTAGTCATCGGAAACCTCGTTCAAAGTTGATTTAACGAGGTCGATGGTAAGACAGAGAGGCACAGGAATATCGTGGGTGGGGTCTGCTGGGGGTCACCCCCTTGTGCTGGATGTCACCCCCTGATCTTTTTGGGTCCTTCCTGCCATAAATCCTATGCAGGCGGGCAAGGCGCGTTTATTCGCTACTGTCAGCCCCGCGAAACGGGTTACAGGTGGTTACAGGTTACAGAGGGGGCGCGGTTTAACATCAATACGCTTTTGCCGATGCGACCGATTTGGGCTTTTTCGCACGCGTGGCCAAAATCAGACAGGGGGGGGTGCCGCAATCAAAGATAACCCCATCTACGAGCATCAATACACGTTAAACCTATTTTCTGAATTTCTTCCCAGAAATCCAATCCTCTAGTCCGTTTTCGCGCATGACCTCGGCAATAGCATCCAGAACCATGCGTCGTGATAATTGCTGCGATTTTCCCTTGCTGTCTTTGTATGTGATTTGACCAGTGTGCTTGTCGAAAATTTCATCGGCAATCTGGTGATGGTATTTATCCGCAAAAACGCCGGTGATTTTTAGCCGAACAAACGTCTTGAGAATTTCCTTCTGTTTTTGGCGTGGATCATTTTGCCCCCGCACTAACCCGGCGCGTTGTTTTGCCTGATCCTTTCCAGAAAAAGCATGCTCCGGCCATGCAAGCGCAAATTTCCCGCCTGAAATCACGAGGCAATCAGAAAGGCGGACTATTGCAATCTTAGGATTGGTCGGTTTTGAAAAATTCCCAGCGAGGGAAAGCACAATGCCTGATCCGTTCATGGATTGGGATATAGCGGAATAGGCTTTCTGCGCCGATGTCTGATCGGTCAATAATCTTGCCAGATAAATCTCGAACCGCTCTTGCCCTTTGGATATATGCCCAAGAAAAAGAGCCTGCGACGAAATTGTTTCGATCTCGCAATCCGTTCTGGCCATGTCTTTGAGCCACGATCCCAAACTGTTCCAATCGGCACGCCATTGCCGGAGTTCTTTACCACTGGTTTGAAAGATCGTCCCGCAACATGGGCATAAGGCCGAGGCCATTTCACCTTTTGCGCCCTTGCGTCGAATAGTGGTCATGGCATCGCAGGAAATGCAGGCGATAGAGTTTGTGGGTTCTTCCGATAACAGCCCCTGCGCCACGAGATCGGCAACATGGGATTGGGTTTCCGGCGCGATGTCAGCTTTTGCGAGAAACACCGGATCATCACCGGCAATATCCAGTTGTCCGAGCATATTCCTGAAAAATCGCGGCCACCGCTCAGGCGGCTTGCGTGTCCGCGTCGTCGGTTTCGCTGTCGTCTTGTTCTTCATCGCCGCAAGCCTTCAACAATTTGATCTCGCGGAAAAACCGCTTGATGTTCTCATCCGTTTCGTCATGGCCGAGACTTGTACCGCCGGAACTGTTCACAGTGACTTTCAGGGAAACGTCTTTCTTTTCCGCCGCGTCCCAATACACGACGAACATTTCGGCATGCGTCGCCTCCACATAGCTGCGGTGCCACCACCCGCCGGGGTCGGGCTTGGTATTGATGCGGCTGTTGATGCAATCTCGAATATCCTGCACCCAATTGCGTGGCTGTTCCTGTTCCAGATGGTTCTTCGGAATCTTGATATCGAGCGTCATCTGCCAGAAAGGATACTGAGTCCTTTTCACGTGCAGCGAGCCGACAAGAGCGTGCTTAACACTGGTATCAAACAAAGGAGAGGGAGTTAGTGGCTTTCCTGCGATCACTGCATCAAGAAGGGCTTGCAGGTCAAAGACCTCGTTTTTCGGCGGGCGGACGTCTATTTCCTTTTTCCCATAAACGACTTCCGCGCAAACCTGATGCATTTGCAGCCGTATTTCTGGCGTTTCCGCGATGGTGTCAATGGTCTTGTTGCGCGTATCGAAAACATACACCAGACCCAGCGCCAATCGCGGGTATTTGTCCACCGGCTTGTCTTCGCCATTTTCATATTCGCGCTGATAGGAAGGAAGATCGTCAAATTCCAGCATGAGGAAAGTTTTGCTGTCATGGCTGAATGACCGCGCATCGCTGTAACGACTGCCCCTGTCACGATGGATGCTGGCAAGAAGTTTTGTCTTTAATGCATCCAGCGTCTTTGCATCAGGCGCTTGAACTGCGTCCCCGGCGTAATCATTGCGGCAAGAGCAATACATCTTGCTCTGCTGCGTGTGGAGGCACATGACGAAAAAATCGCCGACAAGTTTCTCCTGCTCCACGTAAAGAAGGATGACCTGTTCGGCTTCGGATTTTCCGGCGTCAATCCTTGTCCAATCGACTTGCGCTTCGTTATGGCTGTCTAAGAACGGACGCAGGCCGGTGAACGCGCCGCGTTCTTTATGGAAAAAATGAGCGACGCGCAGGGCGCGAATGCAGCGGGGGTGATCGGAAACCGCCTCAGTGACTGCTTGAAGAAGCTCTGCCTTCTTTTTATCCTTGTCCTTACGGATGCTTTTCAAGTCTGGCTTTGGCTCGTCACAGAATCTTTCAACCAAAGAATCAATCGTTTGAGGCGAAAGCTGCCGCAACACGCGCTGGATTTTGAAATCTTTAAGCAGGTCTTTCATTCCATTAACCTCGGTCTGTCTCCTTGAACAGGTATTTCACAACCGCATGCCAATCCGGGAACTTGTCTGAACCAAAGTGAATGTGTTCGCCCGTGAATTTATCGGCACCGTTTTTCTTACGATCATCAATGAGGTAATCGCCCATATTCAGGTTTTTGTGATGTGTAAGGATTAGCCTTTTATAAGCCTTATCGCCGAGGTGCTTTTTTATCCAAAGTAACTTATCAGACCAAGCAGAGGGATTTTCCCAAGGCGCTGTGGACAGAACATACGTATCAAAAGCTTGAGCTATCTTGTTGAATGACTCGACGGCACCATCTGTTGGCTCCATAAGCGAGAAAATGCCCTCCACTTCATCAAGCTTGCCTTCAAAATCCTTTACGACGTGGGCTGGCAGACGGTCGATCCCAGACTGAAAATTGACCAGAACATTGTCCATGTCGATATAGACGGTCTTCATAGTTCTTACCTCTGTCTGGGCCAATTTTATATTTTCCTAAGCAGGTCTTTCATCGGGTGATGCATCTTCCGGTTCAATCTCGACGACCTTGCCGTCACGCCAGACCACAAGTTTTGTTTTCGTCTGCCGCGCTTTCTCGACAGCGGCGTGAGCGACGGCAGGAAAACCGGCGTCAATCTTATGGATGGTTTCATCGGTAGATAGCTGGATCATGCTTCTTCTCCCTTAGATAAATCGGCTCATCGCTGATTTTAGTGGGTGAATTTTGCTGATTTTCAGAGTTCTGGCAAGCTCATGGTGAGGATTTTGAGTTTGAGGTATTCCTCGTCGCGGAGGCCGAAGGAGCGGCGCTGGATGGCGCGGATTTTGTTGTTGAGTCCTTCGACGAAGCCGAGGGCGACTTTGTTTTCCGGCTTGCAGTAAGCGGCGATGCCGTCCCAATGGCGGTCGATCATGGCGGCGAACTTTTCGTAAGGTTCCAGACGTTGCCATCGCAGCTGCGCTTTCCAGTTATCGAAGAACTTTCGCGCCCATGCTTCGGATGTGTAGGACCAAAGCTGCTCGAAAGACTCGCGCAGCAGGTAAGCCGTGTTCAGCCGTTTGTTGGCTTTGAGCAAAACGCGCAGCGATTTTTTGCCTTCGGGCGACAGGTTCTCGCGGTTCGACAGCAGGACATATTTTTGCCCCTTGATGAACCTGCGCTTGTCGCCGGTGACGCGGGCGTATTCGGCTTTGCGGATTTTGTCCAAAGCCTCGCCCAGATGCCGCAGCACATGGAACTTGTCGAACAGAATGGCCGCCTGCGGCGCGTTGGCGCGCGTGGAATGACGAAACGGTTTCCACATGTCCATGACCGCCAAACGTATTTTCTTCGCGTTTTTCTTGCCTAAAAACGCATAGAAGCGATCCATGTCCGCCTCGCTGCGCCCATCGCCGCCGAACCAGATCGCGCGCCGCGCTTCAAGGTCGCTGACCACGATCCGGTAGATATGCCGCTTCTTGATCGACACTTCGTCGATGCCGATCACTTTCGGTTTGGGATCGCCAGCGCGGCGCAACTGCTCGCGCATGTACATCTTGTCCAGTTCCTTCACCGTGTGCCACGACAGGTGCATGCGCCGCGCAACATCCTTGATCGACATGGCTCGACACAGCCCGCCGATCTGCATCGCAAAGCGCAAGGTGTAGTTCGTGTTCTCGGACAGAAAGGCCAGCTTTTCGTTCTTCACGCCGTACGCCGGACAGGACACGCGGCAAAGCTGAATCTCAAGATACACTTCCCGGTCGCCGCAATTGAGATCGCGAACCCGTTTCCAGCGTTTGTCATATCGGCTGCGCCGCGCTTTGCCGCAGCCGCTGCACACCGTTTTTTTGAGCGCCGTGTCATCGGGATGACAAATGCCGGACGCTCAAGTTCATCGTAGCGCCTGATCTTCGCCAGCGTCCGAAAACCGGGAACTTGATACGCGTCCCGCAGCGTTGCTTGTGGCTCTTTTTTCATGCCCAAAAATGTGACACGTTTCTCAGCCCTTGAAAACTGCTTTTAGCCCTTGTTTTACATGCCTTTCTGCGCTTGCCGCGTCACTTTTTACCCACTAAATTCGACGAAGAGCCGATAAATCAGTTATGGTGTCCCATAGGCTTTGATCGAAAACCTCAAGGCCATTTTCATTCTTTTCAACGATCTTGCGCAAACCAGCCCTGTCAGCGGTCGTGTTGTCATAGACCACAGCCTTATCGACCAGCGGCAGGAAAAGCCCCGTCAGATTGGTAAGCCCAGCGGCATATCGCCGCCTAATGGTCGGCTCCGGAATGTTATGCCCGCCCTGCCGCACACGGCTACGAACGCGCTGCACGGCCATGTCCGCCGAGGGGAGCCAAAGGAAAATCAGCGTTGTTACATATCCCGCCGCCTTGGCCTGCTTGATCGTGTCCGCGTGATGATGTCCGGCGCAGGTGGTTTCAAAGGCAAAATTGGCTTTGGCCTCAATAAGACCATGAACCCTTTCGATCATGACGCGCTCGGCCATAAGATTCGCGCTTTCCGGCTTTAGGGGATTAAGCCCCCGCGCAATTTCATCCGCATTCACAAACTCAAAAATATCCAGATACTGAGGCAACAGCGTCATCGCCGCCGTCGTTTTTCCGGCTCCGTTTGCGCCCCCTATGATGTATAGATGCGGCTTCATGCTGCCTTTACTTTCTTAATCTTATCGTTTTTACCGGCAGCCATCATCGCCTGCGTTGCCCGCTCTACGGATTCACGCACGGGATCAAGATTGAGTCGAGCGTAAATTTGCGTTGCCTGCTGCGATTTATGTCCCAGCGACTTGCCGATGATGAACCCGCTTGCGCCCGTGGACGCCTGCCAGCTTCCAAGCGACCGTCGAAGGTCATGGATGCGCAAATCCTTAATGCCAGCCCGCGCTAATACGCGCTGCCACGCCCGTTTGGGGTCGGTGAAATGGCCGGATTTGCTGGCATCGACCGAGAAGACCCATTCGCTGTTAGTGCCGTGCCTGCGCCGTTCAAGGATTTCCAGCGCGTTTTGGGACAGCGGAACCGTTAACGGATCGCCGTTCTTGGTTTCAGGAATCCGCCATTCGGCGCGTTCAAAGAAGATTTGATCCCAGCGCATGGCCAAAACATTGGATTTCCGCGCCCCCGTCAGCAGGGACAGCATGATATAATCTCGCGCTATCTGGTTATCCTCGGCCTCCAGTGCCGCAAAAAAGCGCGGTAATTCATCCGGCTGCAAGAACCGATCCCGCGATTTCTCACGGAATTTACGGATGCCGTGCGCCGGATTTTCGCCATGCCAGCCCCATTCAATGGCGCGATTAAAAATGGAACTGATGCGCTCTAAAATCCGGTTGGCCTGATAAAGCCCGTTATCATCCCGGATGCGCTCATGCAGGATTTGGATTTCCTGCTTGGTGATGGTGCCGGACTTGCGCTTGAACCAATGGGACAGAAACTTGTTAACTTCGCGCTCGTCGTATTGCCACGAGCGTTTATGCTTCTTGCTGTAACGCTCCATAAATTCCTGAAACATATCGTAAAACGTGATATCGGAACGCATCCGGCGCTTGTCTTCTATCGGGTCTTTACCCTGCGCGACCTGCGCCTTGATGGCCAATGCCTGCGTCCGCGCCTGTTCAACCGTCGTTTCGGGATAACGCCCGATAACCACGCGCTCGTCGCGCCCGTTGATCCGCTTGCGCACAAAGAAGGTGATAACGCCGTTTGGCGTCACATAGGCCGAAAGCCCTTTTTCCCGCGTGTCGGCAACGTAAAGCCTCCCGCTAGCCGGGATTTTCAGGGATTGGAGGAATTGCTTGGTAAAGTTGCCCTGCATGACCTGCCGCTATCTTGCTGCGGCACCGGTGCCGCACTGGTGCCGCAAAATGGGTCAATAACCATCAAAACCGGCCTATGAACACAAAAGAGATAATGCGCTTACCATTTGATTAGTCAACATAAATCAAAGTTCATCAAAACGGGCAAAACCATGGGCCATTTGGCTCATAACCTGAAGGTCAGAGGTTCAAATCCTCTCCCCGCAACCAGTTTTAGGTTGAAATATCAAAGACTTACGAAATATGCGCCGCCGGACGGCCATTACAAACCCCTTCCAAACCGAACCGCGCAATATCAAAGGCTTACGCTGCATCCCGTCTACTCCATGCGACACGGATGCGACATTGCCTTCGCCTTCCAATGTTCAAGAATGGTTGGTTCTGTCCATGGATAATGGACGCCTAACCAAATCGGCTAGTCTTATTAACCATAAATCAAGCCGGATTAAATCATTTTCTCAACTATTATCACTGGTGTATTTCGGTTTCGGGTCGGCCATATCTTAGAAATCCTCGAGGTGCTTTGTAAAACCCAGCGTTTGCAGGGTTTTGGCCATTGCCGCGCTGGGCGGGGACGAGATGTTCAGGGTTCCTTTGCGCGGGTGAGGAACTATGATGCGCCGCGCCAACAGATGCAGGCATTTGCCCATTTTGTCTTCAGGCAGGCCGGACATAGCGACCAGTTTCCTGTCGCAATAAACTCGGTCGCCTAGAATAGGGGTTCCTAGATGCGCCATGTGGACGCGCAACTGGTGGGTTTTTCCGGTGACGGGGGAAAGTTCGACCAAAGCGGCTTTTCCCATAGCGGTGTCGATTACGTGATAGCCGGTCGTCGCTGGTTGGGCGCGTTCATCATCGTCTTCGACCACGATCATTTTTTCGCCCTGTTTGGCCAAAGCGGCTTCTATGCGGCCATCGGGAGGCGAGGGGATGCCCAAGACCACCGCCAGATAAGTCTTTCTTGCGTCGCGGCCGCGAAAGGCTTCGCCCAGTTTGGCGGCGGCATAAGGGGTGCGCGCCAGCAACAGCACTCCGCAGGTGTCGCGATCAAGACGATGCGCAAGTTTCGGCTTGGTTTTGCCGTCGCGGCTCAGTTGCATAAGCGCGTCGTCCACGCTTTCCTTCAAGCCGGTTCCGCCTTGGGCGGCCAGGCCGTGGGGCTTGTTTATCGCCACTACGTCGTCGTCTTCGTATAAAATCAGATCTTTCAGGTCGGGCGCGTATGGCCGCCGAGACGCCGTTTCCGTTTCGGAAACCTTCGGCGGATTTGCCAGAAACGGCGGCAATCGCACGGATTGTCCGGTGGTAAGGCGGTCCGAGGCGGCGCAACGCTTGCCGTCCACCCGAATTTGTCCGGTTCGCAACAGCTTTTGCGCCATGGCGTTGGTCAGTTCGGGAAAGCGTCTTTTCAGCCAGCGGTCGAGCCGCAACCCTTCGTCGTCTTCGGCAATCGTTTCCGGCACTATTGCCCCTCCTATCGAAACTCGATGCGTAAAACCCCAATAAAGGCGGCGAGATATACTATATCCAGAGAGGGATTGAAAATAAATATCAGGCGTTTTTCATTAAATAACGGACGAAAAGAGCAGACAGACCATGGTGTGGCGCAAAGGACACAGGGGATGGGCGGTTTTTGCGCGTCGCATTTCCGCTTGTTGCGGATTGATTAAGCAATTAAACTAGCCGACGAATCTGTTGCCGAGGCGCAGTTTGGCGAGTAGGGTGCGCCGGTTTCCTCTGCTCGCGCCGCCGCAATTGCCGGAAGGGTTTAACACTATGTCAACCAACAAATTTGCGAAGTTTCGTGCCGTTTCCGTTTCCGCTCTTGCGGGGCCGGTGTTGGCGGTGGCGTTGTTATCCGGCGTTGCCTCGGAATCTTACGCCAAAAATTCCAGCGTGAACGGTCAGGATGTTAGCCCCGCTGTCTCAGCCTCTTTCGCCGAGGAGGCAGCCCAAGCTAATCCGGTTAATCTTCAAGAAGCGGCGGCGACGGATGCCGCGCCGATGTCATCTCAAGCATTCTCGTTTTCCGGAGATTCCGCCAACGACGCTATGGCGGCTTTCGGACCGCCCAGCGGCACGACCGTAAGTAAGCGCGCCTTGGAACTCCGCGACGACGTTTTGCGACTTCGTTCCTCGGTCAACCTGAACGCGGGAGAATTTTCGCTTTCCCGCGCCAACGGCGCGGCCGGGGCTGTCCAATACCACAGCACTGTGGCGGCCATAACCGCCCGCCTGCAAAACGGCACGACGCGCGGCAATCCGATATTGCTGCGCCAGTGGGACGAGGCCGAAACCAGCCTTAACCAAGTCACCAGCTCGCTGGAGCGTTTGAACTCGTTGCAGACCTCCGTGTCAGCCGATGCCTCGCTCTCGTCCTATCTTTTGGAATCGGTTCAGGCCGCGTTTCAGCTTTCCGGCGCGGTTGACGAAGATCACGATCAGCTCAAGCTGTTGCGCGACGAGGTAAGCCGGATGATCGTTCAGCTGGATTACCTGCGCAATCAGGTGGCGGACGACATACAACGCCAGACGGCTTATCTGACCGCTGAACGCTCTAACCTGCAATCGCTGGCCTTCGCGATCAGCCGCGGCGAATTGATGGGCAACAGCTTGGCCAATCGTCCGGTGGTGGTCAATCCGTCCCCGGTGGTTTTATTGCCGACCGCCGCCCAACAGCAGACGCAGCAGCAATACGCTCCCGCCTTTTACCAGCAACAGGCGGCTCCTGCACCGATGGCCGGCCAGCCCGGGCCGGAGCCGATGTCGCCGAGGGAATACATGCAGGAATCGGGACAGCTTAATGCCGCCCCGCCGGTTATGCCTTCGGGCGATGTCGGCGTAGCCCCGACGGCAGGACGCTTGCTGGTTCTGATACGTTATAACCAGCCGGTGGTCGAATACGAACAACAGCTTTCCCGCGCCGTCGGCACGGCGTTGCAACGCAAGTCCGACGCCGAGTTTTCGGTAGTGGCCGTAACTCCGGCCAGCGGAGATCCGGGCGAACTGGCCACGGCTCAGGAGGCGGTAAGCCGCAACGCCGAGGCCGTCAAGCGTTCTCTGGTTCAGCTTGGCTTGGCCCCGTCGCGCATATCGGTGGCCAGCACGCAGGCCGCTTCGGCGCAGGCTCCCGAAGTCCACGTCTATATACGCTGATATTGTTTCACGCTGCCTCGCGGTTTTGTGAACGGGGGCGGCTCCCCCGAGTTCTGGGGTTTTTCCCCATGCTGATACGAATGCGAGGATATTATGGATTTCAAACCTAAATCGGACTTTCTCCGCGTCATGATCGAACGCGGACATGTCAACCAATGCACCGATATGTCGGCTTTGGACGAAGCTGCCTGCAAAGGGGCGATCAAAGGCTACATCGGCTATGACGCTACCGCCAAGAGCCTGCATGTGGGCAATATGGCCAGCATAATGATGCTGCGCCGTCTGCAACAGACAGGACACAAGCCGATCGTGCTTGTGGGCGGCGGAACCACCAAGGTGGGCGATCCGTCGGACAAGACGGGTTTGCGCCGGATGTTGGACGACGCGCAAATCTCCTCCAACATCTCCGGCATAAAAACCGCGTTTTCCAAATATCTGAAGTTCGGCGACGGTCCCAACGACGCGATATTGGTGAACAACGCCGATTGGCTGGACAATCTCGGCTATATCCCGTTTTTGCGCGAGGTCGGGCGGCATTTCACCATCAACCGCATGATCGCGTTCGATTTTGTCAAGCGCAGGCTGGAGCAGGAATTGCCCCTGACTTTCCTTGAATTCAATTACATGATCATGCAGGGCTACGATTTCATGGAGCTGTTTCGCCGCAACGGATGCACCTTGCAGATGGGCGGTTCCGACCAATGGGGAAATATCGTCAACGGGGTGGAGCTGGGGCGGAGGATGTGCGATGCCACGCTGTTCGGCCTGACCACGCCGCTGATAATGACTTCGTCAGGCGTTAAGATGGGAAAGACCGTCAACGGCGCGATGTGGCTGAACGCAGATATGCTCTCGCCTTACGATTACTGGCAATTTTGGCGCAACACCGAAGACGGCGACGTTGGGCGGTTTTTGCGACTGTTCACCGACTTGCCGATAGGCGAAGTGGCGCGGCTGGAGAATCTCGGCGGGGCTGAGATCAACGAGGCTAAGAAGATTTTGGCGTTCGAGGCCACCCGCATGTGCCACGGCGAGGATGCGGCCAATCATGCGGCGGAAACCGCTCGCGCCACCTTCGAAGGCCACGGCGTGGGCGCTGATTTGCCGGTGTTCGAGATGCCCGCAAGCGGAGCCGGAGCGTCGATTGCGATAGTCGACGTTTTGTTGGCGTTGGGGTTCGCGGCGTCCAAGGGCGAGGCCAAGCGATTGATCGAGCAAGGCGGCGTGCGTTTGAACGACGCGGCGGTGACGGCGATAACCGCCACGATAACCGCTGCGGATTTATCAGCAGCAAACGGTTCGATCCGCATCAGCGCGGGGAAAAAACGCCATGGAGTCGTAAGGGCGAAATAAGAAGGTTCTTAGAGCCGGTTCAGAATCTCGTTACGCCGGTCTGCAAATCGGGCTTTTTCAAACTTTCGCTGTTCACGGACTTCTATGTACGCTGCGCGCGAAAGTTTGAAAAAGCCCGATTTTCGCCGCAGCGTAACGAGATTCTGAACAGGCTCTTACTCTCCGCTTGCCACCAATTCCTCCAGCCACCTGAGTCGGCGTTCAACTTCCCGAGGCATCGGTTCCGGCACGGATTTATAAGCGAGCAGGGCATCGGCATAGCTTCCGGAGCGATCATAGGCGATGGCGAGCGAAAGGCGGTAGATACCGTTTTCAGGATCGAGGCGCACCGCTTTTTCCCATTCAATTGCGGCGTTCCGGTAATTTCCGGCCTCCATCTTCTTTCTGGCGGCGGCGGCGCGTTTTTGCGCGGCGGAAAGCTGAGGCGATGCGGCGGGTTCGGCTTCGATTACTATTCTTTTCTTAGAGCGTTTTGGCGATGGTTCATTGGTCGCCTGAGCCTCTTCCTCGGGATTTTCCAACAGGGATGGATCCAGATATGGGATCTCTATTCCAGGAAAATCCTTGGAAGCGGAGACTGAGACCGATGCGGGGACGGGGGTGACTGCGACGGGCGTTGGGGAGACGTTGAGGGCTGCAACGTTTGGCGCAGGTGCCGGCGCGGGGGCAGGCGAGGACGGGGGGCGGAAAATCGCTACCCATAAGGCGAAAAGAGCCAAGATGCAGGCCAGCATGGCCGCGAAAGACGACAGCAGAGTCGCTGTTTTCCAGCCGCGCAATCCGGCGGTTTCTTCTAAGGTGGCGCGGGAAGGGATCAAGCGGCTTGGCGGCGGAGTTGGAACTATCGACAATGCAGGGGAGTTGCGGGTTTCCGCTTTATGGGCGGCTTTGTCGCGGTATTCCCGCGCCGCCTTGTTTAAGGCGTGGAAAAGCACGCTCAATGCGCTACCGCTCCGGCCAAATGGCTGAGAGAGCCGAACAGCCACAGGCTCCATAAACCGATCACATAGGCTCCGGCGATGAAAACGCCGTCGCGTTGCAATAATCCTAAAGCCAACACGACGATCCCCAGCGAAGGAACAAGGTTAAGCAAAGGTATCGGAATTGCCACCATGACCGCAAGCGCAAGCGCGAGGATGGCGTGGAGGCGAGAGGCGCAAAGGCAGGAAAGCGCAGGAAAGCGCGGCTTGACGAAGCGTTCCAGCTTTTCCGTGACTTTTATTCCGGCCCCCATGCCTTTGCGGAAGTTTTCTTCGCTTATCGACCAGTTGCGGACGAAGGACGGAAAGACCGGCGAATGAAGCCCTAGAACCATCTGCGCGGCGAGAATCACCATAGGCAATCCGAACAGCAGCGAAAGCCCGGGCAACACGAACACCGCCATGTTCAGCAAGGCCAATGCCATCAGTAAAAAGGCGAAGCCGAGGACGCCGAAGGATTGCAGTATGTGGCCGATCTGGATTTTCTCGTTGTCGCCGTTTTTGGTTGAGGCATTGGATAGAGTGCGTTTCAGGGCTGTTGAAACCGGCTCGATCGGCTGGTTTTGCATTGTCGTCACGCTGCTTTAGGCTTTTGGGAAGACAGCTCGTCAATTGCGGTTATGGCCTGATCGGCGAAAGGATCGGTGGAAGCCTGATTAAGCGAGGCCGACAGCGAGGCTCTGGCGTTGGCGATCGCTTGTTCGACTATCAACGCCTTTATCTCCGACACCGCCTCGGTTTCAGCCAGAGATATGCGATCCATCGCCTGTTTCTCGCGGCGTTGGATGGATGCCCCCAACTCCTTTTCGGCGGACTCGCGCAGGGCAACCGCTTCGCTCTTGGCGTGTTCGATTATGGCGGCGGCGTCGGCCATGGCGTCCTTTTTCTTCGCCTGATATTCGGCCAAGGAGGCTGATGCTTCGTCGCGCAGGCGCACGGCTTCGTCCAATTCGGCCTTAACCTTGGCGATTTCCAGATCCAGCCATCCCAGTATCGGCTTGCGGGCGTAGCGGTAGAATATGGCGGCGAAGATCGCCAAAGCCGCGCTGTACCAAATTATCGGGTCTGATAAAATGCCGCCGTGCTCGCTCATCTATGCGTCTCCGCGTTCTGCGACGGGTTCAGGGAAGCGACCTTTTCCACCAGCACTGCCGCCAGATCTTCGGCCACCGACTTGACTTCCGCCAAGGCGCGCTCGCGGGCTGCGGCTATTCTGGTTTCGGCGTCGCGCAAGCGGCGATCCATCGCCTGTTGATGCTTTTCCTTGCGATCCATCGCGTCTTTGGCCGCCGCAGCCGCCGCCTCGGACAACGCGGCTGAAGCCTTGGCGCGAGCCGCGTTCAAGGATTCCTCGTAGCCGATCCGCAAAGCCTCCGCCTTTTGATTGGCGGCTGCGGCGTCGGCCAGATCGCCTTGCAGCTTGGCTTGGCGTTTGTATTGCGCCGAGCGGATCGACGGCACGGCCACGCGCGAGACGAGAAAATAGAGAAGGCCGAAGCTGACCGCCAGCCAGAACAACTGGCCCGGGTAGAGCGTAAGATCGAGCTGAGGCAGTCCGGCCTTGGATTCAACCATATCACACCGCGAAGATGAGCAGAGCCGCGACGGCGAAGCACATCAGCAGCACGAGTTCGGTGGCGGCGAAGCCGATAAAACCGACTTGCTTCAGCTTGCCTTCCGCCGACGGGTTGCGGGCGATCGCGCCCAGCCACGAAGCGAACAACATGCCGAGGCCGATACCCGCGCCCAACGCGCCGACCATGGCGATACCCGCTCCCAGCAGCTTTATCGTAGCACCTTCCATGACAATCCCCTTTCCGATAGAGACTTTAGTTTAGGTTGTTCCATTCACGCCGCACCATGCGGCATACCGATCCTAATTCTTTTCAGTGCATTTCCAAGGCGTCGCGCAGGTACACCGAGGCCAGAATGGCGAAGATGTAGGCCTGCAGCAAAGCCACGAAAAATTCAAAGCCCGTGATAGCAACGTTCAGAAGGAACGGCAAGACTCCCACTGCGGAAAGCGCTCCGGCGGCGGTAAGTCCGGCGGTCATTCCGGCGAAGACCTTCAGCAGTATGTGTCCGGCCAGCATGTTGGCGAAAAGACGGATGGAGAGGCTGAAGGGGCGGATAAGGAACGAAATCACCTCGATCAGCACCATGAACGGAGCCAAAGCCCACGGCACGCCCGAAGGCAGGAAAAGCGAGAAGAAATGCAGGCCGTGGCGGGCGAAGCCGGTGGCGGTTATGACGACGAATATCAACAACGCCAAGGCCAGGTTGACGACGATATGGCTGGTGACGGTCAGGCTGTGGGGAATCATTCCCAACAGGTTGCAGCACATGATGAAAAGGAAGATCGTGAATATGAAGGGAAAGAATGGTTTGGCCTTTTCTCCGGCGGCGTCTTCGACCATTCCGGCGATGGCGTTGTGCAAGATCTCCACCAGCATTTGCCAGCGTCCGGGGACGATAGCCTGAGGGCGCATGGCGAGGATGGTGAGGGCCGAGGCCATCGCCACGGCCAAAACCATGAACAAGGCGGAATTGGTGAAGGCGATGGGTTGTCCGGCGATGCTGAACAACGGCTCGGAGATTGGGTGTATCTCAAACTGTTCGATAGGCGAAGACATGGATCAAACGACCTCTTCCCTTCTTATCGGCTACCTTTGGCATTCGTGGCATCCCGCCCGTCCAAAGTGCGCCATACGTTATAGCATCCTACCGCAAAACCCAAGGCCAGCAGGGACAAAGTGCCGAGCGGACCGCTTTCCAGCCAACTGTCTATCAACCATCCCGCTCCGGCGCAAACGATAATCGGAGCGGCGAAGTCCACGCCTGTCCTAGCCGCCCCTGCCGACAGGTCGCCCGAGGGAAGGGGGTCACTAGCCGCAGGCTTGTGGCCGAGCATGGCGTTTGCTTCCGCCTTGCGGATGCGGGCTTCCAGCCTTGCCAGACGCTCGCCGCTATCGCCATCGTTCGGCGTTTTTTCCACGGCTACAGCCCTTTGGAACGGTTGCAGAACTGCGCGCAAGGTAAAATCGCGGCGTTCAGGAGTCAAGGACGGATAAGGATTTTTTTGGTTCTTACGCAAAAAGGGTGGGTACTGCCTTCCAGTAAGCGCCGTCATTGCGAGGTTACAGCCAAAGGCTGTCTGCGAGCCGCCCCCATTTGGTTTGGACAGCGTTGAACGCTGTCGGGCGGCGAAGCAATCCAGTGCCACAGGCGCAACTGCTCTGGATTGCTTTGCCGCCAAGAGGCGGCTCGCAATGACGGCGCTTGCTGTTGCTTTTGGATGCAAAATTGCTCACTAGTTTTGCGTAAGAGCCTTAAATCACCGCATTTGAGCGAAAAAGTCTTTCAGCATTTCCGCCGCCCTGCTTTCCTCCATTCCTCCCACGACTTCCGGAGCATGGTGGCAGGTGGGTTGGGAGAAAAACCGCCCGCCGTGTTCTACCCCGCCGCCTTTGGGGTCGTATGCCGCGAAGATCACGCGGCGCAGGCGGGCAAAGCTGATGGCCGCCGCGCACATGGCGCAAGGCTCCAAAGTGACATAAAGGTCGCAATCGGGCAGCCGAGGCTGCCCCTCTGATTTTGTCGCCTCGCGGATGGCCAGCATTTCGGCGTGCGCCGTGGGGTCGGCCAGTTCCTCGACGCGGTTGCCGGAACGCGCCAAAACCCGCCCTTTTTTGTCAGTTATGACCGCTCCTACCGGAACTTCCCCCCGCGCCGCCGCCGCTTTGGCTTCCTCGAAGGCAATTTGCATGAAGTTTTGCATGGGCAAGCCCCTGTTTTTACAATACAATGGCAGAATGAACGAAAAAAACGAAAAAGGCGAGAGGATAGCCAAGCGGTTGGCGCGGGCTGGTGTGGCTTCGCGCCGCGAGGCCGAGCGCATGATTACGCAGGGGCGCGTGGCGGTGGACGGCAAGAAACTGGTCTCGCCAGCTTTTAACGTCGGGGCGGAGAGCCGGATAACCGTTGACGGCAAGCCATTGCCGGATGTCGAGCCTCCCCGCGTGTGGCGGTTTCACAAAAGCCCTGGCACCATCACCACTAACCGCGATCCGCAGGGACGGCCTACGATATTCGAAAAGCTGCCGCCCGACATGCCGCGCGTCGTCACGGTGGGGCGGTTGGATTTCAACACCGAGGGGCTGTTGCTGTTGACCAACGACGGCGAGTTGGCGCGGCATATGGAATTGCCGCAGAACGCTTGGACGCGGCACTATCGCGTGCGGGTGCACGGAACGCCGGAGGCCGACAAGCTCAAGGCGTTGGAGAACGGCATAACCATCGAAGGCGTCCGCTACGAAGGCATCAAGGCCGAGGTCGAGCAGACGAAAAAAGAGGGGGCGAATGTCTGGTTGGCCGTCAGTTTGCGCGAGGGCAAAAACCGCGAGATCCGCAAGGTGTTCGATCATTTGGGATTCAAGGTCACGCGGTTGATACGGGTATCCTTTGGGCCGTTTCAATTAGGCAAGCTGTCTCGCGGCGGCATCGAGGAAGTCCCGCGCCGGATATTGCGGGAACAGCTGGGAAAGTTTTTCGGGGAATTATGATACGGATAATCGGCGGAGAGCTTTCGGGCAGGCGGATAGACGCGCCGGAGGGGCGGACGACGCGGCCTATGTCGGATCGCGTGCGCGGGGCTTTGTTCAACATTCTTGAAAACCGCCGTTGGGACGGTTTGCCTGATGGGTTTTCCTTGGCGGGGGCGCGGGTTTTGGACATGTTCGGCGGAACCGGAGCCTTGTCTTTCGAGGCTTTGTCGCGCGGGGCTGTCCACGCCGCGCTATTCGATTTGGACGATGCCGCCCTGAAGACGGCGCGCGGCAACGCCTCCAAGCTGGGGGTGGAGGGGCGTTGCGACATAATCCGCGCCGACGCCACCCATCCGCCGCGCAACGACACGGCTTTGCGCGATTTGGTTTTTGTCGCTCCGCCTTATCGCAAGGGTTTGGTTCATCCGGCCATCGCGGCGGCGGAAAAGGCAGGATGGTTGTCGCCTTCCGCGCTGATAGCGATAGAGGTTTCCAGAAAGGAAGAGCCTGACGTTCCGGATTGGCTGAAGATCGAACTCTCCCGCACGCATGGAGACACGACTTTGCATTTCGGGGTAAAGGGGCCGTGACGCTTCGCGCGATCCAAATACGAGTCGGGTATTTGACAGCTAAAAGACCGTCATTTGCGAAGTTACAGCCAAAGGCTGTCATTGCGAGCCGCCACCCTTTGGTTTGGACAGCGTTAAACGCTGTCAGGCGGCGAAGCAATCCAGTGCGGTTGCCCCCTATGGCGCTGGATTGCTTCGCGTCGCAAGGGCGACGCTCGCAATGACGGCAGCCTTTGGCTGTGCACTCAACAATACCGTCTTTGGCCGTAGACTTGGCACGACGGCCTTTGGCGGGTTTGCTCCTTCATGTCGCATTTCATAAGGTCGATGGTATTATTATGATACCAAGGTGATGTTTATTTTCAGAGGTCGCTTCGACAAGCTCAGCGGTCGATTTTGCTGTCGTCAGGTGGGAATTTTTCGGCGAACCTTCCCCAATCGGCCTCGTCCATGGCCACTTCCATGGTGGTTTTTGCTTCACGATCGCGTCTTTTGATCACGTTGCCGTGTTCGTAAAGCCAAGCGATGGCCGCTCCGTCGGACAACGGCAGCGACAGCTTGCGGAGCGACAATCCGGCGGACAAAATCTCAGAGACTAGGCGCAGCAGCTCATCTATTCCTTCTCCGGTCAAGGCGGACACGGCCACCGTTCCGCCACAGGCTCCGCGCCCTTCGCGCTCGATCTCCGGACGCGCCGAGGAATCGCGGGTGGCGCGGCGAGAGTATGCCCTCAAGGTCTCGCGTTCCTCGGCGGTCAGCAAATCGGTTTTGTTTAAAACTTCGATCACGCGCTCGTCGTCGCGGGCGATTCCCAGCTCCGACAGGATTTTTTCGACGGCCTTTTTTTGCTCCGCCGCTTCGGGATGGGAAACGTCGCGGACGTGCAGGATCGCGTCGGCGAGCTGGACTTCCTCCAGCGTGGCGCGGAAGGATTCTATCAGATGCGTGGGCAGATCGGAGATGAATCCCACGGTGTCGGAGAGGATGATTTCCCGCCCGTCGGGCAAGGAAATGCCGCGCATGGTCGGATCCAGCGTGGCGAACAGCATGTCCTTGGCCAAAGCGTCAGAGCCGGTCAGGCGGTTGAACAGCGTGGATTTTCCGGCGTTGGTATAGCCGACCAAGGCTACCGTCGGATGTCCGGCGCGTTGCCGCGCCCCGCGTTGCAGGCCGCGAGTGCGCCGCACCTGTTGCAGGTCTTTTTTCAGGCCGGAGATGCGATCTGAGATGATGCGGCGATCGACTTCCAGTTGGGATTCGCCGGGGCCGCCGAGAAAACCGAAGCCGCCGCGCTGGCGTTCAAGGTGCGTCCACGAGCGAACCAGCCGCGATTTCTGGTAATTCAGCGCGGCCAGCTCTACCTGAAGCTGGCCTTCCTTCGTGCGCGCCCGTTCCCCGAATATCTCTAATATCAGGCCGGTGCGGTCTATGACTTTGCATTTCCATTCGCGTTCAAGGTTGCGTTGTTGCACGGGGGAAAGCGAGTGGTCGACGACGACTAAGGCGGTCTTTTCAACCGCGATTCTTTCCTTCCATTCCTCGACTACGCCGCTGCCGAACAAAGTGGACGGTTGCGGGCGGGAGAGGTTGACGATGTCCGCCGTCGCCACTTTCAGTCCGATGGCGCGGGCCAACCCTACCGCTTCGGCCAAAGCGGCCTCGGGATCGCGGGAATCGCGGAACAATACCGGCTTTATCACAGCCGCCACCGCGCCTCGCGTAACGTCTTCGGAAGGCATTTCGTTGTCGATCAATTCACTGCTCCAATAAAGTGCGGGGATTCGACGGCGGTCATTCGTCGTCGTCTGCTTCCGCCTCCGCCGCGACGTTCACCGGAACCCCGGGCATTATCGTCGATATGGCGTGTTTATAGACCAGCTGCGAATGTGCGTCGCGTTGCAGCATCAACGAAAAATTGTCGAACCACGTGATCACGCCTTGGAGCTTTATGCCGTTGATCAAAAATACGGTCACGGCCACGTTGTCGCGGCGCAAACGGTTGAGGAAGGTTTCCTGCATTCCGTGGATATGAGGTTTCTTGGTGTCGTTCATGCTCGCAAAGCTCCTGCCGGAGGGTTATCTTTAACAACATTTTTGGGATATTACGCAAAATCGGTGGGTAGAACAAAGGGAAAGACACATGTGCCGCCATTGTGGGGTATGCGGCCAAGGGCTGTCATTTGCGTAGCCGTCATTGCGAGCCGCCCCTTGGCGGCGAAGCAATCCAGAGTCATGGAGCAACGGCACTGGATTGCTTCGCCGCCAAGGG
>JAYRGC010000021.1:0-41180 GCA_041908065.1 Alphaproteobacteria bacterium | reverse complement strand
CCCCCCCCCGGGCTGTCTGGCCCCCCGCACCTGGTTGTTTGTGGGCTGGGGGGCCCCCCCCGTGGGGGGGCCAACAACCCCTTTTTTTTGCCACCACCCCTGGGGTTTGCGCCCCCGCCCGGGGGCGGCTCGCAATGACAGTCCCTTCCGTATCACTTCGCTTCACACAATTCCAGTTTGGTCGGATAGAGGTAATCCTCAACGTTGCGGCAGGTTGGGATCGCTACGGCTAGGTTAAGGCGTTTCAAGGCCGTTCCGGTCAGCTCCCGCTGCCACGCCGGAGCCAGCAACATGAACCTGCCGCCGGATTTGGCATGGGCGGCCACGCGCTCCCGCAACAATTTATTGATGCCCTTGTCCTCTTCGGGGCTGGAGAAATTGCTTTGGATGCGAACGAAGACCGCCTCGGCGGGAAACGAGCTTAGAACGTGGGAATAAGGCTCGAAACCGGCCAGCAAAACCATTGTCTTGGCGGGGTCGGCGATGGCGGGGACGTCGGCCTTGACCGATTTATCCAACCATTGCGGCAATCGCCCCCAGTCTCCGGCGCGGACGGACACGGCCACCGCTACCAGCATGAAGGCCGCCAGCAAAGCGCGGGTGCGGACGGCCATAGGCAGCATTCCCACGGCCAGAACTATCAACAAAGGAGCCAGCATCTCCAGCGGTATCAAATAGCGATAGATGGAAAACAGCGGCAGCCAAGCAAAATAGGAAACGGCTCCCGTCCACAACAGGTAACGGCTGGCTATGGACGGGGACAGGCGGTTTGCGGGATTGGGGTTGCGACCGAAGGCCGTACGCAAGGCCACGGCCAGCGGCAACAACAAGTAAAGCAGGGGAATGCGGATGTCGCTCCATGCGATTTCCCCTACCAGCTTGGGGTTGTGGGCGAAAAGGAACGGAAACGCCAGAGCGTCAGGCAACGAATGGGGAATGAACTGGGTGTCGCGCGCGCTCGACGGCGGGGCCAAAGGAGAACCGAACAATCCGTTGAAATAAGGGAACAGAGGACTGCCGAAATTGTCGTAAAGGAAAATTGACCAATGCCCCAGCGACAAAGCCAATCCGATCATCACGCCCAAGCCGAAGCAGAACGCCGCGAAGATCCGTCGCGCCGGAGAACCGGCGACCAGCAATAAAGCTCCGCACAGTCCGACCGAGAACACGACCGAGGGGAGTTTCAACCCCATCATCGCTCCGGCGGGAAGACCGCACATGACCGCCAATGCCGCCGCCTTGGGCAGCCTGCCCTCCATCAGCGCGTGAAAATTGGCGATGACCAACAACGCCGACAGGAATAGCCCGAGGCTGGTTATGTTGTCGTAAAAAGTAGTGCCGATTTGCGCGATCCCGCCGCCGCCCAGCATTCCCAGCGCGGCTATGGCGGCGCAAGCCAAAACCTTGTTGCGCGGGTTGGGCACGCGCAGAGCGGAATGCGCCAGCATGAACAGCAGGACGAAGTTCAATCCTTGCGCGGTTCCTAAGGCGAAAGCCGAGAAGGTGGCGGAGAAACGCGAGGCCAGCAGATAAAACGGCACGTCGAGCGTTGGGTTGTAAAAGAAAGGGGTTTGCGAAGGCAAAAGGTCGATCAGATACCTTCCATTGACGAAGGCCCAAGCGTTGTACCAGTGATAGTTCCGCAGATCCCAGTTGGCGTCTTGTCCTAAGAACAAGGCCAACACTCCGATGGCGAAGGGAAACAGCGATATGAAAGCCCAAGCTATTCCTCTTCCTCCCGATCCGGAGGGCGGGAAAAACGGAAACGGTTTTTGGCTTTCGGATATAGGCATGGGGATTATTTACACTTGCGCGGGATGGTTAGTCAAAAGGCGGTCATTCTCGCCTGTGGCACTGGATTGCTTCGCCGCCAAGGGGCGGCTCGCAATGACAGCTTTTGGCTGTTGATCTGTCAACAACGGCCTTTGGCGGTATTCGGATAGACCGATTGCATTCCGCACATGAATCAATTAATCCGGTTAATGCGGTTTCGTGGTCAACGGGGAGGAGAGCGAACGGATGCGACAACGCCTGAAATCCCTTTTTCCGCGCCTGTCCATAGCGGTTGCCTTGGCGTTGGCCGTAGCCATAGCGGTTCCTCAAGGTTCCCTGCGCGCCGAAATGCGGAGGGATTTCCCTGATTATCGCCAAGCCTTTTCGGCACTAGACGACAAGCAGTACCAAGAAGCTGCAAGCGCGGCCAATCGCGGCTATGACGCGATACTAAGCGACGTTTTGCGTTTGGATCTGATGGCTCGCCCGGGCAACGGCTACAGCTTCGACGAACTGGCGAATTTCATCTCCGATCATCGGGGATGGCCTAGGCTTTCCGGCGTGGTGATGATCGCCGAGCAAAAGATACCCGCCAATTATTCCTCGCAGGAGGTCGTGGAGTGGTTCTCCGAATTTCCTCCTACGACGATGGCCGGATTTTACCGTTACGTTAACGCTCTTACATCCAGCGGAAATTCTGCCAAGGCTGCGGAAGTCGTGAAGAATAAATGGATAAAATCTAAATTTTCCGCCGACGAAAAAGCCGCGTTCTTAGCCCGCTTCCGTTCCACGCTGTCCGTGGCGGATCATAGGGCGAGGTTGGATCGTTTGCTGTGGGACAACGAAGCCTCAGCCGCTCGCGACATGTACGGATTGCTCGGCTCCGGCGAAAGGGCGTTGGCCGAAGCGCGGTTGGCTTTGGCGGGCAATCCTCAACCTGTCGTTCAAGCGGAAGAAGAAAAACCGGCTAAAAAAGATTTGGCCAAGGGCAAACGCTCCGGAAAGGAAAAGCCTAAGAAAAAGAAGGCGGTCAGGCGTCAGGAAAGCCCCGAGGAATTGGCGCGGAAGGTTCCGGCTAATTTGCAAAGCGATCCCGGGCTTATTTTCGCGCTCGCCAGATGGCATCGCAAGGCTGGACGCGACGACAAAGCTATCGCGCTGTTGCTGCGCTCCACGCAAGATTCCGGAAAGCCAGAGGAATGGTGGGACGAACGCAATCTGTTGGCGCGTCGCGCCATGGAAAAACACGATTACGCTTTGGCCTATCGGCTGGTGGCCAACCACGGATTGGACAAGGGGTTCGATTTCCTGCAATCCGAGTTCATGGCGGGATGGTTGTCGCTTCGCAAGCTTCATAAGCCCGAACGCGCGCTCAAGCACTTCGACGCCATGCTGGAACAGGCCGCCACTCCGGTGTCGCGTTCTCGCGGACACTATTGGCGCGCGCGCGCCTTGGAGGAACTGCGCCGCAACAACGAGGCGCAACGCAGCTATGAATCCGCGGCGGTCTTGAACCTTACGTTTTACGGGCAGTTGGCTATCGCCCGCCTTTACGAAAATCCCACGATAACCGCCAACCCCGATCCGCCGATACCGGAAGGCGTCCGCGCCCAGTTCGCCTCGCGGGGGATCGTGCAGGCGATAGATCGCCTTTATCGTATCGGGCAGGTGGATCGCGCCAATTCGTTCTTCAAGGCCGCGCTGGATCTTTCCTCCCAGCGCGTGGAGTTCGCCATGCTCATGGAGCTGGCCTATCAACTGGGGCGGGCGGATTGGGCGATAAACGCCGCCAAGGCGGCCAATCAGAAGAACATGGTTCTGGCCGCCGGAGCGTTCCCGCTTTTGGACATCAACGTGCCTTCGCCGCCCGATCCGGCCTTTACCCATGCGATAATCCGTCAAGAAAGCCTGTTCAATCCCGATGCCGGAAGCCCCGTCGGGGCGCGCGGCTTGATGCAGCTTATGCCCGCGACGGCCAGAGGCGTGGCGGCCAAGCTGGGGGTTTCCTATAGGCCGCAGGACTTGACGGATCCCGCTTATAATCTCCGCCTTGGAACCAAGTTCATGCAGGATCAACTGGATCAGTTCGGCGGTTCCTATGTTCTCGCCTTGGCCGGATATAACGCCGGACCTCGCCGCGCTCGGGAATGGATAGACTTGTTCGGCGATCCCCGCAAAAGCGGGGTGGATCCGGTCGATTGGATCGAGCTGATGCCGATTTATGAAACCCGTAACTATGTCCAGCGCATCTTGGAAAATCTCCAAGTCTACCGCGCTCGTCTGAACGGAGGACAAACCGCTCTTTCCATCGCGCAGGACTTGCGAAGATAACGGGATTATCGACAGGCTAAATAGTCTCGGTTTCGATCCTCATGCGGCAGGGCGATTCCTTTACCGCAGGCAATGCGGAGATTTTGCCGATGGCCTTGGCCATGGCCGCTTCGTCGGTTTCGTGGGTGGCCAAGACGACCGGAACCGAATCCGTGGGCGAGCGTCCGTGTTGCAGCAAGGATTCGATCGAGATGTTCTCGTCGCGAAGAATTGCCGAAACGTCCGCCACCACCCCGGGCTTGTCGGATACTTGCAGGCGGATATACCAGCAGCCGGTTCGTTTTTCCGGCGGAGTCGCCGCGCGGATTTTGAGGCGGTCGGATGGAACCGAAAACGGCAGCGGAGCGCGTCCGCGGGCGATGTCTATCAGATCCGCCACGACCGCGCTGGCGGTGGGATCTCCGCCCGCGCCGCGTCCCGACAGGGCGATTTCGCCCACGGCGTCGCCGCGCAGCGTGACCGCGTTCAACGATCCGTCCACGGAGGCCAAGGGCGAGGAAAGCGGCACGAGGCAAGGCCCCACCCGCTGTTCCAAGCCGTTTTCGGTCAGCCGAGCCGAACCTATCAGCTTGACGCGATAGCCCATTTCGGCGGCGAAGCGCAGATCGAGCGGGGAGACGCGGCGGATTCCGTCCAGAGCTATGCTTTTCACGTCCGGCGCGGTTCCGAAAGCCAAGGCCGCCAAGATCGCCAGCTTGTGCGCCGTGTCGTGGCCGTCGACGTCGGCGGCGGGATCGGATTCGGCGTATCCCAGTTTTTGCGCGTCGGCTAAAACCGTCGCGAAGTCCAGCCCTTCGGCGAACATGCGGGAAAGTATGTAGTTGCAGGTCCCGTTGAGTATGCCTTGCGCGCAGGAGATGCGGTTTCCGGCTAAGGATTCTCTGACCGTTTTGATCACGGGGATGCCGCCCGCCACCGCCGCCTCGAACATCAACGGAGTCCGGTTGCCTTCGGCGAGCGCGGCCAACGCTATTCCGTGCGCGGCCAGAAGAGCTTTGTTGGCAGTAGCCACCGGACGTCCGCAGGCCAACGCGGCTTTGCACAATTCGAAAGCCGAGCCCTGCGCTCCTCCCATCAATTCTACCACCACGTCGACGTCGGAGGCGGTCGCAAGCTCCGACGGATCGTCGCACCAGCGCGCGCCGGACAGATCGCAATCGCGCCGCTTGGTTTTGTCGCGCGCCGCCACGGCGGTTATCTCTATTGGGCGTCCGGCGCGATCGGCTATGGCGTCGCGGTTGGAGCGCAACAGGCGGGCTACCGCAGCTCCCACGGTTCCGATTCCTGCCATGCCTATGCGTAGAGCGTCGTTAGTTTTTTTAGGCATGTATCGCCCCTTCATGTTGTATAAGCGTCGGGGGCGAGCGTATCGCTTTTGGCGCGGCGAGGCAAATAGGTTTGAGGGCGGGTTTTATGAACGGAATTACTGATGCGTCGCTTAAATGGGTGCTGATCACGGGCGCGGCGCGGAGAATTGGCAGGGCTATCGCGCTGGAGATGGCGGCGGCGGGCTGGGGAGTTGTCGCCCACTATCGCAGCCACGTCGACGAGGCTCTGGAGCTGGTCGAGCGGATAGTCGACAACGGCGGCGCGGCTTTCGCGGTCAAGGCCAACTTCAGCGACGAAAAGGCGATCGATCGCATGATGCAGGAAGCTGTCGAAAAGACTTCCGGCGACCTGTCGGCGATCGTCAACAACGCCGCGATATTCGAGCGCGACGCCGAGGACGCCAACGGCCAGCACTTGCGGGTAAACTTTCACGCCCCCGTCCGTTTGGCCGAGACGCTTTACGCCCATGTCGTGGCTGGCGAAGGCAAGCGCGGCGGGGCGGTGGTGAACATCTTGGACAGCGTGCCGCCGCCGCAGGATTTCAGCGTATATTGGGAGAGCAAGCGTCGTTTGGCGGAGGAGACTCTGGCGATGGCGCGGCGCATGGCTCCGCTGGTGCGGGTGAATGGAGTGGCGTTGGGCGCGGTTTTGCCCAGCCGCAACCAGACGCCTGAGAATTTCGCCAGAATGGCCGCGGCCACACCGTTAGGGAAGCCGGTGTCACCCCAACATGTTGGAAAGGCGGCGAGGTTTTTGATTGAAACGGAATCGCTTATAGGAACAATATTGCCGTTGGACGGGGGAGTCGGTTGTTCGCGTTGAGAGCCTGTTCTGATTTAATGGGAAGCTAGGCAAAATCGGTGGTGGATTAAAGAATCGCTCTTTCGGTAATCGCGGTCTGTTCCTCCCCCTTCTTAGGGGGAGGAACAGACCGCGCTTGTGGATAGAGAGCAGTGCAATGCGGATTTTGCTTGATGGCGCGTCGCGCAAGAAAGGAAAACTTATGCCGATCAACGTATGGGATGTGTGCGAGAGGTTGGGAAATTTCGATCCCTATCCGTTGATGCGTAACTTCCTCTTCATGATGGATCCCGAGAAGGCGCACGAGCTGGGGATAAGGATGTTGAAGATGGGGCTGGGGCCGGATGCGAGGGAAGAAGACGCTCCGTCTTTGCGTACTACGCTTTTCGGCCTTGATTTCTCCAATCCCGTCATGCTGGCCGCGGGTCTGGACAAGCAGGCCGAGGCGATGGACGGACTGTTGCGGCTGGGGTTCGGCGCGATAGAGCTGGGGTCGGTCACTCCGCGCCCCCAGCCCGGCAATCCGCGCCCGCGCATGTTCCGCGTCGAGGAGGCCAAAGGGCTGATAAACCGCTTCGGCTTTAACAGCGTCGGCGTCGACGTGTTCGTCGAACGCCTTAAGGCTTGGCGGGAAAAAAACCCCAATCCTTCGGGTTGGGTGGGCGTGAACTTGGGCAAGAACAAGGACACCGTCGACGATGCTGACGACTACGTCGCCGGACTGGCCAAGGCCGCTCCTTACGCCGATTTCGTCGTCGTCAACGTGTCGTCGCCCAACACCCCCGGGCTGCGCGATTTGCAGGGGCGGGAGAGGATGGAGCGGTTGCTTTCCCGCGTGATGGCGGCGCGCAACGAACATGCTCCGAGCGTTCCGGTTTTGGTGAAGATAGCCCCGGATCTGACCGAGGACGCGTTGCGCGATATAGTTGCCGTGGCGTTGTCGAGCGGGGTTCACGGAATCATCGTTTCCAATACCACCATATCCCGCCCCGAAGTCGTGCCGATGCATTTGCAAAAGGAGGTTGGCGGTTTATCCGGCAAGCCCTTGTTCGAGATGTCTAATAGAGTCTTGGCGATGACGTATCGCTTGGCCGGAGGGACGTTGCCGATAATAGGATGCGGCGGAATAAGCTCGGGCGAGGACGCTTACCGCAAGATCCGCGCCGGAGCTTCGATGGTGCAGATCTACACTTCGTTGGTGTACGAAGGGCCCCTCGTGGCGCGGAAAATCAAGCGCGAATTGGCTTTGCTGTTGAGCCGCGACGGCTTTAAATCCGTGGCCGACGCTGTGGGCGTGGACTGCGTTACCATTTCTTAACCGAATTGGAATATTTTCGCGGCGGATCTTTAAACACTTGAGGATAGCTACATGAAAGTTCTTGTGAGCGTAAAGCGCGTCATCGATTACAACGCGAGGGTGAAGGTCAAGGCGGATCAAAGCGGCGTGGATTTGACCGGCGTCCGCATGGGGATGAACCCCTTCGATGAAATCGCCGTCGAAGAGGCCGTCAGGCTCAAGGAAAAGGGCGTGGCGCAGGAGGTTGTGGCCGTGTCGGTCGGTCCACAGCAAGCGCAGGACGTTTTACGCACGGCCATGGCCATGGGCGCGGATCGCGCCATCCACGTCGCGTGCGACGAGGATTTGCAGCCTTTGTCGATTGCCCGCCTGTTGAAGGTGGTGGTCGAAAAGGAAAAGCCGGACATCGCCATGATAGGCAAGCAGTCCATAGACGACGATTGCAACCAGACCGGACAAATGTTGGCCGCTCTGTTGGGGTGGCCGCAGGGGGCATTCGCCTCTAAGGTCGAAGTGACTGACGGTTCGGTCAAGGTCACCCGCGAAACCGACGGTGGGATGGAGACTCTGGCGGTCAAACTTCCGGCGGTAATTACCGCCGATTTGCGCTTGAACCAGCCGCGCTACGCCTCGTTGCCCAACATTATGAAGGCCAAGAAAAAGCCGATAGAGGAAATGTCCGCCGTGCAAATGGGCGTCGATCTTAAGGTCAATCTGAAGGTATTGAAGGTTTCCGAACCGTCGCAGCGCAAATCAGGGGTTAAGGTTGCGGATGTTTCCGCCCTGATCGAAAAGTTGCGTAACGAAGCCAAAGTCATATGACGCACTAGCGGAGAAAACGAGATGAAAAGCCTGATAATAGCAGATCACGACAACGCCAAGCTGAAGGCCTCCACTTTGTGCGTGATGAGCGCGGCCTCCGCCGTCGGAGCCCCGATCGCGGTGCTGGTCGCGGGAAAGGGCGCGGGCGCGGTGGCCAAAGAAGCGGCCTCCATGGCGGGGGTGGCCGAGGTCATCCATGCCGACGATGCGGCGTATGAACACGCCGTGGCCGAGAACTTGGCGGCATTGGTAGCCTCCATGGCCAAAGACTACACGCATGTTTTCGCTTCCGCCGCCTCGGTGGGGAAGGGATTTATGCCTAGAGCTGCGGCGATGATGAACATGGCGCAGATATCAGACATAATCAGCGTCGAAAGCCCAGACACTTTCACCCGTCCGATATACGCCGGAAACGCAGTTGCCACCGTTCAATCCGGCGACGCCGTCAAGTTCATAACCGTGCGTTGCTCGGCCTTCGCCAAGGCGGCAGCGACAGGCGGCAACGCCCAGATTAAGGAAATTCCGGCCTTGCCGCCGCACGATGGAGTTTTCTTTGTAGGCGAGGAGCTTACGAAATCGGCAAGACCGGATCTGGCTTCGGCGCGGATCGTGGTTTCTGGCGGTCGCGCCCTTGGCTCGTCCGATAACTTCAAGATAATAGAGGCTTTGGCCGACAAGCTGGGCGGTGCTGTGGGAGCGTCGCGCGCGGCGGTGGACGCAGGATACATTTCCAACGACTGCCAAGTCGGGCAAACCGGCAAGTCCGTCGCCCCTGAACTTTATATAGCCGCCGGAATCTCGGGGGCTATCCAGCATATCGCCGGAATGAAGGACAGCAAGGTGATCGTTGCCATCAACAAGGATCCCGAAGCCCCGATATTCCAAGTCGCGGACTATGGCATAGTGGGCGATCTGTTTCAGGTTGTGCCGGAGCTGACGCAAAAGCTGTAGGTTTTCGTTAATCTGTCATTGCGAGCGGCCACACTTTAGGTTTGGACAGCGTTTAACGCTGTCGGGCGGCGGAGCAATACAGAGCCTTTGTTCCATGACTCTGGATTGCTTCGCGTCGCAAGGGCGAGGCTCGCAATGACAGTGCTTTTTTGCTGCTATTGGTGCCCAATTACCTATCCGTTTTGGGTAAGAGCCGTTTTTAATCATCGCACTTGCCGAACGTGGCAAGCTCTGGCAATCCTGATGGCATGTTTTTCGACGCACATCGCGCTTTTCGCCTAGTATGCGCCTTCGTCGCCGCCATATCGGCGGCGGCTGCGCCGCGTCTTGCCGATGCGGCGGCGGCCTCGGGCGGCAAGGCGGACAATCGGGCTTTGATCCAAGCCGATTCGATCTCCTATGACAGTGACACCGAAATCGTCACGGCTTCGGGTAATGTCGAGATAATCAACGAAGACAGGATACTTCGCGCCGATCAGGTGGAATGGAACAAGAAGACCGACGTTGTGCGCGCCGAGGGCAACGTGGTGTCGTTGCAGCCTTCGGGCGAGGTCATGTTCGCGCAAAGCGCGGAAGTCACCAGCGATATGAAGGAGGGCTTCGTCGATCGCATCAGCGTGCTGTTTCCGGATAACTCGCGGTTGGCGGCCAACGATGCGCGGCGTTATGGCGGCAGATGGCTAGTGGCGGATCGCGGAGTGTACTCGGCTTGCGATCTATGCGCCGACGATCCGCGCAAACCTCCGTTGTGGCAGGTGAAGGGCGTTCGCATCACTCACGACAGCGTGAAGGAGAACGTGATTTACCGCGACGCGACGGTGGAGTTTGGCGGCATTCCCTTGATATATACGCCGTATCTATCGCATCCGGCCCCGGGCGTGACCAGAAGACAGGGCTTTTTGATGGCCAGCGGAGGGTACAGCAAGAACCTAGGCGCTTTCGCTAGGGTTCCCTATTATTTCGACATAGCCCCCAACACCGACGCGGTTTTCATGCCCACGTTCAGCGAGGAAGACTCGTTGCAATTGGGCGGCGAGTTCCGGCATCGCTTCGAGCGCGGAAACATGCGGTTGGCAGGCAGCGTGACCCATGCCGATCTGGTGGACGAATTCGGCGTCGATCAGGGCAAGCAATGGCGCGGCCATTTGTTCGGAAGCTCGCTTTTTTCCTTGAACGAGGTGTGGCGAGCCGGAGCTGACGTGGCCTTCACCTCCGATAAAAGCTATCTGCAAAGGTACGCCATTTCCTCGACCGACGTGCTGGTTAATCGCGCTTTCGTGGAAGGCTTCCGAGGCCGCAACTATGCCTTGGCCAATATGTACTATTTTCAGGACTTGCGCCCGGGCGACAGGCCGGAGGAGCCTTTCGTCGCGCCCGAAGTTACGATAAGCGCGCTGGGAGAACCCGGGCAGACCTTTGGCGGCCGATGGTCGGCGGGGGCGGGGATGTTATCGACTACGCGCCGCGAAACCTCGGATATAGCCACGCGAGGGCCTGACGTGAGGCGGCTTTCGTTCAACGGCGGATGGAACCGCCGGATGTTCTCGTCGTTAGGATTGTTAGCCGATGTGGGAGCTTTCGGACGTTTGGACGGATACTTGGCCGACAACGTGCCCCCGCCTGCCGGAGGATCGGGCGAGCCTTCCTCCATATCGCGGTTAAGGCCGTTCGCTCAGGCCGACGCGACGATGCGCTATCCTTTGGCGCGGAGAGGCGAGAGCTATCAGCATTTGTTGGAGCCGATCGTTATGCTGTCCGCAGCCCCCCGCACCGCCCGCGACGTGCGGCTTCCCAACGAAGACAGCCTTGAAGTGTCTTTCGACGAAACCAACCTTTTCTCCTCCAACCGTTTCGCCGGAATCGACAGGGTAGAGGGCGGCACCCGCATAGCCTACGGCCTTCGCAACGCCATGGTGGGAGACAACGGAGCCAGAATAGAAATGGTGGGCGGCAGTGTTTACCGTTTCAGCAGCGACGACGCTTTTCCGGAAGATTCAGGATTGCGTCGCAGTAATTCGGATCTGGTGTGGCGCACCGATTTCGAGCCGAGGGAATGGATAAACTTTAATTACGGTTTCCGCTTGGACGGGGAGACTTTCGCGTTCCAAAGGCAAGAGCTGCGCGGATCGGCGGGAGTGCCGGAGTTTAGGCCGTCCATCGTGTTTTTGTCCGCTCGCCAGACCCAAGCCGACGGGGTGAGCGGAACGGTAAAGGAAATAACTTTCGGGATTACCTCGACTCCGGTGAAGTATTGGTCTATCTCCGCCAGCCACAGGCGGGCACTGGAGCCTTCACCCGGACCAAGATTGACAGTATTGGGTGTAATATATGAGGACGAGTGCTTTAGATTCGGCGTGACGGGGCAGCGAGACCATACGAACCGCAAAGATATTTCGTCTGGCGATTCCGTTATGTTCCATTTTTATATGAAAAACATAGGCGGATTGCAGACCGATCAAATTTCAGGCGACGCCGTGGCGCGAAGATAGAATCTCGGAGGTTTAGGCAAAGCGTTGCCGGATTGCCACGTTGCCGAGGTGTTTTCGTTATCGAAGGAAATATGGAACAAATGCGGTATTTGCCACTTGATTCAAGGTAAACATGGGGTTACCTTGCCCATGGGATCGGATTCGGATGCGCTTTGGTTCGTCTCGCTGTTTTTTGTGGACTAGGCCTTGGCGTTTTTCGGGTGTTTTCCAGGTGGTCGTTCAGAGAGAGGATTCTTCCGTTCTTTGCGCGGCTTGTCTTTGACCATAAATCTTGGCCAAGATGTTGGCTTGTGTCGTAATGATGCGGCCATGTCGTATCCGCCAGAGGTTCCGAGGAGGGGAAAGAAATGTTTAAGAAGCTTTTGTGCCTTGCGGCTGCGCTTGTTCTGGTCGCCGCTTGCGACACCACCAGCAGTGGTGACGGTTCCGCCGGAATGGGCGGTTCGGGGATGGATGGCCGTGGCGGCGTAGCTCGCCCGGGCACTCAAGAGGATTTGGTAGTCAACGTCGGCGATCGCGTGTTCTTCGCGTTCGACAAGTCCGATCTGACTGCAGAGTCCCGCTCCACCTTGGATCGTCAGGCCGCTTGGATGAAGAAGTATCCGTCGGTCAGCGTGACCCTCGAAGGTCACTGCGACGAGCGTGGAACCCGCGAGTACAACCTCGCATTGGGTGAACGCCGCGCCACCGCCGCCCAGAACTATCTGGTCGCCGCCGGCGTCAGCGCGAGCCGCGTGAAGGTCGTCAGCTACGGCAAGGAACGTCCGGCCGTCCTCGGCGGTAACGAGTCCGCTTGGGCTCAGAACCGTCGCTCGGTCACGGTCGTGACTCAGTAATAGGTCTGCTTTAGATCGACTTGCGGGCTGCAGCTTTTCGGGCTGCAGCCCGTTTGTTTTGGGAAGTTTATATGGGCGCGTTGACCCCGATAAAGCTGGGGAAAGTTGTTTTGGAAAAACCTGTCATTCTGGCTCCTATGGCCGGAGTGACCGACAGGCCGTTTCGCGCCTTGGTGCGAAGCTACGGCGCGGGCATGGTGGTGTCGGAGATGATAGCCAGCCGCGCCATGGTGCGGGAATGCGTTCGCACTTTGAAGATGGCGGGACGCGACGACGAGTTTTCCGAACGGGGCGAAGGCTGTCCGATGGCGGTGCAACTGGCCGGATGCGAGCCGGATGTGATGGCCGAGGCGGCGCGCATAAACGAAGGGCGCGGCGCGGACGTCATAGACATAAACTTCGGCTGTCCGGTTAAAAAAGTCGTGAACGGCCATGCCGGATCGTCGCTGATGCGCGACGAGGCGATGGCGGCGAAGATACTCGAAGCGGTGGCGAACGCCGTCAAAATACCTGTGACATTGAAAATGCGAATGGGCTGGGACGCGTCGAACCTTAACGCGCCGCGCATCGCCGCCATAGCCGAACGAAGCGGAATAGCCATGATAACGGTGCATGGCCGCACGCGCAGCCAATTCTATAAAGGCCGCGCCGATTGGGCTTTTATCCGGCAAGTCAAGGAATCGGTTAGGATTCCAGTCATAGCCAACGGCGACATAGTTTCCGTGAACGATGCCGAGACGGCTTTGGAAATATCTGGCGCGGACGGCGTGATGATAGGCAGGGGTACTTACGGCAAGCCGTGGTTATTGCGGCAAGTCATGGACGCGCTGAGCGGCAGGCCGTTTTCCCCTGCGCCCGCGCCGGAGGAGCTGAAAAACGTGGTTTTGCGCCACTTTGAGGCCATGCTGTCGCATTACGGCGAATACGCCGGTCTGCGCGTTTCCAGAAAGCATATGGGCTGGTACAGCAAGGGGTTGGCCAAATCCGCGGAATTTCGTTCGGCGGTCAATTCGTGCGAAGATGCCGCGACGGTATCTCGCTTGGCGGATTCCTTCTTTATGGCGGCGACGGCGGATGCCGTGGGCGGCTTGGGCGGTGGCGGCAACTGTTGAAGGCTTATGGGCCATGGGCAAACTTTTACGCCAATTTTCGATATGGGCGGCGCGGGTAGGTTTGCGGAACAAGTTGGCTTTGGCCTTGGTTCTGGCAGCCGTCGCTTCCGGCATAGCCACATACGCCGCCATGACGCAGGCCCCGTTTTTCGGCAACGATCCCACCACTGTCACCGTGTTATTGACGCTGGATCTAGCTTTCCTGCTTTTGTTGGGAACGATAGTCGTTCAGCGCATATACACCATTTGGCGGCGTAGGTTGAGGAATCAGGCGGGGGCGAGGCTGCATGTTCGCATGGTCAGCGTGTTCGCGATGCTGGCGGTGGCTCCGGCCTTGCTGGTGGCGACTTTCGCCGCCGTGTTCTTTTATTTCGGCGTGGAGGCTTGGTTTTCCGATCGCGTCCGCACCGCTTTGGAGGAATCCCAGGAGGTGGCGCAGGCTTATTTGCAGGAACATAAGCAAGCCTTGCGCGCCGATATGCTGGCGATGGCCAACGATCTTAACCGCCATGCCTTCACCTTGGCCGAGGATCCGGCGCGGTTTTCCCAGATAGTTTCGGCGCAGGCATATTTGCGCTCGTTGACGGAAATCATCGTCTTTGAAAGCTCCGGCAAGATAATGGCGCGTTCCGGACTCAGCTTCGCGCTCAATCAGGAGCAGATAACCGAAAACATGCGAGAAAGGGCGAAAGGCGGCGAGGTCGTTTTACTGGTTGGCGACGGCGACGACAGGGTGCGCGCTCTTTTGCGGTTGGATGGATTCGTGGACGCTTATTTGTTCGCCGGCAGGCTGGTGGATCCCAAAGTTTTGGCGAGAGTGGCGGCCACCGAAAAAGCCGTGAAGGAATATCATGATCTTAAGGAGTATTCCTCCGGCATTCGCGTCATGGTGGCGTTTTTGTTCGCGGTGGTGGCTTTGCTGCTGTTGCTGGCCGCCGTCTGGTTCGGGCTTAATTTCGCCACGCGGCTGGTGCGTCCGATAAGCGAGCTTATCAACGCGGCGGATCGCGTGCGCGCAGGGGATTTCAGCGTGAGGGTCGCGGAAAAAGGCTCGCCCGCAGCCGAGGACGAATTGGCGGCTTTGGGGCGGGCGTTCAACCGCATGACCGGACAGATCGAGGCGCAACGCTCCGAGTTGATAGACGCCAACAGGCAATTGGATTCCCGCCGCCGCTTCACCGAGACGGTGTTATCCGGAGTTTCCGCCGGAGTCATAGGATTGGACAGCGGACTTTACATCAACATTATGAACGCGACGGCGGCCGAGTTTTTCGGCATATCGGACAGGGATTCCATTGTTGGCTCCCATGTGGGCGCGGTTTCTCCGGAGATACGCGGACTTTTGGACGAAATGCCCAAGGGAACCAAACTGCGCGACGGGCAGGTGGAAATCCGCCGCCCCAACACTCCTACGCATACTCTATTGGTGCGTATTTCTTCCGATGCTCAAGGCGGAGATCCTCGCGGCTATGTGGTAACCTTCGACGACGTGTCGGAATTGGTTTCAGCGCAGCGCAAGGCTGCTTGGGCGGACGTGGCGCGGCGCATCGCGCACGAGATAAAGAATCCTCTTACCCCCATTCAGCTTTCCGCCGAACGTCTGCGTCGCAAATACGGGGCTGAGATTACGACCGAACCGGAGGTGTTCCAGACCTGCACCGACACCATAATTCGCCATGTCGAAGACATAGGGCGCATGGTGGACGAATTTTCGGCTTTCGCCCGCATGCCCACCCCCGTCATGCGGGAACACGATTTGCGCGAACTGTGCCGCCAGACGGCATTTTTGCAATCGACCGGAAGGAACGACATCCGTTACGTCCAGAATTTGCCTGAAGGGGCTTGTCCGGCGATATGCGACGGCAGGCAAATAGCGCAGGCGCTTACCAACCTGATGAAGAACGCGGCGGAGGCGATAGATTCGCGTCAATCTTCCGAAGGCTTGCCGCAAGGAGAGATAACGCTGAGTTTGAAGAGGGAAGGGGATGCGATCGTCATAGCGGTGTCCGACAACGGCAAGGGTTTGCCGGTGGA
This sequence comes from Alphaproteobacteria bacterium, assembly GCA_041908065.1. Classification (GTDB taxonomy): domain Bacteria; phylum Pseudomonadota; class Alphaproteobacteria; order UBA9219; family UBA9219; genus JAYRGC01. Next base: position 25,405 of record JAYRGC010000021.1, on the reverse strand, counting down.
GGAGCGCAACCGCCTGACCGAGCCGTACGTCACCACCCGCAGCAAGGGAACCGGACTGGGGTTGGCTATAGTCAAAAAGATAATGGAGGATCACGGCGGCGAGCTTTTGCTTTCCGACCGCGAAGGCGGCGGCGCGGTCGTGTCGCTGTCATGGCCGATGGGCAACGGCGCGTAACGTGACCATCAAGCACCGTTATTGAGGGGTATACGGCCTTTGGGAGTTGGTGGGTGATACAGGGCTCGAACCTGTGGCCCGCTGATTAAGAGTCAGCTGCTCTACCAACTGAGCTAATCACCCTACCCGCTTGGTATAGGTCGCGCTTTTAGCAGCATGTCGCGGTAAAGTCCATAGGATAAATCATCCATGAAAATCAAGCCGCGCGCGGATGTTTTCGATGGATTAGGCAAAGGCTGGGGCTGGATATTATTCGAGTTTTTTGCTATCCCGCTCTACTGAGGCCTTGTTCTTCCCTTAATCCTTTCAAATCGGTTGTTCAAACATGAAACTTACCATTGAACGCGCATCGCTCCTGAAGGGTCTGGCACACGTCCAAAGCGTGGTGGAAAGGCGCAACACCATTCCCATACTCTCCAATGTCCTTATCAGCGCGGTGGGAAAGGATGTTTCCTTTGCGGCCACGGACATGGAGATAGAGATAAACGAGGTGATCCCCGCGACGATAGGGAAGGCGGGCGCGGTCACGGCTCCGGCGCATATGCTGTATGAAATCGTAAGAAAACTGCCGGACGGTTCGCAGGTTGAAATAGCATCTTCGGGCAGCGGCCAGATAACGCTTTCGACCGGACGATCTAATTTCAAGCTGGGTTGCTTGCCGGTCGAGGATTTCCCCAAGATGCCGGAAGGAGACCTGAAGCATTCTTTTCAAATAGCCGCTTCCGATTTGCGGATTTTAATCGATCGCACCCGCTTCGCCATCTCGATCGAAGAAACCCGCTATTACCTGAACGGCATCTATATGCACGCTGCGGAATCGGGCAAGGTTAAAGTGCTTAGGGCTGTCGCTACTGACGGGCATCGTATGGCGCGGGTCGAGATGCCGGCCCCGGAAGGATCCGGAGGAATGCCCGGGATCATCATCCCTCGCAAAACCGTGGCCGAGATACGCAAGCTGCTGGACGAAGCTTCGGGATCGGTCGAGATTTCGATATCCGAATCCAAGGTGCGATTCTCTTTCGACGGAGTGGTCGTGACTTCCAAGCTGATAGACGGAACCTATCCCGATTACGAGCGAGTCATTCCTTCGGGCAACGACAAGACCATGGGCGTCAACGCGAAGTCCTTGACCGAAGCCGTGGATCGCGTCGCCACCGTGGCCACCGAAAAGGCGCGGGCGGTAAAGCTGAACCTGTCGTCGGGACATCTGGTTTTGTCTGCAAGCTCTCCCGATGCCGGAAGCGCTACGGAAGAGATAGAGGCGAGCTATGACGGCGACGCGATGGATGTTGGTTTCAACGCCCGCTATCTTATAGAAATACTCCAGCAAATCGAAGGCGAAGGGGCGGCGTTCTCGTTGGCCGATTCTTCGGCTCCGGCGATAGTGCGCGACGCGGCGGATGGCAGCGCGTTGTACGTCCTGATGCCGATGCGGGTTTAGGCGCGTAGATGGCCTCCGGCGCAGGAGCTTCCGCATTGGAGCTTGATGAGGCTTCGCCGAGGGCGGCAAACGACGCTCCCCTCGCTATTTTGAGGCTTTCTTTGGGTTATTTCCGCAGTTGGCGGAGCGTCGAAGTGGAATCCGGCGGAATGCCGGTCGTCGTCGTCGGTCCCAACGGCAGCGGCAAAACCAATCTTCTTGAGGCTCTCAGCCTTTTGGTGCCCGGGCGCGGTCTGCGGCGCGGCACTGTCGCCGACATGCAGATGATAGGCTCGCTCAGGCCGTGGACGGTGTTCGCCGAGGTGAACGCCTGCTCGGGGGCGTTGCGCGTCGGAACCGGAAGAAGCGCGTCGTCGGACGAGGGCGAAGAAGCGGATCGCCGCATCGTCCACATAGACGGTTGCCCCGTAAAAAGCCAACAAACATTGGCGGATCATATCGCCATGGCGTGGATAACCCCCGACATGGATCGCGTGCTGGCGGAAGGATCGGGCGCGAGGCGGAAACTTTTAGACCGGCTGGCCTATGGATTCGATCCATCCCATCTCGGACGGGTGCAACGCTATGAAAAGGCCATGCGCGAACGTTTGCGGTTGCTGCGCGACGGGGCGCAGGACGCCGTTTGGCTGGACGCTTTGGAAGACACCATGTCGACTTCGGCAGTGGCGATAGCGGCGGCGCGGACGCACATGCTGGAAGTTTTGGCGATCTCCATGGCCGACACCGCGAGCGAATTCCCGCAGGCTGATTTGGGTCTGTTGGGGGCGGCGGAAAACGCGCTTGCCGATAAACCCGCTTTGGCGGTGGAGGATATGTTGCGCGCCGGATTGAAAGCGGCGCGGGCGGAGGACGCCAGAACCGGAACCTGTTCGATAGGCGCGCACCGCAGCGACATGACGGTGATCCACGCCGTCAAGAAATGTCCGGCCGATCTTTGCTCGACCGGCGAGCAAAAAGCCCTGCTGATTTCCCTGATGTTGGCTTATGTCCGCGCCGTGGCCAAGGCGCGGCGGATGCTGCCTATCTTGCTTTTGGACGATATAGCGGCGCATTTGGACGACACGCGCCGATCGGCGTTGTACGAGGAAATTTTATCGTTGGGAGTTCAGGCGTGGATGACCGGAACCGACACCGGACTTTTCCGCGATTTTCTCCCGCACGCAAGGCTGGTGGAAACCGTTTGATTCTGTCTTAGCATGTTGCGCGGCGGTGGGAGGCTGGCTTGCCGAGCCGCAGCTCGCGCAGCCGTTATAGCCCGCCTTCGCCCTTCGGACTACGGCGCGGCAGCCTTCGCTCACTGCGTTCGCGAAGGCTGGTGGAAGGGGAAGGATTCGAACCTTCGTACGCTCGCGCGGGCAGATTTACAGTCTGCTGCCATTAACCACTCGGCCACCCTTCCGTTTCGGCGACGCATGTCAACTAGCTGATTTTCTCGGCGTTTGTCAATCGCGGGTTATTTTCCCGACAAATTTTTCACGAAATTGAGCGTTTCCGCAACCGTTTTCGAGGTCGGGCGGGATTTTTCGTCCAGAGTTTCGGACAAACGCTTGACAATCGCGCTGCCCACGACCACGGCGTCGGTCATGCCTTCGAACGCCTTAACCTGTTCGGGCGAAGTGATTCCGAAGCCGACTGCTATCGGCAGCGTCGAGGCTTTTTTCAGTTCAGCCAAGGCCTTTTCCACCTTTTCGGCTTCGGCGCGTTTGTTGCCGGTTATGCCGGTGACGGAGACGTAATACAGAAACCCTCCGGCGTTACGCAGAACCACTTTAAGCCTTTCGGGCGAGGTGGTCGGGGTGACGAGGCGGATAAAGTCGAGGCCGGATTTCCGCGCCGGTTCGCAAAGCTCGGCGTCCTCTTCCGGCGGGAGATCCACGACTATCAACCCGTCCACTCCGGCGGCTTTGGCGTCGCGCAGAAAATCTTCGCGGCCATAATGGAAAATCGGGTTGTAGTATCCCATCAAGACTATCGGGGTGTCGTTATCGGTTGCGCGGAAACGCCGCGCCATATCCAACACGCCGCGCAGGTTCGCCCCCGCTTTGATGGCGCGTTGTCCGGCTTCCTGAATGGCGGGGCCGTCGGCCATAGGATCGGTGAACGGCATTCCCAGCTCGATCACGTCGGCTCCGGCCTTGGGCAGGCCTGACATGATGGCGAAAGAGGTTTCGAGATCCGGATCTCCGGCCATGATGAAGGATACAAAACCGTTGCGCCCCCTTTGTCTTAAGGCGGCGAAACGGGCGGATATGCGCGAGGCCGACGGCGAGGGGCTCATCCTTATTTTCTCCCTAAATTAGCGATCTATCAAAATCCCGCCGCGCAACTCGCAGGTTCTGTCCATACGGGCGGCGAGATCGTGGTTGTGGGTGGCCATCAACATGCCCAAGCCTTGGGATTGCGCCAAGCCTTCGAGAATGGCGAACACGCTTTCAGCCGTGCGCGGATCCAGATTTCCGGTAGGCTCGTCCGCGATCAAGACCGCCGGACGGTTGGCCAAGGCGCGGGCGATCGCCACCCGTTGCTGCTCGCCGCCCGACAGCTTGGCCGGACGGTGGCTTGCGCGCTCGGCAAGGCCGACCAAGGCCAGCAATTCGTCGGCGCGTTTTTCCGCGCTTGCCCGCGCCACGCCCGCTATCATCTGCGGCAGCATGATATTTTCCCGCGCCGAGAACTCCGGCAACAGATGGTGCGACTGGTAGACAAAGCCTATCGCTAACCGCCTCAGGCGGGTGCGTTCGGTATCGTCCATGGTTTCGGCGGCTTGTCCGGTAATGGACACTTTGCCGGATTCCGGACGCTCCAGCAGTCCGGCGATGTGCAGCAAGGTGGATTTGCCGGAGCCGGATGGGCCGACCAACGCCACGCGCTCGCCTGCGGTTATGGATATGTCGCAGCCGCGCAGTATTTCCAGCCGTCCGCTTCCTTCCGCGAACGACTGCTTGACCTGCGATAAATCCAACACCGGAAGGTTCGGCCTATTCATGGCGCAAAGCCTCCACCGGATCGAGACGCGCCGCCCGCCACGACGGGTACAGCGTGGCCAGAAGCGACAGGACGAGCGCCATTGTCACTACCTGCGCGACTTCGTTCCAGTCGATGACCGAGGGGAGGTGGGTGAGAAAGTAGATCTCGGGCGAGAACAGCTCGGTGCCGGACAGGCGTTGAATTATCTGGCGTACGCGCTCGATGTTCGCGGCGACCAGAACGCCCAAGCCCAACCCCAGGGCGGTTCCGGCCACGCCTACGCTCGCGCCGGACAACAGGAATATCCGCATTATCATTCCTTTGGTCGCCCCCATGGTGCGAAGGATGGCGATGTCGCGCCCCTTGTCGTTCACCAGCATGATGAGGCCGGAGATTATATTGAACGCCGCCACGACGATTATCAGCGTGAGGATAAGGAACATCACGTTGCGTTCTACCTGAAGCGCGGTAAAGAAGCTGGAATTGCGCTGTCGCCAGTCGACCAGCCGCAGATCGTTCTTGCCTCCCAGCGCGGCTTCGATGGCCGGACGCATAGCGTCGGGGGATTGCGGATCGCGAACGAACACCTCCAGCGCGGAAACGCCTTCGCCGAGGCGGAAAAACGCTTGCGCCGCAGCCAACGGCATGAACACGAAGCCGTTGTCGTATTCGTACATGCCCACGTCGAAGACGGCGGCGATTTTATAGGCGCGGGCGCGAGGGGTGGAGCCGAACACCGTGGTTTTTCCTATCGGAGAGATGAGAGTCAGGCTGTCTCCGGCCTTGACACCCAGACGCCCCGCCATTCGCGCTCCGATCATGATGGAATCGTCGGCGAAATCGGACAACGCTCCGCCGGTTATGTGTTCGGACACCAGTTTGCGGCGGGAGAAAGCGTTCGCGTCCACGCCCCGCACCATAGCCCCAGACGCCGCGCCGTTGACGGTGATAAGCGTTTGCCCTTCGATTGACGGTGCGGCCTCCGTCACGCCTTCGACGGCGCGGAGCCTGTCTAAAACCGCTTGATAGTCGTTCAACGCCCCATATTCGGCGTACACGTTATAGTGGCCGTTCATGCCCAGAACGCGGGAAAACAGGTCGATGCGAAACCCGTTCATAACTGCCATGACCACGATCAACGTGGCCACGCCCAAGCCGATGCCGAGCAGGGAAAACCAGCTGATGACCGAGATAAACCCCTCTTGCCGCCGCGCCCTCAAATAGCGCATAGCCACCGTGCGTTCAAAAGGGGAAAAGATCATGTCGGATTCCCGTCACGCGCCGCGCGCCAAAGCCTGCGTTCCGCTGATCTGCGCCGTCCAGAACTTTTCCAGCTTTCGCATCGTGTCGTTGGCCTTGCCTATTTCTTCCGCGCTGATGCCCGAGGCGGAAAGCCCCTTTGCATGTTCTTCCATCAGGGCTTCCAGCTTTCCGTGCAGCTCCAGCCCTTTGGCCGAAAGCTTGATGCGAACCGAACGGCGGTCGTGCGGCGAGCGGTTTTGCTCCAGATAGCCGTTGTCGGACATTTCCTTGACGTTATAGGAGACGTTGGAGCCGAGGTAATACCCCCGCGCCGTCAACTCGCCTACCGTCATCTCGTCGCGTCCTATGTTGTAAAGAACCAACGCTTGGACGCCGTTGATGTCGGGCAGACCCCATTCGTCAAGGCGCAGCTTGAGGACTTCCAAAAAGTAACGATGGCTTCTGCCGGTAAGAAGAACGGTTTCGTAATAGAAGTTTTTCACGATGTCATCCTCTGGCGTTATTGGCGAACTATCTCCGTTGAAGATGCGGAAACTCGCGTATAATAGCCGCGCTTGCGGAATAACGGAAGCCGAAAGCGCGGATAGCCCCAAGATCGGTGCCTTCGACAGGCTCAGGCACTGGCGCCGGTTTTTTGGGGGGGGCAATTTTCCGGTTGTATGACGGGCGCGGAAGGGATTAGAAAAGCCGTTATGGCAGAAACCGCTATGAATTTTCCGGCATTGCGCGATGCTCCGCTGATCGAGGCGGGGCAGCACCGCGTCCCCCCTCACAATCTGGAGGCGGAGCAGGCTTTGCTCGGCTCCATTCTCGTGAACAACAACGCGTTCGAAAAGGTCGGGGATTTCCTTAAGCCGGATCATTTCTACGAACCGGCGCATGAACGGATATTTGCCGCCATTTGCACCCTTATCAATCGCGGGCAGATAGCCGATCCGCGCACTCTGCGCGGATTGTTCGAAAACGATCCGGCCTTGGCTGCCGTCGGCGGGGCGCGGTATCTGGTGGATTTGGCGGCCAGCGTCGTGACGGTCATCAACGTTTCCGATTACGGCCATATCGTCCACGATCTCCATATGCGGCGCCAGTTGATAATGCTGGGCGAAGACATGGTCAACGACGCGTACAGCCACGATCTGGACGCTCCCGCCACGACGCAAATAGAATCCGCCGAGGCGCGGCTGTTCGATCTGGCGCAGACGGGGGAGACGGATCGCGGCTTCGTGCGCTTGGACAAGTCGCTGTCTTTGTCGATGAAGATGGCCGAGGAGGCCTATAAGCGCGACAGCCACGTCACCGGCGTGACGACTGGCTTGAAGGATCTGGATCGCAAGCTGGGGGGATTGCAGAAATCCGATTTGGTTATACTGGCAGGCCGCCCCTCGATGGGTAAAACGGCCTTGGCCACCAACATCGCCATCAACGCCGCCCGCGCCTTCGACAACTCCGGCGGCAAGGAGGGATCGGCGGTCGCGTTCTTCTCGCTGGAAATGTCGAGCGAGCAGCTGGCCACCCGTTTGCTGGGCGAGTTCGCGGAAGTTCCTTCGGATAAAATACGGCGCGGCGAGGTGAAAGCCGACGATTTTCCCAAGTTCATCGACGCTTCCAGAATGCTGTCGCGTTCGCCGCTGTACATAGATGACACGCCCGGGCTTTCGGTGTCAGGGCTTAGGACGCGGGCGCGGCGGCTCAAGCGGATCGTTCCCAGCTTGGGGATGATCGTCATCGACTATTTGCAGCTGTTGCGCGGCAGCGGATCGCGGCGCGACGACAACCGCGTGCAGGAGGTTTCGGAAATAACCCGCAGCCTGAAAGGATTGGCCAAAGAGCTGGCCGTTCCGGTGCTGGCCTTGTCGCAGCTTTCCCGCGCCGTCGAAATGCGCGAGGATAAAAGGCCGCAGCTGGCTGATTTGCGGGAATCCGGCTCCATCGAGCAAGACGCCGACGTGGTGATGTTCGTGTACCGCGAGGAATATTACCACTCCCGCAGCGAACCGGTTCAACGCGCCGACGAAGGCGAGGACAAGTTCAATTCCCGCCATTCGCGGTGGATGGAGCGCGGCGAGGAAGTCCGCAACATCGCCGAAGTCCTGATCGCCAAGCAACGCCACGGCCCCATCGGAACCGTGCCGCTGCACTTCGACGGCCAGTACACGCGCTTCGGCAATCTGGAACGGAGCTATTCCGGAAGCATGGAATAGAGGAAAACTGGATCTTTCTGAAAACGGGTGGGTAAAGTATCTCTCTTTCAGCAATCACGGTCTGTTCCTCCCCCTAAGAAGGGGGAGGAACAGACCGCGCCTATGGGAATAACGTCGCTTCAACCCCGATGAAAACCCACTACCCACCCGTTTTTCGTAAGAGTCGGCCGTTCATAAGGCCGTTGGCATTACGAAAACAGCACCGACGAAAGCCTTTTGCGCCCCTGAACCGTTAGGGGATGGGCGTGGCCGAGGGATTCGAAGATTTTCACCAGCTGTTTGCGGGCGGCGTCCTCGTTCCATGCGCGGTTGCGTTTGGCCAGCTCCAGCAGATGGTCTATCGCCCCCGCGTTGTCGCCAGCCGCGCTCAGCAATAGCGCGAGATCGAAACGCGCCTGATGGTCGTCGGGATTGTTTTTGACGGCGTTTTCCAGCTCGGCTGAAGAGCCGGAAACTTTTTTCGCTTCTTCAGCCAAGGCCAGAGCCGTGCGGGCGAAATCCATCGCCTTGTTTTTCGCGAAGTCCTTCGGCAAGGCGGCGAGGAACTTTTTCAGCGTGTCCAGATCGTTGTCGGCCAAAAGGCAGCGCATCACGCCGACGCACGCCGCCACGTTTTCAGGCTGCGCCTCCATCACGCTTTTATAAATCGCGCAGGCTTCGATGTTGTTCCCTTCGGCCAGACAAGCATCGGCCATTTTCATCGCTTCTTCCAAGGAGGCTGCTTCGTCGTCCTGCGGGGCTGTCGTTCCCGTCGCCTTGAGAATCCGCTCCAGCCAAGCCCTTAATTGCGGTTCCGGCAAAGCCCCCATAAATCCGTCGACCGGCTGGCCGCGAAAGAAGGCGAAGACGGCGGGAACCGATTGCACCCGCATTTGCGCGGCGATCTCGCGGTTTTTGTCCACGTCGACCTTGGCCAGACGCACCGCGCCCTTTTTCTCCCGCACCAGCTTTTCCAAAAGGGGGATCAGCTGTTTGCACGGCCCGCACCACGTCGCCCAGAAATCCACTATCACCGGAACTTGGGAAGAGGCGTCTATGACCTCGGCCATGAAATTGGAGAGATTTACGTCGCGCACCAAAGCGTCGTCGGTTTTCTTAGGGATAATTTCGGAAACGTCGGCGTTCATAAAAGTCGCTCCTCGGCCTATTTCTATCGGGATGTCTGCGTCATTACATTATCCTGGGCATTATACACCATGCGCCTTCAGGTCTTCCATCGCGTTGACGAAGGATTCCATCGCTTTTTCCGAATGCGCCGCGCTTAGGGACACGCGCAGGCGGCTGGTGGAGGGGGGGACGGTGGGCGGGCGAATGGCTGGAACCAGAAAGCCGCGCCGCGCCAGCTCGGCGGACAGGCGGGAGGCGGATTCCTCGCCGCCCAGTATGACGGGGATTATCTGCGTCGTGCTGTTGCCGCAATCCCAGCCCTGCCCGCGCAAGGCGGCGCGGGTTTTGGCCGCCATCGCCTGCAACCGCTCCCGCTCCTCGTCCAGCGTCGGCAGCAGGTCTATTGCCGCCGATATAGCTCCTAGAACCGGAGGGGGGAGGGCGGTGCTGTAAATAAATCCGCCGCAGCGTTGGATGAGGTAATCGCGCAGAACCTCGGCGCAGGCGATATAGGATCCGAAACTGCCCAAGGCCTTGCCGAATGTTCCCATCACCACGTCGATTTGCCCCTTATGCGCGGCGGCAAGTCCGAAGCCGTCGGGACCGAACAATCCGGTGGAATGGGCTTCGTCCACATAAAGCATCGCTGAGTGGAGTTGCGCCAGTTGGCATATCTCGGCCAAGGGCGCGCGATCGCCGTCCATGCTGAAGACGCTTTCGGTGGCGATGATCAGGCGATCCTTGCCGCCGTTCGCGCCGCCGCCGTGACGGGACAGCAGGCTTTCCAGATGCCCGCAATCGTTGTGGCGAAAGCGAACCGTTCGCGCCCCGCTCAACGCCATGCCTTGCAGCATCGAGTTGTGGCACAGCTTGTCGGCCAGTATTGTGACCGATAGGCAATCCCCGCCGGATTTAAGCTGCGGATCGGCCAAGGCGGCGATGGCCGAGAGGTTGGTTTGATATCCGCCTCCCATCACCAAGGCGGCTTCGCAGCCTTTGCCGCGAGCCAATTTTTCCTCGATTTCCGCGTACATCTCCCCATTGCCGCACACGAGGCGCGAGGCGGTGGAGCCGTTGCCGTATTTTTCCGCGAACTCCCGCGCCTTGGCGATCAAGGCCGGATGCCTGCTTAGTCCCAGATAATCGTTGCCGGAGAGGTTGAGGAGCGTCGCTCCGTCGCGTTCGGCCATGCCGTTCGGCAAAAGACGGGTGACGCGCAATTCGCGTCTTTGCGAGCGTTTTTCTTTGTCCTTTATGAAATCGCGGAAGATGTTTAGGTCGCAAGGCATGGGCGGAGTCCCCCTGAAAAAATTGCTTCTACGCGAAACCGGCTGGTGCTGCCATCCCAAAAAGGGGGCCTAATTTGCAAAGTTACGGCCAAAGGCCGTCATTGCGAGCCGCTACGCCTTAGTTTGGACAGCGTCGAACGCTGTTGGGCGGCGAAGCAATCCAGTGCCACAGGCGCAACGGCTCTGGATTGCTTCGCGGCATGAAGAATGCCGCTCGCAATGACGCCCACCACTTTTTCATATGGGCTTTAAGAGCCGTTTATCTCTTGCCGCGTTTCGTTATTTCGCGGCGAAATTCTTCCAGCATTCCCGCGTTTCGCGATGCCCGAACATCAGCGCGTGCAGGAGGCTATTGGTCGCAAGCATCAACAATGCGGCGAAGAGGGTGTCGCTGAGAAAGTGCGCCCCCATGGCTATGCGCGTCGCGCCGAAAGCTGCTCCGGCGGCCATGGCGCACCAGAAAACCAAACGGCGGCGGCGGGCGGCGGCCACGAACCCTAAGGCCGTCAGATAAAATCCGAAAGATCCGTCGCCGGAAACGAAAGAGCAATTGCGTTCGCATTGGCGGGAAGGTGAAAGGGGGGGGGAAAAAACTTTTTCTCCGCCGAACTCCGCGACTTCGCGCGGGCGGGCGCGCCCCCAGTTGTCCTTCAATCCCACGTTGGCGACCAGTCCCGGGCCTAGCAGCAAAGCCAGAAACAGGAATGTCCACGCCTTGGTCGGCAGTTTTAAAATCCGGCGTTTGAGAGCCGCCGATAACCCCGCGCCGCACAACAGCAAGACGCCTAAAACCCGCGCTCCGTCGGAAGCGACAAAGTGCGCCGCCAAGAGCGACGGATGGGAGGACAGCCAAAATCCTTCGGCGTCCTTGGCGAAAAACAGCCCAGCAACCCACAAGTCTATCGCAGGCCACAGGGTTATCGCCGCCGCCGCTGTGGCTAGAACGCTGACGGCGAGAAGGGGTGGCTTCACTGTTCCTCCCCGTCCTTTCCTTTCAGGGATTCAAGCAGCGCGTCGTCGGTTTCTACCGGATACCGCTTGCGGAGATGGCGGGAGTATTGCCACAGCATGTCGTATTTGATTTCGTTGCCGACGGCATCGGCGATTTTGACCATGGACGTGCCGGACTTGTTGGGATCGGCTTGCGCCAAGGCGGCGATACGCATCGCGTAGTGCTTGCCGTTGGCGGCCACGGTTATCACATCGCCTTTCTTCATGCCGAAGATCTGAGGCATGGCGGTGGCCGGCAGATCGCGATCCACGTCGCCCAGAAGAGAGATGGGTTTGGAGGTTCTGACTTCCACGCCGGATTTAAGCGCGAATTGCGCCGTAGATTTGCCGTCGCGCATGGCGTTCGCCATTTCTTCGATGGCCTTGGCCGCTTTGGCCGCGCGTTGTTCGTTCTTCCAAGCCGCCGCCGCCTTGGCTTTAACCTCGTCCAGCGGCGGGACGCGCGCGGGGAACACTTCGTCGGTTCTGACGACCATATATCCGCCTTGGCCGTCGTCGATGACTTGGCCGGTTTCTCCGGAATTTTGCCTGAAGGCGGCCTTCACCATCGTTTCAAGCGACGGCGCGTCGGTTACTTCCTTGCCGTTCTTGTCGCGCCCGTTGACGCCTATGGCCGGAACTTTGACCAGACGCAGCTTCATGCCGTCGGCGATGTCCTCGAGCGATTTTCCGGCGGCCAGAGCGTCGTCGAGCCTATTAACGGAGCGTCCCATGGAGTCGGAGAGCTTTTCCCCCGACAGGGCTTCGCGCAATCCGGCCTTGGCTTCGGAAAACGGAACTGTTCCGGCGGGGTACACCTTTTTGACCTGCACGACGTGCCAGCCGAACGCGCTTTTCACCGGAGAGGAAACATGTCCTTCGTCGAGCGCGAACACGGTGGCGTACAGTTCCGGAGTCACTCCCTTTTCGTCGACCTTATCCAGCCTGACCACGGTCTTGCCTTGGGCGCGAGCGGCCTTTTCCAATCCGGCCTTTCCGGCATCGGCGGCTTCGGAGATCATCTTGGCGGCGGCTTCGTCTTGCAGCACCACTTGGACAAGATCCCGCCTTTCCGGCAACGACATGTCGGCGATGCGTTCGTCGTAGGCCTTTTTAAGGTCTTCGTCGCTGATTGAGATGTCTTCCTTGACGCTTTCCGGCGTAAGGAATGCCGCAGTGACGGATCGGTATTCCGGCAAGGCGAATCCGGCGTTGTGTTTTTCATAGTATTCGGCCAAGGATTTTTCGTCCGGCTCGCCTACTCCGCCCATGCTGTCGTCGCGCAGCGACACCACATCCAGAACGCGCTTTTCGCCGCGAGCGCGGTACATAGCCTCTATCATTCCTTTAGGGGTGGATACCTCGCGGGCGGCGGCGTCGACAAGAAGTTGCCTTGCTATTTCGTCGCGCTGGTTGGCGAAAAAGAACTCCCGCGCCAAGCCGCTTTTGGCCAAGGCTTTGTCCAGACGGTTGAGATCCAGCTTGCCGTTCTTGCCTACCGCTTGGGGGAACTGCTTGGCCAAAGCCTCCATCATGGTCTTGTCGTCCACCTCTATGCCCAGCCTTTGCGCTTCTTGCCCTAACAGCGAATTTTCGATCATGGAGGTCAGCGTGCGATCGAGAACGCCTACGCGCCGCGCCTGCTTTTCCGTCAGCTCGCCGCCGAACTCCTTGCGCGCCTCCGGCAGCTCCATGCTGAAATTGCGCTCCAGCTCGATGACGGTTATGCCTTGCCCGCCGATCTTGGCGACTTTCCGTTGCTGGGGATTGCCGCGAAACATGTCGCCGATGCCCCAGATGGCGAAACTGACTATCAGGAACAGGGACAGGGCTTTGAACACCCAAGTTTGTCCCATCTTTCGCATCGATTGCATCATCATTATCTTAATCCTCCAAAGGGGCGTTTTGCTGTTTCAAGAACAGGCCGGCCATGATAGAAGGATGGGCGGATTACGGCAACCACCGAGGATGGGCAAAATGGCGAAACGTCGCAAAATTGCCATAGGCAACTGGAAGATGAACAGCCGCCTTACGGCTGGTTTGGCGTTGGCGCGGGATTTGGTCGAAAAAGCCGAGGCGGCGCGGCCTTTGGCTTTCGACGTCGTTATCTGCCCGCCGGCCACAATAATCTGGCCGGTGGTCGAGGCCGTCATGGGATCTCCCATCATGGTGGGGGGACAGAACTGCCATCAGGCGAACCATGGGGCGTATACCGGAGAAATCAGCGCGGGAATGTTGGCGGATCTAGGCTGTCGGTACGTCATACTCGGCCATTCCGAACGGCGAACCGGACAGGGCGAAACCGATGAAATGGTGGCCGCCAAGGTGGAATCCGTCCAGCTATCCGGCATGACGGCGGTGCTGTGCGTTGGCGAAACCCAGGAGCAACGGGCTTCGGGCGCGGCGGCGGATGTCATAACGGCGCAGGTCTCTCGTTCTCTTCCTCAAAGATGGAAGGCTTCGCAATTGGTCGTGGCCTACGAGCCGATATGGGCGATAGGAAGCGGCAAACAGCCGGAAGTCGAGGAAATATTGGAGGTCAACAAGGCCATCCGATCCGCTTTGGGCGCGTTGGGGGAGGCGGTTCCCGTGGCCTACGGCGGGTCTGTCAACGCCGAGAACGCCGCGTCCCTGCTGGCCGAGCCGGAGATAGACGGGGTTTTGGTCGGAGGGGCTAGCCTTAATAGCGACGGATTTTGGGCGATCGCGGAAAAATGCGGATGAGAAATAATCGATGATTGAGGGATCAGATTCTATGACGCAATCCACTGCCGAGACTTTGCCGGAATCCGAATACGGCGCTGATTCCATCACCGTTTTACGCGGGTTGGACGCAGTTCGCAAACGCCCGGGCATGTATATCGGCGATACCGACGACGGCTCCGGCCTGCATCACATGGCCTATGAGACCGTCGACAATTCGATCGACGAGGCGTTGGCCGGACATTGCACAGCGGTGGAAATGCGGCTTAACCCCGACGGTTCCTGCACCGTCAGCGACGACGGGCGCGGCATTCCGGTGGACATTCATTCGGAGGAAGGCGTTTCCGCCGCCGAGGTGGTGATGACCCAGCTGCACGCGGGCGGCAAGTTCAACCAAAACTCGTACAAGGTGTCGGGCGGACTGCACGGCGTGGGCGTGTCGGTCGTCAACGCGCTGTCGGATTATCTCGAGCTTCGCATCTGGCGGCAGGGGGCGGAATGGTTCATGCGTTTCCGCAACGGCGTGGCCGAGGCTCCGTTGAAGCGGGTGGGGGAATCGGGCGGGCGCACCGGAACCGAGGTGACCTTCCTGCCCTCCAAGGAGATATTTACCAAGACCGAGTTCGATTTTCCTACGCTTGAGCATCGCTTGCGGGAGCTGGCGTTTTTGAATTCTGGCGTGAACCTGACGTTGATCGACGCTCGCGGCGCGGAACCCAAAGGCGTCAACATGCACTACGACGGCGGGATAAAGGAATTCGTGTCCCATTTGGACCGATCCAAGGTCGCCTTGCATCAGCCTTGCATAACGACGCGGCGCGAACACGAGGGCATGACGATAGAATGCGCCATGCAGTGGAACGACAGCTATCACGAAAACATGCTGTGCTTCACCAACAACATTCCGCAAAAGGACGGCGGCACGCACTTGGCGGGTTTTCGCGCCGCGCTTACTCGCACCGTCAACCAATACGCCGAAAGCAGCGGGCTGACGAAAAAGGAAAAGGTCGCGTTGTCGGGCGAAGACGCGCGGGAAGGCTTGACTTGCGTGTTGTCGGTCAAGGTTCCCGATCCCAAGTTTTCTTCGCAAACCAAGGAAAAGCTGGTGTCGTCGGAGGTCAAGCCGGTGGTCGAGGCGGCGATTTCCGAAATGCTGGCGACGTGGTTTGAGGAACATCCCGCCGACGCCAAGAAGATCGTCGGCAAAGTCGTCGAAGCAGCCGCCGCTCGGGAGGCTGCGCGTAAAGCGCGGGAGCTTACCCGCCGCAAGGGCGCGCTGGATCCGACCTCGCTCCCGGGAAAGCTGGCGGATTGCCAAGAACGCGATCCGGCCAAGTCCGAGATATTCATCGTGGAGGGAGATTCGGCAGGCGGATCCGCCAAGCAAGGGCGCGTGCGCCAATATCAGGCGGTTTTGCCGTTGCGCGGCAAGATATTGAACGTGGAACGCGCGCGTTTCGACAAGATGCTTTCCTCAGCGGAAATCGGCACGCTTATCACTGCCATCGGTTGCGGCGTGGGGCGCGAGGAATTCGACGCCAACAAGGCGCGTTACCACAAGATAATCATTATGACCGACGCCGACGTGGACGGCAGCCATATCCGCACCTTGCTTTTGACCTTCTTCTTTCGCCAGATGCCGGAGCTGGTGGAGCGCGGTTATCTCTATATCGCCCAGCCGCCGCTTTACCGCATCAAGAAAGGCAATTCCAAGGAACGTTACCTGAAAGACGACAAGGCGTTGGAGAATTATCTTCTCGACACGGCATCCGCCGATGCCAAGCTGACGTTGGGCGACGGACGGATTCTAGATGGCGGGGATCTGCGCCGCATGGCCGAGCAAGCCCGCGTTATGCGGAACGCCATAACCGCGCTCAACCGCAAGGTGGGGAATTCGGCGATAGTGGAGCAGGCCGCCATAGCCGGAGCGTTCGGCGCGGCGGCTTTGGCGAACGCCGAGGCGACGCAAAAGGCCGCCGAGTACGTGGCCGGTCGCCTCAATGCCGTGCTTCCGGCGGAGGAAAGGGGATGGAGCGGCAAGGCGATAACGGGAGACGGCATCGAATTCACGCGCTCGCGGCGCGGCGTCACCAACAGGTTCGTTCTGGATTCCGATACCTTGCGTTGCGGGGACGCTCGCCGTCTGGACGCGATGGCGGCGGATTTGCAGTCGTGGTTCGCTTCCTCATCCGGCTTGGTTTTCGGGGAAGGCGGCGCGGCGATTCCAGTTTTCGGTCCGGTGTCGTTGTTGGAAAGCCTTATGGCGCGGGGGCGGCATAACCTGACCATCCAGCGTTACAAAGGATTGGGAGAGATGAACCCCGAGCAGTTGTGGGAAACCACTTTGGATCCGTCGGTACGGACTCTGTTGCAGGTGAAAGTCAATCAGGCCGACGTAGCCGAACAGGTGTTTTCCACGCTGATGGGCGACGTGGTGGAGCCGCGCCGCGATTTCATAGTCGAAAACGCTCTGAACGCTTCCAACATCGACGCTTGATCGTTTGTGGGGAAAGGGGAAGGGATGACCGAGAAAACCGTTGTCCGTCGCGCCGATCCCAGAATGCTTGATATGCTGGTGTGTCCTCTTACCAAGTCCGTCTTGCGCTATGACGCCGAAAGGCAAGAACTGATAAGCGACAAGGCGCGCCTAGCTTTTCCCATTCGCGAAGGCATCCCGATAATGCTGCCCGACGAGGCGCGGCGGCTGGACGGGAAGTGATTAACGTTTCTTACGCAAAATAGGGGAAAAGAATCTCTCTTCCGACAATCACGGTCTGTTCCTCCCCCTAAGGAGGGGGAGGAACAGACCGTGATTTCCGAAAAGCCGAATATGCTCTAACGGCGGAGAAAATCCGCCAATTTTTCGGCCAACGGAATATCGGCGGCAGGCATGGGATATTCGCCTAGGCGTTGCGGCTCCACCCATGCTAGACGTTGCCCTTCCTGCGGGGCGGGTATTTCTTGCCAAACGCGGCAAAGATAAAGCGGCATTAAAAGGTGGAAATCGTCGTAGGCGTGGGAGGCAAAGGCGAAAGGCGACAGATCGTCGGTGTTCACCTTTATTCCCAGCTCCTCGCGCAATTCGCGCGTTAATGCGGCTTCCGGAGTTTCGCCGTCGCGCAGTTTTCCCCCGGGAAATTCCCATAATCCGGCCATCTGCTTGTCGGCGGGACGATCCGCCAAAAGAACGCGGTTTTGGTTGTCCAGCAAAGCCACGGCGGCGACGAGCAGGACTTTGCGTTCATTGGCGCGGTCATTGTTTTGCGGCATGGGCGGATTTTCACCCCGCCAGCTCTGCCAGCCTGCGGCTGACGAGCGTGAGCATGGCCAGATCCGGAGCCGCAGCCGAACGCACGTCGGTCAACAGGGCGTCGTAAGGCTCCATCGCCGTCGCGTTGTCGGTCAACCACAAAGCCAAAGGATCGGGACCGGATTGGCGGACGAATTTTTTGGATTTTCCGCCATAGGACAGGACGCGGCTCGCCAGTTTGCGCTGGCTGACGGACATATCGTCGAGAAGCGCGGCTATCGCCTCGCGTTGCCACTGGCTGTCGGAGGATGTGGTCGCCATCATTTTGTCCTTCAACCAGTCGATGCCGAGGCGGTTTCTCAGGCCGAAAAAGACCTTGGCAGCGCATTCGATGTCGCAGCCCGCCCGTTCTGAAAGCAAGGTGATGTCGGGAGCCAGCGTCAGGTGCGGGAATATCGCCATGCGTTTGGCTAACTGCCGAGGAACTCCGCTCTGCGCCAACGAATTTTCGGCGGCGATGCAGGCGTCGCCCAAGTTGGCGGAATCTTTTTCCAGCCAAGCCGCCAGACGAACGCTTCCTCGGTTATGACGAATAGCCGGTTCGGACAGCTTGCCCGAGAGGCCGGAGTTTTTGATGAACCATGTCACCATTTCCGAGGCGGTGCGGTTTATTTCGGTCAGCATGGCGGTCTGCGCCGCCGCCGGAACGCGATTGTCCAGTCCTTCGATTTTTTCCCATAACGTCGGCAGATCCAAGGCGGCGCGGGCGACGATGCACCCGCGCACTATTTCGACCGCCGTTTTTTGGGCGGAATCCGCCAAGGCGAACACGAAATAGCAGCCGAAGCGGTTCACGATGTCGTTGCAAAGGACTGTGGCCGCCAATTCCCGCCGCAGCTGATGCTTGGCGATGTCGGCGGCGTATTTTTTTTGCAGTTGCGCCGGAAAATAGCCCAGCAGATCCCCTTCGAGGAAATCGTCGTCGGCCAGATCCGACGAAACTATCCGGTCGTAGAGCCAGATTTTGGCGTAGGCCATCAGAACCGCCAGCTCGGGGCGGGTGAGTCCTTTGCCGAGGCGTAGGCGTTCGGCCAATTCCACTTCGTCTGGCAGGAATTCGACCGCCCTATTCAGCAGGCCGGATTTCTCCATCGCGCGGATGGCGAGGACATGGCGCGACAAAAGCTCGGCGGCGCGGGATTCCGAAAGCGACAACGCTTGGGTTTGCAGATAATTGTCACGCAGCACCAGCGCGGCCACTTCGTCGGTCATGCCGGAAAGCAGTTTGTTGCGGGAAGAAAGCGTCAGCGCGCCGCCGGACACCGCGCGTTGCAGCAATATCTTGATGTTAACCTCGTGATCAGACGTGTCCACTCCCGCCGAATTGTCGATGGCGTCGGTGTTAACCCGTCCGCCTTGCGCCGCGTATTCGACGCGGCCGCGCTGGGTCATGCCGAGATTGGCTCCTTCCGCCACTACCCGCGCTTGGATTTCGCGGCCATCGATGCGCACCGCCTCGTTGGCGCGATCTCCCGCTTCGTCGTTGCTTTCGTCGCTGGCCTTGACGTAAGTGCCGATGCCCCCGAAATACAGCAGATCCACCTTGCTTTTCAGCATGGCAATTATCAGGTCGTTGGGAGGCAGGCTGTCGGTTTTTATGCCGAAGGCCTTTTGGATTTCAGGCGACAGGCGCAGGACTTTCTCGTTGCGGGAAAATACCCCGCCGCCCGCAGATATTTTCTTGCGGTCATAGTCGTTCCATGAACTGCCGGACAGGTTGAACATGCGCTGGCGTTCGGCGAAGCTCCGCGCCGCGTCGGGATTGGGATCGCAGAAGATATGGCGATGGTCGAACGCACCTATCAGCCGGATATGCTTGGACAGCAGCATTCCGTTGCCGAACACGTCGCCCGACATGTCTCCTACGCCCATGCAGGTGAAATCTTGCGACTGCGTGTCTATGCCCATTTCGCGGAAATGGCGTTTAACGGCCTCCCACGCGCCGCGGGCGGTGATGCCCATTTGTTTGTGGTCGTAGCCAGCCGAACCGCCGGAGGCGAACGCGTCGTCGAGCCAGAAGCCGTATTCGCGGGATATGCCGTTGGCGATGTCTGAGAATTTGGCAGTGCCCTTGTCCGCCGCCACCACCAGATAGGGATCGTCGTCGTCGTGCCGCACTACTCGGGGCGGCGGGACGATTTTTCCGCCGACGCGGTTGTCTGTCAAATCCAGCAGTCCGCGCATCATCAGGCGGTAACAGGCCACGCCTTCGGCGTGTTGTTCCGCCGGATCCGACGGCGGGCGGCGGACTATGAAGCCGCCTTTGGAGCCAACCGGAACGATGACGGTGTTCTTCACCATCTGGGCTTTCATCAGTCCCAGTATCTCGTTGCGGAAATCGTCGCGCCGATCCGACCAGCGGATGCCGCCGCGAGCCACCTTGCCGCCGCGCAGATGCACCGCCTCCATGCGCGGGCTGTAGACGAATATTTCCATCATCGGGCGCGGCAACGGCATATAGTCGATGGCGCGGCTGTTGAATTTTATGGCCAGATAGGGCTTGGGTTGCCCGTCTTCCTGACGCTGGAAGAAGTTGGAGCGCAAGGAGGATTGGATAAGATTCAGATAGCGTCTGATGATGCGATCTTCTTCCAAGGCGTTTATGGAGGACAATTCGGAATTGATTTTTTCCGCCAATTCAGCCGAACGCGCAGCGCGATTGCCGCGAAAATCGGGATCGTGCCGGACGGCGAACAGGCATGACAAATCGCGAGCCACCTGCGGATGCGCCAAAAGCGTATTGGCCATCATATAGGTTCCGTAGGGGATGCGGAGCTGTCGCAGGTAACGTCCCATGGCGCGAAGCACCATCACGTCGCGCCAAGGCAGTCCAGCCCGCAGAACCAGCGAGTTGAAAGGATCGTGCTCGGCTTCGCCCGCCCATACGCGACCCAGCGCGTCTTCGAACAAGGGCTTCGCTTCGGCGAAGGGGCGGGTGGCTTCCCGCGCCATGCGGCAGGCGAATTCGTGGACGTAAATCGTCCTCGTTCCGCCTTCGGGCAGGACTTCGTAGGGGCCGCCCATATATTCGACTTTCAGCCCCATGTCTTCTATCAGCGGCAGCATCTCGGACAACAGCAGCGGATGATCGGGGCGGAACAGGCGGAGGCGCAGGACTCCGGCGTCGTCGGGCGGAGACAGGTCGGCTACGAATTTCCCGTGCGCCAAGGTTTTTTCGATCGCCAGCAGATCGCGCACCGCCGCGTCTGGATGGGTAGCGTTGCGATATTGGGAGGTGAAGGCTTTGCCGTAGCGGCGCAAAAGATCCAAAGTCCGCGCTTCGCCGTATTCCTCGACCAGCTTTTCGCGCAAGCGGTCTTGCCACGTGCGGCACAGCTCCCGCAGCTCGGTTTCCAGCTTTTCGCGGTCGGGGCGGGGCGCGCCGCTTTCGGTGGTGATGGTCATAAACAGCCGCGCCAGCGGGTTGTCGTCGATACGAACGATCTGATCCGACATTTTTCCGCCGAAAGCCGCTTCCAGATGGCGTTGCAAAGCCGATCTCATGCGGGAATCGTAGCGGTCGCGGGGAACGTATATCAGGCAGGTGATGAACCGCCCGAAGGCGTCGCGGCGCAGGAACAACGCCACTCGAGGACGCTCTTGAAGCTGCACGATGCCTTGGCTGTGGGCGTAAAGCTCGTCGGGATCGATCTGGAACAGCTCGTCGCGGGGATAGTTATCGAGAATATGCAAAAGCGCGCGTCCGGCGTGTCCGTTAGGATCCACCGCCGCTCTCGCCGCGATGCGGGTTATCTTGTGGCGCAGCAAGGGAACGTCGCGCGCGCTTTGCGAATAGGCGCGGGATGTGAACAGGCCGATGAACAAATGCTCGCCCACGACTTTGCCGCCATCGTCGAAACGCTGGACGAAAACGGCGTCCATCGGCACGGTGCGATGGACGCGGGCGCGGCGGTCTGTTTTAGCGACGATGGTGAGGCATTGGGGATTCAAGAACCGCCGAACTTCTGGCGAGCGGACGGCGATTTCGCCCAATCCTCCGAAAACGCGGGAATCGTCTTCGCGCATCGCGCCCAAGCCGCTTCCCTTGACGATTTTCCATTGCAAGGAATCTTTTTTGACCGCGATGTCGAGGCGGCGATATCCGAGATAGGTGAAATTGTTATCGTCCAGCCATTCGAGGAAATCCTTGGTTTCGGCTATGTCCTCGGCTTTGGCTCCGCAAGCTCCCAGCGCGGACACCTCGGCGATGACTTCGCCGATCTTGCTGCGCATGGCCGGCCAGTCCTCGACCACCGAACGCGCTTCGGCAAGAACCTCGCGCAAGCTTTCGGCTATTTCTCGCAACAACCGAGCGTCTAGGCACTGGTCTATCTGCATGTGCACGAAGGATTCCGCCGTCACATCTCCCGCGCCGTCGTCGGCTAAGCCCAAAAGTTTGCCGGAAGCCGAGCGCGCTATCCGCAGCACCGGATGGATCGACATATGGACGGTGAAGCCGCGCCGTTGCAATTCGCCCGATATTGAATCCGCCAGAAAAGGCATGTCGTCGCTGACGATTTCCAGTACCGTGTGGTCGACAGACCAGCCATCGCTTTCCTCGGAAGGGTTGAATATTCGCAACGACACTTCGTTGGGTTTGCGGTTTTTCGCCAGATTCCATAACGAAGAGGCAATGCCGTAGCGTTCGTCGGGGGACAAAGCGGCCAGATCGTCCGGCAACAGCTTGGCGAAGAATTTCTTGGAAAAATCCGCAGGAACTTCCGTGCCGCCGATCGAAGAAGCATTCTTGGAAGAGTTGGATTTCGCGTTTTTGGATTGCATATCTTTCCGCCTTCAATGATATGGGTAGATGCTCGAGAGTCTCTGACCGAGCGACTATACCAATAGGTCGGCAATCCCCCAAATTCAAAAGGCTTGGCTCTCTTTCGAAACGGGCTGGTAGGTTTTTTATCGGGGTTTAAGGCGATGTTCTGACAGTTGGCGCAGTCTGTTCCTCCCCCTAAGAATAGTTAGGAACAGGTCGTGATTGCCGAAAGAGCGACTCTATTACCCGCCTGTTTCGGGCAAGAGCCTCTCAATTCAACTGCTTTTTCAGGCGTTCCAGCATGATTTCGGAGGCTTCTATATGCCTTTTGTCGCCCGAAATGCCTTTTAGCGTCGTGAAAGCGTCTATTGCCGATTTCATATGCCCAAGTTCGGCGTGCAACAGCCCCTTTTCGTACCAAAGGTCTTCGTTCAGCGGTGCGATAAGTACCATGCTTTCAACGGTGGAAAGGGCGTCGTCGAAAAGTTTCGCTCCCAGTTGTCGCGATTTTATGGAGTTTTGCAGCCGCAAGAGAACGTCTTTTCTGCCCATTTCCAGCATTCGCGCCGTTTTTATCTGGGCTTGTTCCGCTGGTTCGTCGCCATTTTCGGCGTGAGCCAGAACAGCCGCCATTTTTGCCAACTCCTCGGGGCTGCAGGTTTTGCCGGAGCGAAATGGATCGATTATAGCCCGCCCGTCTACGGCGTCGATTTTCACTAGAAAGCCGTTGCCCGGCAGATTGACGCCGGTCATGCGCCACCCCAGCGAGTTGCCGACGTGCAGGTATATCAATCCCAAGGCCACCGGCATTCCCCGTCGGCCATCTATGACCTTCATAATGTCGAGATTGCGGAAATCGTCGTATTTGTCGTCGTCGCCGCGATATTTGTGGTTGACCACTAAAACCTTGCGCAGTACCCGCAGCCTGTCGTCCAGAGTTGCGGCGTTGCCAAATGATTTTACCTGTTTGATCAGGGAATCCAGATGATCCCGATAGGTCGACATATCCGCGTCGGGGCGCGCGATGGCGGATAAGGCCAATGCCGTTTCCCCCAGATTGACGGAATCGTCGTCCTGTTCTCCGGCGCGGAGCAAAATGGCAAGGGCTTCGTCCATACTTCTTTTCATGCGACGCTTATAAC
Organism: Alphaproteobacteria bacterium; assembly: GCA_041908065.1. GTDB lineage: Bacteria > Pseudomonadota > Alphaproteobacteria > UBA9219 > UBA9219 > JAYRGC01. The sequence goes on along the minus strand of JAYRGC010000021.1, from coordinate 2,052 downwards.
ATACTGGTTTCGTCTGGTCTCCAAGCGTCGGTTATATGCGAAGGCCATCGCCATGGCGAGGTCAACATCACGTCGAAACGCACTGAATGTTTTACAAAGCGCGGATTGCGGCCAAGGAAATTCAAGGTCGCTGCGGCTATGCGGCGGCGTTGGCGCAAGGATATAGCATCGGCGGCGGCGTCCGCGGAGGGGCGGAATTTCACTTCGATTATCGCCAAAACGTCTCCACGCTCGGCGATTATGTCAATTTCTCCCGCTTTAGAACGGTAGCGGATGGCCTCGATACGGTATCCCTTAAGCCGCAAAGCCATCCGGCAGAGGCTTTCCGACAGCAATCCGGTCTTATAAGAGGTGAATGGCATGGGCAGCTTTCTTGGATAACTAATTGTTTTTCTTTGGAGAATCTTCGAGTTAGGAAATCCGCCAATTCCGTACAATTTTAGACATATTATGTTCTAAAATAAAACTAGTATGTAAACGAATTATCTAATTGTTTTTATTCACAAAAAAGACTTTCCATTAAGGCCTTCTTAACTATGCTCGTGTACTATTCAAACCATGGACGGACCGCTCGGGTCCAAACAACTTAAAAAGAGGAGACACTATCATGAAGATGTTCGCCCGTTTCATTCGTGAAGAGGAAGGCGCCACCGCTATCGAGTACGGCTTGATCGCCTCTCTTATCTCTGTCGCCATAGTGGCGGTGCTTTTGACGTTGGGACCGCAATTGAAGAGCGTGTTCCAGACGGTGCAGGATAACCTGAAGACCTCGTAATAGGGTTAGTAGGGTTACGGTTGGCCCCGAGCCTGCGGCGGGCGGGCGTTAAGCCCCCCGCCGTAATCGGGAGCCTGAGGGATACAGGGTTTGCTGGTGGTTAGTGGTTTTATTTTCGTCAACTTTAAAGGGAGAAAACAACATGAAGATGTTTGCTCGTTTTGTTCGCGAAGAGGAAGGCGCCACCGCTATCGAGTATGGCTTGATCGCCTCGTTGATATCGGTAGCCATCGTGGCCGTGTTGTTGACGTTGGGGCCGCAGCTGAAGAGCGTCTTCCAGACGGTTCAGGACAACCTTAAGACCTCGTAATAGGGTTTTAAGGGCTGGGGTTGGGGCTGGGCGGCTTTCGGGTCGTCCGGCCCTTTCCCTTTTTATTTCCGGCTGGTAGCTTTCCTTCATGCCGCTCGTTCCTCCATCCCATCCGGCCTTGATGCCGCACGTTCTTGTCGTCGACGACGACGACAGGCTGCGCGTTTTGTTGCGGCGGTGGTTGGCCGAGCAAGGATGCCTTGTTACCGTCGCGTCGGGCGCGGCCGAGGCGCGGGACACGCTGTCACTGCTGCAATACGACATAATGATACTGGACGTCATGATGCCCGGGGAAACTGGGCTGGAGCTGGCTCGGTCTTTGCGCACCTCGTCCTGCGTCCGACTAAGGAAGCTGCCGATAATCCTGCTTACTGCGCGAGGCGAGGCCGGAGACAGGATAGAGGGGCTGGAGGCCGGGGCCGACGACTATTTACCCAAACCGTTCGAACCGCGAGAGCTTTTGTTGCGGATAAACGCCGTTTTGCGCCGTTCGCCTGCGCCGGAGGCGATAGCGACGCGCTTCCGCTTGGGGCGGTGGACATACGATTCCCAGCGCGACGAACTGAAATCCGACGAGGAGACGATTCGCCTGACCGGAATGGAGGCCGGACTGATGCGGGCGTTGTCCGCCGACGCCGGCGTGGCCATAAGCCGCGAAATATTGGCCGAGCGCAGCGGCGGCGGGGTGAACGACCGCACGATCGACGTTCAGGTGACGCGATTGCGCCGCAAGATAGAGGAAGATCCCAAAAACCCCCGCTATTTGGTGACGATGCGCGGCGAGGGCTATATGTTGTTGCCGGATACATAGGCGTTAAGGCATTTGGCCGTAGATATGGCAAATTGCTGGCTCTTTCTGAAAACGGGTGGGTAATTTCGTAGCCGCCTGCATCAGCAAGCAAGGCCGTCATTGCGAAGTTACGGCCAAAGGCCGTCATTGCGAGTCGCCCCTTGGCGGTGAAGCAAT
>JAYRGC010000020.1:0-51847 GCA_041908065.1 Alphaproteobacteria bacterium | reverse complement strand
GTCTTCCAGCAAGCACCGTCATTGCGAGCCGCCCCTTGGCGGCGAAGCAATCCAGTGCCGTTACTCCATAAGGTCTGGATTGCTTCGCCGCCCGACAGCGTTAACGCCGTCCAAACCAAAGGGTGGCGGCTCGCAATGACGGCCTTGCTTGCTGATGAAGGCGGCTACAAAATTACCCACCCGTTTTCAGGAAGAACCTCTATTCTTCGTAATTTCCAAAGCCTCGTTCAAGGCTTCGTCGGGGGAAAGATCGGTGGTGTCGAGGATGATCGCGTCGGAGGCGGGCAAGGCGGGAACGATGGCGCGGGTGGTGTCGCGCTCGTCGCGAATTTTCAGGTCGGCGAACACCTGCGCCTCGGACACGTCCTCCCCTCGCGCCCGCAGTTCCTTGTATCTGCGGTTGGCGCGGACTTCCGGCGACGCGGTAACGTACAGCTTGACCTCGGCGGCGGGAAGTATCGCCGTGCCGATGTCGCGCCCGTCCAAAACCGCTCCGGCCTTCCCGTCCGGCGGAGCTGCGGCGAAGTTTCTCTGGAAATCCAAAAGCGCGGCGCGAACCGCCGGAATGACGCTTATCACGGAGGTGGCTTCGGAGACATGGTGCTGGCGCAATTCGCCGTCGTCGGCCAAATTGACGAGGGTCGAGGGATCCAAGGCCTGCGCCGCCGCGATCGCCGCCGCCGCGTCGGAGGGCGATTTTCCCGCCCGCAAAACGGACAACGCCACGGCGCGGTAAAGGATTCCGGTGTCGAGATAGGCGAAGCCCAAACGCTCGGCTAGACGCCGCGCCAAGGTTCCCTTGCCGCTGGCGGATAAGCCGTCGATGGCGATATGAAACGGCTTGGGCGACGAGAGGCTCACTGCGTTTCCCATGTGATCTGCTCGGCGACGGTGACGCGGCGGCGAACTACCTTGAAGGATGCCCCGTCGACCAAGATCTCGGGCGGCAAAGGACGGCCGTTGTAGGCCGAAGCCATCGCGCTGCCGTACGCTCCGGCCTGCATGATGGCGATCAAATCGCCGGACTGCATCGTCGGCAGATGGAAGTTTTCCCCGAACATGTCGCCGGTTTCGCACACCGGCCCTACCACGTCGTAGGAGGCAAGCTCGCCCGTCGCTTGGCGAACCGAGCGGATGCTGTGGCGGGCTTCGTACATCGCCGGACGGATAAGGTCGTTCATGCCCGCGTCGATGATGAGGAAATTCTTCGATGGGGTCTTTTTGCAATAGACCACGCGGCTGACCAGTATTCCGGCGTCGCCTACCAAACGGCGCCCCGGCTCGAACACCAAGGCGCAGCCCAGCCCCCCCACGGTTTCGCGCACGATGGCGGCGTAATCGGCGAAGGGAGCTATTTGCTGGCCGTCATAGGCGATGCCCACGCCGCCGCCCAAATCCAGACGGTCGATCTTAAATCCTTTGCCGCGAAGATCGCGCACCATGTCGGCCAGTTTCGAATAGGCCAAACGGAACGGCTCATAGTCGTAGACGTGCGATCCGACATGCACCATCAGCCCCCGGAATTGAAGCCAAGGAAGGGTGCTGGCGAGCTTTATCGCCTCGTCCAATTGCTCCATGTCGATGCCGAACTTGCTCTCCTTGTGTCCGGTCGAGGTCTTTTTGTGCGTCTTGGCGTCGACGTCGGGATTGACGCGAAGGCAGATTCCCGCGGTGATGCCCAGCTCGGCGGCCACTTGGCTTATGGAGTACAGTTCCGGCAAAGACTCGGCGTTCAGCTTGTCGATTCCGGCCTCCAAAGCGGCGGCGATTTCCTCGCGCCTTTTGCCCACGCCGGAATAAACGATGCGGTTGGCGGGAACGCCGCCGCCTAGGGCGCGCTCAAGCTCTCCCACCGAGGTTACATCCGCTCCGGCTCCGCAATCGGCCAAGGTCTTGATGACGGCGCGGTTCATGTTGGCTTTGACGGCATAGCAGACGGTCGCGTCCAAGCCTTCCATCGCCTTGGCGAAGGCGTGATAGTTGTCGCGCAGCCGCCGCGCCGAATAGCAGTAAAACGGCGTGCCGACGGCCTCGACTATATCGTTCACATCCACGTCTTCGACGCGCATGGAACCTTTGACGTAGGGGAAAATTTTGTCGGTCATGGCTGGGGATCCGTGTTGGGGTCGGGATAAACTCGCGGGAAAACGTCCGCGCCCACCCCGGGCGGCGGATCGACGTGGCTGGGCTTTTTGCCGCATCCGGCCACAAGGGCGGCCAGCGCGGCGCATAAGATAACGGCTAACGTTACGCTTTGTCTCATCTCATGCCCTGTGTTCGGGTTTTCCCCTATTTTCTAACCTCTGAGGATTCCTTTGGCAACCTTGTCTATTTCAGCCTTTTCCATTTTTCGAAACTGCGCGCTCCGGTGTACCCAAGGTATCCCACGGCGAACAACTCTACCATCGGTTCGGGAATGGCGGCCAGCCAAGCGCGAAAACCCTCGGTGATGTTTTTGGCAGTGTCCGGCTCGGCGGCGTAAACCAGCCCCATGGGAATGGAAGCCAGTATCAAGGCGTAAATGACGTAAAGAAACGACGGCCTCGCCCGAGAAGTCCACGGATCCGCGCTGCCGGCCTCGGCCAGTATCGCCGACATGGTGGATTGCATCTCGCGCAAAGCCTGTTGGTTGTCGGCCTGCATCATTTGAATCTTGGCCGCTTCCCGCGCCGCCGGATCGGGAATGACCCTGTCCAGCAAAGCGAACATAGGTGCGATCAAAGCCTGCCACATGGTTGGATCCTTTCGTTGTTTTTTGGTCATCTCTATCCGACGTCACGGTGGAACCCCTCCCCCTTCTTAGGGGGAGGATGGGTGGGGGGGCGGCGAAATAAAACACAGGGCGAAGTCACGGCTAAAGGGCGTCATTGCGAGCCGCCACACCTTTGGTTTGGACAGCGTTAACGCTGTCGGGCGGCGAAGCAATCCGGTGCCGTTGCTCCATGACTCTGGATTGCTTCGCGTCGCAAGAGCGACGCTCGCAATGACGGCTTCTGCCACCAGCAAACACGCCCCTCACCCTCGCAGTATCCCTTGCCGTTCCGTCAGCTCTTGCCCCGACAGGGTGGAGTTCCACAACTTGGCCTCGGCGCGGCGACGGCGGGAAAGCCCGCCCATGGCCTCGCCCGCCACGCGGTTCCAGCGCGAAAGCTGGGCGGGAACCTGCTCGTACCAACCGCGATTAAGCAGCTTCAACAAGGTGGAGCGTTCGAAATTCCCCGCCCCCACGTTGAAGGCGAAACACACCAAGGCCGAAAACTGGTTGTCGTTCAGCTTTACCGTCACCAATTTGGACACAGCCCTTTCGACCATCCTTAGATCGTCGTCCAAAAGCTCCTCGGCCTCTTGCGGCGTTATCTTCATGTCGGGACGGGCGGTGCGGGTGTGGCCGTAGCCCACAGTCCACAACCCCGCCTGACAGCGATAGGATTTAAGGCGCAGGCCTTCGAAATCCTTTATCAGCGCGATTCCTGCGGCGTTCGCGCGCCGCGCAGCCCAAAGAGCCGCGGCCAAGGCCACGGTTTCGTCGTTCGGATTCATGGGGTTTTCCTTGTGGGTTTAAATGACGAAGGATCGTCGAAAACTGGTGAGTACGGCCAAAGGCGACGTCATTGCGAGCGTCGCCCTTGCGACGCGAAGCAATCCAAAGTCGCAAGCGCAACGGCTCTGGATTGCTTCGCGGCCTGAAGAAGGCCGCTCGCAATGACGGCGAAGGCTTGCATGACGTAACTGAAAACGAAGTTTAGCTTTATTCTCTCCCCCGACCAGAAGTCTGTTTTTCGATGCGGTCGAGAATGCCCAGTTGCGAATTGACTCGCTCCTCGATGCGGGCTAACCGCTCCAATATCTGCCCCTGCTCGGAGTCCAGACGCGAGGACGAATCTTCCAGATGCGACACTCTCCGTTCGAGGAAAAATCCGTCGCGATCCCGCGCCGCCACCCACCACACCGCCGTGGCCCCTTGTATCAACAACGCCATGACCAAAGCCAAAGGAACATGCTTGCCGATGAACTCCCCTATCGAAGCCCGCAGCGCGGTTCCGTCTCCCTCTCCTCCTACGTTTTTCATGCCTTACGCCTTTCTCGCTCTGACGCGCCAAGTGCCGGAGCCGAGCGTCACCCCGCCGCCGGTTCCGTTCTGCAATCTGACCAGCGCGGTATTGGCCGCGCTTATCCACGCCGTGGCGACAAGACCCTGCAAATCATAGGGCGCGGCCACGCTGGCGAAATCGCCCAACGCCGCCCCCGTCACCGTCACCGCCGCCGAAGTCGCTCCGGCTCCGTTGGCTATGGTTCCCGGGTTCCAAGTGAAAGTCCCGTCGATGGCGGGGGTTTCTAAAACCGCCCATGCCGATCCGGTGTAGTAGACCAGCCTGCTGTCGTTTTTCGCCCAAACCGTCCACCCCGCGCTCGGAGTCTTGAATTTCCATCCCGAATACCACGCTGCCAAATGTCCGGCGTGCCCCGTCCATGCACCGGTGGGAGAGGTTCCGACGATATACATATCGCCGTTGGCCGGAGAGGCGGGCGGCGCGTTCAGCGTGCGGTCGATGACGGACGATTGCGCCAGAAAATCCATATCGTTCAGGGCGTCGTTGTGCGTGACTTCCTTTTGCGCTTGGGACGCCACCAAATACGGCATCGCCAGCCTCGGCGTGTTGGCCATGTTGCCTCCTTAGGTTTTGGTTGATGGTTTTCTATCCGCCGTCGCGGTGGAACTTATGCGCCAACGCGCAGCAATCCCCCCTCTCCATCTGGGAAAGGATAGGGCGGTGAATAAAAATGGTCCGTCATTGCGAGCCGCCTCTTGGCGGCGAAGCAATCCAGTGCCGTTGCTCCATGACTCTGGATTGCTTCGCGTCGCAAGGGCGACGCTCGCAATGACGCTCTGCCTTTGGCTATGGCTTCACAAATGGCGGCATATTTAACCGTTGGCCTCGCATGATGTTACACCATAGCACTGGCGGGTTTGCCGCGCCCGTACCGCGCGCTGAGCTGATAGACCTTGACGGTAAACTGCGCGGGGGGCGAGCCGCCCCAGTCCGCCGTCTGCTCCGCCGCCGTATAGATCAGCGAAGGCGACGCGACGGCGGAAAATGTCCGAACCACTGCGGAGCCGTTCATTATCTCCACGTCGTATTGCTCGGAAGGTTCGTCAAGCGGCACGTCCACGTTGTCGATCCAATCGCCGTTGCGGCGGGCGCGGCGTTTCCACGTTATCGTCAAATCGCTGCCTGTCCCCGATGCCCGCGATCCGGCTATGTGCGCCACCGGCAAAGGGCAAAGCGTATTGAGAGAATAAGTGAAGGACATATCCGCAGCGTCGCCCAGCGATTGCCCGCCCGCCAAGGCGCGGAACAAATAACTGCGCCCGCGATCCGACAGCAAGGCGGGGATGAAACCCACCGCGCCCTTGGTCAGCAAAACAAAGGCGTCGCCTATCGCGTGCCCCGCCGTCGCCGCCTCGGTTCCGCGCCGTCCGCGCAACAGATCGCTAAGGACGTAGCATCCGGCCTCGATAAGCGTGGCGGTCTGGAACTGGAGGATCTCCCCGCCCAACATGGCGGCGTTGGCCCCGTTCAGCAAATCGGCCTCCGAACAGCTCGCCAGCTCGCCCCGCGCCAGTTGCACCTTCACCCCCGCGCCGCGATCCATATAATGCGCCGAAGCGTCCGCCAGCGCGGTGACCGCCGCTCCGGCCGTGGCGGCGGTATCCAATCCGGCTACTCGGCCAAAATTGGCTCCGTCCGCCGATCTCCATATCGACGCGCCGCCCCATCCCGAAGCGGCGTCGCAGGTGGCGGCGGCGTAAACTCCGGCCTCGTCGTCCTCGGCACGCAGCAAGGGCAAATCCATCAGATACAACGCGGCTTCGCGGCGGCTTGCGGCTACGGATCCGCCTTCGTATCCGCCGTCCGCTCCGGAAGGCGCGGCGGCTGAGGATGGCGGCAAGACGGCGGCTACGCCGCGCAGTTCCAATGCTCCCTCGGATAGGCGCGTGGAGGTGATGCGGACGGCGCGCCCGCCTATTTCCACCACGTCGGCAGGTTCCAGATTCAAACGGCTGCGCGTCGCGATGGCCGACACGCGCTCGCGCTCCCCCCACAGCGAGAACAGCCTTTCCTCCGCCACCTTTTTGGCGCGGGCTGCCGAGCAAACCAGCGGCAAGGCTATCCGCGTCGCGGCCTTGGCCCCGCGCGAGGCTAGGCGGCGGGCGCGTTGGCTGCCGATTTCGTAATCCCGCGAGGCGTCTATGTATTCGACCGTGGCCTCTATCGGCAAATCGAGTTCTTGGGCACGAAAGAAATTCGGCGGCTCCAAAAATTCGCCATCGTCCAAAACCGCGCCCACGCTGGCTACGCCGCGCCGAACCGCCTTCAGTACTCCGTCGCTTTCGGCCAGATCGAACGGCTCGAAAACCTGCAACGGAGCCAGAGCGGCGGCGGCGGTGGTGGGATCGGGCATGACGTAGCCGTCTATCGCCACTCCGGCAAGCTCGCTCGCGTCGATGTCGCCGCCGGAATATCCGGCGCGGGAAAGTATCCATTCCACCACGCTGGCCAAATCGTCGCCCAAAGGCCGCGCCCGCGCTATTCCAGCGTGATTCATCTCGGCGTTCGGGCCGCTCAGCCCCGTCAGCAACAGGCGTTCGCGCCCGATGGAAATGGCCGAGAAAATGTCGGCGACTTGCGCCGCCCCGCCCACTTGCGCCGCGTCGGTTTCCAGCAAAAAGTCGGAGGCTCGCAGAAGTATTTCCGAGAGTCGGTAAAAATCCTCGCCGCTGCCGCGCTGCAAAACCGCGATGCGATCGCCTGACGCGATCGGATGCTGGAGCGAACAGACGGGAACCGCGAGGCTGGATACGCTTTGCCACGGCCTCGTCACGCTGGCCGCGTTCGGCGCAGGGCGGAACGAGATCATCCGCATGTAAAGAACGGTGGAGAAAAACAGCGTCCATTCCCCCTCGTCGCTACGCAGGAACGCCGCCGAGGGGCTGCTGCCGGATCCCGTCGACAGCCCGCTGGCGACGGTATAGGGCGCGCCTTTGGCCAAGGCTCCGTCGCGCATCGTCAAATGGCAGGCGTAAAGGGTGTTGAAATAAGGCGACTGGTTGACGGCGTAATAAACCAACCCTCCCGCCAATGGAGTAAAATTGGCGTTCAGCAGCGGCGCGCGGGAAGCGGCGGATCCCGTTCCCCATACGTCGTAAAATCCCCTATCTATAACCTGCCTGCCCGCCCGCGCCAAAAGCCTGACCCCGCGCTTGCCGCCCGAGGCGTCGGTGACGACGAAGTGCAGCGGATCTATCCACGCGACTTGCTTGTAATCGACCGAGAACGGCAGAGCCGCTCCCAGAACGTCTCCGAATTGGCGGCTTTCGCTGTCGTATATGGCGAAATAATGCGTGGGAGAGCCGCCGTTGTCCTGCGCGTATATCGCGACAAAGCGTTCGTCGGCGGCGAAAGCCCAAGCCATGTCGCTGATCGAGCTTGCGGCGAAGGCCGCGCTGGAGGTTCTTGCAATCTCCGCCGGAACGTCGTCCGTCACGTCGTATTCCACGACTTGAAATCTTTTATTTGCCCCGTCCTCGACGTATCCGCAAACGATGGCGCGGCGGGCGGCTATCGCTCCGCGTTCCGAGATTAACGGAGCCAGAGTCTTGGTTTTGGCCGCCATGCTAGGTTGCAGCAATGCGGGATCGGCCTGCCCCAGCCAGTTCGGCTGCGCCGCTTCGCGCTTGGGCGTTATCTCGAAAGTCAGGTTGGGCAAGCGGTTGCCGAATTCGCGCAGCTGAAGCGATTCCAGCACGACATAGGCCACGCCGCGATAAGCCGGAGTGTCCGCGCCGGTCCACGACTGCAGCAACGGATCCGCCGCTTGGGCGGACGTGCCGCAATAAACGCTGGCTCCGGCCACCACGCCCGCGTCCCATATTCCGTCGCTGTAAATCACCTTGCTGTCGGCCCAGATCGAGGCGATGCCGCCTATTTCTCCGGCGGCCACGGCGATGGCGCAATGGACGCTATAGGTATAGGTGGTGCGGGAATTGCCGCCCAAGATTCCGCCTACGGCTCCGCCCTTTCCGCCCGAAGAGGAATCCTCGTGGGCGGTTTCGATCAGATCGGAAACCCAGATGACGTTGCCAGCCACCCGCGCCCGTCCGAAAGTCTTGGGAATCCCCGCGCCATAGCGCGAATCCTGCATCCGCAGGGATTCCAGACGCGGCCCGTCGGCGGGATCCGACGACGGCGAAAATCCGATGGCCTCGTCGGCTTCCTTGCCTACCCTGCGGCCCACGGCGGACAATATCCTCCCGCCGATCCCCGGCAATATCTGGTTGCCCAGCATAGTGCCGAAACTGGATAAAACTATTGATGCCATGTGATGGCTCCTCTCAATAGACCTATTGCATAACTGCCGTCATCTACCCTGTTACGGCCAAAGGCCGTCATTGCGAGCCGCCCCTTGGCGGCGAAGCAATCCAGTGCCGTTGTTCCATGACTCTGGATTGCTTCGCGGCCTGAAGAAGGCCGCTCGCAATGACGTCTCACTGAACAAGCAATCCAAATTCTTCCTAAAACCGATAAACTCCCGCCAACCTCCGCCGCCAATATCCGCCGATGGAGGTTTCCACCACTTTTCCCGCCGGAGCGAAGCTGTGGATCATGCTGTCCTCTCCGGTTGCCAGCGCGACGTGCTGGGGCTGGTTGTCGTAGCGGAAAACCAAAACGTCGCCCGCGGATATTTTGTCCGCAGGCTCCGCGCCGTGTTCCAACAAGGCGGCGATTAAAGATTTTCCGTCGGGGCGGACTCCGTAATCAAAGCGATCGTTGACCGTCCTGCCCGCCGCCCGCAAAGCCACGACCACTAGGCCGATGCAATCCAATCCGGCTCCGGCCTTGCGCCCTTGATGATGGAACGGAGTCCCCAAACAGGCGCGAGCGGCGGAAATTAAAAGCGTATTGTCCATAACCGCGCCTTTCTTCAACGGTTTGCGACGCAAAAAAGCGCCTTCATATTTAAGGTGTGTAGCCAAGGTCAGCGTCAATTCGTGCCGCCCCGTGGCGGCGAAGCAATACAGAACATTTGGAGCAACGCCTCTGGATTGCTTCGCCGCCCGACAGCGTTCAACGCTGTCCAAACCAAAGTGTGGCGGCTCGCAATGACGCTGACTTTGGCTACACACCTCGCAACGAAGCATCTCACGGATACCGCAATATCTTTCCCACCCCGGGCAGATAGGGGAATCCCCCGAAATTCACGCTGTTGGAAAATTTGCCGCCGCAGGTCGAAAATCGTTTATCGCACCCGGGCGCGACTTCGTATCCGTCGCCCACGGCGATGGCGAACGGGGTGGGCAGCCACAGGCTGAAAGCTCTATCGGCTTGGCTCCAGTCGCGCACTTCGACGCTGGTTCCGGCGTTAACCCCGCTGGTCCACGTCAACTTGCCATAGGCGAAATAGCCGTCGGGCTCGCCGCGTCCGGAATCCGCGAAATTGGAGCGATCCGTCGCCGCCGTGACGCTCCCTGTCACCTTCAAGGCGTTCAAAGCGACGCCGCAGCGTCCGTCGCCCAAGTCGTAGCGGCATTCGGGAGTGTAGGTCTCGCCTATGCGGCGTTGCAAAAGGTCGTGCATCCCCCGCAGTTCGGCGCGATAGCCTCCGTCCGCCATCGCCACCTCGCCCAACCACCCGCGCCGCATCCGAACCGCGCCGGCGGAAAGGTTTTTCCAATCGCACAGATACGCTTCCACTTCGGCGTTGTCGTACAATCCCAAGGCGAGATCGCTTTCCGCGATTCCCTCGCCGTCCAAGATTCCGGCGATCTCAAAGCCCTTGGCCTTCGATCCGGACGCGCTGTCCAGCGGCTTGTCCGCCAGTATTCCGTCCGACTTATAAACCACTCCGTCATAGGTTATGTCTTGGTCGTGGGTGGTGAAACCCAACACGACGGCATCGGAGCGCGTCACCTTCACCAATAAGGCGAGCGTCGTCAGCTCTTCCTGCAAATGCGCCAAAAGCGGGGCTGAGATGTTTTTCATGGCGGTTACACCCGTACTTCCACGATCGGTATTTCCTGCCGCGACGATTTTTCTCCGCCCGTCATCACCGACAGCTGATCCGCGTCGAAACGCGCCGGAACGTCGAAGATAAATCCCGCCGTCACCGCCGCGCCGTTGGCGGGGGGCGAAACGAAGGTCACCACTCCGGTCGTCGCGTCGAGGCTCCAGCCGCCTATTGCCTGCGCCCCGCCCACGCCCATGGTGGCCGAGCCGGACACCGGCTTGCGGATCGGGCGGACATGCGCTCCGCCTCCGCTTCCGTAGGTCTTTATCAACTGAAAAGCCGTCGTCGCGCCGTCGCCGGTTCCGACGCGCTGATCGCTCCACAGCGGCGTCGAGATTCCGTCCGCCGCGCTGGTGAAATCGCTCCAATCCTTCAGGCGAAAGCCGCGCGCGCGTCCGGCTCGAGCCATGAAGAACGCGGTCAACGCGGCGTAATCGGCCTGCGACAACACGCTGGCGCGGGCGTCGAATTTGCGGCGGGCTTGGCTCCAATTCTGGTTGCGCCGCTCGTATCCGCCGGAGGTCGCGACTATTTCGGTCGAAAACGTCGGCCCCGTCATGGCTCCGGACTTTATTGCCAGAGGAAAGCTAACTTCGTCGAACGACATAGCAAAATTCCTTTCTTTGGCTCTTATGCAAAACGAGTGGATAGTTGGTTTTCATCGGGGTTGAGACGATGCCCTGTCCATCGGCGCGGTCTGTTCCTCCCCCTTCTTAGGGGGAGGAACAGACCGCGCTTGTTGAAAGGGCGTTTCCCTATTCCTCTATCAGCATCATCTCCAGCGAACGATTGCGTTCGTCGACGTTGCTGACCGACAGGATGTTGAAGACGCGGCTATCAAGGACGAACCGCATTCCGACTTTGACGTTTAAATCGCCGCGCCATCGCGTGGTGAAACGATGGGACACGTCGTTGGCGTGCCGCAAGGCGGAAAGGGAATCCGATCCCGTAAGCGGCCTTAAGTTGCCCCAGCATCCGCCAACATTCGCCCAACTTGTCGTCAAGCCGCCCGCGCCGTCCGCCACTACGCTGCTGTCTTGCAACGTCAAACGGCATCGCATTTCGCCTATTTTCGTCATCTCAAAGCCTCCGATAACGGTATGGATCCAACAACGCCGCGACCATCGCCGAGGGCATGGCATCGCCTTTTTCGTCGCCGCGATTTTCGTGCCACGCCGCCACTATTTGGCGAATGGCGAGGCGGATGGCCTCCGGTACGCTGGAAGGCGAAGCCCCGTATCCGGCGACGTATTCGATCAAAACTCCCTGCGCGGAGCGCGAGGGCAATGGCCAGCACGCCGCTTTGCGCCTGACCACGCGACCGAAATCCCGCGCCGCGTCGACGAAGTAATTCGCCGAATTCCAAGTGGTGGCGGCGTCCGCGTCGTCAAAGGTCTGGATCTGGGAAACCGAAACCACCGGATAGCGCGGCAGCTCGACCCAATCCGTCTCCGGCCAATCGTCCCGCCACAGCTGCCACGTCTGGTTGATAAATGCGCGTCCGGTGTATTCCTCCGCCCATTGCCGCGCCGCTACTATCAAAGCTGTTATCAGCGCGTCCTCGGCGGCGTCCTCTATGCGCAAATGCGCCTTGGCCTCGGCCAAAGTCACCGGCTCCACCGCGGGCGGAGTCGTTAAAATCGATGAAGTCATGTTGTTGTTCTCCGTTTGGTCGAAGTATTTTTCCGGCTCTTAGGCAAAACGGGTGGGAAGTTTTACATCTAAACGCAACGCAAACACTGTCATTACGGCCAAATGCCGTCATTGCGAGGTATACGGCCAAAGGCCGTCATTGCGAGCCGCCCCTTGGCGGCGAAGCAATCCAGTGCCGTTGCGCCTGTGGCACTGGATTGCTTCGCCGCCTGAAAAAGGCGGCTCGCAATGACGACCCTTTTAAGGCAATACCCACCCGTTTTGCGTAAGAGCCTATTTTTCCGGTTCCGCGTTCCCTGAGCCAGTGTTCCCTGAGCCTGTCGAAGGGAATTTACGCGACCAAATCGCGGCGATCCCCCTCAGTAGCTTCGACAGGCTCAGCTACCGCTCACGGCGGCGGCGCAGCGACCGCTACGCCCACACGCCTAAAATCGCGGCTCCCGCTTCCGGCGTTATGATCTCGCAGCCGTTCTCCGGCGACATCTCTACGGCGGCGGAAGCTCGGACGCAGGCGTAGAAAAACCCCTCGCGTCCCGATATTCCCAGCACGTTTTCATATCTCGCGCATACCTCCGCCAAAGCCTCAGAGGAACCCGATCGCATCCAAGTGTCGATCATTTTCGCGTCCTTTCCGTCTTACACCCGTTGCAGCGTCACGTCGTCGAGGCCGTAGTTCCAATAGCGGAACCGCCGCAGCCATCCCGAATTGATGGCGACTCCGGTCGTCTCGCGGCGGAAGAAGCGCAGTTGGGTAACGCTCGGTATCGCGCACGAATTGTCGGTCTGAATCGCGCCGCCGTTGTTGGAAACCGCTATGTCGTTCAGGCGATAGCGCATCGCCTGCCGCAACACCGCTCCTTCGACCGGAGCCTCATACGGTGCGGTGTTGGAAGTGTCGGCCAAAGTCGCTCCTGCCACCTTCACTACGCCGCACAGGCGTTGCAGGCCGCCGTTCACGAACAGCGATATTTCGTTGTTTATGGTGTTGTCGTTGAACGAGGCGACGCGAGAGAAATATGAAGAAGGAACCGCGCCGTCGTTGCGGTATTCGCACGCGAAGGCTCCCTCGGCGGCGTTGAACCACGCTCCCAAAGGCGAAACGGTGGCGATGTCCGCCGCCCGCGTCGCCGTCGCTCCTGCGGTGACGATGGGACTGGTGGGAAACTCGCCCTGTTCGGCCTGCGGCGCGGCGAAGCGCAAAGTGACGTCGAACGCCGCGCCGGAGTTGAACGTCATGTTGAAGCGCGGGCTTAAATAAGCCGTGGTGGCGTTGTTCAAGGCGCGGACGCAATACGGCCTTTGCCACGCCGAAGACGGCGTGAACGCCGAGGCCGAGCTTTCCATATCAGTTCCGCCGCCGTTCATGCCAGCCGTCGCCGCTTGAAACGCCGTTATGCCGCTTAGGCTTCCCGCCGATTGGCGCGAATAAAATCCCGTCGTCCACGATTGCCCGTTCGCAGCCGCGATGCCGGTGTTGGATTCAAACCGCAGCGAGGCCGAGGTCACGGCGGCGGACGAAGCCTGAAAGCGCACGTCCACATAGGCCATGCCCTTTTCCGTGCCCACGGCGGCTACGCTGATGGTGACGCCGCTTCCGCCGGTGGCTATCCAGTTGGTGGGCAAGGCTCCGCCCGATCCCAGCGTTCCGACCGTGGCTCCGGCGGCGGCGGCGTTGCGAACCGAATTGGTGCGTTGCTCCTCCAGCCATAATCCATTCGGAGCGAGCGTGTTCGGATCGTGATCGCAACGCGGAACGTCTGAGGAAGCCTGCGTCAGCGTTCCGGCGGAATTGAAATGCCATCCTGCCGAAGCGCGAGTGAACGTCACGCCGCTCGGCAATCCGCCGAGAAACGAGAGGTCGAGCGCGGGACGGGCGCGCCGTCGCAAAAACAGCATATGCATTTTCACACCGATCTTAAAACAAGGGTCAGGGATCTGTCGGCTCCTTGGTTGACGGGCGAAGACGCCGTGCCGGAACGCGCCTGCAACCACTGGACGGCTGGCAACGTCGCGGGATCCAAGGCTATGAAGCGCGAGCTTCCGGCAGTCACCGTCACTTCGTTGCCGTTCTGGTCATAGACGTTGTTCCATGTGCTTCCGCCGTCGGCGGACATTTGAAAGGTGATGCTGGCGGCCGTCCACGCCGCCGGCATGACTATGCCGAACAACCGCAGCCCGCCCAAATTGGCCGCGCCGCTGATCGACTGGCCGTTGGCGATCGTTATGGGAACGCTTTCCCAAAGATTGGTTACGCTCTCGCGCATGAGGTTTTCTCCTTTTGGTTGTGAGTAAAATGGCGACTCTCTATCCGCCGTCGCGATCTGCGACCGCTGCCCGTCTTCCCTGAGCCCGTGTTCCCTGAGCATGTGTTCCCTGAGCCTGTCGAAGGGAACTTAGGCGACCAACGTTCCGCAATCCCTCCTCTCCCTCTGGGAGAGGATAGGTTTGCCCGAATTTTCGCCTTCGAAAATTCGTGGCAATACCTTGGTGAGGGTTCTTTTATAAACCCAGCTTGGGAACCCTCACCAAGCGGCGGCTAAGGATTTTCGCTAAGGAGCGAAAATCCAAGCCGCGCTATCCTCTCCCAGAGGGAGAGGAGTCAAGGCCTCGCCACTTGTCCTTAGCATCCGAAATCCCTTGTTCCCCGCGATTGCTTAGACAGGCTCACGGTGGCCTCAGCGACCGCGGGGACGTTACCTACGCCGTCGGGCGATTGCGCGGGCATCCGCCGATGACGCTGGCCGCGCTGGCCGCGCCTGAGGTGGCTCCGGAGACGGTCATCACGACGCGCACATAGCGTTGCGACCCGATGTATCCGACCGCTTGGGTCGTGTTGGCCCCGCCCGCGCCGTTCACCGCCGCGAAAGCTCCGTCCAGATCCGAAGCCGAACAAGCGGCATAGCTGCTGCCGTCCGATGAATGCTGAAGCGAAGGAGTATGGGTTCCGTCGGTCCAGTTGCCGAAGTTTACGAGTATCATAGCGGCGTCGAATCCGCGCAGATCAACGCCGGTGCCGTTGGCGGTTCCGTTGGTTCTTACTGCGGGCGACAACGACTGCGTCGCCAAAACATTATGTACCAAATCGCGTAGTGCCATGGTTTTCTCCTGTGTTGTGATTGTTTATAGGCCGTCTGCAAGGTCTACAGCCAAAGGCCGTCTTTTTAAGTCTACGGCCAAGTGCCGTCATTGCGAGCCGCCACCATTTGGTTTGGACAGCGTTGAACGCTGTCGGGCGGCGAAGCAATCCAGTGCCGTTGTTCCATGACTCTGGATTGCTTCGCGTCGCAAGCGCGACGCTCGCAATGACGATCACCTTGTCCGTTGTTCTCGCCCCGATACCTGCCTTCCGCTTAAGCCGTGGCGAATTTCAACAGTTTGAGGGCTTCGAAGTTCACCAAATCGCCGCCGACGCGCTTGCTGCAACGGAACTTGACGAAGGGAGCCGAAGTGTACGGATCGCGCAGCACGCGCATTCCGACGCGATCGACGATGGTATAGGCCTCGGCGAAGTTGCCGAAAGCGACCGAATAGCTCCCGCTGGCCAGCGTCGGCATGTCCTCGGCCAAAACGACCGGATAGCCGAGCAAGGTGGCGGGCGCGCCCGCCTGCAACCCGGGCTGCCAGATATATCCGTTGCCGGTGCTTTCCCTAAATCTGCGGATCGCGTCGGCGATAACTCGCGGCATCAACCACACGGCCTTGGGCAGGTATCCGGCCTTCAGCTTGTGCATCAGGGTTATAAGAACGTCGGGGCCGGTGCTGGTGGAAAATCCGCCGTCGACTCCGGTGGGAACGTGCTCCAAGGTTCCCCAAGCGCGGACTGAATCCCCTTGCGCCACGGTCGAGTAATTCAGGAATCCGCGAGGCTGGTTCTGGCCGTCGCCGCTGACGAAAGCGGCGTTCTCGCGGCGGGCGAATTTGTCCGACACGCGGGATACCAGCCATTCCTCGATGTTCACCACCGAGTCGTCCAGCAGCTTTTGCGTGGCGCGGGGCTGGGCGTAGATCTCGAAAGTGGGAATGCGGATGCGGCCTATGGCTCCCTGATCCGTGTCCGAGCGCGATCCCATTTCGGAAACCCATTGCGCGTCCGGCTCCGAGGTGTCGCGCAGCATCTCCAAAGCCTCGCCCGACACGTTCATCACCGTGGCCAACTGGCGCATGGGAGTGGTGTCGAACTGGCGCGTCACGATGCGATCCGCCATTTCCGGCGGAGCCATATAGCCGCCCTGCGGATCGGATATGACATCCATGTCTTTGGTCTGCAATCCGGTTATCTCGGCTTCCATGCCCTTGGTGACGTAACGCATGAAGGCGTTTTTGTATTCGCCGCCCTCGTCGTCGAACACGGCGCGGCGGGAAACGGCGACGCCTTTTTCGGGGCGGCGCAGCGCGGATTTGACTCCGCTTATCTCGCCTTGCAGGCGGTTTATGCTCTTGTCCATGCGCCCCAGCTTCTCGTCGAGCAAAACGTCCGCCGATCCCCTGCGCTCGATCTCGCCGAGGCGTTGGTCGTTGACGTTCTTATAATCCTCGAAGGCGCGAGCCAGCGTGTCGGTGGCGGCG
The DNA here is from genome assembly GCA_041908065.1 of Alphaproteobacteria bacterium. GTDB lineage: Bacteria > Pseudomonadota > Alphaproteobacteria > UBA9219 > UBA9219 > JAYRGC01. The sequence continues at coordinate 35,560 of JAYRGC010000020.1, read as the reverse complement.
TGTACTTCGTTCATGTCGATCATCTATCTTTCTCCTCTGTGGTTGCCTGTTTGTTGAAGAACGCGGGCGGCCTTTCGCAACCGCGCCACGATCGCCCGCGTCGCCTCGCCGTCGGAAACCTTGGCGGCGGGCGGAGACTTGATCCCGTCCACGCGCGCGGCTTCGTTGGCCGGAAACGTGACCAGCGATATTTCGAACAGCTCGATTTCCGTCAGAACGCGGGCGCGCCTTGCGGAATCCACGCGGCTTGAAACCACGCGATAGCCGATGGACAGCCCCGTCAAGGCTCCCATCCGCAGCAGCTCGCAAGCCTCGCCGCCCTTTTGGGTGGATAAAGCCAGCCGCCCTTCCACCGCCAAGCCGTTGCGGTCTTCGCAGAGCGAAGTCCACACCCCTATCGGCTGGGAAGCGTCGTGCATCCAGAGCATGGCGGGCGAGCGTCCCTGCTCCTTCCACGCGGCCAGAGTGCGAGCGAACGCCCCCTTAGCCACGATCTCGTTATAATGGTCGAGCTCGCCGAAAACGCTGGCGTAACCCGAAAAGATTCCCTCCGCCGCCGACGTCTTGAACGCCAGCGGACGCCGAATGTTTTTCGTGTCCATTTTATCTCCGTGGTTTTTGTTTTGAGATTTTGCGCGACCGCGCCGCGGCTATCGCGTTCCCTGAGCCTGTCGCAGGGAACTTATGCGGGCAACGCGCCGCAATCCCCCCTCTCCCTCTGGGAGAGGATAGGTTTGCCCGAATTTTCGCCTCCGAAAATTCGCGGCAATACCTTGGTGAGGGTTTCTTTCTCAAACCCAACTTGATAACCCTCACCAAGCGCGGCTAAGGATTTTCGAAGGCGAAAATCCAAACAGCAGCTATCCTCTCCCAGAGGGAGAGGAATCTCCGCCGCGCCTGTTGTTCATGAATCCGAAACTTCGCGTTCCCTAAAGCGACATACCAGCCTGCTGGCGACATTGCGAATGGCGGGCAAACGCTTGAGCATGTCGTCGTCCGATAAATCAAACGACTTTGTCCATATCAATGAAATTGTCGCCGTCACAACATCCGCCCCAAGTCGCGAGGACTCGATAACCTCCAACGCCGCCGCAATATCTCGCGCTTCGCCGGAATATTCATCAGTTGGAGTCCCCAATCGCAAGAGACCCTCTATGTCTTCGGCATTAAGTTCCATCTCAACACGTTCCGAAGATATTTTCATATCGTATGCTCGGTTTTAGACATCCTCCGCCTTTTCAATAGCCTGAAGGAATTCTTTGTTAGTGAACGAACTTTTGACCATCACACATCTGACGACCGACCCGGGCAAAAACTCCCATGTTTCATCCTCCGGATCGTAGTTATGCGTTGGGAGCAACTTGTACAACCCGTTTTCCAACGGAATCGCCTGCGTCCCCCGCACCGTCGGCGTGCCTTCGTCGAGTAACGGAACATAGACCATAACTGTAGTTATTGGGATGTTCATCATCTCAGCCTATTCTGGATCCTTTACCTTCTCGAACGCCCTAATAAAATCCCGACCTGTTATATCGTCGTGCGCGATATCGCATCTAACAACCGACCCGGGAAGAAATTCCCATATTTCATCTTCCGGATCGTATTTGGGCGTGGGAAGTACCTTATATAAATCCCCGCCCAACGGAATCGCCTGCGTCCCCCGCACCGTCGGAGTGCCTTCTTCCAATAGAGGCACGTAGATTTTCACTGTTTCTTGTTCCATAGTCATATCTTTTATGCCTGGTTAGGGATTAACGGCTGTAATTTCTACTTTACCCTGATGGCAATCTCCTATTTTTCTTATGCGATAAGTCAACTTCACCGCACTGACTTGCATAAACCAAACCTCTCCTCTACCGACCATTATACCCATCCAGTTTTTAAAAAGATCTTCAGGATTTTGCTCACTGATAGCTCTTCGCAATCTCGCGTCCACTATCAGTTCATAGTTTTCGATGAACTTGGATTTATCAATCAACTCGGATTTACGCTTTGGATCCACATCCCATTGCAAAGGAAAATCTATTTGATCCGCGATCCATTCGCGATTGTCGTTCTCAACTGCCGCCTTGATTTTCAGAAAATAGTCCTTATCGCCCTCAGTTACATATTCAAAATACGGAGCGGTTTCCGCCGCGACGACGCTCAAGTCTCCGGCATATGCCGGAGCCGCGAATGTTGCCAACAGAAAAATTAGCGGAAAAACCAGCATTGTTGACCTTATTCATCCCGCCTTTTCAACCGCCTGCAGATAGCTTTCGTGAAGTTCATCGTCATGCACCGTTACGCACCTGACGATGGATCCGGGAAGGTATTCCCACGTCTCATCTTCCGGATCGTATTCCGGTGTTGGCAGTATCTTATAAAGTCCGTTTTCCAACGGAATCGCCTGCGTCCCCCGCACCGTCGGCGTGCCTTCGTCGAGTAACGGAACATAGACCATGGTTGTGTTTGTTGGCGCGTTCATCGTCCCCGCCTATTCTGCGTCCTTGATCTTCTCGAACGCCCGTATTATCGGCATGCCGTCTTCCAAACTATTCGGTCTATCGCACCTGACGATAGACCCGGGAAGAAATTCCCATATTTCATCTTCCGGATCGTAATTGGGCGTAGGCAGAACTTTATATAAATCCCCGCCCAACGGTATCGCCATCGTCGGACGTATCGTCGGCGTGCCTTCTTCCAATAGAGGCACGTAGATTTCTACTGTTTCTTGTTCCACGATCATCTCCCTTGCCCTATTGCGTTATTGGCGGATTGAGTTTGAACCTTCGATCGCTCACCTGCAGGATTTCCATTGTAACTTCATCTCGCACAACAAACCTGCCTGTTTTGGGATTGAAATACTGAACAGCAGCGTTTCCCTTATTCACCCTATTTTCCACTGCGTAGTTCTTTCCATTTTTTATTGTCTCTGTAATCTCCTCTGGTGTCCATCCTCGATTTTTAAGCTGATTTGCCCATCTGGTAGCGGATTTAAACTCGCCAAGTTTCCATTGGACATTTGCGTTGCCAACTATACGCATGGCCAAAAACGTGCGCCAAACTTCCAATATCCCCCTACCTACAGGCGACAACGTAAGAACTGCCAACAAAGCCGTTTCCACCGGATATACCGGCTCTATTGGCGGATCGTTGATTTCTTCGCCTTGGTCCCCGTCGCCGTCGTCTCCGTTGTCGCTGTCGCCGTCTCCGCCCCCTCCCCCGCTTCCCGACGTCCACTGCCCGCCGTCGGACTGGCCTGCGGGAACGCGCGGTTGGAAAAGAACCATTATTTGCGGACAATTGGGCTGCTTTTCGCCTTTAACCCGTTGCCGCCGTCTATCGGCGAATAGCCCAAAGCCTCGCGCTTTTCGTTGACGCTCAGGAAATCCACGCCCTGCAATTTGCCGTACAAAGCGTCGCGGCGCGACGATAACGCGCTGATGGCGTCGGCGTCGTAATCTATCCGCAGACTGTCGTCGAACATCGGCGACAGCCAGTGATCGAAGGCGGCGATGGCGCGGGTAACCAGCGGCAAAACGGTCTCCTCGTAAAGAGCCAGCCGCGCCTCGGCCATGTTGGCGTACGTCTGCGCCCCTTGGATGCCGATAAGCTGCGCGGGAACGCCGAAAGCCAACGCGATGTCGCGCGCCGCCGCGTCGCGTCCGGCCAACCAGTCCATGTCCTTGGGCGACAGGCTCATCTCGCGCCAATCCAGCCCGCCCTCTAAAATCAGCGGCCTGCCGGCGTTGCCGCGCCCCTGATACAGGCGATCCATGTCCTCGCGCAATCGCGCCACCTGATCCCCGCTGAGGGTCGAGTTGCCCGCCGTGGGCGAGAAAACCAACGCGCCGGACGGACGCGCCCCTTGGTTCAGCAAGGCTTGGTTCCATGCTCCCGCCGCGTTGTGCTGATCGACCGACAGCATGGCGGCTTCCAACGGAGCCATGCCGTACCAGTCGTCGAGGGGATGGAACGCCTTGACGTGCAGTATGTTGCTTTCCCCGCTGACGGGATCGGCCGCCCAACGGACGGCGCGGCCTCCGGTCGAATACTCGTAACCCTGCGGCAATCCGGCGGGGCCCGGGATCACCTTCATGCGATCCGATCTCAGGACGTACATCTCGGCGGGCTTGGCGGCATCCGACGGCCTTACCGCCTCGACGTAGGCGTTGCCGGATATTTGCAGAGCGGAATAAATCTCCTCCATGAACGCCACGCCGTCTTGCGCCGGATTGGGATGGCGCAGCAAATCCGCCAAGGGATGCGCGTCCATCTCCGCGCCCTCGCCGTCGTAAAGCAGCCACGGCACCGAGGCGGCGGCGGTCGAGATCATATTGACGCAGCGATAGGCGACGACGTTCTTGCGATAGCCTTCCTCGGCCAGATTTTCGTATCTTCTCGGAGTCCACTTCGGCCTGCCCACGTTGCTCCACGCGATGAGAGAACCGGCCATGCTGGATTTTTCCTCTTTCGGGCGCAGCAACCTTGTCACGAAATCATGGATTCCCATGCGCGTTACTCCTCTTGCCGTTGTTGAAATGATGCAGTCTTGATTCGCCGTTACAGCCAAAGGCCGTCATTGTTAGGTCTACGGCCAAAGGCCGTCATTGCGAGCCGCCCCTTGGCGGCGAAGCAATCCAGAGCCGTTGCGCTTGTGGCTCTGGATTGCTTCGCGTCGCAAGGGCGACGCTCGCAATGACGGCCACGTTTTTCAAAGGGATCGACAGCTAACCCTCGCCCTTAATTCACAGCATCCAAATCTTGGGTTCGCCGCGAGACGGTTCGCTTAATTCGGTAATCGCCCACACCAAAGCGTCGACGCGATCAGGCGAACGCGCGGCGGGACTAGCAGGAGTGAACTCGCACATCTGATCTTCCAACTTGGCCATCGTTCCCACGTGCCGCACCCTTCCCTGTTCGTACAGCGCGGCCACCGGCAACGCGCGTTCGGCCTTGCCGCGCAAGGCGCGAACCGCCTTAAAGGGAACGTGCGGCGCGCTCTGGCGCAATATCCGCTCCACCAGATTTCCGCCCGCGTTGACCTCGGCCACCACGGTGTTCGCCCCCAATTCCCGATAAAGAGCCGTGGCGCGGCCTGCCCACGCCTCCGGCGTGAACTTGCCCGACCAATCGGCCAAAACGTAGATCAAGCCGTCCGCGCCGCGTCCGGCCGCCACTATTCCGGTTTCGTCGCTTTCCTCGCCGTGGCTGAGCGCGGGGTCTATGCCCACCACCACGCGCCGCATCTCAGGAGCCGATTGGGCGCGGTAACGGTCCAGATCCGCCCGTTTCCACAATGCGTCTTCGCAATCGTCCAAAAGCTCCGCTTCCAATTCCTGCCGCCCCAGCCGCGTTCCGGCATAGCGTTCATTCAACTGCCGCAATACCGCGTCTGAAAGATTTCCGGCGTTATCCATCGTGCGCCCATGCGTCAGGCGCACGTCCTTCCTCTTGACCAGCTCGCGCAGCAAAGGCGTGTTGCGCGGCGTGGTCGTGACTATCGCCTTGGGATTGATTCCCAGCCGCAATCCGAAGCACATCTGATCGAATGCGGCGCGATCCGGCCACGCGCCCAGCTCGTCGCACCACGCGCGATGATGCTGGGGGCCTCGCAGACGTTCCGGCTGATCCGCCGAAAATATCTTGATCCTGCTGCCGTTGAACAACAGCATGTCGCCCGTGCTGCGATGCCATGAAATCAGGCATTCGGGCGGTATTATCCGCAGCAATCCGCTTTCTCCTTCGACGCACACGTCGCGCGCGTCGGAAAAAGTCGGAGCCACCACCGCCGTCCGCGTGTGGGGATTCCACAGCGCGTAGTGCGCCACGTCTTCGGCTCCGGTTCTGGTCTTGCCCCATCCGCGTCCGGCCATAATCAGCCACACGCGCCAATCGTCACCCTTGGGCGTCAACTGGCGAGGCCTCGCCGTCCCTATCCACCGCATCCGCGCCGCCATCGCCGCCAGATTTGGCTTCGGCAACTTTCGCCAACGCGGCGCGGATTTCGGCGACAAGGGCCAATCGCTCCTCGTCGTCGCCGCCTTCGTCTTCGTTCTTGGCTTGTTTTTCTGCATGTTCGCGTAAAATCCTGTCCATAAGGGCTTTGGCGGCGGCGACGCGCACGGAATCGCTTTCGCTGTCGCTCATCACCTGAAGCAATGTCTCGAATATCCGGTCTTCCAAATCCGCGCCCAGCTTGCCGGCACGTTTTTTGGACGCGCGTTTTCCGGCGGTCTTGACCATGCCGCAATGCCTCCCGTTGATTGTTGTGATTTCGTCCCGCCTGCCCCGCCACGAGCTGCCACCGTGAACCTTGGTCACGCAAGTTTCGGATTCATAGACAGAAGGCGCAGCAGCGACTCCTCTCCCTCTGGGAGAGGATAGCGCGGCTTGGATTTTCGCCCCTTAGCGAAAATCCTTAGCCGCCGCTTGGTGAGGGTTTTCGAAGGCGAACTCAGGACACAGTACGCCGTGGCATTGTCAATACTCCCCCCCGAACCGGATGTCAAGGACTTTTTTCCTATTTTCATAAAATTTTTCGCATGGCGGGAAAAGCCGACCATCCAAGACCACTAGCAGCCGCGCCTTAGCCCATGTTATACCCTGCTATCAACCTGTTATCGGGGCTTTAGGCATGGCGGCATATCCTATTCTGACCCTTGGAACGGCGCAACGGATGGGCGGCGGAGTGATTCCGCGCCAGCAGGCCGAAAAGGCCATGCGCCGCCAGGATTACACCTGCCAATGCTGCGGCTTTCGTTCGTTGCAGTTCCAGCGCGTCATCAAGGCCGGAGCGGCAGGGCTGGGCGGGAAAGATCCGTCGGAGATCGCCACGGTCTGCCGCTTTTGCGAATTGTGCCTCGCGCTCGACATCGCCGGAGCGACCGGCGGAGGAATCCTAATCTGGTTGCCGGAAATAGCGCAAACGGATCTGAACTCGCTGGCGCGGGCGATCTATGTGGCCAAAAGCGCGCCCGACGCCGCCGAAGGCAAGCTGGCCGCCGCCGCGACGCGCGCGCTCGACGCGCTGATGGCGCGGCGTTCCGAAGCCAAAAAGCGGCTTGGCAGCGACGATCCGCTGCTGCTGGCCACGGTTTTCATGGAAAATTTGAACGACGCGGAATACGCGGCGCGCGGGGCTAAACTCGACGGCATCCGCCTGTTGCCGCTGGATCACTGGCCGGTTTACGGCCCGAACGGCGATCACAACCAGTTTCCCAACATGATCCGCTATTGGCGTTCTACGGAAGGCCCTTACGGCAAACTTCCGGTCGAAAGCTGGCTGGAAAAATTCGCCAAACCCACGCAGGAATGACGGCCTGCCGGCGATGCTTACAGTCTATATTCCTGCGCCGACGCCTTGCCGAAACTCAAATTCTTGCCGTTGCGATGCGGAATAACGCCGTAGATTGCATCATTTAAGTTACGCTGCGCTTTTCTTACGAACTTGCCGCACACGTCATCGCCGCCGATTTCAAGGACCTTTTGGCACAGCATATCGAACGCAACGCCCCAATTCTTCTCATCCCTGAAGTAAAGCGAGCATCCGATCTCTTTTAACAAATCGCACGGCTCCTCATGTGCAAGTATGGCGCGAGCGACAGAATCCATCCCCACCGCATTAATCCCGCGTTTCTCGAAGCGATTTAGAAACCTCACGACCTCGGGGGGATACCAGCTTTCGTCATGATTATCTCTACCCTCTAACGCTTTGTAACCGCAAGACATTTCCCCCTCCTTTAATAAATAACCCGCAAAACCGCGCCGCAAGGCTTACAGCCTCATTGTCCATAAAATCATTACTTTCACAACAAAAAATGGGCATTTATTGCCATATATCGCGATTTTAGTAATTTATGGAAAGTTCTTAAAGGATGCCCGATATGCGGAATCTGGCTCTTACGCAAAACGGGTGGGTAATTTTGCATCCAAACGCAACAGCAAACGCCGTCATTGCGAGCCGCCACACTTTGGTTTGGACAGCGTTAACGCTGTCAGGCGGCGAAGTAATCCAGAGTCGTTGCTATCATGATTCTGGATTGCTTCGCGTCGCAAGAGCGACGCGAAGCAATGACGGTGCTTGCTGGAAGGCAGCACCCACCCGCTTTGTGTAAGAGGCAGGAATCTATTTAGTTGAAACAGTCGGTTGTCCCGTGATAAACGCTTCACGGGCGCGATAAAATAAATATTTGGGACGTCATTCCTCATTATTAAACAAGGATTTCCATGCATATTTCTGATGAACTTATAAACTTTTTCAAATCCACCTGTCCATACGATATAGCATGGCCGGAAAGAACTCCCGACCCCTATAAAAATCACTATAAGTCGATGCTATATTTTTTGTTTATATTATCCACGTATAGCAGGGATTTGCTTAAAGGAGAAACGGGGCGCGCGTCTTTGCAAAAAGCCGGATTTTCCGATGAAAACGTCGGTATAATTCACAATTCAATAACAACCATTTATATGTGCCTCGACCACGGCATAAATTCGTTATACAGACGCACAAACATAAATACTTCCTCTCTAAAATCCCTGCCAAACAGCTTGATAGGTCTGTCTAATTACTTCATCGCCGAAGCGTCAGATGCCAATCATCGCGCCGATGAGCTTTTCAAAGAAGGCAACGAACATGCCAAGCGTTTTTTTAACGCCGTAAGAAGGGGAGAGATAAGAACAATACAAGAATACTGTGGATACGCTAAAAACCGCCTTCCCTTCGAATATCATAGGCTCAGAAACCTTCCAATTACTGAAGTGGACGTCGAGATAAAAAAAATAGGATGGCCTGCGAAAATAGTCGAATGCGACGCGGCTGTGGAGAAGAACGAAAAATCTGCCAAATTCAGCGGTATCTTCGCCTCCTATATTAACGACTTTGTTTTTCAGTTGGAAGCTCTAGGCTTGCGCCACACTCCGCCACAACGCCCCATTGCTGCCGTGGTGGACATAAACGATTATCGCCGCCATAAAAACTCTTTGCGCATTTAATGGGTTACTCCATGTCTCCTCTCCCGCATCTTGTCTTGGCCTCGGCGTCGCCGCGACGGCTTGAGCTTTTGCGAAGCGTCGGCTTCGTCCCCGACAAGGTTCTGGCCGCCGACGTGGACGAAACCCCGCTTGCCCGCGAATTGCCGCAAAAATTGGCGGCGCGTCTGGCGCGGGAAAAGCTGGAGGCCGCGATAAAATCGCTGGAGCAAGAGGCTTTCATAATCGCCGCCGATACCGTGGTGTCATGCGGCCGCCGGATACTCCCCAAGGCGGAAACGGCTGAGGAAGTCCGCGCCTGCCTCGACGCGCTTTCGGGGCGGCGGCATCGCGTGCATACCGCCGTCGCCATAGCGTCTCCGCATGGCAAACGGTCGGAGCGGATATGCCGCAGCGTCGTGACCTTCAATCGCATGGAAGAGGGCGAAATTAACGACTACATCGTCAGCGGCGAAGGCATCGGCAAGGCGGGCGGCTATGCGATCCAAGGCCGCGCCGCGGCGCATATACGCTTCATCGCGGGATCCTATTCGAACGTCGTGGGCTTGCCGCTTTTCGAAACGGCGCAAATGCTGCGCGGGCTTGGATACGGAAAAGACGCCTGAAGCCGTCGCCTAAGCCTGTCGAAGGCAACGGCAAGTTATGGACATTGCTCAAAACGGATGGATAATTTTGCAGCCAAACGCGGCAGTAAGCACCGTCATTGCGAGCGTCGCCCTTGCGACGCGAAGCAATCCAGAGTCATTGAGCAACGGCACTGGATTGCTTCGCCGCCCGACAGCGTTTAACGCTGTCCAAACCAAAGGGTGGCGGCTCGCAATGACAGCCTTTGGCTGTAACTTCGCATGACAGCCTTTGGCTGTAACTTCGCATGACAGCCTTTGGCTGTAGACCTCGCATCTTTTGAAAGGCAATACCGCCCGTTTTGGGTAAGATCCGAATTTATGTTAAACGACAGGCTCAACCAGCCGGATTAGGAACCGACTAAAGAATGAAACCGGAAATAACTATCGACAACCGCGATGGCGTGAATCGCGCCGCAGTATGGCTGGGCAAGGAGCTTTTGTGGCTGCATTTTTGCCGCGACGATATGCCGGATCTGACCGGAGCGGTGACAAAAGGCCGCATATCCCGCGTCATCGCCGGAGGAAAAACCGCCTTCGTCGATTGCGAAAACGGCGTCAATGCCCATGTTCGCGGACTGAAAGGAGCGGTGGCTGGGGATAAAATATCGCTGCGGATAACCGAGGCTCCGCGCTGCGGCAAAGCATGGGGAGCCATAGCGGCGGACGGGGAACCAATCGCTCCGCCGCCTTCGCCGCAGCAACGCGCTATCGCCGATCTGAAAATCGACGACATCCCGTTCTCCGCCGCCGCCGACTGCGCGGGACGTTCGGCGCGTCTGGACGAAATCGTTTCCGCTCTGCTGTCTCCTCGCGTCGCGCTGGGAAGCGGCGGCGAGGAATCCGGCCACATCGTCATAGAACAGACCGAAGCGTTGGTCTCCATCGACGTAAACGCGCCGGAATCCGCCAATCCGCTCTCAGTCAACCTCTCCGCGCTGCGCGAAGCGGCAAAGCAAGTTCTATGGCGCAATCTGTCGGGGATCGTCGTCGTGGATTTGTTGAAGATGAAAGGACGCGCCGACAATTCCAAGGCGATGAACGCGCTCGCCCGCGCCGTCGAAGGCGATCCCGCCAACGTTCGCGTCGGCGGAGTCTCTCGCCTCGGACTTCTCGAATTTTCGCGGCGGCGACGCGGATATTCGTTACAGGAAATATGGCCATTGCCCAAAACGGGCGGATAGTCGGTTTTGCCTCTTACTCAAAACGAGTGGGTATTGCCTTTCCAAAAAGAGCCGTCATTGCGAGCCGCCCCTTGGCGGCGAAGCAATCCAGTGCCACAAGCGCAACTGCTCTGGATTGCTTCGCGTCGCAAGAGCGACGCTCGCAATGACGGCCTTTGGCCGTAATCAGGATAGGTGACGGCTCCTTATTGGAAGGTAAAGCCAACCCATTTTGCGCAATAGCAGAAAATATCCGGCTTGGGAGAATGTTCCGGCAAACGCCTAATCCAACCGCAGGAACAGCCCCTTAAGATACGCGCTTTCGGGCAGCCACGGGGATACCGGATGATCCGGCGCGGCGGACACCGAGTACAGTATCCGTCCTTCGCGTCTGGCCTCGCGCAAACCTTTGGCCACTTCTTCGACCAGCATATCGAGCGTCATGTTATGGCTGCACGATGCGATGAACAGCCCGCCTTCCTTGGCCGTCACCTGCGCCGCCATGCGCGCCAGCTTGCGATAACCCCGCGCTCCGGCGGCCAGATCCTTGCGGCTTTTGACGAACGGCGGAGGATCGGCCACCACCAAGTCGAATTTCTCCTTGGCCGCCGCCATCCTCTCCAATTCCTCGAAAACGTCAGCCTTTATCCAGCGGCATTTCTCGCCCACCCCGTTGGCGGCGGCGGATTTGACGGCCAGATCCAAAGCGGGTTGGGAAGAATCCACTCCCACCACCTCGGCGGCGTCGCCCTTGGCGGCGGCGATTATGCCGAAGCCGCCCGCATGGCAATAAAGATCCAGCATTCTGGCCCCCGAGGCGTATCCGGCCACCAGCGCATGGTTGTCGCGCTGGTCGAAATACCATCCGGTTTTCTGGCCTGAGGTCAGATCGGCGAAAAAGGACACCCCGTTTTCCCGCACCTCGGACAATCCGTCGATCTCGCCGTAAACCACGGATATTCCGTCATTGCCCAACCCCTCCAGCGACCGCGACGGAGCGTCGGCGCGAAGAACTATCGCCTGCGGGCGAACGGCCTTCATCAAGGCGGCTTGCGCCACAGGCCACAGCCGCTGCATTCCCGCCGTGTTTACTTGAACGCACAAGTTATCGCCGAAGCGATCGACGATCAGCCCGGGCAATCCGTCGCCTTCGGCGTGTATCAGGCGGTAATGCGGCTCCGGCACTATCCGTTGCCGCAAATCCAAGGCCGAGGCTATGCGCCGGAAGATGGCGTCCTCGTCTATGGGCTCGAGATGGTTGCGCGAGATTATTCTGCCCGCGATAAGCGTATGCGGATTAAAAGTGCCGCGTCCGATGAAATTCTTGTCGTGGGAAAAGAAATTCGCCACGACGCCAGCCTCCGCCGCCTTGGCCGAAGCGTCCATTGCGATCTCGTTGGAATATACCCACGGATGCCCGCCGGAAACGCGCTTGTGCTTTTGCGGCAAAAGAAATATCGACGGAATATCCTTGGCGTCTTTCACTATAACCACCCGCTAAACCTGTTTAAGGGAGCCGGAGATTACTGCATTTCCCAAGGAAAATATATCCAAGTTTCCTGATCCGCCTCCGCCGCGAAGGTATCGAGGGAGGATTTCCCCTCAGGTTTGGCGTACAGGGCGGCGAAATGCGCCTTGGGCATGGCCTGCCTGAGCGCGGCCATCGTTCGCCCGCTATCGGCCAAATCGTCGATAACCAACCAGCCTGCGCCGTCGCCCACGCCGAAAGCCGGTTTTAAGACCTCCAGCCTTTCGGACTGGCGCGGATTCTCCCCGTCGGGATCCGCGGCGTAGGAAACGACCGAAAAAGTCTCGATCATCCTGATGTCTAAATGCCTCGCGACTATCGCCGCCGGAACCATTCCGCCGCGCGTCACCGCCACGATGCCGCGCCAATCGCCTTTTTCGGCCAATCGCCGCGCCAGACAGGCGCATAACGATTGCGTTTCATCCCAGCTCGGGCGAAGCGTTTTCGGTTGAGGCTTCATGCGTCTTTCCTTGGCTTATATTGATTGCCTGATGAAACATGAGATTGAAAATAATTGCCAGTGGTAAAAGCGGATCTCACGCAAAACCGGCGGATAATTTTAGAGCCAAAGGCTGTCATTGTTGAGTAACAGCCAAAGGCTGTCATTGCTAAGTAACAGCCAAAGGCTGTCATTGCGAGCCGCCCCTTGGCGGCGAAGCAATCCAGTGCCGTTGCGCGACGATGCTGGATTGCCTCGCGTCGCAAGAGCGACGCTCGCAATGACGCCCCTTTTTTGGAAAGTAATAGCGCCAATTTTGCGTAAGAGCCGCAAAAGTTTATCCCGAATACATCGAAAGGAAGACGTGCAGCCAATGGGCGGATTTAGTTTATGCGCAATCCATCCCGATCCGCGCCGATTTTCACCGTCGCGCCGTCGGATATGGCGCCGGACAAGATGCTTTGCGCCAACGGGTTTTGCAGATTGCGCTGGATAACGCGCTTGAGCGGGCGCGCCCCGTAGGCCGGATCGTATCCGGCCTCGGCCAGCCACCCCGATGCTTGGGGAGTTATCTCCAAGGTTATCTTGCGTTCGCCCAAAAGTTTCCGCAACCGCCCCAACTGCACCTCCACGATGGCGGCCATGTTTTCGCGGCTTAGGCGGCGGAAGATCAATATCTCGTCCAAGCGGTTGAGAAATTCGGGGCGGAAGTGCCGCCGCACAGTCTCCATCACTTCGTCGCGCGCGCGGGGGGATATTTCGGCCTCAGCGTCGTGCGCCATGGCTTCGGAACCGAGGTTGGAAGTCATAATGATGATGGTGTTGCGGAAATCCACCACGCGCCCCTGCCCGTCCGTCAGACGGCCATCGTCCAACACTTGCAACAGGACGTTAAACACGTCGGCGTGGGCTTTTTCCACCTCGTCGAACAGCACCACTTGATACGGCCTGCGCCGCACGGCTTCGGTCAACCCTCCGCCTTCCTCGTATCCGACGTACCCGGGAGGCGCGCCGATAAGCCGCGCCACGGCGTGCTTTTCCATATATTCCGACATATCGACGCGGATCATCGCCTGTTCGTCGTCGAACAGGAACTCGGCCAAGGCGCGGGCAAGCTCGGTCTTGCCGACCCCCGTGGGGCCGAGGAAGAGAAAAGATCCGGTCGGACGGTTGGGATCCTGCAATCCGGCGCGAGCGCGGCGCACGGCGTTCGATACCGCCGTGACCGCCTCCTCCTGCCCCACCACGCGGCGGCGAAGACGCTCCTCCATACCCAACAGCTTGTCGCGCTCGCCCTGCATCATCTTGTCCACCGGAACCCCCGTCCAGCGGCTGACGATGGCGGCGATGTCGTTTTCCTTCACAACCTCGTCCAACAGCGGATTTTCCGCTTGTTTTTGCGCGGCGGCCAATTTGCGTTCGAGATCGGGGATAATGCCGTAGGTAAGCTCTCCGGCGCGGGTGTATTCGCCGTTACGCTGCGCTAAATCCAATTCAGCCCGCGCCTTGTCCAGATGCTCTTTCAGCCTTTGCGCGTTGTTCAACTGCTCCTTTTCCGCCGTCCAGCGCGACATTAGCGCGGAGGACTTTTCCTCCAGATCGGCCAGCTCCTTTTCCAGCTTGCCCAAGCGGTCGCGGGAGGGGGCGTCGTTCTCCTTTCGCATGGCGGCCTGTTCGATTTTCAACTGCACGATGCGGCGATCCAGTTCGTCCACCTCTTCGGGCTTGCTGTCCACCTCCATCCGCAGCCGCGCCGCCGCCTCGTCTATCAAATCGATGGCTTTATCGGGCAGAAAGCGGTCGGTGATATAGCGGTTGGAAAGCGTGGCCGCCGCCACGATAGCGGCGTCGGTTATCCGCACGCCGTGATGCAATTCGTATTTTTCCTTGAGACCGCGCAGTATCGAGACGGTATCCTCCACCGTAGGCTGTGTGACAAACACGGGCTGAAAGCGGCGCGCCAAAGCCGCGTCCTTTTCGATATACTTGCGATATTCGTTCAGCGTGGTGGCACCGACGCAGTGCAGCTCTCCCCGCGCCAAAGCGGGCTTCAGCATGTTGGAAGCGTCCATCGCCCCTTCGGTCTTGCCCGCGCCGACAAGGACGTGCAACTCGTCGATGAACACCACGATTTCTCCGGCGGCGGCGGAAATCTCCTGCAACACCGCCTTCAAGCGTTCTTCGAACTCGCCGCGATACTTCGCCCCCGCCACCAACGCTCCCAGATCCAAGGACAGCAGCCGCTTGTCCTTCAAGCCCTCCGGCACGTCGCCGCGCACGATGCGTTGCGCCAAGCCCTCCACTATGGCGGTCTTGCCCACCCCGGGTTCGCCGATCAAAACCGGATTGTTCTTGGTGCGCCGCGCCAGCACTTGGACGGTGCGGCGGATTTCCTCGTCGCGCCCGATGACTGGATCGAGCTTTCCCTCCCGCGCCACCTGCGTCAGATCCCGAGCGTACTTTTTCAACGCTTCATAGCCTTGTTCCGCCCCCGCGCTATCGGCCTTGCGCCCCTTGCGCATATCTTCGATGGCCGAATTCAAAGACGCCGCCGTGATCCCCGCCCCTTTTAGCGCGTCCGCCGTTCCCGCCGCGATGCCCAAGGCCAACAACAGGCGTTCCGCGCTGACATAGCTGTCGCCCGCCTTTTCCGCCAATTCCTCCGCCGAGGCCAACACCCGCGCCAATTCCGCCGACAAATGCAGCTGATCCGCGTTGCCGGAAGCGAATACCTTGGCGATTTTTTCCAACGCCTCGTCGTTTATTTTGGCCGCCTTTATGGGATCTCCGCCCGCGGAACGGATCAGGTTGGCGGCCATGCCCTCGCGGTCGTCCAACAGGACTTTCAGCAAATGTTCGGGTTGCAAACGTTGATGCTGAAGGCGAAGAGCGGCCATTTGCGCCGCCTGCAAAAATCCCCGCGCTCGTTCGGTGTATTTGTCGAAGTTCATGGAAAGGATCCTCGCTGCTTGGTGGAATGGAGTCTGTGTTTTAACTTGGATCTTGCCCAAAACGAGTGGGTATTGCCTTTCCAAAAAGGGCCGTCATTGCGAGCCGCCCCTTGGCGGCGAAGCAATCTAGAGCCGTTGCGCTGTGACTCTGGATTGCTTCGCCGCCCGACAGCGTTAACGCTGTCCAAACCAAAGGGTGGCGGCTCGCAATGACGATGCTTGCTGTTGCGTTTGTATGCAAAATTACCCCCCGTTTTGCTTAAGAGCCTTTAAGTGGAGAGAGCAAGCAGCGCGGTCGCTGAGCTTGTCGAAGCGACCGCGCTGCACTCTGGACGGATGTTTTTATGTCCCGCCGTACCCTTCGACAGGCTCAGGGTACGGCTGCTTGGTCTCTCAACTAAAAACACAGCGTCCCCCCCCACATTGCGTAAGGTTGAGCCATTAAGTCTACGGCCAAAGGCCAGCTCTTTGAGTTTACGGCCAAAGGCCGTTATGGTCAAAACCGCGTTCGATCACATAGCATAATCGCGCCAACGTCGCGCTGACGTTTTCGTCGGTCGAGTGATGGAGGCAACGCCAACCGAATTCATCGGCCAGTTGTCCAACGCGACAGCTATGTTCTTTCCACGCCTCCGCGCATCGTTCTCCTATGGCTTCGCTCGGGGAGGCGATTTGCAGAAGCACTCCCCTTATTCCCATGCCGACGAATACGGAAACGCGCTCTTTCCACTGCTCCAGAGGAGCCGAGAAGTCCCCGCAGAACACGACGTGCGAATGCTTTTTCACCGCTAAAATCGGCGGCAGGCCGCAGCCGGATTCCGCTATCGGCAAGACCTTGGCCGCCAAGCGGTCGAATCCCGAAGCCCCGCGCTCGTTTATCAAAAGCGGAATGCCCTTGCAGTCCATCCAGCTAACCGTTTCGCCGCCCTGCAGCAAAAGGTAAGACAGCCCCAAAAGCAGGATGTGCGCCGCTTCGCCCTTGGTCGGAAGTCCTGAGGCGGAACGGTCGTTCATGGAAAGGGAGGCGTCTATCCACAAATTGACGTTTTGGGAAATATCCCTTTCTTTTTCTCGCACATACAGCTTATTGCCTCGCGCCGATTGCTTCCAATCTATGGCGCTGGCGGATTCTCCGCCTTGGTATTCGCGGAATTGCCAGAAATCACCCCCCGTTCCGGCGCGACGCAAGCCATATGGCCCCGATTGCACCGCCTGAGCCACCGCCATCGCGTCGGCCACAAGGGGCGGCAACGCCCGCGCGCACTTTCGCGCTTGCTGATATATGGCCACTTGCTCCGGCGTGGGGTTATACTGCATTCGTCCGTACCGATTATGCGTAACGTTTCTCCAATGCTGGAGGGGAGAATCCTATCCCATTTTGCGCCGAAGGAAAAACGATGATTCAAAACCCGTTTCTCGCCGGATTTTCCCGCACCCTGATAATGGGGATAGTCAACGTGTCTCCGGATTCTTTTTCCGGCGACGGGATAGCCCTGTCCTTCGGAGCAGCCGACGCGGCTTGCCGCATGGCGGAGGAAGGCGCGGATATTTTGGACATCGGCGGGGAAAGCTCCCGCCCGGGCGCGGAACCTGTTGGCGAGGAAGAGGAAATCCGCAGGGTAATTCCAGCCGTAGAGGCGATAAAATCACGTCTACCTACGGCTGTCATCAGCGTGGACACAGTGAAATCCCGCGTCGCCGCCTTGGCCTTGGAAGCCGGAGCCTCGATAATCAACGACATTTCCGGCGGCCTTGCGGATCCGCTTACGCTGCCCTTGGCGGCGCGAAGCGGGGCTGGCGTCGTATTAATGCACAATCGCAGCGAACGCGGAGCGGCGCGCTCTACCGAAAGAATCGGCGGAGAATATCTGGCCCCCGAATATGCGGACGTGGTGGCGGACGTGTCCCAAGAGCTGTCGAAACTGGCGGCCACGGCGACGGAAAAAGGAATCTCCCGCGATCGCATAGTCCTTGATCCCGGGATAGGGTTCGGCAAAACCGTCGAACAGAACCTCCGCCTGATCAATCGCTTGGACAAAATAGCCGAAGCCACCGGCTATCCCTTGTTAGTGGGCGCGTCGCGCAAATCGTTCATCGGGCGCATTCTCGACAAGCCCATAGAACAAAGGATGGAAGGAAACGCCGCCGTGGTCGCCGCCTGCGTCCTGCGCCGCGCCGCGATAGTCCGCGTCCATGATGTCAAAGAAATGGCGTTGGTGGCGAAAATGGCCGGAGCTATTTTATCCGCCTGAAATGCGCGGCTATTTCCAGATGGGGAGAGAACAGGAATTGATCCACCGGCTGGATTTCCATGAGCGAATAGCCTCCGGCCAAAAGCGTTTTGGCGTCGCGGATGAAACTCGGCGGATCGCAACTGACCATTATCACGTCTTTGGCCTTGCTTGCCGCTATGTTCTTGGCCTGCGCCAACGCGCCGCCACGGGGAGGATCCACGATAATGGCTTCGAATCTACCGCATTCGTCGCTGTTGAAAGGCGATGAGGAAAGATTGCGCCGCTCCACTTTCCGGTTGGGGATGCGGCGGGCGGTTTCTTCCAACGCTTCGATGGCGGCTCCATCGATGTCGGAGAAAACCACCTTATCGGCGCGTCCGAACGACAGCCCGAAGCCGCCCAATCCGCAAAAAAGATCTAAAACGCTTTTCGAGTCCCCCGCGCAACGCTTGGCGAAATCTATCAACGCCGCTTCGCCGCTTTGCGCCGCTTGCAGAAACGATCCGGCGGGAAACCTTACCGCGACGTTATCGCCATAGACGAGCGAAAGGGATCTGGCGAATGCTACAGGCTCTATCTCGCTTCGCGACCATTTGCGCCACGACAACTGCGCCAATCCCACATTAGAGGCCAAGGCGGCCAGCTCCTCGCGCTGTCTAAGCCCCAGTTTATCGCCGCCGATTATGACGGCATCCAATCCGGTCGGCAGGGCGGTGATCTGGATTTCGCATTCGCCGCCGCCAGATAAGTATCCCGCAAGATTGGCGGATAAATCCGTTACGGCCTTTTCCAGCTCCGGCAACAGAACCGGACACTCCTCCATCCGCACTATTTCATGGCTGCGATAGCCGCGCAGTCCCACCGCCACTTTGCCGCGCCCGCATCCCTTCGCCGCCACCTTGACGCGGCGGCGGGTTCGCAACGGCACGACCAGCAACGGATTTACCTTGACGACGCCCATCCCGCTGCGGGAAAGCAGTTGCGACAGCATCCCCATTTTCCACGCGGCATACCCCTCCGCGTCCGTGGTCTGGAAACGGCAACCGCCGCACTTGGGAAAGTGGCGGCAAATAGGCTTGGTTTCTGCTGTACTAGGCGATGGATTCAAAGCGTATTACTTCTTCTCGCCCTCTTTTTCGCCGCCTTTGCAGGAGCAGCAGCAGCTTCCGGTGGAAATCTTCAACGGAACGTACAAGGGACACCATTTAGCCAAGCCGGTGATCAAAGGTATCAAACCTACCGCGCCCCACCAGCTGTTCAGCGCGAAGCCGGCAGCGATTATGCCCAATCCGACCACGATTCTCGCGGCGCGGTCTACTTTACCGACGTTGCATTGCATCTTGATCTCCGTTGTTCAGGTTGCACTCCCTAAAAAGTATTAAACGCGCTTTAAGGCTCAAAATCCAGAGGCTAATGCCTTTGCCGTTTCATTCAAACTTTTCAAAGCGTTGGAATACCCAAGCCCCAGTCTTATCAGCGAGGGAATTTGTCGCGGACGCGACGATAGGCTTTTCAAAAGCGCGAACCGATCCGTCCCGCCGTCGTCTTGCAAGGGCAAGAGGGCGGCGGGCGGAAGGTCGGTCGCGGCGTCGTCCAATACCGCCCGCGCCACCGCGAACCTTATCCCATGCGCCACCGCCGCTTCCGCCACCGCCCCGCTTTCCATATCCGCTATCAGGCAACCGCAAGCGGCGCGCAGAGCGCGTTTCTCCGCCGCCTTGGCGACGATGCCCCGAGTATCCCACACCTTGCCGCAAACCGCGTTCGGCAAGCGTTTCTTGAGCGCGGAGACAAGCGAAGGATCGCAAGCGTAAACTCCTCCGGAGCCAAGCACGGCCTCGCCAAAGACTATCGTTCCGCACGGAAGGTCGGGATCTAATCCGCCCGCCAAGCCGAAACTGATCAGGGTTTCAACCCCGCTTCGCGCCAGACGTTCGGCCAAAGCTGAGGCTTTGGCGCGGCTGGCTGCGGAAACCTCCACGGCGGCGTTAGGGATTCCGGCGGCGATTTCGGCCTCGGCGGCCACTCCGCACAGGATTCCCAGTTTATACTCGGTCGGCATTGCGCACTCTATAAGTTTACCGGCAACATAGCCGATTCATGGGTTATGGAAACAACAGCACATCATAGTCCCGCGCTCCATGAAGAATATGTATTATTTCGACGGTTTCTTTGGAGACGCGATAGAAAATCAAATAATCGCAATGAGAGCAACGCCTTATGTCATGCCGTTCATATCGCGGAATCAGCCGATACGCGAATGGATTTTCAGCTATGGTTTCACATTTATCAAGCAACTCTTCTAGGAAACTAGCCGCTCGCAACGGGTTGTTCATGGCTATGAACTCGCCGATTTCCACCAAATCAAATTTGGCGGCATTCGTTATTACTGTTTTCATGACTTAAAACGTTCACGCATTTCCAAGCGCGCAAGCGATATTTCCTGCGAACGTCCGGCATCGGCATCGGCAACGCCCTTTACTATGGCGGTGTCCAGTTTTATCAATCTTTGTTCGCGTTCCATCCATCCGCGCAAAGCCTCGCGTATGACTTCGCTATTCGAGCTATAGGTTCCGGATTCCACCTTGTCGCGAATAAGCCTAACCATCTCGACAGGTAAGGTTATGGAAAGTTTTTCAGCAAGCTGTGGCATTTGCATACCCCCATAAAGCAGTAGTATATAGTAGTATTATATACTACTAATAGGAAAATAGCTAACAAAAATTCGCTCCATTTGCCATTTTTCCGAAAACGGACGGGGTAGCTGTTGTAGAACCTTAACTTACCGTAAAAATGGAAAATATGGCTATGACAACATCGTCTATGACAAATCCGCCTTGGTGGCGCGGCGACGTTTATTCGCGCAAACGTCCGTTTCTTGAGAAAAGGCGAGCCGTCATATCGGCCATCAGGGGCTTTTTCGAGGCCGAGGGGTTCGTCGAGGTGGACACTCCGGCCTTGCAGATTTCCCCGGGCAACGAAGTGCATCTTCAGGCTTTCCGCACCGAATTGCGTTGCCCGCATGGCGGAGCTTCGCTCGCGCTTTACCTGCACACCAGCCCCGAGTTTTCCATGAAAAAACTGCTGGTGGCGGGAGAAAAGCGCATCTATCAGATGTCCCACGCCTTCCGCAACGCCGAACGCTCCAGCCGCCACCACCCCGAATTCACCATGCTGGAATGGTATCGCGCCGAGGCCGGCATCACGGACATCATGCGCGATTGCGTGGAATTGGCGCGGGCGGCGGCGGGCAAGGGCATGGTCTTCCATGCGAACGGCATGGCTTGCGACCCCTTCGCCGAGTGGGAAAGCCTGAGCGTTCCCGACGCGTTCACGCGCTATGCGGATATAGACCTTTTGGCGACCGCCCCCGATCCTTTGCGCCCCGACGGAGCCGCGCTTAGGCGCGAGGCGGAACGAGCCGGAGTGCGTTGCGCCGACGGCGATAGCTGGGACGACGTTTTCTTTCGGGTAATGATGGAAAAGATCGAACCGTTCTTAGGCAATGGCCGCCCCACTTTTCTTTGCGATTATCCCATAAGCATGGCGGCGTTGGCGCGTCCCAAACCCGAGGATAAGCGGTTGGCCGAGCGTTTCGAGCTTTACATGGCGGGGTACGAGATCGCCAACGCCTTCGGCGAACTTACGGATCCCGAGGAGCAGCTAAGGCGTTTCAAGGAAGACATGGATCTGAAGGAAAAACTGCACGGCGAGCGTTATCCCATAGACATGGATTTCATCGCCGCGCTGCGCCACGGAATGCCTCCGGCGTCGGGCATAGCCTTGGGCGTGGATCGTTTGGCCATGCTGTGCGCCGGAACCGAGGATATAGAGGACGTGCTTTGGGCTCCGGTGGCGCGCTCTTGACTTTTCCGCCGCCAAGCCTTACCAAGCGCAATCGTGTTTTGTCGAGCTAGTGCCCAGGTGGCGGAATTGGTAGACGCGCAGGTTTCAGGTACCTGTGGCAGCGATGTCGTGGAAGTTCGAGTCTTCTCCTGGGCACCATCGCGCTTCGCCTTATTTGGCTGTGAAACAATCCTGTCCGGCATATTCAGCACATGAGCGGAAGCGCAGTATCCAGATTAAAAGAATATGTGCGCCCTCATAGGACAGCCGTGGCCGGAGCCTCGGTCGCCATAGTTCTGGCCGCGCTTACCGTGTTGGCCATAGGACACGGGCTGCGCTCGGTCATCGACCACGGCATCATGGCGGCGGATTCCTCGATGCTCGACAAAAGCCTGCTGGGGCTTTTGTCGGCCATACTGACGCTTGCCGCCGCCACTTTTTTCCGCGCCTCTTTGGTGGCGATCACCGCCGAGAAAATCGGTTCGGCCTTAAGGCGCGACGCCTACGCCAACGTAATGCGGCAGGGACCGGACTTTTTCGACGCCGTTCGCGGCGGCGACATAATGTCGCGCCTCACCTCCGACGCCGACGCGCTGCAAACCCTTATCGGCTCCTCGCTTTCGGTGGCCTTGCGTAATTCGGTGATGCTGATAGGCGGCATCGGCATGATGCTGGTCACCAGCCCTAGGCTTAGCGTTCTGGTGGGGCTTTTGATTCCCTTGGTGGTGTTGCCGATAATCGTCTCCGGCAAAATGCTCAAGCGGCTTTCCCGCGCCAGCCTCGATCGCCTGGCCGATGTCGCCTCCCACGCGGCGGAGACTTTGGGCGAAGCGCGAACGGTGCAGACTTTTTGCCGCGAGGGAGACGAGACGCGGGAGTTTTCCCGCCTGTCCGACGCGGCGTTGGACGCCTCGCGCCGCCGCGTCATAGCCCGCGCCGGATTGGCGGCGATGGTCATAATTCTGGCCTTCTCCGGCATCGGCGTCATCCTGTGGGCGGGTGGGCACGACGTTTTAAAAGGAACCCTAAGCGCGGGGCAATTATCGTCGTTCGTGTTTTACTCCGTCTTGGTGGCGGCCACCGCCGGAGCTATCGGAGAATCGTGGGGCGACGTGCATCGCGCCGAGGCTGCGGCTGCGCGGATATACGAGCTTATCGACGCGCGGCCGATGGTCGATGCCGGCGACGCGCCGAAGAATCTCGATCCTTTGAACTCGCGGGGAGATCTGGCCTTTACCGACGTGTCGTTCTCCTATCCTTCGCGTCCTGAAACCCTCGCTCTCGACGGCGTAAGCCTTGCCGTAAAGGCGGGGGAAAGAGTGGCGGTAGTGGGGCCAAGCGGCGCGGGTAAAAGCACGCTGTTCGCTTTGGCCATGCGTTTTTATGATCCTTCTTCCGGCGTCGTTTCGTTCGGCGGACGCGATCTGCGCTCGCTCCATCCCCACGAGCTGCGAAAGCGCATGGCGATAGTGCCTCAGGAACCGGCGATATTTTCGGGCGACGTATGGAAGAACATCGGCTATGGGCGCGAGGGAGCCTCCCAAGACGAGATAATCGCCGCCGCCAAGGCGGCCAACGCGCACGATTTCATCTCGGCGCTGCCGCAGGGATATTTTTCGCCCTTGGGAGAAAGGGGCACTAGGCTTTCCGTCGGACAACGCCAACGCATAGCCATCGCCCGCGCCATGCTTAGGGATCCGGCGGTATTGCTGCTAGACGAGGCCACCTCGGCCTTGGATTCCGAAAGCGAGTCCTTGGTGCAAGACGCTTTGCACAGGCTGATGGCAGGCCGCGCCACGTTGGTAATCGCCCATCGCCTTTCCACCGTCATCGACGCGGATCGCATAGTGGTCATGAATAATGGCAGAGTGGATTCCATGGGCGCGCACGCCGAGCTTATGGCTGAAAACGGCCTTTACGCGCGCCTCGCGTCGCTGCAATTTGGACAGTCCCCCTCGCCATGACGACTGGCGAAGCGCGGCGATTTGCGCTATTCCTACGTCGAAGTGTTTAAATTGGGCTCTTACGCAAAACTAGTGGGAAAAAAGGCCGTCATTGCGAGCCGCCTCTTGGCGGCGAAGCAATCCAGAGTCATTTAGCAACGACACTGGATTGCTTCGCCGCCCGAGAGCGTTAACGCTGTCTAAACCAAAGGTGTGGCGGCTCGCAATGACGGCCTTTGGCCGTAACTTTGAAATGACGGCCTTTGGCCGTAACGCAGGCGGCTACAAAATTACCCACCCGTTTTTAAATTGCACAGGAGAAGGCAATGGATACCGTTTCCATGGTTATTGTCGGTTTATTGGGCGCATTGATAATTTTCCAGATAAGTCCGGGGATAATCGCCGCCAATCGCGGCAAAATGCTCCGCAACATCGCTTTGTGGCTAGCTATTTTTCTGGTGTTGGCTTTGGTCTATCGCAACTTCGGCCCGGGAAAGCATGAAGAGATAATGCCCCAATCGATCTCATCCGAGGAATCTGTCGATAAGTCTGAAGTTCAGGAAAAAGAACCGGAACAAACGCTCAACGAAGACGATTACACGCCGCCGAGAGAATAGACTTCTTGCATAACTGCTGTAGTTGCAAATTACAGCCAAAGGCTGTCATTGCTAGTTACAGCCAAAGGCTGTCATTGCTAGTTACAGCCAAAGGCTGTCATTGCGAGCCGCCCCTTGGCGGCGAAGCAATCCAGAGCCGTTGCTCCATAAGGTCTGGATTGCTTCGCCGCCAAAGGACGGCCTTTGACCATATGCTTCGCGCTTTTGGGGAGGCAATAGCCACCCGTTTTGCGTAAGAGCCAGCTATTTTTCATGGGGAAACAGGGGGAATTGGAACAAGTGATATGGTTTGCAAAGGATAAGGCGTCAAATCGGACACTGACTTCCGTCTTGAAGACCTGGCGGCGACTTACTCTCCCGTGTCTTAAGACACAGTACCATCAGCGCTGAGGGTTTTCACTTTCGAGTTCGGGATGGGATCGAGTGTATGCCCCTCGCCAAAACCACCAGGTCGTCAAGAAGGAAGTAACGCGCTGACAATCATGTCAACGCGCTGTGTCTGACTTCTGATAAGGATCAAGTCAATTGAGCTATTAGTACCGGTAAGCTAAGATGTTGCCACCTTTACACATCCGGCCTATCAACGTGATGGTCTATCACGGCTCTGTGGGGAATGCTTGTTTCAAGGTAAGTTTCACGCTTAGATGCTTTCAGCGTTTATCTCGTCCGCATTTAGCTACCCGGCGATGCCGCTGGCGCGACAACCGGTACACCAGAGATGCGTCCATCCCGGTCCTCTCGTACTAGGGACAGCTCCTTTCAACATTCCTACACCCACGGCAGATAGGGACCAAACTGTCTCACGACGTTTTGAACCCAGCTCACGTACCACTTTAATCGGCGAACAGCCGAACCCTTGGGACCTTCTCCAGCCCCAGGATGTGATGAGCCGACATCGAGGTGCCAAACGACGCCGTCGCTATGGACGCTTGGGCGTCATCAGCCTGTTATCCCTAGAGTACCTTTTATCCGTTGAGCGATGGCCCTTCCACGAAGCGCCACCGGATCACTATGACCGACTTTCGTCTCTGCTTGACATGTACGTCTCGCAGTCAGGCTAGCTTGTGCCATTGCACTCAACAGCTGATTTCCGACCAGCTTGAGCTAACCATCGCGCGCCTCCGTTACTTTTTGGGAGGCGACCGCCCCAGTCAAACTACCCACCATGCAGGGTCCCTGTCCGGGATTCACCGGACGAGGTTAGATATCAAAGGGGACAAGGGTGGTATTTCACTGATCGCTCCACTCAGGCTAGCGCCCAAGCTTCAAAGCGTCCCACCTATTCTACACATGTATCCTCTAATACCACTGCAAAGCTATAGTAAAGGTTCATAGGGTCTTTCCGTCTAACCGCGGGAACCCCGCATCTTCACGGGGAATTCAATTTCACTGAGATGGTGTTGGAGACAGTGGGGAAGTCGTTACGCCATTCGTGCAGGTCGGAACTTACCCGACAAGGAATTTCGCTACCTTAGGACCGTTATAGTTACGGCCGCCGTTTACTGGGGCTTCAATTCAGAGCTTGCACTCCTCCTTTTAACCTTCCAGCACCGGGCAGGCGTCAGACCCTATACGTCGTCATGTGAGACTTAGCAGAGTCCTGTGTTTTTGTTAAACAGTCGCCACCCCCAATTCTGTGCCCCCCGCCAAGGCTTGCGCCGAAGCGGGGCCCTCTTATTCCGAAGTTACGAGGGCAATTTGCCGAGTTCCTTCAACACCATTCTCTCAAGCGCCTGAGTATACTCAACTCGTCCACCTGTGTCGGTTTAGGGTACGGCCTATAACGCTGGAGCTATTTCCTGGGAGTCGTTCAAACGCCATCGGAATCCGATAACCTTTGACATCATCACAACTCCGTCACTACCAGCAGGCTGCAGAATATTAACTGCATTTCCATCGACTACGCCTTTCGGCCTCGCCTTAGGGACCGGCTCACCCTGCGCGGATTAACCTTGCGCAGGAACCCTTGGACTTACGGCGGGAGTGTTTCTCACACTCCTTATCGTTACTCATGTCAGCATTCTCACTTCCGATACCTCCAGCCGCCCTCCCGGGTCGACCTTCACAGGCTTACGGAACGCTCCGCTACCGCGTGTCTTGCGACACACCCATCGCTTCGGTGGATGACTTAATCCCCGTTACATTTTCGGCGCAGGCCGGCTTAACTAGACCAGTGAGCTATTACGCTTTCTTTAAAGGATGGCTGCTTCTAAGCCAACCTCCTGGCTGTCTTGGCCTTCCCACATCCTTTCCAACTTAGTCACCACTTGGGGACCTTAGCGGATGGTCTGGGCTCTTTCCCTCTCGTCCACGGACCTTAGCACCCATGGACTGCCTCCTGAATTAAGATTCTCGGTATTCGGAGTTTGGTTAAGTTTGGTAAGGCTCGCGCCCCCCTAGCTCATCCAGTGCTCTACCCCCGAGGTCCATCATTCAGGGCTCTACCTAAATAGATTTCGCGGAGAACCAGCTATTTCCTGATTTGATTGGCCTTTCACCCCTAACCACAGCTCATCCCCGGCTTTTTCAACAGACGTGGGTTCGGCCCTCCAGCAGGTGTTACCCTGCCTTCAGCCTGGCCATGGCTAGATCATCAGGTTTCGGGTCTCATCCGTGCAACTAAACGCCCTATTCAGACTCGCTTTCGCTTCGCCTTCACCTATCGGCTTAAGCTTGCTGCACAAACGAACTCGCTGACCCATTATACAAAAGGTACGCCCTCACGGAAAACCGCTCGGACTGTTTGTAAGCATTCGGTTTCAGGTACTCTTTCACTCCCCTCTCGGGGTTCTTTTCACCTTTCCCTCACGGTACTTGTTCGCTATCGGTCACTGAGTAGTACTTAGGCTTGGAGGGTGGTCCCCCCACGTTCAGACAGGATTTCACGTGTCCCGCCTTACTCAAGAATTCGCCATGCCATCTACCCGTACGGGGCTATCACCCTCTGCGGCCCGCCTTCCCAAGCGGTTCTGGTTTGACATAACGAATTACTGGCCTAGTCCGCGTTCGCTCGCCACTACTAGCGGAGTCTCGGTTGATTTCCTTTCCTCCAGGTACTTAGATGTTTCAGTTCCCTGGGTTCGCTCTGACGACCTATGTATTCAGTCGGCAGTACACCTCGCGGTGTGGGTTTCCCCATTCGGACACTTCCGGATCAAAGTCTGCTCGCAACTCCCCGGAAATTTTCGCAGCGTGCCACGTCCTTCATCGCCTCTCAGTGCCAAGGCATTCACCAAATGCTCTTGTCATACTTGATCCTTATCAAAAGCCAGACTCTCGACGCAAAACATGCATCGAAGTCTACGCCGCAGCGCTGACTAGGACGCGACCGTCTTCGGAACGATCGTTGCCAGTCGCAAACCGTCTTTTCTGGTAGAAAAAACCGCCTGCTCAAGCCCGCCCAAACTGCGGAAACCTTTGACCGTCCGATCCCGTCAAGACCCTGCCCACACCCCGCTCGATACGAGACGTAAGGCAAAAACGGAATCGAACTCTTATCCAACCGGCACAACCACCCTATTCGGGCAATCACGCCGATTGTTTGCAAACCATATTCACTATGTCCAAGAACGCCCTTCTCCCCGCATTAAGCGAAGAGAAGGGAAACTTTTTACCTTACTCCGGAAACTTCGAAACATAAAACTGGTGGAGCTGATCGGGATCGAACCGACGACCTCATGCTTGCAAAGCACGTGCTCTCCCAGCTGAGCTACAGCCCCGATTCTAGAACTCTCGCGCTTGAAAAAGTGGTGGGCCTGGTAAGATTTGAACTTACGACCTCACGCTTATCAAGCGCGCGCTCTAACCAGCTGAGCTACAAGCCCAATCAGAATACAGAGGACAGGCATCAGAAGGCAGAAAACTACCTCTGAAACTGCCCGCTGTCATCTGATCTGGTTTCCGGAGAAGGGATGCGCCGACGGCGGCCGGCTCGACATGCCCGCAAGCGGACACGAAGAACTGGCATCTATACTAAAATCCAAAGAGAAACCCCGTGAGAGGATTCATGCCCTCGGATTCCAGAAAGGAGGTGATCCAGCCGCAGGTTCCCCTACGGCTACCTTGTTACGACTTCGCCCCAGTCGCTGACCTCCCCGTGGTCGGCTACCCCCTTGCGGTTGGCGCACCGACTTCAGACGAAACCAACTCCCATGGCGTGACGGGCGGTGTGTACAAGGCCCGGGAACGTATTCACCGCAGCGTGCTGATCTGCGATTACTAGCGATTCCAACTTCATGCACTCGAGTTGCAGAGTGCAATCTGAACTGAGATGGCTTTTGGGGATTAGCTCCAGCTCGCGCTTTCGCAGCCCACTGTCACCACCATTGTAGTACGTGTGTAGCCCGGCCCGTAAGGGCCATGAGGACTTGACGTCATCCCCGCCTTCCTCCGGCTTATCACCGGCGGTTTCTTCAGAGTGCCCAGCCTTACCTGGTGGCAACTGAAGATGAGGGTTGCGCTCGTTGCGGGACTTAACCCAACATCTCACGACACGAGCTGACGACAGCCATGCAGCACCTGTGTGGAAGCCAGCCGAACTGAAGGATCTGATCTCTCAGACCCATACTTCCCATGTCAAGAGCCGGTAAGGTTCTTCGCGTTGCGTCGAATTAAACCACATACTCCACCGCTTGTGCGGGCCCCCGTCAATTCATTTGAGTTTCAACCTTGCGGCCGTACTCCCCAGGCGGTCAACTTAATGCGTTAGCTGCGCCACTAATCTTTATAAAAGACCAACGGCTAGTTGACATCGTTTACGGCGTGGACTACCAGGGTATCTAATCCTGTTTGCTCCCCACGCTTTCGCGCCTCAGCGTCAATGTCGGTCCAGTGAGCCGCCTTCGCCACGGGTGTTCTTCCCAATCTCTACGAATTTCACCTCTACACTGGGAATTCCACTCACCTCTCCCGAATTCAAGTACCGCAGTATCAAATGCAATTCCAAGGTTGAGCCTTGGGCTTTCACACCTGACTTGCGGAACCGCCTACGCGCCCTTTACGCCCAGTAATTCCGAACAACGCTAGCCCCCTTCGTATTACCGCGGCTGCTGGCACGAAGTTAGCCGGAGCTTATTCTGCAGGTACCGTCATCATCGTCCCTGCCAAAAGAACTTTACAACCCGAAGGCCTTCATCGTTCACGCGGCATGGCTGGATCAGGGTTTCCCCCATTGTCCAATATTCCCCACTGCTGCCTCCCGTAGGAGTCTGGGCCGTGTCTCAGTCCCAGTGAGGCTGATCATCCTCTCAGACCAGCTATGGATCGTAGCCTTGGTAGGCCGTTACCCCACCAACTAGCTAATCCAACGCGGGCCCATCCAATGGTGATAAATCTTTCCCCGCCCCCAACTAAGGAGGAGGGCTTATCCGGTATTAGCGTCAGTTTCCCGACGTTATTCCGAGCCAAAGGGTAGGTTCCCACGCGTTACTCTCCCGTGCGCCGCTGACGCATTGCTGCGCCCGCTCGACTTGCATGTGTTAAGCCTGCCGCCAGCGTTCGTTCTGAGCCATGATCAAACTCTCAAGTTGAACTGGATCCGCTTGTACAACGGATCCACTTAGCCTTGCCGAAAGCAAAGCCTATATGATCGAGGGTATCAAAACTGCCCCACTACGCAACCGATCGCTCGGCGGCATAACGAGGCTATATCGAACCTGTCGTTATCTATAGGATGCGTAACGGCAAAACCGAAAGCCTGTCGAAACGAATTGCTTCGTCACCGACGGCTAACGACACCAAGACCAGCTGCGCCGATCTCTGGCCGAAACCAGAAACCAAAAGCAGCCCATCACGGACCGCCGCCTGCGCATCCCTTCTCTATCCATATCCACAATGTCCAAGAAGCCCAGACCAACGCCACACTCAAAAACAAAGGCGCCAACCGAAGCCGTAATCTCGTTTAGCACTATCTATGAAACAGTGTCAACAAGACAACCGCCGGAAAATCAGAAGACATCCGACAGGACGCAACCTATCCCCCTGCCCAACGCTTGTCCAGAGAAAAAATGACTTTTGGTTAAAATTTTTTTCTTGACAGCAATCGCCCCATCGGAATGGGGTAGACGCCGTTGCGCGAACAAGGCCGCAATGCCATCCTTCGCGCTTACGATAAACCCTCGCATAACAACGGGTCTGTCTTGTGAAAAAGCAGTATTTCCCAACGATTCAGCCGCCGCGCAAGCCCCTTGGGGCGTTAACCTTAACGGCGGCATGCCTGCTGTTTTCGGGATGCGCGGCGACGTTTCCTCCAGACAAGATAGATCCGGCGGGAGATCTGGATCGCAAGGATTATCTGGCGTTGCGCGAACGCGGCAGCGACAAAAACGCGCCGCGCGCCACGGAAACGAAAAGGGAAACTCCGCCGCCGATTCCAGAGCTTCCCGCCGATGCCGAAAAATCGGCGCGACGCCCTAAATTAGAAAGAACCGTAAGCATATCGGTGACCGACGACGTGCCGTTGCGGGAAATCCTGATGGATCTGGGGCGCGACGGCGAATTTAATCTGGAGATAGACCCGCGCATCAAAGGCGGAGTGATATTCACCGCTCACAACCAGCCGTTTTCCAAGGTTCTTGAGCGTTTGTGCGCCTTAGCCGGATTGCGTTACAGCGTTGACGGAGACTTCATACGCATCGAGTTGGATCACCCCTATACCAAAACCTACGCCGTGGACTATCCCAGCCTTTCGCGGCGTTCGACCAGCGAAGTCGCCATCTCCACCAACGTGTTCGACGTCGACGTTTCCGCCGGAAGCGGAGGGAAAAATTCGTCGGCGAGTTCGGGCGGGGTTTCCGACAACAACTCGACCGCGAAAATATCCGGCGAATCCGACGCCGACTTTTGGGCTGAGCTGGAAAAATCGCTGGCCAAGCTGTTGTCCGCGTCATTCTCGCCCGCGCCGACGATCGGAAACGGGGAAAACCCGTCCAAAAACTCCGCCGATCAATCGCCCTCATCGGAAAGCCATCGCTTTGGCTTCAGCATCGACCGCCAAGCCGGAATGGTCACGGTTTCCGCCAATTCCCGCCAACACGAGGCGGCGAAGCAGTATCTGGATCGCCTCAAGCGCAAAGCCTCGGCGCAAGTGCTTATCGAAGCCCGCGTGGTCGAGGTGGAATTGTCCGAAGGATTTCAAAGCGGCATCAACTGGCGCAGCCTTTTCAACGGATCGGTGAACGCCGCCGCCAATTTCGGCGCAACAGGCGCGGGCGCGCCATTTCTTACTCCAGCCACCGCCGCCGAAGGCATGTTCACCGCCTCGCTGGACAATCGCGACTTCGCCGGAATCCTCAATTTGGTGAAAACCTTCGGAACCACGAGGATACTTTCTTCGCCTCGGCTTACGGTGTTGAACAACCAAACCGCCGTCTTGAAGGTCGCCCGCAACGAAGTCTATTTCCTGACTTCGGCGCAGTTTCCTACCATGCTAAGCCATTCCGGAATACTCGTATCCGGCTCTCCGGTGTTCTCCAGCACGCCGCGCACGGTTCCGGTAGGATTGGTGATGACGGTGCAACCGGCCATCAATCTGGAAACCGGACGCATAACTATGACGTTGCGCCCCACCATATCGCGGGTAGTAAGCCGCGTCGAAGATCCCTCGATCGGCCTTAACGCCGCCAGCGCGGGAGTATCCTCTCCGGTAAAATCGCAGATACCGGTTTTGGCGGTGAGAGAGATGGATTCGGTGCTGCAAATCAACTCCGGCGAAGTGGCGGTGCTTGGCGGCTTGATGCAAGATTCGTCGGAGAACGAGGATAAAGGATTGCCGATGTTCGATTCGCTCCCCCTTATCGGCAACCTAGTCAAATCCCGCTCCAACGACAGCTCCACCAGCGAGCTGGTAATATTGCTCCGAGCCACTATCATGGAGCAGGCTAAACCCGACGAGGCCGATCGGGATCTTTACGACCGTTACTATGACGATCCGCGTTCGCTGAAATTTAACAAACCAAACCCAAGGAGTTAGAACAGATGCGCCAATCCCTGAACAAGCCTAGCGAAAACGGCTTCACCCTTATCGAGCTTTCCGTGGTTCTGGTGGTAATCGGCCTTATTATCGGCGGCGTCCTTACCGGACAGCAGATAATCCAGAACGCCAGAATAACCAGCGCAATAAACGCGATGCAGTCGTATCAGGGAC
Organism: Alphaproteobacteria bacterium; assembly: GCA_041908065.1. Classification (GTDB taxonomy): domain Bacteria; phylum Pseudomonadota; class Alphaproteobacteria; order UBA9219; family UBA9219; genus JAYRGC01. The sequence continues at coordinate 3,097 of JAYRGC010000020.1, read as the reverse complement.
AGATTCAGGTCTATAGCCAAAACTACGGCGCGTTGCCCGGCGACGACAACAAAGCCGGAACCCGATTCCCCGACGGCAAGGCCTATGCCGATGGACAAGGCAACGGCAGCATCGGAACCGCAAACTCTTTCGACACGGAATCCACAGCCCCTCCCGCCGGAGAAAGCCGTTTGGTCTGGTCGCACTTGCGCGCCGCCGGATTGGTGAAGAATCAGGTGGGCGACACCGAAAACGCCATCCAGCCGCCCAATCCTTTCAACGGCATATACGGCATCCAAAACGGCGCGTTCAGCGGAGACTACGCCATGTCGGGAACGGTGCTATGCTTGAACAACGTTCCCGCCGACGCGGCGCAAACCATCGACACCCGCCTCGACGACGGCCAGCACAGCTCGGGTTCCATCCGCGCCACCACCGGGGCTATCGACGCGGAACTGGCTCCGGCTCAAGCCGCGGATTCCAGCGGATATTCCGGGGGAAGCGTATACAAACTCTGCATGAGGATGTGATCGCCAACAAGCGTCGCCATTGAGAATCCCCACCCAAAGCGACCGTCATTGCCAAGTATACGGCCAAAGGCCGTCATCATTGTTAGGTCTACGGCCAAAGGCCGTCATTGCGAGCGTCGCCCTTGCGACGCGAAGCAATCCAGAGTCGTTGCGCCTCGTGACTCTGGATTGCTTCGCCGCCAAGAGGCGGCTCGCAATGACGGTGCTTGCTGTTGCGTTTGGATGCAAAATTATCCATCCGTTTTGCGTAACAGCCCGTTTTCACCTCCATGCCCGACAAGGCTCGGAAATTTCCATGGATATTCCGGCGCGTTTTTGGGCGACGCCTCGAGCCACGACGACTTTTCCGCCCCACGACAGGGGATCGGTTCCGGCATTCTTGAAAAACTTCAGGTTCTTGGCCGCGATTTCGACGGTGAAATCGCGCCGCCAGTCGTCGCCGAAATTCAAATAGACTCGGTTTCTGATGCGGGATGCCGACTTGACCTCGCCGCGCACTATCGCCATGCGACCGTCGTAAGCGGCCACGTTCGCCGCTATCTCATTAGGCGTCAAATAGGATAGCCCGCCTTCTCCCCACAATCCGGCCTTGGCGGCCACGGCCTTTTCCTCGGCATCGCGCAGCAAACAGCCCGAAGCCGCGGCGAACCCCGCCTCCACCATCGCCGCTTGCAAATGCGTTCCGCCATCGGCCAGATAGGCTTGCGCGGATATGCGGCCATGGCGATCCTCGCCCTGCGCGTCCTTCAGGATTATTTCCCGCCCCGAGGCCAGATTCTCCAACGCTTGCCGAGCCTTTTCCCCCGCCTCGCGCCCTTCGGGCGGCCAAATGCCGTCGAGCCGCAACAGGATTTTCCGTCCACCCGCATCCTCCGCCGCCAACACGTCGGCGGAAACGGCGCGAATAGCCGTTATCTCGGCGGCGCGCGCTTTATCGGACGGAAAGGCGAAAATCGCCGCCGCCAGAAAAACGATTATCGGTAATTGCGGCGCGAGCTTCATGGGGCTATAGCTAACCTGTTTTTCGAAAATTCGATGGGGGTTGGCTTGGCAGTATATACCACAGTGACGGAGGCAGAAGCCGGATCGTTTCTGGCCGAGTACTCCATCGGCGATCTGGTGGAGCTGGTTCCCATCAGGCGCGGGGTCTCCAACACCAACTATTTCCTAACCACAAACGAAGGACGCTATGTCCTGACGCTGTACGAAAGCCGGACGAATCCCAAGGATCTGCCGTTTTTCATCGCGTTGATGGAGCATTTGGCCAAACGCGGGGTTTCTTGTCCCAAACCTGTGCGCGGCAACGACGGCGAACCCCTGCGGACGCTGAACGGAAAGCCCGCCGCCATAGTGACGCTTTTGGCCGGAACCGTGCCATCGGCGATAACCCCGCGCATGTGCCACGAGCTGGGGCGGGAACTGGGGCGAATGCACAACGCCGGAGCCGATTTTCCCATGTCACGCCCCAATTCCATGGGAGCGCGGGCAATGCCGGCCATGATGGCCGAATGCCTTTCGGGAGCCGACGACGTGCGAACCGAGCTGGGCAATAAAATGCGTGCGGAAATGGAGCGGATACAAACGCTATGGCCGTCGGGCGGGCTTCCCACTGGCATCATTCACGCCGACATGTTCCCCGACAACGCGCTGTTCGACGACGACGGCTCTATAGGCGGATTGATAGATTTTTATTTCGCCTGCAACGACTATCTGGCCTACGATCTGGCCATCGCCATGAACGCATGGTGTTTCGAACATAATTCGGCCTTCAACCTGACCAAATCATGCGCCCTGTTTTCCGGATATTCTTCGGCGCGAAAGCTGAACGAGGAGGAGATAGCGGCGATGCCGGTCCTCGCTCGCGCCGCCAGCATGAGATTCCTTCTGTCGCGCCTGCAAGACTGGCTTAATCGGGTTGATGGCGCGACGGTGACGGTCAAAAATCCGGTGGAATATCTGGCGCGGTTGGAATTTCATCAGCAAGTATCCAACGCCTCGGCGTACGGGTTGGCGGCATGACGCGACTATCTTCTCATTCCTCCGGCGACGAGGTGGAAATATTCACCGACGGAGCCTGTAGCGGCAATCCGGGGCCGGGCGGCTGGGGAGCAGTGCTGCGCTATGGCGAAAGCGAAAAGGAAATCTCCGGCGGCGAAGCCATGACCACCAACAACCGCATGGAGATGATGGCGGCGATAATGGCTTTGGAATCCCTCAAACGTCCGGTAAAGGCGCGGCTGGTCACCGACAGCCGCTATCTCAAGGACGGCCTAACCAAGTGGATCAAAGGCTGGAAAGCCAAGGGCTGGAAAACAGCCGACGGCAAACCGGTTAAAAATATCGATCTGTGGCAAAGGCTGGAAGCGGCCATAGGGCGTCACGAGGTGCGCTTGGAATGGGTGCGCGGCCACGACGGCCATCCTGAAAACGAACGCGCCGACCGCCTCGCCTGCTCTGCGATAAAAAACTTATAGTCATTGCGAGCTGCCTCTTGGATTCAAGCGTCATTGCGAGCCGCCCCTTGGCGGCGGAGCCAACCCGGGGCCTATGGCCAACGCGCAGGGATTGGTTGCCCCCCCCCACCCGTT
>JAYRGC010000019.1:0-19953 GCA_041908065.1 Alphaproteobacteria bacterium | reverse complement strand
TAGCAACGGCACTGGATTGCTTCGCCGCCAAGGGGCGGCTCGCAATGTCGGCGCTTTATTCCCACCTGTTTTGCGTAATATCTCAAATCTTTGAACAGCGAAATGCTCTGGTCAGGCCAGTCCATGCTCTGATAGTCTCCGCGTAGTCGACATAAAAACGGCCTTTGAAATGAACAGACACGAAGAAAATCCCGCTTTGCCCATTCCCCTTATGCGGGCGGCAATGGCGATGATGCCTAGCTCGGCCTTGGAACGGTCTTTGGCGGCGGTGATGCGCCGTATGGAGGGCAACCATCCACGGCTTTTCCGCAATTTGGCCGCCTTGAAACCGGCTGTCGTGCTGGTGGAAACCACGGATTTGCCGCATAGATTCGTTTTGTCCATGGGCGGCGGTAGGTCGAATCTTTCCTTGCTTTCCGCTTCGTCCGCAGGGAACGACAAGCCGCACGCCACGATAAAGGGCAGCTTAGCTTCGTTGATAAACATGCTGGAAGGACGGACGGACGGCGACGCCCTGTTTTTCTCCCGCGAGCTTGTGATAAGCGGCGATACCGCGGTTATTGTGGCTCTTCGCAATACCTTGGATCGCGAATCCATCGATCTTTCCGACGAGTTTCTGTCGGTCTTGGGGCCGTTCGCGGCTCCGGCGGCGCGGGTTATCGGTTTTATCAATCGCTTGACCGATCGCATGGCCGCCGACGCGTCTTCCTTTCACGACGGTTTGCATCGAGCGCGGGGTGGCGGGCGCGATCTGGAGGCGGAATGCGACGCGCTGCGGGCTGAAATGACGGAGTTGAAAGCCAAGTTGGCCAAGCAGGAAGCCAGACAACGGCGAAACGCGATGGCGGCTTAGGGCATGGGCATGTCGGCTGGGCTATCCGCGTATTACGCTCGGGGCGAGGAGTTTTTACGCTCTCTTTCGGGGTGGCGCAGGCACGGCGCGGCGGCGATGGCCGGCGCGGCGATGGCTTTGGGATTCCCGCCGTTCGGTCTGGCGTTCATGCCGTGGCTATGCCTTCCGGCTTTGATCTTTATCCTGCGCGGGGCAGAGTCGGCGCGGGAAGCGTTTGCCGTCGGTTGGATGTTCGCCTTCGGTTGCATGGTGGCGGGAATGCACTGGACGGCGGGGTCGATGTTCGTCGACATAGCCAGTTTTTGGTGGGCTGTGCCGTTGGCCGCCGCCGGATTGCCGGCGGCGTTCGCCCTGTATTACGGACTTGCATCCTCCGTCGCGTGGAGATTCGGCCTTGCCCGTTGGGACGGAGCCTTGGTCTTCGCCTTGTTGTGGTTTCTGGCCGATTACGGGCGCGGGCATTTGTTCACCGGCTTTCCGTGGAATCTCTTGGGACACGTCTGGAGCGCGTCGTTGCCGATTTTGCAAACGACCAGCGTTTTCGGGATATATGGATTGACCTTGGCGATGGCTATAGCCGCCGTATTGCCTGCTTTTGTTCTATCTTCCTCCGGTTGCGGCGCGGAAGGCAGGCGCGTTTTCTCGCCATTTTCCGCAGTCTTATGCGCGGCTTTCGTGGGATTGTTCGCAGTGGCCGCGATATGGGGAAATCATCGCCTTGGGGATGCGGAAGTCTTGGGAAGCGTGGAAGGAATCAGGTTCCGCCTCGTGCAGCCGAACGTCAACCAAGGCGACAAGTGGAAGGCGGAGGAGCGCGAAGGGATTTTCCGCTCGCTGTTGTCGCTGTCTGGCGGGGAAGGGGCTGAAGATAATCCTTCGCCGCCGACCCACGTCATATGGCCGGAGACGGCCAGCGCATACTATTTAGCTGAAAACCTCGCAAGGCGGCGGGAGATAGCCGCAGCGTTGCCGAAAGAAGCAATTCTGATAACCGGCTCCATCCGCAGGGAACGCTTGGAAGGCGGCTTGACGAATTACTATAACTCGGTGGTGGCGATAGACGGCAAGGCCAATCTGATAGCTGGATACGACAAGTTCCATCTGGTTCCGTTCGGAGAATACATGCCGTTGCGGAGATTGTTGCCGGAGGGGCTTACTTCTTTGGTGGGTAGCGATTTCTCCGGTGGCGTCGGACCTTACACCATGCGCGTGCCGGCTCTGCCTCCATTCAGCCCGTTGGTTTGCTATGAATCCATATTTTCCGGCGACGTGGCGGAGAAGGGCGATCGCCCTCGCTTTCTTTTGAACATCACCAACGACGCTTGGTTCGAAAACACCATAGGGCCATACCAGCATCTGGAGATGGCGAGATTGCGGGCGATAGAGGAGGGCATGCCGTTATTGCGGGTGGCGAATAAAGGCTTTACTGCGATAATCGACGCCTATGGCCGAACAGTGGCGCAAAAGCGGCCTGACGAAAGTGGATATGTGGACGGAAATCTGCCCTTCCCCGCCTCCGAGCGCACTTTCTTTTCCGAGCATGGTGAAATCCCATTATGGTCGTTTTTCTCGCTTTGCGCGTTCGCCGCGTTTTGCGCGCATATCCATCGGCGGCGCAAACAAGCGCGGTTATCTGGCTGTTAAGGCTATTTGAAACAGGCGGGCAATTTTGCGGATAAGCGCAGCCAAAGGCCGTCATCTGACCTGTTATGGCCAAAGGCCGTCATTGCGAGCCGCCACTCTTCGGTTTGGACAGCGTTAACGCTGTCGGGCGGCGAAGCAATCCAGAGTCATAGGCGCAACGGCACTGGTTTGCTTCGCCGCCAAGAGGCGGCTCGCAATGACGGCTCTTTTTGAAAGATAATACCCATCCATTTTGGGCAAGAGCTAAAATATAACTATGCCCTGCTCTTTATTTTGCGATAACCGGTTGACTGATAGTATATTGGCTATGGCGCGGCGAATCTCCGCGTCGCCGTCGATTCCCTGCCTGTCCGGATTCCATGTCCCTCATTCTTCTCAATCCTAACAGCTTCCTATGCGCTTTGCGTTAACCATCGGCGTGGCCGTTATTCTTGTGGCCTGCGGCGCGGGAGGATTTTCCGCGTCTTCTTGGGGCGCGTCGGCGGAAGCCGAGAAGTCAGGGGGCGCGCTCGCGATAAGGTTTGGCGTTCACCCCAATTTCGATCGCATAGCCATCGACAAGCCATCCGGCGTCAGGCACGAGGTGAAAAGGGACGGGGCAGCTTTGTCGGTGGAGTTTTTCTCCCCGATCTCCTTCAACGAAAGATCTTTTTCCTCATCTAAATTAGGGCGGATAAAATATAAATCTTCGCTGGAGGGAGGGAAGATTCTGCTGTTTAACGTTTCTCCTCAGGCAACGATAAAGGATTCCGCCGCAGGACGAACGATTGTCATAGACGTGTTCGGCCCTCCGGCGTCGGAGGCCGCCATACCAGCCGCCATTTCCGTCGCGCCGGTCGCGCCGGAAAACACGGCGAAAAAGCCTGTTCAAGAAAAAACCGCCAAGGCCTTGTCCCAACCGGCCAAGGATATGGCCGATGCCAATAAAAATCCGCCGGAATCCGAGGCCGAACCTTTTCCGGTTTTGGATGCGCTCGCCCCTGCGCCGTCGTCGGCAGTTATCGTAGACGCCCCGTTATCGGGCGACAAAGCCGCTGTTGGCGGCGGCGATCCTTCGCCGGTTAAACTCAAAGCGGAGGAACAGCATCAGGTTCTGACGGCTACCCCGAATCCGACCGTGGTTTTGCCGTTGCGGCAGGCGGCGCGGAACCTTGAGGGATTTCCCGAAATCGGATTTTCTCACGAAATGCTTCTCAGTCTTGATCCCAAAATGGCTGTCGGCTTGGCGGCGTTCGTTCGCGGCGGATATTGCACCATTATATTCGATCGCAAGATAACCATGAGCTTGGAAGAGCTGGCGAACGGAGCGAAAATCAAAGTCAAGGCGGAGGTTTTGGATCTTCCCCGCAACAGCGGATACCGTTTCGCGATTCCCAATGGGGTTTTCATCAGCGTCGGGCTTTCCGGCACGGCGTGGCGGATAATGGCCGGACGGGGGAGGGTGGAGCCTTACGCTTCCGCCGATCTAATAGTCCAGCCTGACTATGCGTTGGGGGCTCGGGTTATGTTGCCCGTTTCCAATCTGCCGGATCCGGTTCGCTTTAACGATCCGGTGGTGGGAGACGACCTGATCGTCATGCCGCTGCGCCAGGCTTCGGCGTTCGGCGCGGCGCGGAGATTGACGGATTTCGAGGTCATTTCCTCCTCGCAAGGGCTGGTGATAAAGCCTTTCCATGAAAAAGTCGTGATGCGCTCCATTTCCGACGGGGCGGAGGTGACGGCCGACGGGGGGCTATTGTTGTCGCCGTCGTCAGACACCGGAGCGCAACAGCAATCCTCCAAGCGCGCCAAGCTGGCATCGCAAGGAAAGACACTGTTCGATTTCGCGACGTGGCGCGGCAAACCCAACGAGACATTTACCGCGGCGCGGCAGCGGTTGATGCAGACCATCGTCGATGTTCCGGAGATGGAGCGCAATCGCGCTCGTTTGGATCTCGCTCGATTTTATTTCACATACGGCATGGGCAACGAGGCTCTTTCCATGCTCTTCATGTTGGCGCGGCAGGTTCCCGATTTGGCCACGCACGCCGATTTCTTGGCCTTGCGCGGCGCGGCGAGAATATTGGCAGACCATCCTGCCGAGGGACTCAACGATCTGGAGGATCCGGAGATAGGATACAGCCCGGAGATCGAATTATGGCGGGCGGTGGCTGCCGCGCGGTTGCGGGATTGGAAGACCGCCGAGGAAAAGTTCAACGTGGCTGAGCAGGTGTTGGCCGCGTATCCAGAACCGTTCCATTCGCGGTTTCAGGTTTTGTCAGTGGAATCCGCCATCGCCATGGGCAAGGATAGGGAGGCGGCTGAATGGCTGGATCGTATGGAAACGAACCCTCACTTGGATGAGGTCTATCCGGCCATCCGATATTTGCGCGGAGTGATGAGCGTCAAATCCGGACGCGCCGAATCGGCGGCCAGCTTGTGGCGCGAAACCGCCCGCTCCCGCGATAGGCTCTACAAAATACGTGCCGAGCTGGCCTTGACTGATTTGGGCGTGGCTACGCATTCCATAACCGCCAGACAGGCCGCCGACAGGCTGGAAGGATTGCGTTTCGCTTGGCGCGGCGACGATTTGGAATTGGACATTCTGCACCGTTTGGGGAGCTTTTACATCGAAGCCGGAGATTTCAAGTCCGGACTGGCCATTCTTTCCCAAGCGACACGCCTGTTTCCTAATGGCGAGTTGACCAAGCAGATAAGGGCTGAAATGGAAACGGCTTTCCGCAACGTGTTTTCCACCGACGCCGGAAAAAATATGCCGCCGATGGAAGCGTTGTCGCTCTATCAGGAATATCACGACCTGATGCCGAAGGGGGCTGGCGGAGATTTGGTCGGCGTGAACTTGGCGGAACGGCTGGTGGAAGTCGACTTGTTAGAGCAAGCGGCGACGCTTTTGGAGGGGCTGGTCAGAACCGCCGCCGATCCCGAGGGCAAGTCCAGAATGGGGGCGCGTCTTGCCGCCATAAGGCTTTTGGATCGCAACTCCGCCGCCGCCATCGCGGCGTTGGAAATGAGCGAAATGCAAGCCATGCCGGAAAGCCTGCGGGAAGAGCGGATTCTGCTGCGCGCTCGCGCTATTTCCGAGCAGGACAAGCACGAAGACGCGCTGGCCTTGCTTAAGAACGACAACAGCGTGGCGGCGCGGACTTTGAAGGCCGACATAACCATGCGCGCCCAGAAATGGACCGACGCCGCCGCTGTGTTGAGGGATTTGGCGGGCGCACCTCCGGCGGCGGGGGAAACATTGTCAGATGAAAAAGCGCAATGGCTGGTGAATTGCGCCGTGGCCATGTCTTTGTCGGGCGATACCGATGGTTTAGGTAAGCTGGCCATCGATTTCGGAGCGGCCATGGCCGGAACCCAGCAAAGCGACACTTTCCGCGTTCTTACCCGTCCGGAAAAGGCCGTTCAAATGCGCGACATCGCCGCCGCCCAATCCAAGATGGGCGAAGTGGATATGTTCAGAGGATTTTTGGATAAGTACCGCTCGTTGGACAAGTGACGGCAACAGCTTGCAATGTCTGCAGCAGCATCAAGTGTCGTAATTGCGAGCCGCCATGATTTGGTTTGGACAGCGTTGAACGCCTTAGGGCGGCGAAGCAATCCAGAGACGTTGCGCCTGTGGCACTGGATTGCTTCGCCGCCAAGGGGCGGCTCGCATGACAGCCTTTGGCTGTGACTTCAAAATGACAGCCTTTGGCTGTATTTCAAAAAGACGGCCTTTGGCCGTATGCGTCAAAATGACGGCCTTTGGCTGTGACTTCTCAAATGACAGCTATTTGTTTTGCGTAATGGCCGATTTAAAGAGCCGCTTAGGACTTCTTGGCTTCCTTTATCTTGCCCTCTTTGAACGCCACGTGCTTGCGGACGCGGGGATCGTATTTCTTCAGCTCGAGCTTCTTGGTGTTGTTCTTGGGGTTTTTCTTGGTGACGTAGAAAAATCCCGTTCCGGCTGAGCTTACCAATTTGATGTCGTTTTTAGTTTTGCTGGCCATGGCCTTAATCCCTGACAGATTCGTGTTTAGATTGTTTCGTTAACAAGCGTTGCGTCACGCCTTTTTTCCCTCGGCCATCGCCTTGGCTACGCGCTTGCGGACGCGTTGAGCGTCTTCGTCCAGCGTCGACGGCTTGCGCCCCATTATCCATGCATCCAGTCCGCCGTTATGTTCCACCGTACGGATTCCGTTGGCGGTCAGGCGAAGTTGGATCATCGTCCCCAAGGCTTCGGACGGGAACGAGCAAAGCTGCAGGTTGGGCTTCCACTGTCTGCGGGTTTTCCGGTTAGAGTGGCTTACATTATTGCCGAAAAGCGGCTTTTTACCGGTAACTGAGCATACACGAGCCATTTCGCACCATCCTATCTTAGACTTAAGGCAAACAAGACATACCCGCCCGCCGACGCCAAACCCGCCGAGGACGTTCCACAAGCGTGGTCTTATATGCGTTTATCGTTTTTAACACAAGTCATTTCAATGACGGCCTATAAGTATTTCTGGCCGATATTGGCAATGGGACCGTCAATCGCCGCCCTTTTATGGACTTGGAGCCTATTAACAGCGGGGCGTAGACCCTTTTTTCGGCCTCGGCCAGCAAAATGCCGCCAAATCCGCTGTAAATAAACCCGACATATTTCTCCAGTCCTGCGGCCAAGGCGAGCATCCATCCGAAATGCCAAGGAGGAAAATGCAAAGCCCGCCGCACCTTAATCGTCAAAAACCCTTGGTCTCGCAGCATATCCTTGATTTGAAATGACGAATAAGGCCTGCCAATCCCGAAAGGCGTGCGATCGCCGTGCGCCCAAACTCCCCTCCGGTTCGGGACAATGGCAAGCAGGCGTCCGTCGCTTTTCAGGACGCGCCAAGCCTCTCGCAGCATGGATTCCGGATCCCCCGAGTTCTCCAGAGAATGGATGAAAACTATCCGATCGACCGATTCGTCGGGCAGGGGCAGGTTGTGAGTATCCACGAGGAACGAGACGTTTTTACCCTCGCGCGGCCAGTAGGTAGCCCCTTGGTTCGCGGGCATGGCGGCAAGAACTGCGGAGGCTTCATCCAGCCAAGGCCGCAAAAACGGCGCGCCATAGCCGACGGCCATGACTTTCAGGCCGCGCGCGTCCGGCCAAACGCGGGAAAGCCGCTCTCTCAGAAGACGCCTTACGACGGCTCCTAGCGGGCTGGCGTAAAATTCCCTTAAATCCACAACGTCCAAGCTCATTAACTTCATGTTAGCATGGTTCGTGCGAGTTTAGGCAATCTCTTGAATCGGGAGAAGCTTGGACATGGGATTCTCAATAGACGTAATACCCGCGCTTACCGACAGCTACATATTCGCGATAAGCGACAGCGATCTTGGCTTGGCGATGGTGATAGATCCCGGGGAGGCCGCGCCGGTGCGCCGCGCGATGCAGGAGCGGGATGTTCATTTGTCGTTGATCCTGAACACCCATCACCACAGCGACCATGTGGGCGGAAACGCTGCGCTTCAACGTGAATACGGCTCGCCGGTGATCGCGCCGATAAAGGAGAAAAACCGGATCAACGGCGTGGCTCGCGGCGTCGACGACGGCGATACCGTTACGTTCTCCGATTTGCGCGGAACCGTCATCGGAACTCCCGGGCATACCGTCGGCCACGTGTCTTACTATTTTCCTCAACTCAAGGCCTTGTTTTGCGGCGACACGCTGTTTTCTTTAGGCTGCGGGAGGGTGTTCGAGGGAACCGCCGCCCAGATGTGGGCTTCCCTTTTGGCTTTGCGGGCGTTGCCGGACGACACCGACGTCTATTGCTCGCACGAATACACCGAAAAGAACGCGCATTTCGCCTTGGCCTTGGACAACCAGAATCCGGAGCTTAGGCGGCGATTCGACGAAGTGATAAAGCTCCGCCGCGTCGCAAAGCCTACGATTCCGGTAAAATTGGGGCTGGAAAAAAAGCTCAATCCGTTCTTGCGCGCCGACGACAAAGCGTTCGTGGCATCTTTGGTTCGCAACGGTTTCCACGCGCAAGACGGGGATCCGGCGGCGATATTCGGCGCGATGCGGGCGGCCAAAGACCGATTCGACGTTTCTGCTGAAACCTGATCACTCTAAAGAAAGAAGGAGGAAAAACGATGGTTATGAATATGGTTGCCGCCAAGCCGGTCCGCGTCGGAGCGCTTTTGGCCTGTCTTATCGGCGTAGGCGGGTGCAGCGAGATGAACTCTACCCAGCAAAGCGTACTTTCCGGCGGAGTCGCCGGAGTCGCGGTCGGGGCTATCGGAACCGTCGTCACCGGAGGCTGCGTGGCCTGCGGCGCGGCGATAGGCGGCGCGGTTGGCGCAGGGGCCGGATACGTCGTCGACAAGGTAAGGAACGACAAGTGGTGACCGCCAATTTCCGCCAGCAGCGATTTTTCACGAAAAATCAAAAAACGTTAAACATCCCTTAATCGTAATGTGCTAGGTTGGGCTTGTATTGGCTGTCGTTCGGCTGGTTGGTCCGCGCGCGCGGTTGGCTCGGTCTTGGTAAATAGGGGGCTGTTATGGGTGACGTGCAACAAGAACCGGTTGTCTACATTTCTCGTCAGGCCGCCAGTGAAATGTTGGGGAATAATGCGGATGTTCCCGAAATGCCCGTTATGAAATTGACGGCTTCCGGCGAATACGCCATTGACGGACAGGAAGCGCGGAAGCCTGCTGTGAAAGCCAAGCCGGACGCGAGACATGGCGCAAGGAAGCCTTCTCATAGGAGAATCTCCGGCAAGTACGACGCTCTCAAGCAATTGTCGCATTCGTCCCAGCGGAGTCATCTAGGATTCAGGCCTTCAGCGCGTGGCTTAGATCGCTTTCATGCGGCGCAACTGAAAATGGCTCCGACCGCCAAAAGCAGGATCGTTTTGCAACAAGCGCAGCAGCGGGCGTATTTGAACCCATTGCCGCAATTTCAATCTCATCCTCGTATGGATAGGGCACGGGCGGCGGAAGGCTCTGTCGCCAATCCGGTGCGGACATATTCCAAAGGACACGGCCCCAGATTCGCTCTCCAGCCACGCGCCCAAGTTCGCCGTTATAATTTATTGCGCGCTCTTACTTCGGTTATGGACGATTACCATATGCAACTTGCTCTCCAGCCGAAAAGAAGGCCGACTACTCGCCGCAATGTTCTTAAAATGGAACATGCCTTGAAGCCCAGCTGAACGGGCTGATAACTGACGATTTGACAAAGCCCCTTTTAATGTGCTCACATCGGGGGGATAGAAGGAGCGGTTCACCTTTTCCGACGAACCCGCGGGATTTGACAGGAGCAGCTTGCTGCCGCGTTATCAACAGCTAAAGCGCCACGGTGCTGCCGTAGTCTACGGGTCTCGCGCTGTGGTCCCTGATGGGTGACCATGTATGCGGCGGGGCCTTTTTTATACCCCCACCATATCCGTAAGTCGCCCATGCCGGATTATTTCCGGCTCGGGGCTTTTGTTTTCCGCGCCCATTGCAAAGCGGAGAACAACGCGCCCGCCGGAGCGATGGCGAACGGCGGATTTATAGATGGAGGAATAAGATGATAGACCCTAGAAATGGTTTTACATGGGAAGATTACTGCAGAATCTCAGGAAGGAATAAGGGAGATCAAGACAGGGTATTGCCGAACGGCGAGATCCCCCCGGAAAGTCTGCCATCGTCTTTCGATTACCAAACGTATGTAAACTATGTAGCGCGTAGAAAAGGTTTGGCGCGTCCGAGCTTGTGATTGTGTTTAGAAACGTAGACGTTATGTGACGAGCAAAAGAAAAGGAGGACTAAATGGAAAATTATCTTATAGTGGAAGTCAAACCAGAAGTTTCTTTAAACTATGTATCAGATCCTAGAAATAGAAAGCTTTCCGGCCTCAATGGTCATCAGGTGATGACTATAAAGCTGGGAGATACCGGAATAGACCAAAGAATGAATATCGCTGATGGCCATCTTGCCATACTGATCGGCGAGGGCGTCGATCCTGAGGCAGTGGCGAAAAAGCTGAACGGTGAAATGCTCGAGCCCGTGAGAGTTTGCTCGGGCGAGAGAACCTTCCCCGGCTCGATGATGGCTAAATTCGACGGGCTAACTCTCTGAGAGCGTGTTCAGGATTTTCCGAGAGATTGGGGGGCTTCTGTTGCCCGGTGCCCCCCGGACCGCGTGATTACGATCTAACCCTTATCCGCAAAGCGGAGTTTAGGCGGCGATCGCGAAATCACGAGTGTCAACATTGTCGTTGGCACTTGTAGTTGTGACCCGATAACGGCGGTATCATGCCGAGGGAAAGCGTTGCCTTTACTGCGCGCGTCGATCCTATTTCGCCCCCGCCAAGCCGCCGCCTGAGAGGCGGCTTGGTGGAGGCGCCGGGTACCGCCCCCGGGTCCGCAGCGTCTATTCCACAAAGCGTTTATCCCTATAGTCGGACGAACCGACGCCGCGATTGTACCATAAACCATGCGAAAAATCAGCTTTAAACCGCATGGCAAGTATTTTTCGATCTCATTCAGCGGGAATTTTTCAGCGAATGAAAGAATTAATATGTATTGGAAATTAACTATAAAAATCAGTAAAATGAATTCGTGGTAGCACTGTAGGGGTTTAGACGGAACCTTTTTTCCGGATCGATTGAAAAGGAAGGCAAAACAGATGAACGCGCAATATGCAGTTTACGGCAATGCCATCAATCCTCATTCGCTGAGAGTCGTTCGCGATGCAGAAAATAACGGATTCGTACATCTATCTTCTTTAGAAGGCGGCGAAGGAGAAAACTCTTTCATTTCCAGTTTATTATATAATGCCGAATATAAAAAAATAATCGTTCTTTTGTCGATTTCGGATAAAAAAGACAATGGCGATAAAATAAACTTTCCCGATATTAACGTGAAAATATCGCAAAATAAAGTAGTTAAAACCGGCCAATTGCAGGGGATGCGGGGGAGTTCGTTTCTTGAGATCCGCAGGGACGCCGCGCCCAACGAATTCGACGCCCTGCGCGCGGCACTGTTGAAAAAGCCGCGCTTGGATAGGCGCGAAGCAAGGCGCGAAGACGATAAGGCGGAAAAGCCCTATAAAGTGTTCTTTATCCCCCAATTACAGCCGACGCTTAAAGCCGCTGTGGAGAAAAACAAAAGCGGTTGGAGGCCGATAGGGGATATCAGGGAGGTTTTTCACGCCGATTCCACCGTTATGGAGATGCCAGAAAGGCAAAACGTTAAAGCCGAAAGAAAAACGCCCGAAGTTAAGCCCGAAGCTCCTATGGGATGGAAGCTGAAAATGGCCAGCTTATTGCTGGGCGCGGCGATAAACTATCTTTCTCGAACGATGGCTACGTGGGCATTTTCCAAGGCGGCGACGCTTACGACCGGAATTTTGACCCTGGGCGGCGTGCCTGCCGACGTGGCGTCCACGGTCGCCGGAGCTTTTGTCGGCATAGCCGCAGGTTTGGCTGGAAGCTGGTTGGCCGCTTATGTTTATCAAACGGCCAAGAACGCTCTCTTCGGGGAAAACGTTTCTGCTAGAAAAGCGGCGCGAACCGGCGCGTTTTTCGGCGCATTGGGGTCGGCAGGGTACGAATTAGCCACCTCCGACGTGGGAAGATCCGCGTTGGGTCGCGCCGGAGAGGCTGTTTTCAACGCCATAGGACAAGAAAACATGAATCGCGTCAGGAATTGGTGGTCGACCGCCGCCAGCGCGACAGCCAGATATTTTTCTCTCAGGCCGGAAACGGCGGTGGTGGATGCGAAAATAGATCCATTGAAAACTGCTCCAGCGATTGTGGTTCCTGCCGTCGATACGGCGGCGTCTGTCTCGCCGCCGCTTGAAATCAGCCCTGAATCCAGCCCAGCAACGGCGACGCTTTCTCCTGCCGCTGAGTCCGCATTCGTCGACGCGAAGACGCGAATGAACGTCGGGGCGTATCTCGGCGAACATTGCCTAAGCATCCAACAGCTGAAATCAGCCGTCGATGGCATGAAATGGGAATATGGGCAGAAATTATTGGCCATGAGCGAGGAAAAGGGCGGTTTGACACCGCGCGCGCTTTTCGTGCTTTTGCACGGGGTTTCCGGCCACGATAAAAGCTTTGCCGAGGTATGCGGCGATCTGGCCGAAAAGATGAACGCGCAAGCTCCCAACGGAGCCGAAAGCAGTGGTATTCGCCATCTGTTGAAGGATGCGATTTTGGGAGCGAAAAAGGCCGCCTCTCCCTGTCACCTCTCTCCGGCTTGATCAAGGCCAAAGGCCGTCATTGTGAAGTTACAGCCAAAGGCTGTCATTGCGAAGTTACAGCCAAAGGCTGTCTGCGAGCCGCCACACCTTTAGTTTGAACAGCGTTAACGCTGTCGGGCGGCGAAGCAATCCAGAGTCATGTGGCAACGGATATGGATTGCTTCGCCGCCAAGGGGCGGCTCGCAATGACGGCCTTTGCCGTAACATCGCAATTTTTGCGGACGAGACCTGAATAGGCTATTGCGGAGAGGCTGGATTCCATAAGCCGATTATGTCCAACGCCTCTTTCCAGCGTTTTGCGGCGATGGCGCGGGCGCGATCCGCTCCGCGCGCGAGGATGCGATCCACTTCCGCCGGATCTGCCATGAATTCCCGCATTCTGGCGGTGATGGGCGCGATTTTATCCACGGCCAGATCGGTCAACGATTTCTTGAACTCCGAGAATTGCTGTCCTGAATGCGCCTGTAAAACCTCCGCCCGCGTCTTGTCGGCCAACGCCGCGAAAATGGTGACGAGGTTGTCGGCCTCCGGCCTTTCCTCCAACGCCTTTATGGTGTCGGGCAAAGGGGCGGGATCGGTCTTGGCTTTGCGGATCTTCAAGGCGATGGCGTCGGCGTCGTCGGTCAGGTTGATGCGCGAATAATCGGATTCGTCCGATTTGCTCATTTTCTTGGTTCCGTCGCGCAGCGACATGACGCGGGTGGCTTCGCCCAGCATCAGCGGCTCGGGCGGCGGGAAAAACTCGACGCCATAATGGCGGTTGAAGGATATGGCCAGATCTCGCGCCAGCTCGACGTGCTGTTTCTGATCCTCGCCCACCGGAACGTGGGTGGCGCGATAGATAAGGATGTCGGCGGCCATCAACACCGGATAGCTGTACAGCCCCAAAAGCTCCAGATCCCGTCCTTTGGAGGATTTATCCTTGAACTGCGTCATGCGATTGAGCCAGCCCAAGGGAGCGCGGGTTCCCAACACCCACGCCAACTGGGTATGCTCGGATACCGCGCTTTGGGGGAACAGGATGCTTTTTTCGGTGTCCACTCCGGCGGCCATATAGACGGCGGCGGTTTCGCGGATCGCGCGTTTCAGCTTTTCGGGGTCTTGGGGAATGGTGAGAGAATGCAGATCCACCACGCAGTAAATGCATTCGTAGTCGTCTTGCAGCCGTACCCAGTTCTTCAACGCGCCAAGATAATTGCCGACATGAAGGTTTCCCGTCGGCTGCATGCCTGAAAATATGCGATTGTTTTTACGCTGTGTCATACGAGGCTTTCCCGCTACGCGCCTATGGTGCCCCAGGAGGGACTTGAACCCCCACTTCGTTGCCGAAAGCAGATTTTGAGTCTGCCGCGTCTACCGATTCCGCCACTGGGGCGCGGGCGGGCAGGTGCTGTATCCGGCTCCGTCGCCGAGCATTGCCGCCTTTGCGGGGCGCACATTAGAACATTTTAATGCCGCAGGTAAACAGAAATGATGAAAGACGCCTGCAACGGCGGAGTCGCCGATTTGCCTTTGGGCGAAAAAGGCCTTATTCATTTAGGCCACGGTTTAAGTCGAGGAATTGCGTTATGACGGCTTCGGGACGCCGCCGGCCTGCGCCGCCGGAATCTTCTTTCGAAAACGACGCGGGGCAACAGGAAGCCATCGCGCACATGAACGCGCCGGTGTGGCCGGTCAATCCGGTGGAGGCGACTTCCCGATCCATGGGGGAAGCCCCGCAGGCGCAACAGTTTTTCCCACAATCATTGTCGCAGCAAGTAAGCGGCGCGCCTGAGATCGCGACGCCTCGCCGCGAGCGGTTGGGCGATATTCTCAAGCGCGCGCGGGAAAGGCGGCGCGAACCGATAGAGCAAATATCGGATTACCTCCGCATCCGCCCCTCTTTCCTATGGGCGTTGGAAAACAGCCGTTATAACGATCTTCCCGCCGACGCTTACGCCATCGGCTTCATCAGGTCATATGCCCAATATCTGGGGATGAACGGCAAGGAAGCGATAGATCTTTATCGTCAGGAAATGGAAGGGCGGCGGAAAAAGCCTCAGCTTACCATGCCGCAGCCGATTTCCGAGGGGCGCGCTCCGACGGCCATGCTGATGGCCGGAGCCGCGTTCGCGGCGTTTCTGATCTATCTCATGTGGTACAACTCCTCCGAGCCGGAGGGCAGTCCGGTCGATCCGCCGCTTCCGGTTTCCGCGAGCGAAAAATCCCAGAGCCAGCTCCAACCTCAGACCCCGACTTCTCAGGTCGAGGCGACTTCTTCGCTGCCGGCTCCTTCATTGCCAACCCATTCCTCAATCTTGATTCCGGAGCAGGAATCCGCCGCGACTTCCCAGCCGCCAACATCGTCGGGGCCGTCGGTTGTCGCGCCTGCTTCTCCTCCTGCGGCGGTCGTTTCGCCGTCGGTTTCCGTTCAAGCGACGGTGCCGCAACAACCGCAGCCTACGGCGGCGACGCCGTCGCCATCTCCCGCTGCGGAAAACGCTCCCCCCGTGCCGGACAAGGCGATAGTCGCCCCATCGGGTCGAGTTTATGGCGATACCGTTCGTCCTCGCGTGGTTTTGCGAGCCGAGCAAGAAAGTTGGGTAATGGTGGTTGATCCCGACGGTAACCAGCTTTTTTCCAAGGTTTTACGCCCGGGCGACAGCTATAGGGTTCCGGTGGACAAGGAATTAAGCCTTACCGCAGGCAACATAAGCGGGTTGGTGGTTAACGTCGACGGAACGGATATTCCCACCATTTCCAGCAGTTCTAGGATCATGCGTAACCTGTCGCTGGATCCTGAGCGGCTTCGTTCCCGCAGCGGACGTTAAACCGGTTGCTATTCTTGGCGGATGCCAATACGTTGGCGGGCTGCTGGGGTGGTGTTGCTATTTTAACTGCGAAGGAAACAGAACATGCGCGCTGAAGTGCAGGCGGCTGTGGCGGCTATTGAAAAGTCGCTGGAGCTGCTGAGGAGGCATCTTTGACTACGACAATGCCGTAGCCAGATTGGATGAACTGAACTCCGTATCCGAAAACCCCGATCTTTGGAACGACCCTGACAAGGCGCGCAAGATCATGCGCGAGCGCAACCATCTGGATCAGGCGGTGACGGATTGCCGCGCCGTTATGAACGGCTTGCGCGACAATGTCGAATTGCTGGGCATGGCCGAAGGAGAGGGCGACGCCGCGATGATCGGCGAAGCGGAAAGCGCGTTGTTCGCCTTGCGCGACGTGGCGGCGCAGCGGGAGTTGGAGAGCCTTTTGTCCGGAGAGGCCGACGGCAACGACTGCTATCTGGAAATAAACTCGGGCGCGGGCGGCACGGAGGCTCAGGATTGGGCGGAAATGCTGTTGCGGATGTACCTGCGTTGGGCGGAGAAACACGGTTACAAGACCGAGCTTTTGGACGAATCTCGCGGCGAGGAGGCTGGGATAAAATCCGCCACCGTGCAAATAAGCGGCCACAACGCCTATGGATGGTTGAAGACCGAATCCGGCGTGCATCGTTTGGTGCGGATAAGCCCTTACGATTCCAACGCTCGCCGCCACACCAGTTTCGCCAGCGCGGCGGTCAGTCCGGTCGTCGACGATTCGATAAACGTCGAGGTGAACGAGAAGGATCTTAAGGTCGATACCTTCCGCGCCTCCGGAGCGGGCGGCCAGCACGTCAACAAGACCGACAGCGCGGTGCGTTTCACCCACTTGCCCACCGGCATAGTGGTGGCGTGCCAACAGGAACGTTCGCAGCACAAAAACCGCGCCAAGGCGATGGAGATGCTGAAGGCCAAGATTTACGAAATGGAGCTGAAAAAGCGCGAGGACGCGGCAGCCGCGCTGGAATCCGAAAAAAGCGACATAGCTTGGGGACATCAGATACGCTCGTACGTTCTCCAACCCTATCAGATGGTCAAGGACGTGCGTACCGGCGTGGAAACCAGCCAAACCCAAGATGTGCTGGACGGTGACATAGACCGTTTCCTTCAGGCCTCTTTGGCCGGACGCATCAAGGGATATACCGCAGGCGAAGCGCAATGACGCCGTTTTGCCGTGTCCTGTTCGCCTTGCTTGCGTCTTGCTTTTGGGCGTTGCCCGCTGCCGCGTCTTCGTGCGGCGATGTGGGATCGAACGGAAATCCTTTGCCCAAGTTGCGGGCGTTGGCCATGCACGGCCAGCCGCGTTACGGCGAAGATTTCCGGCATTTCGATTACGTCAATCCAGACGCTCCCAAGGGCGGGGAATTGCGTTTGGGAGTGATAGGCAGCTTCGACAGCCTCAACCCTTTCATAGTGCGCGGAAAGCCGCCCTATGGTTTGATAACCGGAACTTTTTCCTTGGTCTACGAAAGCCTGATGGCCAGAGGTTGGAACGAGCCTTTCACTCTTTACGGGCTTTTGGCCGAAAGCGTGGAGGTTTCTCCGGATCGTTCCTGCGTCGTGTTCAACATCGACCCCCGCGCCAGATGGCAGGATGGTCACAAGCTGACGGCGGACGACGTGCTGTTTTCGTTCAACGTGTTGCGCGAGCGGGGCAGGCCGAACCATCGCACCTATTACCGCAAAGTCGAACGTGCCGAAAAACTAGGCGATTTGCGGGTGGCCTTTTCCTTCAAGCGCGACGGGAAGGGGAACATCGACAGGGAAATGCCCTTGATAATGGGGCTGATGCCGGTTTTGCCCAAACACGAATGGGAGGGTAAAGAACGCGAGTTCGACAAAACAACATTGCGGCCACCTTTGGGCAGCGGCCCCTATGCGGTCGAAAAGTTCGAGGTCGGACGATCCATAACCTATCGCCGCGACGCGAATTATTGGGGCAAGGATTTGCCCTCGCAGCGCGGCTTGCACAACTTCGACGCGATACGGGTGGATTTCTATCGTGACGACACCGTGGCGTTGCAAGCCTTTCGCGCCGGACAATACGATCTGCGGCGCGAGCCGGATCCCAATAAATGGGCTATGTCCTACGACGTTCCCGCCGCCGCCGACGGACGTTTGCTGCTGGAGACGTTTCCCCATCGCCGCACCGAGGCGGCGCACGGGTTTATTTTCAACACTCGCCGCCCCCTTTTAAAGGATCCGATTTTGCGGGCGGCCATGGGGCTGGCGTTCGACGGCGAGTGGGTAAACCGCTCGCTGTTCCATGGCCTTTACCGCCGGACTGAAAGTTTTTTCCCCAATTCGGACTTGGCGGCTAATTCGGGGCGGGAGGCCGAAGCTGCCGAAGGCGAGAGTTTCCGCGATCGCCTTTTGCGGGCGTCGGCCATGCTGAAGAACGCCGGATACAAGCTGAAAGGGGAGGAGCTGCGCTCGCCTTCGGGAGCCAAGGTAGCCATAGAGATAATGCTGAGCGATCCGGTCGAGGAAAAGCTGGCCTTGGAGTGGTCGCGGGGAATGGAACGGCTGGGCGTATCGGCGAGGGTTCGCGTCGTCGACAGCGCGCAGTTCCAAGCGCGAATGGCCGAGTTCGATTTCGACGTGACCATGGGCAAATGGTTCAACAGCCTTTCCCCCGGGAACGAACAGGCTTTCTTTTGGGGCAGCGACGCGGCCTCGCAGCAAGGCAGCCGCAATTACGCCGGAGCGCGCGATAAAAATATCGACGCGTTGATAGAGGCGATACCTTCGGCGTCTTCTCGCGAAGATTTAATCGCCGCCGTCCGTCGTTTGGACGCCGCGCTTCTGGCCGGAAACTACGCCGTGCTGCTTTTCCATATAGGCGCGGATCAAATAGCGTGGTGGCGCGAACGACTGCAGCATCCGGAGGCTATCCCGTTGTATGGCCCTGTTTTGGAGACGTGGTGGAAACGCGAAAGTTCGGAGGATGCGCGATGACCCCTTCGGCGCGGTTGCAAGCGGTTTTGGAAATTCTGGAGGCTTTGGGCGATCAATCCCATCCGGCGGATGCCACCGTAAGCGGTTATTTCCGCGCCCGCCGTTATGTCGGATCGAAGGATCGCGCCGCGATTTCTTCTAACGTCTATGACATCATGCGCCATCGGGCGAGGCTGGGCTGGTGGTGCGAAAAATACGGCGCGGATATTTCTCCCGTCGCCTTGGCGATGGCATATTCGCTTTTAGTCGAGGGGAAGAAAGGCGAAGATTTTGCCAAGCTGTGCAGCGGCGGCAAGTTCGCTCCGCAGGAATTGACGGCGAAAGAGATGGCCTTTGCCCGCAGCCTTTCCGGCCATACCTTGGCGCATCCCGACATGCCGGAAGCGGTCGAAGTCGAATGCCCAAGCTGGGCTGAGGAAGGCTTGCGCGCGCGTTTCGGCGGCGCGTTCAAAAAGGAGATGGCGGCTCTTTTGCGCCCCGCCGCCTTGGATCTGCGGGCCAACTCTTTCAAGATAAAGCGCGACGAGGCCTTGGCTGAATTGAAGGCCTGCGGATTTCAGGCCGAGGCTTGCCGCTTTTCCCCATTCGGCATCCGCATAGCGAACAGGCCTGATTTGAACAATATCGCCATGCTCAAGGATGGTCGCCTCGAGATACAGGACGAAGGATCGCAGCTGGTGGCCTTGCTGGCGGATCCGCGCCCGGGGCAGCGCGTGGTCGATTTCTGCGCCGGAGCGGGCGGAAAAACCTTGGCCATGGCTGCCATGATGGAAAATCGCGGCCACATAGTGGCTTGCGACGTGATCGGCGGCAGGCTGAAGCGCGGAAGTGAACGCATCAGGAAAGCGGGATTCCACAACGTCGAAAGCCGGATACTGGAAAGCGAGCGCGATCCTTGGGTGAAAAAGCACAAGCAGGGCTATGATCGGGTGTTGGTCGACGCGCCGTGTTCGGGAACCGGAACGTGGCGGCGCAATCCTGACGCCAGATGGCGGAAATCCGGTTTGGAAAACTTGTTGCCGTTGCAAGCCGCGATTTTAGACAGCGCGGCGCGGCTGGTGAAAAAGGGCGGGCGGCTGGTGTACGCCACTTGCTCGTTCTTGCCGGAGGAAAACGAACGCCGGATAGAGGCTTTTTTGGCGGAGCATCCCGAATTCGCCGCGATACCGGTTTCCGAGGCGTTGGTTAATTCCGCCATATCCGGCGTTTCGCTTCCCATGGGCGAGGGGACTTATCTGTCGCTTACGCCCCATTCCCACGGAACCGATGGATTTTTCGCCGCCGTGTTGGAGCTGAAGAAAGAATAGTAGCAGTATCCTGAGCTTGTCGAAGGGGGCAGCGGGACACGAGAAACACTGGCTGGCGTGCCGCGGGGTCGGGTGGCCAAACCCCCCGACCCCCCGGGGTTGCCTATGAAAAAAAAAAAACATAAAC
>JAYRGC010000018.1:0-31757 GCA_041908065.1 Alphaproteobacteria bacterium | reverse complement strand
CGGCTCGCAATGACAGCTTGTGACTGTAACAGGGTAGATGACAGTGATTGTTGTTGCGTTTGGCGGCCAAATTACCCACCCGTTTTACGTAAGAGCCCCCTTTTTGCCTGTGGTTATGAGCTAGAGCATTTCCCGATTAGTTGGCAGCAAAAAGCAACAGCAAGTGCCGTTTCGAGCGTCGCCCTTGAGTTTAGTCGTCATTGCGAGCGGCCTTCTTCAGGCCGCGAAGCAATCCAGTGCCGTTGCTCCATGACTCTGGATTGCTTCGCGTCGCAAGGGCGACGCTCGCATGACGGCCTTTGGCTGTGACTTCTCAAAATGACATCCCTTGGCTGTGTATTTCGCGAACTATGTCGTTCACATCGCCGACGCGAGGAGTTTCAGGGATTCGATTGTCGCTTGCCTTCTGACGGAGGCGCGGTCGCCGTTGAACAGGCAACGATAATGAAAAATCGCCCCGTCGCGGGTGGCGATCCCCATGAAAACTAGCCCCACCGGCTTTTCAGGCATTCCGCCGCCAGGCCCTGCTATGCCGGACACCGACAAGGCGACAGAGGCTTGGGAGGCGTTTAACGCCCCCACGGCCATGGCCTCGGCGGTTTCGCCGCTGACGGCTCCGAATTCGTCCAGAATCTCCGGGGGCACTCCCAGACATTCGATCTTAGCGAGATTGCTGTAAGTCACGAAGCCGCGCTCGAAGACAGCCGACGCGCCCGAGATGTCTGTGATAGCTGTCGCCACCGCTCCTCCGGTGCAAGATTCGGCGGTCGCCAGTTTAAATCCGCGCTCGGAGTAGTCTTTGACTATCCTCGCGGCCAGTTCTTGGATTTCCGGATCCGGCATGGTTCTGTCCTTTTGCGTATTCGGCGCAAGGCGAATGATAGTTATCTCAGCATCGTTTTCGCAAGATATCTATGGCTTTTAAGCAAAACGGGGGGGGGTAATTTTGCATCCAAACGCAACAGCAAGTGCCGTCATTGCGAGCCGCTACTCTTTGGTTTGGACAGCGTTGAACGCTGTCGGGCGGCGAAGCAATCCAGTGTCGTTGCTCCATAAGGTCTGGATTGCTTCGCCGCCAAGGGGCGGCTTGCAATGACGGCCTGTTGTAAAGTCAGTCACCTCCGTTTTGCGTAAGAGCCAAAAGAGCTTCTTTACAAGCCCGTTTTCAGAAAGGGCAAAATCTATCTTCCTTTGGTTCTTTCGACCGAATTTATTGCCGAGTTGGCGCGCAGGGCGGCGATGATATTGGTGAGATGGCGGGAATCCTTGACCTCCACGTCGACCAGAAGATCGAAAAAGTCCGTCGTGCGGTTGGTTATCTTCAGGTTGGTTATGTTCCCGTTTCCTTTGCCGATGATGGTGGTCAACGCGCCCAAGCTGTTGGGCTGGTTGTTCAACACCACGCTAAGGCGTCCGACCAGACCGCCGTCGGCTTGTCCTTGCTGATCGCCCCAACCCACGTCGATCCAGCGTTCAGGGGAATCCTTGAAGGAAAACAGCGTCCGGCAATCGCGGGTATGGATGGTGACGCCGCGCCCCGTCGCCACGATGCCGACGATTTGATCCCCGGGCAACGGATGGCAACAACGCGCGTAGCGAACCGCCATACCAGGGATCAATCCTTGGATGGATAAAGGATGCGAGGCCGCCTGCGCCTTCGCCTTTTGCGCCGCCGCCGCCGCCGCCGCAGTCACGGATTCGACGTTGTCGGGAGTTTTTTCCTGAGCCTTGGGCTTGAGATGGGGAAACGCGGCGTAAAGCACGTCGCGCGCCGGTTGGAGCGAAGCCCCGATATTGGCCAGCAAGTCGTCGACCGTGGCGGATTGAAAATTCTTGGCCACAGGTTCTAAGTGCTTTTCGGAAAACTCCACGCCCTCTTGCTTGCATATCTTTGCCAGCAAGGCGCGGCCAAGGATTATGTGCTCGGTTCTCTGTTGGGCGCGAACGAATTTGCGGATGCGGGAGCGGGCTGTTCCGCTGACGACGAACCTTTCCCATTCCGGCGACGGCGTTCCGCCTTTCTGGGTTATGACCTCGACCTGATCCCCGTTTTTAAGCGCGGTGCGAAGGGGAACCATGCGCCCGTTTACTTTGGCTCCGCAACAGGTGTCGCCGACTCCGCTGTGGACGGCGTAGGCGAAATCGATCGGCGTGGCTCCTCGCGGCAGGGCGATAATGTCCCCTCGGGGGGAAAAGCAGAACACTTGGTCCTGAAAAAGCTCTAATTTAGTTTGTTCCAGAAACTCTTCCGGCTTTTGCGCGTGCTCGACTATGTCCAACAGCTCGCGCAGCCATCGATATTGCATCCCGTCGGTTTTCTGGCCGCCTTGCTTGTATTCCCAGTGCGCGGCGACGCCAAGCTCGGCAACCTCGTGCATGTCTTTGGTGCGGATTTGTATTTCTATGCGTTGGCGTTCGGGGCCGATGATGCAGGTGTGCAGGCTTTGGTACTGGTTGGGTTTGGGGGTGGAGATGTAATCCTTAAACCGCCCGGGAACGACCGGATAACGGCTGTGGATCACGCCAAGCGATTGATAGCATTGCTCGACCGAATCCACGATGACGCGAAAGGCCATGATGTCGGAAAGCTGCTCGAACCCGATTTCCTTCCTCTTCATCTTGCGCCATATCGAATAAGGCGTCTTTTCGCGTCCTTCTACGTCCGCGCCCACTCCCGATCCTTCTAAAACCTGCCGCAATTCGTCCTGCACCCGAGTGACCAGCCCGCCGCCTTCGCCGCGCAGATAATTCAAGCGGGCGATTATGCTGTCGCGTTCGTCGGGATGGATTTCGTTGAAGGACAGATCTTGCAATTCGTCCTGCATCTTCTCGATGCCGATGCGCTCGGCCAAAGGCGCGTAGATGTCGAGGGTTTCGCGAGCGATGCGGCGGCGTTTATCGGCGTTCTTGAGGTGGCGGATCGTTCGCATATTGTGCAGGCGATCCGCCAGCTTAACCAGCAAAACGCGAATGTCCTCCGACATGGCGAGGATCAGTTTGCGGAAGTTTTCCGCCTGCTTGGCCTGATCGTTTTGAAACTCGATGCGCGATAGCTTGGTTACCCCGTCCACCAATCTTGCCACCCCGGGCCCGAATAGCCGCTCAATATCGGCCAGCGTAGCCACCGTGTCCTCAACCGTGTCGTGCAACAATGCTGTGGCGATGGTGGTGGCGTCCATCCGCATTTCCGTCAGGATTCCTGCCACCTCCAGCGGATGGGAGAAATAGGGATCGCCCGAAGCGCGGGTCTGCGTTCCGTGCGCCTGCATCGAAAAGACATAGGCGCGGTTGAGCAAATCCTCGTCGACGTCGGGATCGTAAGCCTTCACCCGCTCGACAAGCTCATATTGCCGCATCAAGCGTGGCGGAGGAGAAGGGGGCTTGTGTTCGGCATTTATAGTCACGGGCAAAATAAACCAAAGTTGATGAAAAAATCAGATCGGAGACGCGGATGCGCCCATGCTAGCACGCGCTTGCCTTCCCTGCACAGGGGCGGGCGGGCATTTGCTGGCGCACTTCACGCACATGCCGTTTCGCACCGTTTGCGTTGATAGATATTTCCATGTTTGATGTGTCTGTATCAAAAGCGGACTTATTTGCTTGCTTCCCCCTTGTTTTCTAAATGTAGAATCGAAGGCAAAACATTTTTCTAATTCTTCCCTTAATATAATTTTCCCGTCCACATTTATAGCCACTTTGCTTTCCCAAGCATCTTTATGTTTATTTAAAAAATCCAAAATGGTCGTTTTTTTATCCTCAGTCACCAATTTTCCCCAAGCCGAAACTATAACCTTTTTTTCTTCGATCTTTTCAGATTGGGCGCGAACCCGTTCTATGCGCTCTTCGGCGGTTTTTATCAGAGCGGCGTCTTGCTGTTGCACAGAGCTATGGGCGTCGGCATCGACAGCCACCTTGTGTTGATTGTGAGAATGGCCATTCGCGATTTCCATAGATTTCGTGACTATATGTATTTCGAACTCGCAATTGCCGGACATAAAAGTATTGTGGTAAGCCTTGTATCCGTTAGGTTTTTCATACCACTTTTCCCGCCCTTTCACTGGCGTATATTTGCCGCTCAACAGCGCATTAACGCGCTTGCATAGCTCTCGGTTCGCTTCGTCGTCGATGCTGCCATCTTTTTTCAACTCGTCCTTAAGGACGATCCTGAATCCTACCAAGTCATGAACTTTTTCAAGATCTACCTGCTCCGGCGGCCAAACGGTAGCATGAATAAGCTCATCTCTATAGTAATAGTCCACAAATCGCAGCCTTTCAGGATCAGCTCCTTCTGCGACGAATAGCTCGCGTTGTTTTTTGCTCTGCGCTTTCGCCTCAATCATAGGGCTTTTCTTAAATATTTTTTCCAATGCCGAGTATGCGGTTTTGTATCTCCACTTAATTTGCGCCCCTAAAAAATTCCCACGAATTAAAACACTGTCTATGTCTTCACGCAGTCCTTCGGCTTTCTGGGTTTCCTTTAACTCATTAATATATTTATCAACTTTCTTATAGGCTTCCTTGCCTATGGCCTGAGCTATGCAATCCTGCATTTCGTGCTGAATGTCCTTTAACCCCAATTCCAGAGCCAAAGGCAAATAAAGAGTTTGCAGATTCAATATCAACAGCCATCTTTTGCGATCCTCCTTTATTTTTGAGAGGTTGCGGGCGAGATACAATGACTTGGCAATCCTCATCAGGACATTGCGTTGATAATTTTCCGTCCATAAAATCAGGTTATGGGCGTGCAATCCCTGTTCTTGGTTGAATTCATGATCTTCAATCCTCATTCTTCCGTCATTGTCGGAATTTTTGATGGAAATCGGAAGAGCGGTTACATCCGCATTTTCTTTGGTTAGATCAAACAAGTCGTCACAGTTCGGAAATTTCCCCTTTATTGCGTCGAGAGATATAGCCCTGTATGCCACACCCTCTTCCAACAACGCTGCGATTATCGAGCTGCTTCTTGACAGAGGATCGGTTCCACATGCTCCATGCTTTATGTTCGGCGTTTCTGGGGTGTCTATGTTCATTGCGGCTACTGTGGAAGCCACGGAAATATAAAAATCGTGTGGAAGCTTATATCCGCGCTTATTGCTTGTTTCTTCGTCGGCGGCTTCAGCCATTTGCAGCGCGAGAGAAACGGCTTTCCAATCCCCGCCGATACGATTGACTAATGATTCAAGGACACGCGCATTCGCATTTTTACCGGCATCGAGAATGCCAACAGGAAGGCGGTTGCAGGCGGCTACGCCGAACGCGCAGAATATGCGTTTTATTAAACCCATATAAGGCAACCATCTTATAAAAAACAAAGGACCAACGCCAAAACACCAGCCGACAGCCTATAAGGCCGCCAGTGGCTGTTTGCCGCACTAGAGCATCCTAAGTTAAAATATATACTTAATCCTTAATGTCTTCGTCTTCGAAACGCCCGCCGATATCTGCGGAGGACATGGAATCCCCTGTTTCGGCTTCCCCTTCGTCGTCTTCCTCGTCTTCCGAGGCCGCCCCGATGTCGGCGTTTATCCAGTCGCGTTGTTCGCCGACGATAAGCTCGGCCACTTCTTCCTCAGGTTGATCGGGCTCGAGACGCTTTTGCAGGCTGTTGATTAATGAATCGTTAAGCGAGGAAATCTCGACCTTCTGCTCGGCGATTTCTCTGAGGGCGACAACGGGGTTTTTGTCGCGATCCCGCTCTATCTTTATCTCCGCGCCGGATCCGATCGCGCGGGCTCTGTGGGCGGCCAGCATGACCAAATCAAAGCGATTCTTTACCTGCAAAACGCAATCTTCAACGGTGACGCGAGCCATAACGTTTATCCTCAAAGCAAGAGAGAAAAGACCGAACCTAAAACGGCATTGCCAAGTCTGGCAAACTACTTACCATAGTCTGGGCTGGAAGAGCAAAAAACTCTTCAAGCGGAGCATTTTACCCATTTTTATAGATGCATGTAAAGGCCGGATATTGTATCATGCTCGTTCGGCCGCTTATGGTGCGGCGCGATTTATGGAGATTAAGGCATGTTTGCCGATCGCGGATTGGGCTTGTGATTGTCAGCCGAATCGTGTTGTTAATTGGTTAACACTTGGCATTGGCACAACTGGCAAGGAGATAAAGATGATTTTCTACAAAGAAGAACGTATGGCTATGTTTATAGATGGAGCTAATCTTTATGCTGCCGCTCGAGGTCTTGGTTTCGACATAGATTACAAGAGATTATTAGAGCTGTTCGCCGGCCGTGGCCGGTTGGTTAGGGCATTTTATTACACCGCCTTGGTGGAAAACGAGGAATATTCGCCCATCCGCCCGTTGGTGGATTGGCTGGACTATAACGGCTACAGCATGGTGACCAAGCCGACCAAGGAATTCACCGACGCTTTCGGCCGCCGCAAGATAAAAGGCAACATGGACATCGAGTTGGCCATAGACGTCATGGAAATAAGTGAACATGTCGACCATATAATGATTTTCTCCGGCGACGGAGATTTCCGCCGTCTGGTGGAAGCGGTGCAGCGCAAGGGCGTTCGCGTCAGCGTCGTAAGCACGATGCGCTCCTCGCCCCCGATGGTGGCCGATGAACTGCGCCGCCAAGCCGATAACTTCATCGAATTGCAGGATTTAATGCCGCATATCGCCCGCTCGCGCGATCAGATGGCTCCGTCCGCGCCGATTCAGAACACTTCCTCTCAACCTCAGCCGCAGATTCCCCCTCAGCCCAACATGAAGGACGTAGCGCAGAATCTGGCCGCCACCCAAGAAGCGATACAAGATGTCGCTTGACTGACCCCTGAAGACGAAGGTTAAAGCAGTCAAAGGAACAGGCCGACGGAAATTTCCTCGGCCTGTTTTTTTGGCTCTTACGCAAAACAGGTGGGAATAAAGAGACGCCCCTTGGCGGCGAAACAATCCAGACCTTATGGAGCAACGACACTGGATTGCTTCGCCGCCCGACAGCGTTCAACGCTGTCCAAACCAAAGGGTGGCGGCTCGCAATGACGGCTTTGCTTGCTGATGCAGGTGGCTACGAAATTACCCACCCGTTTTCAGAAAGAGCTTTTTTTTCTTACAAAACTGTTGCTCTTCAGCCTCTTCCGTTCATAATCGCCTTATCGCCGATTTTGGGACACCATCCTAATGAATGATCGTTTGCCGGATCAGCTTGATAAAGTCCTCGCTTTGGCGGATTCCAGCCACGAAGGCGAGGCCGTGGTCGCCGTTCGCATGGCGCGCCAGATATTGTCCCGCGACGGCCTTACCTTTGCCGATCTGGCGCGGGCTGCCGCAGCCCCTAATCGCACATCGCTTTCGTGCCTGTTGTCGTCGCAGGTGACTCAGCTTGAAAACCAACTGGCTTTCCTGCGTCAACACGCTTGCGAGTTGGAAGATGACAATCTCAATCAGGCGGTTCAAATAGAATCCTTCAGGCGCAAAGTGTCCGATCTGGAGCAACAGCTTTCGGCAAGCCAGTCCGACGCGAACAAATGGCGACAAATAGCCCGAGAAACCATAGAAAAATTGTGGGACATCGGGCAGGTGACCAACGCTGCGGAATTTTGTTCCTCGCGCGGCTTCGCGGAAATCGATGAGGACGAATCTCCAATCCCCAAAGCTGTGGCGGGATAGGTGATCGGGATGTCTATAGCCCCGGAAATAGTAGAATACGAAACCCCTGCGGTAGGAATGGAGGGCTGGAACGGGATCGTTCTGGTGGGCGAGGCCCCGGGCGCGGAGGAGGTGCGACAGGGAAGGCCCTTCGTCGGTCGCAGCGGCAAGTTGTTGGACGAGGCGTTGGCGGCGGCTGGCATAGAGCGTTCGCGCTGCATAGTGGCCAACACTTTCCGCGTCAGGCCTCCCGACAACAAGGTGGGGCACTTTTTCGCCTCGCGTCGCGCCGCCAAGCTGGGGGGATTCGGTTTGGCAGAGGAATACGGTTGCTTCGCTTCCTCTTGGTGTCGGGCCGAATACGCCGATGAAATAGAGCATCTCCGCGAAGCCTTGGGATTTTTGCGCCATTATCTGGCTAAGGCGGGCGGGAAAAAAGATATGGCTACCATCGCATTGGGGCGCACGCCAATGTGGGCGTTGACGGGACAAGACGGGATAACCGAAAAGGCCGGAAAGCCATTGCCGTGCGCTTTTTTGCCGGAGCATTCCATCGTTCCCACCTTCCACCCCAGCTTCATCCTGCGCGGGAACTGGGCGAAAAAGCCGGAATGGGTGTCTCATTTAGCCGCCGCCGCGGCAATCCGTGAAGATAGTCATTCCGAATAATTTTCGTCATTGCTTCGCGTCCTGAAGAAGGCCGCTTCGGCGGGCGGATTTGCCGTTTCAATCCATCAAATGCTTCAGGCTGGCGCGCCAATAGTCGTAGGCGGTCACGATGGTTAGGATTCCGGCTATCCACAGCAAGAGATCGCCTATCAATTTGGCGGGTATGGTTTCGGGTGAATGATTGCCGACGATCAAAAATCCCAGTGCCAGCATTTGGATGAAAGTCTTCCATTTGGCCAACCGGCTGACGGGGACGCTGACGCTCAATCCGGCCAGAAACTCGCGCAAGCCGGAAACCGCGACTTCGCGCAGAAGGATTATCGCCGCCGGAAATATCGACACGGCGGTTATCTGGCCGTTGAAGACCAGCAATAAAATGACGGAGGAGACCAGAAGTTTATCGGCGATGGGATCCAAAAACACTCCCACCTTGGACACGTTGCCTTGGCGGCGAGCCATGAAGCCGTCCAGCCAATCCGTTATTCCGGCGATGGTGAACAACACCATCCCCACCCACGCCGCCCAAGAGTAAGGCAGCAAAAGCAGCGCGAGGATAACCGGTATCGCGGCGATGCGCGAAGCCGTAAGCTGGTTTGCGAAGGATTTGAACATTGCCGCCGCCCGTTTCCCTAATTAGCTTTCCCCATGAAAATACCCGTGAATTCTCTTGGCTGCAACCGAACTGATTCCCTTAACACGCAAAAGCTCTTCCAGACTGGCTTCGCTGACGGCGCGGGCGGAGCCAAAATGATGCAACAAAGCCCTTTTCCTGACTGCTCCGACGCCGGCTATGGCGTCCAGCTCGGAGGCGATGGTTTCCTTGGCGCGTCGGGCGCGATGGGTTCCTATGGCGAAACGGTGCGCCTCGTCGCGCAGGCGTTGCAGGTAATAAAGCGCGGGATCCTTGTCGGGCAGGGAGAAAGGCTCGCGCTCCGGCATGAAAAAGCGTTCCTTTCCCGCGTTCCGATCCGGCCCTTTGGCGATGCCGACCACGGTTATCCCCGATAGTCCCAGTTCCTCCAGCACCGCCACGGCTACCCCCAGCTGTCCTTGCCCTCCGTCTATCAAAACCAGATCAGGCCATGCGCCGGATTTGCGCTCGGCATCCTCTTCGGCCAAGCGTTCGAACCGCCGCGTCAGCACTTCGCGCATCATCGCGAAATCGTCGCCTTTCGCATCGGCGCGAACGTTGAATTTGCGGTATCCGCTTTTGATGAAGCCATCAGCTCCGGCGGCGATCAGGCAACCGACGGCGTGGCGGCCGGATATGTGGGAATTGTCGTAAACCTCGATGCGCGATGGCGTGAAATCCAGCCCGAAAGCGTCAGCCACCCGCGCCAGCAAATTGGCTTGTTCCGCATTGTCCGCCATCCTCCGCGCCAACGCGGATTCCGCGTTGCGCTGCGCGTGGTCTACCAACCGCCTTTTGTCGCCGTGGCGAGGAACCGCGACGGCCACCTTGCGTTCAGCCCGCGCCGAAAGAGCTTGCTCCAACACTGCGGAGTCCGGTACGGCGAGGTTTAAAAGAACTAAAGGCGGGGGGGGCTTGTCGCCGTAAAATTGCCCTAAAAACGCCCCCAGCACTTCCGTCGCGCCCATTTGCTTGTCGTGTTCGGGGTAATAGGCGCGGGAACCGTAGTTGCGCCCGCCACGGAAAAAGAAGGCCTGCACCACCGTCCGCCCTCCGCCCTGATGCGCTGCGAACACATCTGCGTCGCCCAAGCCGGACAGGTTCACGTCCTGCCGCGCCTGCACCGCCGCCAACGCCTTGATGCGGTCGCGGCACAAAGCTGCGGTTTCGTAATCCATAGCGTCGCTGGCCTGCTGCATCATGGCGGAAAGGCGAATTTGGATCTCCGCGCTTTTGCCCTGAAGAAAATCGCGAGCTTCCGCCGCTTGTTCGGCGTAATCCTCGACGGTCGCCCGCC
The DNA here is from genome assembly GCA_041908065.1 of Alphaproteobacteria bacterium. Taxonomy (GTDB): domain Bacteria; phylum Pseudomonadota; class Alphaproteobacteria; order UBA9219; family UBA9219; genus JAYRGC01. The sequence continues at coordinate 21,557 of JAYRGC010000018.1, read as the reverse complement.
CAACGCAAGGCGCGGTGCAACGCTTGATATGGTATTGCAGGCAGGGGCGGGCGCGGTTGGAAAAGAAGCTGTCGCCGCAATTACGCAGCATGAAGGCGCGTTGCAGCAAAGCGATGGTTTCGTTCACGGCTCCGGCGGAGGCGAAGGGGCCGAAATACCATCCCTTGCGGGATCGCGCCCCGCGATGCTTTAGCAATTGGGGAAATTCGCGGTCGAGAGTGATCAGGATATGGGGATAGCTTTTGTCGTCGCGCAGCAACACGTTGCAGGGCGGCATGAACTTCTTGATGAAATTGGCTTCCAAAAGCAACGCCTCGGCCTCGGTCGAGGTTTCCACTATCTCCATGGAGCGGGTTTGCGCCACCATGCGCCTCAGCCGCAGCGGCAAGCGGTTTTGGCGGACATAAGAAGCGACGCGGCGTTTGAGATTCCTCGCCTTGCCGACGTACAAAACTCGCCCGTCGGCGGACAGCATCCGGTACACGCCGGAAGTCTCGGGCATGGTCTTCAAATTATCGCGGATCACGGCGGCTCCGGCCTCGAAACCTGAACGTCTGGCCGCCGTCTTTCCCGCCTTGTCTGTAGTCGCCATGGCGTCGTTCATGGCTTTTCCTATGTCTAAACGCCTTGCATAAGCAATAGGAAAAAAGACTTTTACGCAAAACTGGTGGGAAAAAGAGCAGTCATGCGAGGTTACGGCCAAAGGCCGTCATTGCGAGCCGCCCCTTGGCGGCGAAGCAATCCAGTGCCGTTGCCCCATAAGGTCTGGATTGCTTCGCCGCCAGACAGCGCTCAACGCTGTCCAAACCAAAGGGTGGCGGCTCGCAAACAGCCTTTGGCTGTAACCTCGCAATGACGTCGCTTTCTGTTGCGTCGGGCTGCAAAATTACCCATCCTTTTTCAGCAAGAGCCGGAGTCGCTTGCTCGGAAAGGGTATGTCCTTGCCAACGTCCATACTGATGCCATAGTTTCTAGTCTATGGTTTCTAAGCTCAAACCCCTCCAAGGTGTCGACATGAAAACCCCCGTCGTTTCCGCTTTGTGCGTCTGCGTAGTTTTGGCGTTTTCTCCGCCGTCATGTTCCATGTACGGGGGAGGTGACGAAAAAGCTTCACAAGCCAAAGGCATGGTAAGTTTGGCAGACACTATGCTGGGGCGCGGAGACAAGGCCACGGCTATGGATTTTTACCGCCGAGCTTTGGATCACGATCCCGACAACGCGGCGGCGCGTCGCGGCATGGCATCGTTGATGGAATCCGAAGGCGATTTGCGCGGAGCCGCCGATATGTACGGCAAGGCGGTGGACTCAGACCCCGACGATCTTGCGTCCAGACGCTCCTATGGCAAGGTTTTGCTGGCTCTTGATATGCCAGCTGAAGCGGCCGAGCAGTATAAAAAGGCTTTGGAAATCGATGGTAAAGACGTGAAGTCGCTGAACGGAATGGGAACGGCTTTGGACTATTTGGGCAATCACGACGGAGCGCGGGTGCATTACGAAAGGTCTTTGGCGATCGAACCCGACAACATAGCCACCGTGAACAACATGGCTTATTCGAACATCCTAAACGGCGATTACGAAACGGCGATCTCACTGTTGGAACCAAAGCTGCATCATCCTCGCGCCACGGCGGCGATGCGCCAGAATCTGGCTTTGGCCTACGGCATGGCGGGCATGGATTTCGACGCCGAGCGAGTGGCCAAGATGGATTTGAAACCGGAGGCTGCGCGCAAGAATCTGGAATTCTATCGCGCCAAACGCGCCGAGGCGATGGTGGACGATCAAGCCTATGCGGAAATAGGAACCTATTCGACCGAGGCGTTGGCCGAGGCGCAGATAGCCCGCTTGATGCCGCGTCTGGCCGGATTCTCATCCGAGCTGAAGCCGGTGGTGACGCCGGAAATAGCCTCGCCCGGGGGAACCCCGCGCTTTAAGGTGCGGATGATGGGCTGCTCGAAACCGGAGGAGGTTCAACAGTTGTGCTCGGATTTAGGCAAACAGGGTATACCCTGCGAAGTCAGAAACAGGTGACGTGGCCGATCCATGACATACGCCAGACGTGATATATTGCGCCTATCAGCTATGGGCTGCTGTCTGCTGTCGTTGCTTCCTGCCCAAGCCATGGCCGCGGCGGCACAGGCTACCGCTCCCGCTGCGACGGATAAATCGCTTCCCCAGCGCAAGCCGCGCGTGCCGCGCCTTTTGATGATCGATCCCGGGCACGGCGGACACGATCCCGGGGCTATCGCCGCCAACGGAGTTCAGGAAAAAAGCGTGACCTTGGACATCGCGCTGTCCATGGCCGACGCGCTGGAAAGCGCGTCCGGCGGTTCGTTGCGCGCCAAGCTGACCCGCCAAAGCGATATTTTCCTGCCGTTGCAAGACCGCTTGGAGCTGGCTCACGACGCCAAGGCCGATCTGTTTTTGTCGATACATGCCGACAGCGCGCCCAATCAGGCTGCGCGTGGGCTTTCCGTCTACACCCTTTCCGAAAAAGCCTCGGACAAGCTGGCCGAAGGCCTCGCCGAAAAGGAAAACCGCGCCGGACTTTCCGACGGGATAGATGCGATGGGGGTCGATAGGGAAGTGGCGGCCATACTGTTCGACCTTACCGCTCGCCGCACCCGCAACACGGCGCAGCGCGCGAAATCGTGGTTCGTCAGATCCATGGGGAGAAATTGGCGGCTTTTGGAAAACCCCGCCCGCTCGGCTAATTTCGCCGTCCTGCGCTCGCCCAACGTTCCGGCGATGTTGGTCGAAACCGGATTTTTGTCAAACCCCGACGACGAACTGCTGCTGTCCCAACCCAAACAACGCCGAAAAATAGCCGGATTGATGGCCAAGGAAATATCCTCCATATTAAAAAGCGATCTGTTCGGATAGTCCGGCATATTCTTCACCTTCAACTCGCGGGCGACACCATGGCCACCAAAGACAAGCTCGATCTGGAAAAGGACTGGCTGGCAGGCGCTTCTTTGACCGATGAGCAACGCAAGGTTTGGGAATCGGCGCGGGCTGAGCTTTTGGCCTCCCGCAGCCAACTGCGGGAAATGGAAGCCAAGCTGAGGGCTTCCGAAAACAAGGACGACGGCGAGAAGCCTTCGAACTACGTCGTTTTGACCCGTCCCGATTTCAACCGCGAAGTCTCGCGCATGTTGGCTTTCGACGAACGCTACGGCGGAACCTCCAGCATCGTTTACTTCGACATAGAAAACTTAGCTGAAATCATCACCGCCTATGGCCGCTCGGTGGCCAATTCGGCCATTCGCAGCGCGTGCGACGCTTTGGTGAAGAACGTGCGCGGCAGCGACATCGTGGGGCGGCTGGACGTCAACGAGCTTGGCGTGTTTCTGGCGCGTTGCGACAACGCCACCGCATGGAAAAAGGCGGAGGCGATGGCCTCGAGGCTCTTGGCCGTCATGGCCTCAGCCAACGGCAAGGATTTAAACCCGCGGATAAATTTCGGGGCGTATACCTTCAAGCATAGCGAAGACCTTTCGACCGGCATGGTTCGTTTGGCCGAATCCCTCACTCGCGCCAAACCTGTCGGTTAACCGGAAATTAACCTGATACGGAGTATTTCTCGTCTCTTCTAATTGCCAAGCGGCGTCATTGCGAAGTTACTACAGCCCTTGGCTGTAGCCTTTGGCTGTAACTTCGCAATGACGCTGCTTTATAGCCTTCCCTGCCAAGGAGTCTGCTCTCATGCCAAAGATACAAGTCAAAAACCCCATCGTGGAAATGGACGGCGACGAGATGACGCGGATCATCTGGCAGATGATCAAGGATTGGCTGATAACGCCTTATTTGGAAGTCGATTTGAAATACTACGATCTCGGCATCCAAGAGCGCGATCGCACCGAGGATCGCGTGACGGTGGAGTGCGCCGAAGCCATCAAGCGTTACGGCGTGGGGGTCAAATGCGCGACCATTACCCCCGACGAGGCGAGGGTCAAGGAATTCAATCTCAAAAAGATGTGGAAGTCTCCCAACGGAACTATCCGCAACATCCTCAATGGCACCGTGTTCCGCGAACCGATATTGATAAGCAACGTGCCGCATTACGTCCCGCATTGGAAAAAGCCTATAGTTATCGCCCGCCACGCGTTCGGCGACCAATACCGCGCCACGGACTTCCGCGTGAACGGCCCCGGCACGCTGACGATGATATTCGAGCCAGCCGACGGCAGCGAACCTATCCAGTACGAAGTGCACCGCTTTCCGGCGTCGGGAGTGGCGATGGGCATGTACAACGAGGACGAATCCATTCGCGGTTTCGCCCGCGCCTGCTTCAATTATGCTTTGTTGCGCGGGTTGCCGATGTTCTTGTCGACCAAGAACACCATTCTCAAGGCTTACGACGGGCGGTTTAAGGATCTTTTCGCCGAGATTTACGAGGCCGAGTTCAAGTCTAAATTCGCCGCCGCCAATATCGCCTACGAGCACCGTCTGATAGACGACATGGTGGCTCAGTCGTTGCGCGAGGAAGGCGGCTTCCTGTGGTCGTGCAAAAACTACGATGGCGACGTGCAGTCGGATTCCGTGGCGCAGGGTTTCGGTTCTCTCGGCTTGATGACTTCCGTGTTGCTGTCTCCCGACGGTAAGACCGTTGAAACCGAGGCCGCGCACGGAACCGTCACCCGCCATTATCGCGACCATCAGGCGGGCAAGGAAACCTCGACCAACCCGATCGCCTCGATATTCGCGTGGACGCAGGCGTTGCAATATCGTGGCCGCTTCGACGACACGCCGGACGTGGCGGAGTTTGGCAAACGGCTGGAACGCGTGTGCGTCAAGACCGTAGAAAACGGCCATATGACCAAGGATCTCGCCTTGTTGGTCGGAGACAATCAACCGTGGCTGAACACCCGCCAATTCCTTGAGAAAATAACCGAGGGATTGAAGGCCGAAATGGGAATGTGAAATTTGGCCCTTACGCAAAACGGGTGGGGATTGCCTTTCAGCAAGCACCGGCATTGCGAAGTTACGGCCTTTGGCCGTAAACTTCACATGGCGGCCTTTGGCCGTAATTTCACATGACGGCCTTTGGCCGCAGCCTTAACGACGACGGCGCCCGTTGCTGCGTTTGGCTACGAAATTCTCACCCGTTTTAGGAAAGAGCATGAAGTAAGCATGTCGCGCCTTAGTCATAGCCAGGCGAGGGCCGTCCTAAATCCACTCTCCACCTAAGAGTGAGGGGGGGCGGGACATGCTTTTGCAAAAAAGCCAAAGTTATCGATTCGCAATCATCTGCGCTGGAGAGGCAGTGTTTTCCTCGATCTCCTCCGGCGTGAAGAAGGGGCTGCGCGACTTTACCTCGGCCTGCGGCATCGCCGCCGCCGGAGCGGATTGTTCCCCGCCAGACGAGGCATCTGAATGCGGTGGTTGCTGGACAAAATCCGCCCCTGCAACCGGTTGCTGAGTCATACCAGCCACGGGAGGATAATATCCCGCCGGAACGTCTGGTTGTTGTTGGCCGAAAGCAGGTGGTTGAGGAGCTGTCCCGCGTTGGCGCTGTTCTTGCCCCATCGCCTCTTCTATCGCCTCTATGATGCGATAGTAGTGTTCGGCATGCTGTTGGTAGTTTTCCGCCGCCACCTTGTCGCCGCAACCTCCGGCATCGCGAGCGAGAGTTTGATATTTTTCATAAACTTGCCAAGCGTTGCCGCGCACGCGAACGTCGGGGCCGTTGCTGTCGAAGGTCTGGTGGCGCATGGATGCCGCCGAGCGCGGTTGACGGTTGCCGCCGCCCATTTGGGGATTGCCGCCGCCGTTGCCTCCGCCTTGGCCGCCGGAGCCGCCGCCGTGATGCCTTCCACCGCCGCCGCTGCGCGGCCTGCTGCGCCCCATAGGACCACCCTGTCTCATGTGTAATAATCCTGTTTTTTGAGTAAAACTACAGCAAGCAAGCCTTTCGACACTCTCCGATGCGAACGCCAAAACGACGGACGCATCGCGCCATATCTATATCGTCATAGACTGCTTACATAAACCGATTCGCGCAACTTCTAAACGGCTGAGAGATAGCGCACGCGCTATCTAAAATTCCTTGCGTATCCGGCGGGCAACACCCAAAAGACGCCGCAAAGTTTGTCGCAAGAGGATGCGCCGAAAACCTGAAGCACCCCGCGAGGCCGTTTTACACCATCGGCAGTAGAGGAATCCTAACCGTTGGCGCGAACGATAACAACAGATTTTTTGAAAAATATTTTTTGCGGCGAGACGATGGAAAACGGGAAGTAGATATTGATTTTTAAATGGCTCTTACGCAGAACAGGTGGGAATAAAGAGTCGTCATTGCTGATGCAGGCGGCTACGAAATTACCCTCCCGTTTTCAGAAAGAGCTTTTTAAATTTTCTTGGCAGGCCGTGAAGGCGACTGTAGCTTGACCGAAAGTTTTTAACCTGTTCGGGAAAATATTGATGAATGCTCAGCGATCCGCCGTTACGCTCGATTACGAAATCCGCTTTGGGCGCAATGCTGGCGCGGTCATTTGCGGCGTGGACGAAGTGGGGCGAGGCCCCATCGCGGGGCCGGTCGTAGCCGCCGCCGTAGTATTGCCTCCCAAGGATTTGCCGGAATCCGTGGCCTCGCGCATAAACGACAGCAAGAAATTAAGCATGAAGCAAAGGGAGAGCCTGTTCGATCCCATAACGGACTTGTGCCGATGCTCAGTCGCCGAGGCTTCAGTCGCCGAGATAACGGAGCTGAACATCCTCAACGCCAGCCTGCTGGCCATGCGCCGCGCCGTGGAGGGATTGCCGGAAACGCCCCATATGGCCTTGATAGACGGCAATCGCTCGCCAAAACTGGGATGCAAGACGCAAATCATAATCGGCGGCGACGGCAAAAGCCTCTCCATCGCCGCCGCCTCGATAATAGCCAAAGTGGTTCGCGACAGGCTGATGCGGCGGCTGTCCGAGGAATATCCCGGGTACGGTTGGGACAAAAACGCGGGCTATCCCACGGCGGAACACCTTGACGCGATAAAAAGGATCGGCATAACCGCATGGCATCGCCCGTCGTTCGCTCCGGTCGCCCAAATGATCGCAGCCGCCGCTTGAACGCTGAAAAAGGAAAAACATACTTTGGCCGCGACTCTGCTTTTGAACGTTCAGGACGCCGTAGTCCGTTTCGGCGACAAGCCGCTTTTCGACGGGCTGTCATTTAACATCCGCGAAGGCGAGAAGATCTGCCTCGTCGGCAAGAACGGCGCGGGCAAGACCACGCTTATGAACATCATCACCGGAAAGATAGAGCTGGACGACGGATTGCGCTGGCAGTTGCAGGGCGCGAGCATCGGCTACCTGCAACAGGACGTTTCGCCCAAGGCGGGACAGACGGTGAAGGAATACATTTTCGAGGAGCTGAAAAATCAGGACGGCAGCCACGATTACAAGATAGAGCGCGTCGTGGAGCCTTTGGATCTCTCGCCTTCCGACCGCATGGACAGCCTGTCGGGCGGCCAGCTTCGTCGCGCCGCCTTGGCGCGGGCGTTGGTTGAGGATCCCGACATCCTGCTGTTGGACGAACCTACCAACCATTTGGATCTCGACGTAATAGAATGGCTGGAAAACTTCCTGAAAGGCTATCGCGGAGCGGTCGTTTGCGTCAGCCACGACAAGGCTTTCCTCGGCAACATTTCCGACAAGGTGTTCTGGCTGGATCGCGGCAGGCTTAGGGTGTGCCCGCGCGGCTTTGCCTTTTTCGAGGAATGGGCGGTCATGTTGCTGGAACAAGAGGAGCGCGAGCTGCAAAACCGCCAGAAGGTTTTGGATCAGGAAGTGGAATGGGCGAGCCGAGGGGTGAAGGCGCGGCGCAAGCGCAACGTCCGCCGTCTGGACTTGATGAAGGCCGAGCGCGACAAGCTGCGCGCGGACAAGCGGTCGTTGCAGCGCATGTTGGCGAAGATAGAGTTTTCTCCGGCGGAAATGGCCGAGGCTTCCTCGCGCGCTATCGCGCAATTCCACAACGTCAGCAAGGCGTACGACGGCGAAGACGGAAGCCGCAAGGTCATCCTCGACAAGTTCAGCCTGCGCGTCATGCGCGGCGATCGCATCGGCATCATCGGCAGAAACGGCTCCGGCAAGACCAGCTTTCTCCGCCTGTTGATAGGCGAGATGCAGCCGGACGCCGGACGAGTAAAACTGGCCAAGGACATAGCGTTTTCATACTTCGACCAGAACCGCCGCGATTTAAAGCCGGATCACTCCCTGCATCGCGTGCTTTGCCCCAACGGCAGCGATTATATCGATGTTATGGGCAAAACGCGGCACGTTTGCGGCTATCTCAAGGATTTTCTGTTCGATCCGCGCCTGGTGCATCATCCGGTCGCCTCCTTGTCGGGCGGGCAGAAAAACCGCCTGATGCTGGCGCGGATCATGGCCAACCCGGGAAACCTGCTTATCCTTGACGAGCCGACAAACGATCTCGACATGGATACGCTGGACATGCTGGAAGACATGCTGGCCAACTACTCCGGTACGTTGATAGTGGTCAGCCATGATCGCGATTTTTTGGACCAAACCGTCGCCAAGACTTTGGCGTTCGAAGGCGGTGGCCGCGTCGAAGCGGTTATCGGCGGCTATCGGGATTATCTGGAATCGCGCCAAAAACAGGCGCAGCCGCAGCAGGCTTCGGGCGCGGATAAAACGGCGGCGGGAGCGGAGAAATCCGAATCCGGCAAGCAGCCGGAAATATCCAAGGCAAGGCTGAGCTATAAGCAGCAGTACGAACTGGACAACCTTCCCGCCGGAATCGCGAAACTGGAGGCCGAGATAAACGACATCGAGAACATTCTCGCCGACGCCGAGCTATACGCCAAGGATCCTCGCGCCTTCCATCGTTATTCCGCCCGTTTAGGCGACGCGCGACGCGAGCTGGAAACGGCGGAGCACAGATGGCTGGAGCTGGATGGCTTGGCGGCGGATTTGTCGTAGAAGCGCGCCGGAAACTGCGGCCATTGATGAGAGAGATTAGAGAGGCTAGTGTGCGCTGATAGCGATCAATCGGGGGGATGCCACAATGTTCAGGCCGATAGCCTTCATATTTTTGCTGGCTGGATTTGCCGTAGTTTTGCCGACTGGAAACGCCGCATTGGCCGCTTACGATGGAGCTAATACCGTCGGCAGCTCCTCGCGCGGCAAACAACAGTTCGCTAAGTCGATAGAGGATCTGCCTCTTATGTCCGGCCTTCGCGTCATGGATGAAAAAGACGTCCTCTTCATTTCCAAATCGGGAAGGATCGCCGAAACGGTTTTGGAAGGAGAAGCGGATATCGAGGACATATACGATTTTTATTCCGAAGCGTTGCCACAGCTGGGGTGGAAGCAGATTGATCCCAAAACCTACGAGAGGGAAAAGGAACGTCTTTACATAGAAGCCAGCGGCATCCAGCATCCTAAGGCCGTTTCCGTGGTGAAATTCTCTGTTCGTCCGACGGCGCAGTAAGAGATAAGGCCATATCAGTTGGTTCTTAATCAAAACGGGTGGGCAGTAGCCGCCTGCATCAGCAAGCAAGGCTGTCAATTGCGAAGTTACGGCCAAAGGCCGTCATTATTAGGTCTGCGGCCAAAGGCCGTAATTATTAAGTCTACGGCCAAAGGCCGTCATTGCGAGCGTCGCCCTTGCGACGCGAAGCAATCCAGTGCCGTTGCTCTATGACTCTGGATTGCTTCGCCGCCCGACAGCGTTAACGCTGTCCAAACTAAAGGTGTGGCGGCTTGCAATGACGTCTCTTTTTTCCACCTGTTTTGCGTAAGAGCCCTTTTTATCTGCTTATTGGGAATCAAGCTTTCGAGGATGGCTAATTTTGCGAGTCAGCGAGCTGCGCCCGCTAACCTTATCGCGATCTGCTCTAGTACCGCCGAAAGTATCGCGGCGCATCCGGCCAAGGCTACCACCGCAGGTCCGGGCGGCAGGCCGAAGTGATAGGATAAGAGCAATCCCGCTATCGATGACGCCATGGCTATCGCGATCGCCAACGGCACGCAGGCGTCCATGTTGCGGGTCAGGAAGCGGGCGGTCATAGCCGGAAGCACCGTCATTCCCAAGGCCATCAGGGTTCCCAGCACTTGGAACGCCGCGACCAGATTGGCCATCAACAGGCCGAAGAAGACGTAATTCGTCCACCAATTGGACGCGGCGGCGGACATAAAATCGGGATCGAAGCAATCCATCACGAATCGGCGGTAAAACGCGGCGATGGCCATAACGGAAAGGCATCCTGACGCGGTTATGAAGGCCAGAGACGCCGCGTCTATCGCCAATATATTGCCGAACAAGAGATGCGCCATGTCGGCTCCGCCCGAGCCTTGCTTTAGCGAGATGAGGATTATTCCTACGGCTATTGACGGCAGATACAGCAGGGTAAAGGCGGAATCTTCCCGCAGCGAGGTAAACCGCGTCAGCGTCAAGGCGGCTCCCGCCACCGCCAGACCGGTTATGACTGCTCCCGCCGTCATCGGCCACAGCGACATTCCGAAGGCCAGAAAGGCCGCCGCCACCCCTGGCATGATGGCGTGAGACATGGCGTCGCCCACCAGCGTCATGCGCCGCATCGCCATAAAAACGCCCAAGGGCGCGCCGCCGATGGCGAGGGCGACACAGGCGGCCAACGCCCTCCGCATGAAGGCGTAATCGGAGAACGGAGTTATCAGGGCTTCAACGATGGTCATGTTCGGTCGGGCTCCGCAATTCCGCCATATCGAGGTCGAAAGACAGCAATTTCTGCTCGAACAGTTCGTGGGTATGTCCGCGCCCCAGACATTTTCCGGCCAAAAGGAAAGATTCCGGAAAATATTTGCGTATCAGCAAAAGATCGTGCAGCGCGCAAACGATGGTTTTTCCCTCTGCGTGCCAATCGAGAAGCAGACGCATTAGCCTAGCGGTGCTTTCGGCGTCCAGCGAGGCGAAAGGCTCGTCCAGAAGAATGACTTCCGGAGCCTGCAGCATCACGCGGGAGAGCAGCAATCTTTGGAACTGTCCGCCCGACAACGCGCCTATGGGGCGATCTTCAAGCCCGCTCAGCCCCATTTTCGCCAAAGCGGCGGCGGCTTTTTCCGTCATGGCGGCGGTTATCTCTCCCGTGTCGCCGACCGTAGTCCAAAACCCCATGCACGCGGTTTGCATTGCCGACAAGGGGAAATCGCGGTTCATGGCCGAGGTTTGCGGCAGATAGGCGATCTTGCCTCGGAATCTTTCGTCGACGACCACGCGGCCGCTGCTGGGGCGGATGATGCCCGCCATCACCTTGAGCAGCGTGCTTTTTCCCGCGCCGTTAGGCCCCGCCATGGCGGTCAGCGATCCGGCGACGAATGATCCAGATATTTCATGCAGGGCTATTTGCCGCCCGTAACGCACCGTCACGCCGTCGAGGGTTATGGCAGGGGAAATGTCAGCCCCGCAACCTGCGCAAACGGCGTGATCGACGTGGATTATCATCTTCCCGCCCACAAGGAAACCATAACGGAAAACGCCACAGCAAGCGCGGCTAAGGCCAGTCTTTGGGCAAGGCTCATGCGAAACATATCGCGCTCTCTCGTGGTTGCTCTGGCGGTATTATAGCACCAGTATCGCTAAAAATCGGCAGGTAGCTCTCAAATAGGTACGGTTCTTGCCCAAAAACGGGTGGATAAAGAATCGCCCTTTCATCAATCACGGTCTGTTCCTCCCCCTTCTTAGGGGGAGGTTAGGTGGGGGTTGGTTGAGCAATAACCCAAGTATGAGGTTTGTTGCGCCAACCCCCACCTAACCTCCCCCTAAGAAGGGGGAGGAACAGACCGTGATTGCGTTATCAGCATTAAGTTTCCGCGCCGTATTTCTTATCTCCGATAAATCCATTTCATAGTGATATTCCAATTCTTCTTTACCGTCCGGCCACAGTCGCTGCGACGTATGGGTAAATTTGAAACCGGCCTTAACCATCGCCCGCCGCGATTTTTCATTCCCGGTGCGGTGGGAGATTACCAGTTTTTCCCACGGCAAATAACCTACAGCCCGCTTGATGCGAGCCTCGTACAGCATGGCCGAAAGCCCTTTTCCCTGATGCTCCGGTTTTATATAGGAAGTGGCCATTACTCCGGTTGCGCCGGAGGGGTCTTCCCTCCACGTAAAGATTCCGGTGATGCCGACGAGTTCCTTCCCATTATAAAGCCCAAACGCGCATTGCCTACTTGATGACAGCCAATCCTGCCACCACTCTGATGGTTGGTTTTTCTCATTTTCGTAAGTTGAAAGAAAAACGGACGGATATGTTTGCAACGCCTCCAACCGTATTCGTCTGAATTCCTGCCAGTTCTCCGCCGACAACTGACGTATAGAATAATCCGCGTTCATAGCAGCAATAGGCAGGGCTGTTCGATTAAGGGCTTGAACGCCGCGAGGAACTCAGCCCCGACCGCGCCGTCGACCGAGCGATGGTCTACGGACAGCGTGCAGGTCATCACCGTGGCCACGGCCAGCTGGCCGCCTTTCACCACGGCGCGTTGCTCGCCCGCGCCCACCGCCAGAATGCACGATTGCGGCGGGTTGATGATGGCCGAGAACTCCTTGATGCCGTACATGCCGAGATTGGAGATGGTAAAGCCGCCGCCTTGGAACTCCTCCGGCCTCAGCTTGCCGTCGCGGGCGCGGACTGCCAAATCCTTCATCTCGGCGGAAATTTGCGCCAGAGACTTGGCGTCGGCCTGCTTGATGATGGGGGTGACAAGGCCGTTAGGCGTGGCCACCGCTACCGAAACGTCGGCGTTTGCGTACTGCAAAATGGCTTCGTCCGTCCACGAGGCGTTGGCAGCGGGAACCTTTTTCAACGCCAACGCGACGGCGCGGATCACGCAATCGTTGACGGAGACTTTCGCGCCGGAAGATTCGTTGATGGCTTTACGCATCGCCAGCAGGGCGTCGATTTCGCAATCTATGCTCAGATAAAAATGCGGGACTTGCTGTTTGGATTCGGTCAAACGGCGGGCGATGACTTTACGCACCCCGCTGTTGGGCATAGCCGTGTATTTCATGCCCAGCTTGTCGGCGTAATCGCGCACGTCCATCCCGCCGCCTTGCGCCGCCGGAGCCGCCGTCGAACAGGCGCGTTGAGGCGAGGCGGAGAATTTCTCGACATCGGCGCGGATTATCCGCCCATTCGGGCCGCTGCCGGTCACGCGGCGCAAATCCACGCCCGATTGCTCGGCCACTCGCTTGGCCAAGGGACTGACGCGCAGGCGGTTATCGGAGGCGGAAGCGGAAACGGAGACCATATCGTCACTCCTCGGTTCAATCTTGCCAAATGGATTCATAAACTTTCGCGAATCCCTTGGGTAAATGGCGCATTACCGATAGCACGCCTTTTTTGCCGCCTCGACAATGTTGTCCGCCTGCGGCAAGGCCATTTTCTCAAGATTGGCCGCGTATGGCAAGGGAACGTCCGCGCCGTGGACGCGAACCACCGGAGCGTCCAGATAATCGAAGGCCTGCTCCATCATTTGCGCCGCTATCTCGGCCCCGATTCCGGCGAACGGCCAGCTTTCCTCGACCGCCACCAAGCGGTTGGTCTTCATGACGCTGCGGACGATGGTATCTGTATCCAAGGGGCGCAGGGAGCGCAGGTTGATGACCTCGGCCTCGATACCCGCCTCGGCCAGCTTTTCGGCGGCGGCCATGGCGTGGCCGACCATGCGGGAAAACGCCACGATGGTCACGTCGCCGCCGCGCCGCATCACTCGCGCCTTGCCGATAGGGACCAGAAAATCCGCCTCGTCCGGCACGTCAAAGCTCTGGCCGTACATGATCTCGTTCTCAAGGCAGATGACGGGGTTGGGATCGCGGATAGCCGACTTTATCAACCCCTTGGCGTCGGCGGAATCGTACGGGGCTACTACTTTGAGCCCGGGCACATGGGCGTACCAACTGGCGTAGCATTGAGAATGCTGCGCCGCGACGCGCGAAGCCGCGCCATTGGGGCCGCGAAACACGATCGGGCACGCCATCTGCCCGCCAGACATATAGCGGGTTTTGGCGGCGGAGTTGATTATCTGATCCATCGCCTGCATGGCGAAGTTCATGGTCATAAACTCGATTATCGGAACCAAGCCGTTGAAGGCCGCGCCGACGCCAAGTCCGGCGAAGCCCATCTCGGTTATGGGGGTGTCGATGACGCGCCTGTCGCCGAACTCGTCCAGCATCCCTTGGCTGACTTTATACGCGCCGTTGTACTGCGCCACTTCCTCGCCCATGATGAACACGTTGGGGTCGCGGCGCATTTCCTCGGACATGCCGTCGCGCAACGCCTCGCGCACCGTGAGCTTGACGAACTTGTCGTAGGTCTTTTCGTCGTCTTCCGGCGGCAACTCCTGCGGCTTGGGCTGGGCGGAAACTGCGGGCGAGGGGGAGGATTCGACGCTCGCCGCGACCGGCGCAGGCGCGGCCACGACGGACACCTTCGCCAGATCGTCCGCGCTTTCTCCCTCTTCCAGCAACAGCGCGATGACGGCGTTGACCTTCACGCCCTCTGCGCCGGAGGGAACGAGTATCTTGCCGATCGTGCCCTCGTCTGCGGCCTCCACCTCCATCGTCGCCTTGTCGGTTTCGATTTCGGCTATTACTTGCCCGGGCTTTACGGCGTCGCCCTCGTTCTTCACCCACCGCGCGATTTTTCCCTCGGTCATCGTGGGGGATAGGGCTGGCATGAGGATTTTAATGGGCATGGCAGTCTTTCCTAACGGTTAAAATTGCAGCGATCTGATGGACAACAACCCGATGCTTTATTCCCTTATAGCTCTTAAAACCGCTTTTGGTTCTTTGGCGATAATAGTCATCAACACGCGAGCCGCTCCGGTTGGCTTGCGTTCCCCGTTTTCCCATTTACGCAGAGTAGCTGGACTGAGGCCGAACGCGTCCGCAAATTCATAACGAGTCAACCCGACCTGTTTCCGCGCCGTTTTTATATCGGAGATGGCTGTTTTTTTTGATTTAACTGTTTTGGAACTATGTGTTCTGGCTTTTCTCACAACGCTTGCGTCCCCCTTGGAGATGGCGATAGCCTCCCTCAATCCTTGGGCGATGCCATCGAAAGCATTACTACCAGCGTTCATTGTGGTTATCCCAAAACATCCGTCCACAGCTCCGCCGCGTCTGGTTCGGGGCTGGCTTGGGCGAACTCGGCGGATTCGTTGGCTATTTGCTTGATCTCGCGCTCTATCGCCTTGAACTTTTCCTCGGTCGCCATGCCTTCGCGCAGCATCATTTCCTTCAGCGTGTCGATGGGATCGTGCTTGGTGCGCCATTCCTCCACCTCTTCCTTGGTGCGGTATTTGGCGGGATCCGACATCGAATGGCCGCGATAGCGGTAAGTCATCATTTCCAAAAGCACGGGGCCTTCGCCGGATCTGGCGTGGGACATGGCTTCGACGGCGGCCTCGTTGACGGTGGCGACGTTCATGCCGTCGACCTTATAGCCCGTGATGCCATAGGCTTCGCCGCGCCTGAACAGATCGCCGGCGGCGTGGCGGGATTGGCAGGTTCCCATGCCGTATTTGTTGTTTTCCACCACGTAGACTATCGGCAATTTCCATAGGGCGGCCATGTTGAAGCTCTCGTAAACCTGCCCTTGATTGACGGCTCCGTCGCCCATATAGGCCACGCAGACTCCGCCGTCGCCCTTGTATTTATGGGCGAATGCCAGGCCGGTTCCTATGGGTATCTGCGCGCCGACGATGCCGTGGCCGCCGTAGAAGTGCTTCTCGCTGCTGAACATGTGCATCGAGCCGCCTTTGCCCTTGGAATAGCCGCCGATGCGTCCGGTAAGCTCGGCCATGACGCCGCGAGGATCCATGCCGCAGACCAGCATATGGCCGTGGTCGCGGTAGGAGGTTATAACGCTGTCCACCGGTTTTTGCGCGGCTTGAATGCCCACCACCACGGCCTCTTGGCCGATGTAGAGGTGGCAAAAACCGCCGATAAGCCCCATTCCGTAAAGCTGGGCGGCTTTTTCCTCGAAACGGCGGATCAGCAGCATATCGCGATAATAGCCCAAAAGCACGTCCGCGGACGGGGTTTTGCGACCCGAGACAGCCGCGCCGTTCTTTAGCCCGCTGGCTTTTCCGCCATTCCTTTCATGGCCGGATTTTCCGGACACAACCGGAGGTTGTTTTTTCAGGCTGCGTTGTATGTCAAGTCCCAGCATGGCGTTCTCCGATCATGGGGTGGCCAACGGATGTCGTGGCGGACGGCTACTCGTGCAAACATCCAGTATTATGGATGGATCTATTTTGCAAGGTAGTTTTTATCGCAACGCCGGACAGTATACCACGGCATGACTAATCAATAATTTCTAAATTACTCATGTTGCGCTGCAGCATTACTTTTTGCGCTGCACAACGCCGCCGCCTTCTTTGGCGGCTTCAGGAGGCGTTTCGATTACCACTATCTCGTCCGGCTTGGAATAGTTCATCATTTCTCTGGAGGTTTCCTCGAGTAAATCGGGATCGATACTATCCGGACGCAATAGCTTGGTACGTCGCTGGAGCTTTTCTCGTTCTTTTTGCAACTGCGAGAGATCCTCTTTGGCCGAACTGACTTCGTGCCGGAGTCTGAGCATGGAGAACCATCCCCGATCGCCTTGGACGGTGTAATAAAGAAAATACCCGGCTATGCACGCGCCGACAACGGACAAAAGCGTTTGCCGCGCGCGGCGGGTGATTCGGATGCCGGAACGCATCAGCGAACCATTATGGCCGCTCCGGCGAATCGGCCTGATCTTCCCAGCTGTTCCTCTATGCGGATAAGCTGGTTGTATTTCGCCAAACGGTCAGAGCGCGACAACGATCCGGTCTTTATCTGTCCGCAGTTGGTGGCCACGGCCAGATCGGCGATGGTGGAATCCTCGGTTTCGCCCGAACGATGCGACATGACCGAGGTGTAGCCCGACTTATGGGCGATTTCGACCGCGTCCAGAGTTTCGCTCAGCGTGCCGATCTGGTTGACCTTGACCAACAGCGAATTGGCGATTCCGCGATTTATGCCTTCGGCCAGACGCAAAGGATTGGTGACGAACAGATCGTCCCCCACCAGTTGTATCCTGCTGCCGAGTTCCTCGGTGATGGCGTCCCAGCCGTCGTAGTCGTCCTCGGCCATGCCGTCTTCGATCGAGAATATGGGATAGCGCGAGCACAGATCCGCGTAGTAGCGCACCATCTGATCCGCGCTCAGCATCTTGCGCTCTCCCGCCAGATGATAGAATCCGTCGCGGTAGAACTCGGACGAGGCGACGTCCAGGGCCAGCATCACTTCCTCTCCGGCCTCGTATCCGGCTTTTTCGCAGGCGCGCATGATGAACGACAAGGCTTCCTCGGTCGAAGCCAGATTAGGGGCGAAACCGCCTTCGTCTCCGACGCTGGTGTTGTGTCCGGCGTCTTTCAACAGCTTTTTCAGCATGTGGAAGATCTCGGCTCCGGCGCGGATGGCCTCGGCCACGCTGCCGCATCCGACGGGGGCGATCATGAATTCCTGAATGTCTATGGGGTTGTCGGCGTGCGCGCCGCCGTTGATGATATTCATCAGGGGAACCGGAAGCAGAGAGGCCGACGTGCCGCCGATATAGCGGTAAAGGGGCAATTTTGCTTCCGCTGCCGCCGCCTTGGCTGTGGCGAGACTGACTCCCAGTATCGCGTTGGCTCCTAAACGCGATTTATTAGGCGTTCCGTCAAGCTCTATCAGCGTTCCGTCGAGAGCGACTTGTTCGGTCGCTTCCATGCCCTGCACCGCGTCGGCGATTTCGCCGTTTACGGAATCTACCGCCCGCAAAACGCCTTTTCCGGCGTAGCGTTTAGGATCTCCGTCGCGCAGCTCCACCGCTTCGTGCTTGCCGGTCGACGCTCCCGAAGGAACGGCGGCGCGGCCAAACGCTCCGCTTTCCAGACGGACGTCTACTTCGACCGTGGGATTGCCTCGGCTGTCGAGGATTTCGCGGGCGCGCACTGCGGATATATGTGACATGTCGGCTCCGTTGGTGATGCAAAGACGAAACAGGCTGGCTTTATAGCATGTTTGCCGCCGTGTCAGGAAGGAGGTTTGCTTGGACGGCGGCTAGGGTGTAAGTTTCAAGGCGCGCGTGCGTCGCGGGTTCGGCAGGCATTTTTCGTCGGGAGTGGATGGAGTCATGGGCTTAAGCATCTGGCATATTCTGGTCGTGTTGCTGGTGGTTCTGGTGGTCTTCGGCGCGGGCAAGCTGCCCAACGTCATGGGCGATCTGGGGCGTGGCATCCGCAGCTTCAAATCGGGGCTGTCCGGCGACAACCGTTCGGATGACAAGGACGACGACGCCAAAATGTCGGGACAGGCGCAGCCAAAGCTGCCGCCGTCCGACGATAAAAAGAACGGCAGTTAGAAGACATGCTGGACGTGGCGTGGCCGGAGTTGCTGGTGATAGGGGCGGTGGCGTTGGTGGCCATAGGCCCCAAGGACTTGCCGCGAGTTATGCATTCCATGGGAAAGGTGGCGGGAAAAGCCTCTCGCGCCGCCCGCGAGGTGCGCGACGCCTTGCATCAGCTTTCTTACGAGGCTGAAGTGGCCGAAAGACTGCGGAAAGATTCGGCGCGGGAAAAGACCGACTACAATAAAACCGGCGACGGCAAAACAAACGGCGAAGAAAAAAGTGAAAAAGACTGAAATTCCTGAAGAAGAAGAGGAAGAGGATCTGTCCATAGATCCCATGCGCCAGCCTTTGTTGGCGCATTTGATCGAATTGCGTCGCCGCATGATATGGTCGTTTCTGTCGATAATCGTCGGGTTTTGCGTCTGCTACGCGTTCGCGCCGTGGATATACGGGTTTCTGGTGCGGCCATTGGCCGACGCCATGGAAGGGGAACAACGGCGGCTTATCTATACCGGACTGACCGAGGCTTTTGCCACTT
Organism: Alphaproteobacteria bacterium; assembly: GCA_041908065.1. GTDB lineage: Bacteria > Pseudomonadota > Alphaproteobacteria > UBA9219 > UBA9219 > JAYRGC01. Next base: position 2,654 of record JAYRGC010000018.1, on the reverse strand, counting down.
ATATCAAGCTGTCGCTGTGGGGCGGGTGCGTGGCGGCTTTTCCGGTGGTGGCGGCTCAGGCGTGGATGTTCATGGCTCCCGGATTGTACAAGGAGGAGAGGCGGGTTTTGCTGCCATTCATCGTGGCTTCTCCGGTGCTGTTCATGGCCGGGGCCGCGCTCGCCTATTACATGGTTTTTCCTATGGCGTGGAAGTTCTTTCTGGGGTTCGAATCCCCAGCCATCGACGGAGGATTGCCGATACAGCTGGAGGCAAGGGTCAGCGAATATCTATCGTTATCCATGACCATAATCTTCGCCTTCGGGTTGGCCTTCCAGTTGCCGGTTGTGCTGGTGCTTTTGGCTCGCGCAGGCGTATTGTCGGCGGCCGGTTTGGCGAAGTTTCGCCGCTATGCGATCGTTTTGTCTTTCGCCGCCGCCGCAGTTCTTACCCCGCCAGATGTCATCAGCCAGATAAGTTTGGCCGTGCCTTTGGTGATTTTATACGAAATATCCGTTTTGGCGGCGCGTTGGGTCGGAAAAAATAACCAGTAGTCCACACCCCTCCCGATTTTGGGCAGGAGCCAAAAGGCTTAACCAAATGTAAACCTGTATTGACTTAACTGCTATGGGCGGTTCGCGTCCGGCGGAAAAACCGGAGGTTGGCCGTTTTTATGGCCTTTTTTCGTTCCCTTTTCACGCCTCCATCCGCCGTGGGTCGTTTTATGCCTCCAGTGCCGAATTCGTCTCGCAAAGACCGAAATGCCCGCGACGCTTACGCGCTTTGCCGTTTCGGAGCTACGTTCGCAGCGTCCGTGTTTGTCTTGCCGGTGCTGGCGGTTTTGTTGTCAGGATGTCTGGGCGGAAACGATCTTCAGGAGGCCAAGCCTACCACCGGACGCGCCCCGCAGGTGGCTGAGCTTCCGGATGCCGACGAAACTGTGCGCGGAGAAACCGATCCGCCGATAGTTACGCTTAAGCTGGGATCGAAATTGCGGGAAAAGCGCATCACTCGCGGCGAGGATCTGCCCGGGAACATCATTATACCGACCACCAATCTCAACGCCGTGCCGGTTACGGCGGCGTTGCAGGCGGTGTTGACGGGAACCGACGTGTCGTTGTCTTGGGAAACCGGAGTGTTCGACGCCCGACTGGTGACCGTCACCAATCTCAGCGGGGCGTTGCCGAGGGTGGTGGAGAAGATTTGCGCCTCGGCGCGGCTGTTTTGCCTGTACCGCAACGGCACGCTGGAGCTTAAGGAGAAGGAGACTTTTATAGTTGATCTCCCGTCCATGCCAACCAAGGCCAGCGGCGGAGGCAGCTCCGCCACCAACAGCATGACCGATACCATCGCCGATCTAGTCGGCGATAAGGTCCGCATAGACGCGCAAGGCGGCAATCTGATCTATACGGCGGATGTCGAAGGACACGCCAAGGTGAAAGAGTATCTCGATCAACTGCGTAACGGTCGCCCGTTGGTGGTTTTCCAAATACACATTTGGGAGGTTAAGCTAGATAAAAACAGCGCGACAGGAATAAATTGGAGCAATCTTAATTTCGACAAGATGGGAAACATAGGGCAGAGCCTGTTGTTGAGCGGATGGAGCAGCGGATTTAACAGCCTTAAGGAAACTGCTGGAGTAAACTTAGGGGGGACGTTGACTGGGTCTGTGGCGACGAGCGCGGTTTTATCCTTTCTGTCCAAGCACGGCCAAGTGCAGACCATCAGCAATCCGCAAATAACGATGGTGTCCGGCGGAGAGGCCGAGTTCAGGGTCGGCGGAGAACAACGCTACATATCTAACGTCGGACAGCTTACCAGCAGCGCGTCGTCCGGCGCGGTCTCAGGCTCTAACGCTTCTAGTGCCGGAATCGGCAGCAACACAGTGTCCACGGACAGCATAAAGAAGGGGCTTACCCTGAACGTCAGCGGGGTTTTTGAAAACGGGATCGTGTCTGCGGCGTTGGAGATGGATATAACGGACGTGGTAGATCTCGGTAAAACCACTACCGGCGGCGTGACGATCAACCTGCCGGAAACCACCGAACGTAAGATCAATACGACGGTTCGCGTGCGCCCGGGCGACAACCTGCTCATGGCCGGAATGGTTTCGTCCAGCGACACGAACAAGCGGGAAGGAATCCCCTCGCCGTTTTCGCAAGACCTTTCCATGTTCAAAAGCGACGACGTGCAAAACAGGGAATTGGTGATGCTTATCCGCCCGTCCGTCGTGTTGTTTTCAGATGCCGGGCAGGAAAACGACACAAGCGGGACAAAAGCGCAGGAACAATCCGATCTTCCTTTGCCGGATGCCGTCGTAATAGATAAAGACGGGGCTAGGACGCTGACGCTGCCTCATGTCCAGCCGATGCCCACGGCCATTTCCGGATACGCCCGTTACGACAGCGCGTTGCCTGAAAGCATGATGCGTCAGGAAACCGCCCCATATCCGCCTTCGGCCTCGTCCCCGTCCACGATTTATGCCCAGCCTTCTTACGTTTTATCCCAAGATCCCAACGCGGCCTTGGTGGACCGCAGCCTGATGCAAAGGGGGTTTAGCCATGCGCTTGGAGATCCTCCGTCCGCAGGAGGGGCAAAATGATCCCTAAGACTCCTATGCAAAACGGATGGGCATTGTCTTATAAAAATCGCCGTCATTGCGAGCCGCCCCTTGG
>JAYRGC010000017.1:0-20937 GCA_041908065.1 Alphaproteobacteria bacterium | reverse complement strand
CTTCGACAAGCTCAGCGACCGCGCTTCTTGGCATCTCAACTTAAAACACGTTACGCCACCCGATGTTACGCCGCTATGGTCAGGGGGGTATGCGCCGCCGCTTGTCGCAAGGCGAGCATGACTTGGCCTTGGGGCTGTCCGAACACAAGCGGGCTGTGCCGTCTTTTGGCTTCGTCGCACACCCGCATCAGCATTTCCATCCCGCTGGCGTCTATGGATTCCAGCCTCGTCACGTTGACGACTATTTCCACGTTCTTGGGGCTTTTGGCTATTTCGCGCAAAAGGCGTCCGAAGGTTTGCGAATCCATGAAGGTGAATTTTCCCTCCATGTCGATGCGAACGGCGTCGCCGCTTTTTTGAAAAGAGTACCTCACGGCCAAGATCCTAACTTCACTTTTAAATCGGTGAATTGCGGTTGATGCGATAGATACTAGGATTTTCCCCTTCCGCGCTTAAGATGAGGTGTATCGCGGCAATACTATGGTATGTTTGTTTCATGCAAACTTGTTATGGTACGGTATTGGTTCTATGAAACGGCTGAACGCGGGTTTTGCAGCCGCATAATCAGGGGAGGGAAGACATGGCGATAACAGTGGGCGAAAGAATCCCGTCGGTTTTGTTGAAGAACCTTTCGGCTGAGGGGATGCAGGACGTTTCCACGTCAGCGATTTTCTCCGGCAAAAAAGTCGTCATGTTCGCGGTTCCCGGAGCTTTTACTCCCACCTGTTCCGCCAAGCATCTTCCCGGGTACGTCAGGATGCTTTCCGATTTCAAGGCCAAGGGAATTTCTGTGGCTTGTCTGTCGGTCAACGATCCTTTCGTCATGGACGCTTGGGCTAAATCGTCCGACGCCCAAGGCATAACCATGTTGGCGGACGGCAACGCGGCGTTTACTCGCGCCTTAGGATTGGAAATGGACGCCGGCGGCTATGGGATGGGGACGCGATCGCAGCGTTTCGCCCTTTACGCCGAGGACGGGGTCGTGAAGTTCTTGGCGGTCGAAAAGGCCGGAGCGTTTGAGGTCTCCTCAGCCGAGGCGATGCTGAAGGCTATAACGGAATTAAAGGCGGCGGCTTAAATGAAAAAGTCGAGAAAAAACGAATTGGCGGAAACGCAATCGCCTTTTTCCTCTCCCAAGACGGGGGGAGTCCATAAGGCCGCCGCCGAAGGCCATGGGGACGGCGACGGCGGGGAATGGAGCCGCGAAATGCAAGACGCCTTGTCAGCAGTGCGGGAAATGGGGAAAAACTCTATGCGGCGCGGCGGGGCATGACCTTGAAAGCCAAGATAATAATTCCGGCGCGTTACGGCTCCACCAGATTCCCGGGCAAGCCGCTGGCCAGTGTCGCCGGAGTTCCGTTGCTCCAACGGGTGTGGGCGATAGGGGTCAGCGTTTTGGGCAAGGACGGCGCGGCGGTGGCGACCGACGACGAACGCATCGCGGAGTTTTGCGCCAAAATAGGCGCGGAATGCGTGATGACTTCTACCGACGCCGCCAACGGAACCGAGCGCGTTCGCGACGCTTTGGCGCAAATGCCTGCCGACGTCGAGGCGGTGCTTAACCTTCAGGGCGACGCGGTGTTGACTCCGCCGTGGGTGGTGCGCGCCGTGTTGGACGCGATGACGGCGGATAGCTCGGTCGAGATAGCCACGCCTGCCGTAAAGATGAGCCGCAACGCCTATGACGCCTTGCGTCAGGCCAAGGCGGGAGGAGAAGTCGGCGGAACTACCGTAGTCTTCGACAATCGCCGCGACGCCCTGTATTTTTCCAAAAGCGTCATTCCGTTCGTGCGCGACAATTCCGGCGACGACATTCCGGCGTACCGCCACATCGGGCTTTATGCCTATCGCCGCGCCGCGCTCGATCGCCTGACCGCCTTGCCCGCCGGAGTTCTGGAAAATTCCGAGAAGCTGGAGCAGCTCCGCGCTCTTGAAAACGGCATGAAGATAAGGGTGGCCGTCGTAGATTATCGTGGCCGCAGCCACACCGGCATAGACAGCGAGGCGGATCTCCGTAGAGCGGAAAGGATTATCGCCGCCGAAGGCGAGTTGCTGCCAGCTTACGACGGCACTCATCGCGAATTGCCGGTTCCTTGATTTATTTTATCGGCTGCCGCCCATGTGCGCCTGCAGCTTTTCCACGCCAAGGGTGTCGGACTTGACCGCCGCGATGGCCTCGACGGCCGCCATGGCTCCGGCCAGCGTGGTGTAGTGCGGGATGCCGCGCATCAGCGCGGTGCGGCGCAGGCTGAAGCTGTCGGCCATTGTCTGCGCTCCCGACGTGGTGGTGTTTATGACCAGATGGATTTCCCCGTTTATCATCGCGTCCACGACGTGGGGTTGGCCTTCGTACACTTTGTTGATGCGTTTGACCGCCACTCCGGATTCTTGCAAATGCTTGGCCGTGCCGCCAGTCGCCACCAGATCGAATCCTAATGCCAGCAAACGCCGCGCCAGAGCTATGATCCCGCCTTTGTCGTGATCCCTTACCGAGACGAAGCAGGTTCCCGCGGTTGGCAGCTTTATTCCCGCGCCGAGTTGTGCCTTGGCGAAGGCGTGGGCGAAGTCGCTGTCTATTCCCATGACTTCGCCGGTGGATTTCATTTCAGGTCCCAGCACGATGTCCACGCCCGGGAAACGCGCGAAGGGAAACACGGGGGTTTTGACCGCCAAGCGGCTGCGGTCGTTGCGTATTCTGGCGCGGGTAGTTTCGGGAACCAAATCGGCCAGCCGCTTGCCTGCCATGACAAGCGCGGCGATTCCGGCTACGGGCAGGCCTATGGCCTTGGCCACGAACGGCACGGTGCGACTGGCGCGGGGATTGACCTCTAGGATGAAGACTTCGCCGTCCTTGATCGCGAATTGCACGTTCATCAACCCGACCACGCCGATTTCTTTGGCCATCAGCTTGGCTTGGCGGCGCAATTCGTTGACGGTGGAAAAGGGGAGGGTATGCGGCGGCAGGGCGCAGGAGCTATCGCCCGAGTGTATCCCCGCTTCCTCGATATGCTCCATCACTCCGGCCACGAATGCGTCGCCCGAGGCGTCGGCCAGAACGTCCACGTCCACCTCTATCGCGTCCTGCAGATAGGAATCGATGAGAACAGGATTGTTGCCGGAAACGTTGACGGCCTGCCCGATATAGCGGCGCAGGGCGTCCGCGCCGTAGACGATTTCCATCGCCCGCCCGCCTAAGACGTAAGAGGGGCGAATGACGACCGGATAGCCGATTTCGCCCGCCACCCGCTCCGCTTCTTCGGGGCTGCGGGCTAGGCCGTTGACCGGCTGTTTTAGTTTAAGCCTATTGAGCAGTTCTTTGAATCTCTCGCGGTCTTCGGCCAAGTCTATCGCGTCGGGCGAAGTGCCGAGGATGGGGATTCCGGCCGTCTGCAACGCCGCCGACAGGCGCAGCGGAGTTTGTCCGCCGAATTGCACCACCACTCCTAAAAGCTCGCCGTTCTTTTGTTCGGCGCGAATGATTTCCAACACGTCCTCGGCGGTCAAAGGCTCGAAGTACAGGCGGTCGGAGGTGTCGTAGTCGGTCGAGACTGTTTCGGGATTGCAGTTGACCATTATGGCTTCGATGCCCGCCTTGCGCAAAGCCATGACGGCATGGACGCAGCAATAATCGAACTCGATTCCCTGTCCGATTCGGTTGGGCCCTCCGCCGAGTATGACGACTTTCTTGCGGTCGGAAGGATCGGCTTCGCACGCTCCTTCGGAGTGTTCGTAGGACGAATACAGATAAGGCGTAAGCGAAGGGAATTCCGCTGCGCAGGTGTCGATGCGGCGAAAGGCGGGGACGACGCCCAAGGCGCGGCGTTGCGCGGCTACCTCGGATTCCTCGCATCCCGACAGCGCGGCCAATCTCGCGTCGCCGAAGCCCATCGATTTCAGCTTGCGCCATCCGGTTTCGTCTTTGGGCAGGCCGTCCTTTTTCACCGCGTTTTCAGCCGCGACTATTCCGCCGATCTGCTCGATGAACCAAGGATCGTATTTGCAAATGGCGGCTATCTGCGCCACGTCCATGCCGCGCCGCAGAGCTTCGGCTATCACCAACAAGCGATCCGGCGAAGGCCGCGCCAGAGCCGCGCTGACGGAGCCGACATCGCCACCGCCCTCGAACTTCACCTCGTCCATCCCCTTAAGCCCTATTTCCAATCCGCGCAGGGCTTTTTGCAAGGATTCCTGCCAGTTGCGGCCTATGGCCATAACTTCGCCCACCGATTTCATGGCAGTGGTCAGCGAGGCTTCCGTGCCCGGGAACTTTTCGAACGCGAAGCGCGGGATCTTGGTCACCACATAGTCGATCGTCGGCTCGAACGCGGCGGGAGTGCAGCCGGTGATGTCGTTCTTCAGCTCGTCCAGCGTGTAGCCCACGGCCAGCTTGGCGGCCACTTTGGCGATGGGAAAGCCGGTGGCCTTACTCGCCAACGCCGACGAACGGCTGACGCGCGGGTTCATCTCGATCACCACCACGCGGCCATCCTTGGGATTCACGGCGAACTGGACGTTCGACCCGCCGGTATCCACCCCGATTTCGCGCAACACGGCGACGGAGGCGTTCCGCAGCGTCTGGTATTCCTTGTCGGTCAAGGTAAGCGCGGGGGCGACGGTTATGCTGTCTCCGGTATGGATGCCCATGGGATCGACGTTTTCGATCGAGCATATGATGACGCAGTTGTCGCGGGCGTCGCGCACGACCTCCATCTCGTACTCTTTCCAGCCCAAGACTGATTCTTCGACCAACACCTCTCCCACGGGGCTGGCGGCCAACCCCGACGCTACGATTTCGGAGAACTCGGCGCGGTTATATGCCACTCCGCCGCCGGTTCCGGCCAGAGTGAAGCTGGGGCGGATGATGGCGGGCAAGCCCACTTCGGCCAAGGCTTCCTGTCCTTCGGCCAAGGTGTGGACGATGCGGCTTTTGGGGGATTCCAGTCCGATTTTGTCCATCGCGGCGCGGAACAGCTGGCGGTCTTCGGCCTTTTCTATCGCCTCGCGTTTCGCGCCTATCAACTCCACTCCCAAGCGTTCGAGCGTGCCGTCCTTCGCCAAGGCCATCGCGGTATTGAGAGCGGTTTGCCCGCCCATGGTGGGAAGCAGCGCGTCGGGTTTCTCGCGCTCGAGTATCTGCGCCACGGTGCGCGGGGTTATCGGTTCGATATAGGTGGCGTCGGCCAATTCTGGATCGGTCATGATCGTGGCGGGGTTGGAGTTCACCAACACCACGCGATACCCTTCGGCCCGCAAGGCTTTGCAAGCCTGCGCGCCCGAATAATCGAACTCGCAAGCCTGGCCTATCACGATCGGCCCCGCGCCGATGATGCAGATGGATTTTATGTCAGTGCGTTTGGGCATGGGGCGTTACCTTTGCAAGTTTATAATGTATCCGCACTTTATGTATTCTCAGCGTTTATGCAGCTTTCCTTGCGGCTATATTCCCTTCAACCATCTCCACGAACCGCTCGAACAGGTAATGGCTGTCGTGGGGGCCGGGGGAGGCTTCGGGGTGGTATTGCACCGAAAACGCCGGACGGTCTTTCAGGCGCAAGCCTTCGTTGCTGCCGTCGAAAAGGCTGACGTGCGTGACTTCGGCCTCGGGCGGCAGGGATTCCGGCACCACGCAGAAACCATGGTTTTGGCTGGTTATCTCCACTTTTCCTGTCTGTAAGTCGCGCACCGGATGGTTGGCGCCGCGATGGCCGCGCGGCATCTTGGTTGTGCGCGCGCCCAAGGCCAGAGCCAGCATTTGGTGGCCTAGGCATATGCCGAACAGCGGGATCTTTTTGTCCAAGATCGCGCGGATTACCGGAACCGAGTAAACTCCCGTGGCTGCCGGATCGCCCGGGCCGTTGGACAGGAAAACTCCGTCGGGTTTCAGGGCGAATATGTCGTTTGCCGAGGTTGTCGCGGGAACGACGGTGACGCGAAATCCGGCGTTGACCAGACAGCGCAAGATGTTGCGTTTGGCCCCGTAGTCTATGGCGACGACGTGGGGAAGGGCGGTCGCTTCGGAAGGCTCAGCGACCGTCGTCGACCATCTCCATACGCCTTCCGTCCATTCGCGCGCTTTGGCGCAAGTGACTTCCGGCACCAAGTCCATGCCGTCCAGCCCGGGCCACTGTTTCGCCTCTTCCGACAGCGCGGGCAAATCGAACTTTCCGTCCGGCGCGTGGCATATAACTCCGTTGGGAGCGCCGCCGTCGCGGATGCGAATGGTAAGGGCGCGAGTGTCTATTCCCGATATGCCGATCAGGTCGTTGGCCTTCAGCCATGCGTCCAGATGCTGGCCGGAACGCCAGTTGGAGGGGGCGGTGATGTCTTCTCGCAACACCAAGCCCCGCGCCGCGACCTTGCCGGCCTCGATGTCCTTCGCGTTGGTTCCGACGTTTCCGATGTGGGGGAAGGTGAAGGTGATTATCTGTCCGGCGTAGCTGGGGTCGGTGAGTATTTCCTGATAGCCGGTCATCGAGGTGTTGAAACAAACCTCGCCCACGGCCTTGCCCACGGCTCCGCAGCCGCTTCCCCAAAACACCGTTCCGTCCGAAAGAATCAAAGCCGCCGTAGCCCCGTGGGGGATTTTCGACGGGAGCGACCTATCCCGTTTGCGTGACGGCTCGTTTGTCGTCATATAGCCTACTATTTTTTGATACCTGCTCAAACGGGAGCATCTTATGCCTTCTTGCGGGGAAATTTGCAAGAAGATAGACTGCCTGCCGCAACGGGGGGGGAAAGCCATGAAGCCGTCGATGGTCACTACCGGATTGGAAATAGCCGGTTGCCGCATAGTCGGCCATGTCGGAGTGGTGCGCGGCATAGTGGTGCGCTCGCGTTCCATAGTGGGGAGGTTTTTCGCCGCCATCCAGACGTTTTTCGGCGGAAATATAACGGTTTACACCAATCTTTGCGAAAAAGCCCGAACCGACGCTTACCTACTGATGTGCCAGCAAGCCGAGAAAAACGGGGCTAATGCTGTGATTTCCCTGCGTTACGACACGACGGACATAATCGGCGGAGTGACCGAGGTTCTTTGCTATGGAACCGCCGTGATCGTGGAGGAGCAAAAGCCATGAAGCCGCTCATAATTTTCTGCTTTCTGTTGTTTTTGCTGGGAGTCTTGGCCTTTTTGGCGCAAATGTGGTTCGACGTTTGGAGCGCGGACACTTTCATAAAGCTCCTGATAACCGACGGAGCCTTGCTGGCCATCGTCGGGGTCTACGCTTTTCTGGTGTCGGAAAACCGCCAAACCGACAAGGTGAACAGCGGCGACAAATTGGATCAATGAAACAAATCCGGTAGGAGGATATGGGGATGGAGCCGATTTTAAGAGCCAAAATAACCGAGGCCATGAAAGACGCGATGCGCGCCAAGGACGAGGCCGCCTTGACCACTACCCGCATGATTCTGGCCAAGATAAAGGATTTGGACATCGCCGCCCGCCCGTCGGGAAACGCGGGAGGCATCGGCGACGCCGAGATAACCTCGGCCTTGCAGGGCATGATCAAGCAACGCCGCGAATCGGTCGAAATGTACAAAAAGGGCAACCGCCAAGACTTAGTGGACAAGGAAAGCGCGGAAATCGCCGTGATCGAACGCTTTTTGCCCAAGCAGATGGACGAGGCGGAAATGACGGCGGCATTAAAGTCCGCGATAGCCTCCACCGGAGCGGCGGGCATCAAGGACATGGGGCGCGTCATGGCCGAGATCAAAAAGTCCTATGCCGGACAAATGGACATGGCCGCCGCCGGAGCCTTGGCCAAAAAGCTGTTGGGGTAAAGGGGTAACGGAGTTATGACAGAAGGCCAACAACAATCTGCATCAAATAAAAGGCTGATCCGTCCTTCACGCCACACCAGCTACGCCATGCCTTCGCCAGTTTGTCCATTGAGCAAGGCGTCAGCCCGAAACAGTTGCAGGTCATGATGGGGCATTCATCCATCAAAATGACCATGGCCACCTCTGGAAAGACGATGCCGCCGATCAGGCTTTGGCCGTCGCCATCGAGAGGCAGCTGGGTTAACCAAGGGCAAAATCCAAAAAACACATTCAGCGATGACAAAAATGCTTAAAATATGGTAAAGATTAGCGATTGAGTAACCTTGCTCGTTTATAAAGGGGATTGCCATGGACAAAAGAGCAGAAAGTTTGGCTCAGGCCGATGAAGAAGATTTCGCCATTGATCTTGCGAAAAACGCAAATCTTGGAGCGACGGCTATTATGTGTCGCTGGCTCAGGCGCGCTGAAGAAACTTTTGGCAAAGAACATGACATAACCACTCACTACAGGGAAGTTTTGGGCACCCTGAAAGAGCAGCACGAGCTTATCTGGGATGGCGATAAAAAAGCTATTGCTGAGGCACATAAACTGTCGCTGGAAATCAATAAAAAATACGGTGGAATAAAAGAGAACAACATTTCAAGGGAAGAACACATTAAGAGGTACCAGAAACCGGATGGGCCACGATAAAAAAGATCTCACCGACAAGGAAAAAGAGGACACCTATGCGGAGGTGTTTGAGCGTTTTGCTTTTGGCAAACCTTCGCTCAGCTTGCCCAGATTGATATTGATAGGCGCACAGCCTGGGGCTGGAAAAACAAAGGCCGCGCAGAGAGCGAGAAAAGAACTTAATGCACTTGGTGCCCCAGTCATGGCCGATATTGATGATATTCGACCATTATACCCCGACATAAAAGATGTCTTTACGACTTCTCCTTTCAAGATGTCTGCGCTTATCAACAAGGATTGTTGGGGTTGGACAAGCCAGCTTCTTCTGGATGCTCGGCACGCCAAAAACAATGTCGTTTATCAAGCTACGATCCGCCAAGCAAACCGTATTGAAGACCTTATCAAGGATTTTCAGAAAGACGGTTTTGCGATCGATCTTTATGTCGTTGCAGCGAACGCCAAGCATAGCGTTTTTGGTATTTTTAAACGCTTCGAAGATGCGATACAAAAATGGGACATAGGCGAACCAGTCATTCCAAGATGGGTTCCCATCCCATTTCATAATGTTGTGTACAAAAACTTCCCACAAAACGTCGATTACCTCGCAGAAAACGCGCGACTGGAGCGCGTCGGCGTTTTCAGTCGCGACGGAAAGGATTTGTATTTTTCGGAAGACCGCTTGATTCATCGGGGAGCAGGAGATGCTCTTGTCAAAGAACAACAACGTCTGTGGTCACCGGAGGAAAGGGGAGATCACAACAATGCGTGGAAAGTTCTTCTCGAAAGAATTGAGACAAGATCGGCTGGCATCCTGAAACCCAAATGGTATGTTCGCACGGCAAGACTATATGCTGTTGAGGCCGAATATTTTGCGCTGGCTCAAGAGCTCTGTGCTGGATCGCCGCCCTCCGGGCTCGTCGTGGCATACAGAACGCCAAACCATCATTTTGTTAAAACCGACGGTGGGCTTTTGGTCAGCTATGAAAACGCCAGAACCCGTGCTAACGCAACAGCTAAACCTTCCGCTCTCAAGCCAGCCTCAATAGCCCCCAAATAGAACCTTATTGGCAAGCTGCTCACGTTTTGTGCCACGAAAATCCCTTGGTCAGGGCGCGATTTTTTGTGCCATTTCTGTGCCATGGAGATTTTGGCGCGGATTTGTAATGCTTTGATATGTTTGGATTCCGGCTGTTTTATGCGGGAAGGGGCATGGCACAAAAAAAGCGGCCTATTTAAGCCGCCTTCATGCCGATTTCGTTTTTTTGTATCAAATACTTAGAATTGGTAGCAGCGGAGGGATTTGAACCCCCGACCAAGGGATTATGATTCCCCTGCTCTACCACTGAGCTACGCTGCCGCACCGTGGGAGTGACAAATATGCGAGTGATGGGGCGGGTGTCAAGGCCGATGCTGCGCGACGGGCGCGTTCGGCTATGTTTTTATTTCGCCTCCGACTTTTAAAACCGATTGCCACGCCGACATAGTTGTGCCATCTTTCAGGTTCAGAATGGCATCTTCGGTTCGCAGGCTTTAACCAACAACACGGGGGACAATCTGATATGACTAAGACCAGAATCACAGCCATGATCGTTTCGGTGGCTTTGCTGCTCTCGGCTTGCCAAATAATCCATTAATCCTTGAACCAGCTGCCACAGGAGTTGCCCTTGCGTGCGCCGCGCAATGCTTTGATACATCAAAACTTGGTAGCAGCGGAGGGATTTGAACCCCCGACCAAGGGATTATGATTCCTCTGCTCAATTCGTTAACGCCATCATTTTTTAGCCTATAAGATTTTGAAACTCAAAAAGAATTTTAAAAAACTGAACACGAAAAAAGTCGTTTTTTCATAGTCATGCCACCTCAAAAATCGAAAACTGAAGTCTTTATTTTTCAAAGGCTTACGGGGGGGGGGTAGCCCGAAAAAACCTGCATGGCACAAAAACTTTTTGGATCAATGTTTATGCGGGTTTGTTGCGTGTGACCAGGGGATTGAGAATCCCCTGGTCATCAGTGGAAATCTTCAGCCCAATTTTTAACCATAGTTTTTATCTACTTACTTTCGTAATCAGAGTTTATATTAGTGCGGTGTTAAAATTATTTTTAGGAAAGGCTTTGTATGTCGAACACCCCAAATAATAATTGGATGGTCACAGGTGATGAGCGTGAAACTGTAGTAAAACGCGCTTTAGAACTCGGAATTACCGGAACACCCGACAAGGCTGCTCACAATCTTGGCCCCATCACGCTCGGCAATGACGAAACTGTTACGGCACATGTGGTACATGCTGTTGATCCAGTTATTACGGATGGAAAAGAAGTTGTCCTTATCAACCGAAAAAACCCTCCGGGTAAAGGCCTGCCAGCGCTGCCGGGCGGATTTATCGATCCGGTCAAAGGTGGCGTCGAAAGCGCTGTTCAAGCGGCAGCACGGGAAGCTCTTGAAGAAGTTGGTATAGAGCTACAAGGCGGGACACTCATCGGCCAACGCAATATGAACCGTTCCTACGACGTGCGTACTGCGACTACTGCTCTGCCGCAATACGGCATCAATAGAGGTGATATTTTTATGGTTTCGACGCAAGCCGTTCGTTTTGATGTCGATGATCTCAGCAAAACTAAGCTTATCGCAGGAGACGATGCCGAACCTGGTTCAGCGCGTCGCGTTATCATTGCAGATCTCACGCGTGATAGAATGGGGATCGCTGATCACTTCGACATGATAATGCAATCAACAAATGAAGGTGTCGCACCAGTACGGCAAAATAGGCTGCAAGTACAATCTAGAAACCGCGATGTTTCATAATAGTTTCTTGTAAGTTGATTTTAAATAATCTGGAAATTGGTAGCACCGGACGGATTTGAACCGCCGACCAAGAGATTATGATTCTCCTGCTCTACCGCTGAGCTATGGTGCCAACTTTTAGAACTTCACTTTACCAAAACCTACTCCGCATGCCACAAAAATGGCACAACGACCTACCTAACTCTTTGATATTCCCAACGTGCAAGGGGATTATGATTCCCCTGCTCTACCACTGAGCTACGCTGCCGCACCGTGGGAGTGACAAATATGCGAGTGATGGGGCGGCTCGCAATGACGGTGTTTGCTGCTGCTATTCGCGGCACAATTACCCACCCGTTTTGCGTAAGAGCCGTTTTTTATTTCTCCAATCTTTCTTAAAGCGATTGCAGTTACGACATAGTTGCGCCATCTTTCCGGTTCAGGATACCATGCCATCGGGCATTGAACGGAGCAATCTCTAACAGGCTTCGAGAGCGATACCGGCTCGCGGGCATCAACCAACAACACGGGGGACAAGCGGATATGACTAAGACCAAAAACACAGCTTTGATCGTTTCGGCGGCTTTGCTGCTTTCGGCTTGCCAAGCCGAGGGATCGGGGCAAAAGCAGGCGGTCGGAACCTTGGGCGGCGCAGCTTTGGGCGGCCTTTTGGGCAGCCAGATAGGTCACGGAACCGGACAGCTGGTCGCCACCGGGGCGGGCGTTCTTTTGGGCGGGTGGTTGGGCAACGAGATCGGCGCGTCTTTGGATCGGGCGGATCGGACGGAATTGTCCAACGCCGAATACCGCGCTTATTCCGCGCCTATCGGCCAGCAGATAACGTGGAACAATCCGAACAGCGGCAATTCCGGCACGATAGTTCCGATGCGCGACGGTTACTCCAACAGCGGCGCGTATTGCCGCGAATTCCAGCAAACGATCACGGTCGGCGGCAAGCGTCAGGAAGGATATGGTCGCGCCTGCCAACAGCCGGACGGTTCATGGAAGATAGTCCAGTAACCGGCGGCATGGGCGTTTCTTTGGCGATGCGGGCGGCCTATGCGCGATCCGTATGAGATCTTGGGCGTTCCGAGAACCGCCAGCGCGGCGGATATAAAGAGCGCGTATCGCAAGCTCGCCAAGAAACTGCATCCCGACGTCAATCCGGGCCGCAAGGACATAGAGCAGAAGTTCAAGGACGTCACGGCGGCCTATGACCTGCTTTCGGATGCCGACAAACGGGCGCGTTTCGATCGTGGCGACATCGACGCCATGGGCAACGAACGCGCCCGTTTCCATTCCGGAGGCGATCCTTTCGGCGGCATGGGCGGAAGGCGGCGCGGCGGCGGCGGGCAATCCGGCTTTCACGCCGGAGGCTCCTTCGGCGACATGAATCCCGAAGACATTTTTTCCGAGCTGTTCGGCAATATGCGCGGCGGCCATCGCGGTTCCGCCGAGCATTCTCGCGGCAAGGACGTGAGCTATTCGATTTCCGTCCCATTCGCGGAATCCTGTCTGGGGGGCAAACAGCGGATTACTTTGTCCAGCGGCAAGACGGTGGAGCTAAACGTCCCAGCCGGAACCGAGGACGGCCACAAGCTGCGCTTGCGCGGCCAAGGCGTGGGCGGAGCAGGCGGGGCGGGCGACGCCATCGTCGAGATAAAGGTGGAGCCGCATCCGCACTTTACCCGCAAGGGCGACGACATAAATCTGGAAGCTCCCGTCAGTTTGCCCGAGGCGGTGCAAGGGGCGACCATCAAGGTTCCCACTCTGCACGGCCAAGTGGCGATCAAGATTCCGCCCGGGGCTAATTCCGGTATGGCGTTGCGCTTGAAGGGCAAGGGCGTGCCTCGGCAAAACGGCGAGGCCGGGGATATGTTCGTCAAGCTGAAGATTGTCCTGCCGGAACACATGCCCCAATCGTTGAAGGACATGGTCGAGGAATGGGCGAAGAAAAACCACTATGATCCGAGGAAAAATCTGGGATGGTAAATCTTTCCGTCGTGCGCCACGACTGGACGGTCGAGGAAATCGAGTCTCTTTTGCGATTGCCGCTGTTGGACTTATTGCAGCGGGCGAGGGAAGTCCATGTCCGCTTTCACGACGACACGGTGCAATTGGCCAGCCTTTTGTCCATAAAAACCGGAGGCTGTCCAGAGGACTGCTCTTACTGTCCGCAAAGCGCACATCACGGCAACGAGGTCGACATCACTCGAGAGCCAATGATGAAGGTGGCGGAGGTTCTGGCGCGAGCCAAGGCCGCCCAAGCCGCCGGAGCGACGCGCTTTTGCATGGGCGCGGCTTGGCGGCGTGTCAAGGACGGCGAGGAGTTTTCCTCGGTTCTCGATATGGTGCGCGGCGTGCGGCAAATGGGCATGGAAGCCTGCGTGACGCTGGGGATGTTGACGCGCCCGCAAGCTCGCAGTCTGGCCGAGGCGGGATTGACTTCGTATAACCACAACATCGACACCAGCCCCGAGTTCTACGGCAACATCGTCACCACCCGCGAATACGCGGATCGTTTGGAGACGCTTGCGCACGTTCGCGCCGAGGGAATAAGGGTATGTTGCGGCGGAATAATCGGAATGGGCGAAGATTTGCGGGATCGCGCCGGAATGCTGCAAGTGTTGGCAGCCATGGATCCTCATCCCGAAAGCGTGCCCATGAACGCTTTGGTCGCCGTGAAGGGCACCCCGTTGGAAAACCGCCCGCAAGGGGACCCTTTGGATCTGGTTCGCATGTGCGCGGTCGCCAGAATAACCATGCCGCAATCCCGGGTCCGGCTTTCGGCAGGCCGCGCCGCTTTGTCGCGCGAAGCGCAAACGCTTTGCTTTATGGCCGGAGCCAATTCGATTTTCTACGGCGAAAAGCTGCTGACCACCGGAAACTCCGCCGCCGAAGACGATTTGCGATTGCTTAACGATATAGGATTGCGCGCGGAAAGGCTTGGGGAGAACGCCTCATCGCGCAAAGCGAAGGGATGACGTTGGCCGCGCCATTGGATTGGTCTGTTCATCCCCCTTCTTGGGTGGAACAAACCGCGATTGCCGAGAGAACGACTCTTTACCCACATCGCGGTTATAGTCCTTCCAACTAATAATGGGCTCTTACGCAAAACGTGTGGGTATTGCCTTTCCAAAATGGCCGTCATGCGAAATCTACAGCCAAAGGCCGTCATGCGAAGTCTACGGCCAAAGGCCGTCATGCGAAGTCTACGGCCAAAGGCCGTCATGCGAAGTCTACGGCCAAAGGCCGTCATTGCGAGCCGCCCCTTGGCGGCGAAGCAATCCAGTGCCGTTGCTCCATAAGGTTTGGATTGCTTCGCCGCCCGACAGCGTTAACGCTGTCCAAACCAAAGGGTGGCGGCTCGCAATGACGTCGCTTGCTGTTGCGTTTGGATGAGAAATTACCCACACGTTTTGCGTGAGAGCCAGTTTTATCCAGCCATCTTCAGTGACGCATTCCGTCGTTTTTTGCCGTTTCCACAGCCGACGGTTGAGGCAAGATGGACTTGGCGGCTTCGGCGGCCTCGTCCCACTCGATGGGCGTCAGTGGCTTGGTCAGGGCGAATTTCAGAACCTCGTCCACCGTGTCGATGAACACGATCTTCAGGCCTTTTTTCACGTTGTCGGGGATCTCGGCCAAGTCCTTTTCGTTTTCCTTGGGTATCAGCACTGTGGCCAAGCCGCCGCGCAACGCCGCCAACAGCTTTTCCTTCAGCCCGCCGATAGGCAACACTCGTCCGCGCAGGGTTATTTCCCCCGTCATCGCCACGTCTTTGTGGATGGGGATTCCGGTCAAGACCGAGACGATGGATGTGACCATCGCCACGCCCGCGCTGGGGCCGTCCTTGGGGGTAGCGCCCTCTGGGACGTGGACGTGGATGTCGCGCTTTTCGAGCAGCGGCGGTTTGATCCCGAACGCCACCGCCCGCGCCTTGACGTAGCTTTCGGCGGCCTGCACCGATTCCCGCATCACGTCGCCCAGCTTGCCGGTGGTGGTTATCTTGCCTTTGCCGGGCAAGGCCACCGCCTCTATCGACAAAAGCTCGCCGCCCACCTCGGTCCAAGCCAGACCCGTGGTCACGCCTACCAGATCCTCGGCCTCGACTTCGCCGAAACGGAATTTCTTCACTCCGGCGTATTTTTCCAGATTGCGGCGAGTGACGGCCACCGCCTTGGTCTTGCCGCCGCTGATCATTATTTCCTTGACCGATTTGCGGGCGAGGCTGGCTATCTCGCGTTCCAGATTACGCACTCCGGCCTCGCGGGTGTAATAGCGCACCATGTCGCGCAAGGCGTCGGCGGAGATGGAAAACTCGCCCTTCTTCAGGCCGTTTTCCTCTATTGCCTTGGGCAAAAGATGCCGTTCGGCGATCTCGATTTTTTCGTCTTCGGTATATCCGGCGATGCGGATTATCTCCATGCGATCCAAAAGCGGCTGCGGCATGTGCAGGCTGTTGGCGGTGCAGACGAACATCACGTCGGACAGGTCGTAGTCGACCTCAAGGTAATGGTCGTTGAAGGTGTTGTTCTGCTCGGGATCCAGCACTTCCAGCAATGCCGAGGACGGATCTCCGCGCCAGTCTGAACCCAGCTTGTCCACCTCGTCCAAAAGGAACAGCGGATTGGAGGCTTTGGCTTTTTTCATGCCTTGGACGACCTTGCCGGGCATGGATCCGATGTAGGTGCGGCGGTGGCCGCGAATCTCGGCCTCGTCGCGGATCCCGCCCAAAGACATGCGGACAAAGCTGCGCCCTGTGGCTTTGGCGATGGACTTGCCCAGCGAGGTCTTGCCCACCCCTGGCGGCCCCACCAGACACAGTATAGGCCCCTTCACCTTGCCTTGCCGCTGTTGAACCGCCAGATATTCGATTATGCGATCCTTGACCTTTTCAAGGCCGAAGTGGTCGACGTCGAGGATTTCCTGCGCCTTTTTGATGTTATGCGACAGCTTGGTGCGGCTGTTCCACGGAATGGACACCATCCAGTCGAGGTAGTTTCTGACCACCGTGGCCTCGGCGGACATTGGGCTGGTGGAGCGCAGCTTTTTCAGCTCGGACAGAGATTTCTCCTGCGCTTCCTTGCTCATTTTCAGCTTGCGGATTTTCTTTTCCAGCTCGCCTAGTTCGTCCTTGCCGTCTTCTCCGTCGCCAAGTTCCTTTTGGATGGCCTTCATCTGCTCGTTCAAATAGTACTCGCGCTGGGTCTTTTCCATTTGCGTCTTGACGCGGGAGCGGATGCGCTTTTCCACCTGCAGGACGGTTATCTCGGATTCCATGAAGCCGAACAGCTTTTCCAGCCTTTCGTTGACCGAAAGGGTTTCCAGCAACTGCTGCTTGTCGGATATTTTAAGGATAAGGTGCGAGGCCACGGTGTCCGCCAGCCGCGCCGGATCGTCCATCTGCGAAACCGAGACCAGAACCTCGGGCGGGATTTTCTTGTTCAGCTTGATGTATTGCTCGAACTGCCCCACCACGCCGCGCATCATGCCGACGATTTCCTCGCGGTCGGAAACAGCCTCCGGCGCGAGAACAGCCTTGGCTTGGAAGAAATTCTCGCTGTCGCCGAAGGATTCCACGCTAGCGCGATAGCCGCCTTCGACCAGCACCTTGACCGTTCCGTCGGGCAACTTAAGCAGCTGCAACACAGTTCCGACAGTGCCGAAGGTATACAGCCCCTCGCGCGCGGGATTATCGTTGGTGGGATCTTTTTGCGTCAGCAACAGGATATGCTTGTCGTATTGCATGACGTCTTCGAGCGCGCGCACGGACTTTTCGCGCCCGACGAACAACGGCACGACCATGTGCGGGAACACCACGATGTCGCGCAAAGGCAAAACCGGATAAAGAGTCGATTCAGGCGGATGGTGCGCCGACATATTAATTCCTTTTCCCAAAGCAAAACCGCGACATGGTAACAAACTAACAGATTCGTGTCTCGATAGTTAATTTTCAAGGGGCGAGGATAAAATAATGGCTCTCGCTCAAAACTGGTGGATACTTTCTTCCAGCAAGCACTGTCATTGCGAGCGTCGCTCTTGCGACGCGAAGCAATCCAGAGCCATTGAGCAACGGCTCTGGATTGCTTCGCGTCGCAAGGGCGACGCTCGCAATGACAGCCTTATGACGGCCTTTGGCTGTAACTTCACAAATGACAGCGGCTATGCAAGAAGTCTAATATGTTCGCAGCGAGGAGAATAGCAGGAAAGCGCAGCATGTCAAAAGCAACGCCCCAATACGCGCCAGCCGAATCCTATCTGGAACTGGTGGCTCCTGCCGGAACTCCGGCGGCTTTGGAGGCCGCCATCGACGCGGGCGCGGACACGGTTTACTGCGGCTTCCGCGATTGCACCAACGCCCGCAACTATCCGGGTCTCAACTTTGACGTGGAGGAGATGGCTGCGGGAGCCGACTACGCCCACGAACGCGGGCGCAAGCTGTTGGTGGCCATCAACACTTTTCCCCGCGCCGGAGATATGGGGCCGTGGCATCGCGCCATCGACAACGCCGCCGCCATAGGCGCGGACGCGGTGATAATGGCCGACGTGGGTTTGTTGGATTACGCCACGCGCAAGCATCCCAAGCTGAGGCGGCATTTGTCGGTGCAGGCCGCCGCTTCCAACTCTATGTCTATAGAGTTTTACAAACGAGAATTCGATGTTAAGCGTGTCGTGTTGCCTCGAGTCTTAGAGGTGGCCGAGGTGGCGGAAATCGCCAAGACCACGGGGGTGGAAATCGAAGTGTTCGCCTTCGGCAGCGTGGGCAGCATGTCGGAGGGGCGGTGCTTTCTGTCGTCCTACATGACCGGATTGTCGCCGACCAGCGAAGGCGTGTGCGCTCCGGCCAGCCATGTGGCCTATGAAGAAAACGGCGATGAAACTTTGTCGAAGCTAGGCGGGGTGACGCTGAACTGCTTCGGCAAATGCGAATCCGCCGCCTATCCCACGCCCTGCAAGGGAAGATACGTCACCGAGGGCAACGCCTCGTATCTGTTCGAGGAGCCGGTGGGGTTGAACGTCATGGACATCTTGCCGGAATTGAAGGCGGCGGGAGTGACCGCCCTGAAAATCGAAGGCCGCCAGCGCAGCCGCGCCTATGTGGCGCAGGTAGTGGGAGAATTCCGCCAGCGTCTGGACGCCTTGGAGACGGGAGAGGCGGGAAAAGCGAACGCAGCCCTCCGCCGCTCCAAGGTCACCGAAGGCGGGAAGGAAACTTTGGGAGCGTACAAAAAGGGGTGGAGATGAAAAGAACGCTAAACGGCAAGACCTCTTCGCCGAAACTTTCCCTCGGGCCGCTTTTTTTCCACTGGACTCCGGAGAAACGCCGCGATTTCTATTTCCGCGTCGCCGACGAGATGGACGTGGACAGCGTGTATCTGGGCGAGGTCGTGTGCTCGAAGCGCGAGCCGTTCTTCGCGCCCTATTTCGAAGAAGTCCTCGAACGCCTGAAATCCTCCGGCAAGGAGGTAGTTCTCTCCACTCTGGCGATGGTCACTCTGCCGCGCGAAATGGAGGAAGTACGCGCTATGGCCGGCATGGGGTTGACGGTGGAAGCCAACGACGTTTCCTGCGTGCAGGCCTTGGAAGGCAGGCCGTTCGTGGTAGGGCCGTTCATCAACGTGTTCAACGAGGGCGCCATCGACTGCATGAAGGGCAAGGGGGGCGTCCGTATCGTCCTTCCGGTGGAATTGTCGACCGAGGGAGTCGGCACTCTGGCGCGATACGCGGCCAAACATGGCGTGGAAACCGAAGTTCAGGTCTTCGGGCGGCAGCCGTTGGCGGTGTCTATGCGTTGCTACCATGCTCGCGCACGAGGGTTGCACAAGGACAACTGCCAATTTTCTTGCGAAACCGATCCCGACGGCATGATTGCCGACACGCTGGACGGCCAGCATCTTCTTGCCGTCAACGGCACGCAAACGCTGTCTTACGGCTATGCCGCGCTGTTGTCGGAAATGGCGCAGATGGCGAAATCGGGGGTGGGGATATTCCGTTTGTCGCCCCACGCCGTCGACATGGTGGCGGTGGCCGCGCTTTATCGTCGGGTTTTGGCCGGAAAAATCGCGCCGGACGGGGCGTTGGCCGCCCTCGCTACCCTCGCGCCAGCCGCCGAGTTCATCAACGGCTACGCCCGCGGGAGGGAGGGGATGGCGAAGGTGGGGGCTGGAGAGGCAAGAATAGACGCGAAACTGGCGAAAGCAAATTAACTCAATAATAACCGCCGCCGTAGTAGCTTCGCTCCCGAATTTGGGAAAGGAAACGGACAATGTCCGCTCGCATACTCGTGGTTGACGACAATCCGGTGAACGTCAAGCTGCTATCGGCGCGGCTGACGCACGATTATTACGTCATAATAACGGCCTCCAACGGCGTGGAAGCAGTGGAGAAAGCCAAGTCCGAACAGCCTGATTTGATACTCTTGGACGTTATGATGCCGGAAATGGACGGCTTCGAAGCCTGCCGCCGCATTAAAACCTCTCTGGAAACCAAACACATACCGATAATCATGGTGACGGCTTTGTCGGACACCAAGGATCGGATAAGCGGGCTGGAGGCGGGCGCGGACGATTTTCTGACCAAACCCATCAACGAAATCGCCCTTATGGCGCGGGTGCGGTCGCTTTTGCGCCTGAAGATGACCATGGACGAATGGCGGATGCGCGAAGGAACGGCGGCCACGTTCTCAGCCGCCGAGGATGGATTTCCCTCCAAGCAAGCTGGAGAAATCCAAGGGGCTTCGGTATTGCTGGTCGAGAAGGGATCGACGGATAAGGCTCTGGTCGTTTCCACCCTATCTCCCGCCGGAATAACCGTCGATCTGGCTTCGGACATCAACGTCGCGCTGGAAGAAGCCAAAAAAGGCAAGCACGATCTTTTGTTGTCGGGCATAGGGCGAAGCGGAATGGACGGGTTGCGTCTGTGTTCCGAGCTTCGCGCCTCTTCCGCGACGCGCTCGCTGCCGCTGCTTTTGCTGGCGGAAGAAGACGAGCTGCCGTTGGTGGCGCGAGGATTGGATCTGGGCGCCAGCGATTATATTTTGCGGCCGGTGGAGCCTCACGAGCTTTTAGCCAGAACGTGGACGCAAATCCGCCAAAAGCGTCAGTACGACTGCATGAAGCGCAATTACGAGCAAAGCCTGTCACTGGCGTTGGTCGACCATTTGACCGGCGCGTTCAACCGCCGCTATCTCGATACCCATCTGCCGCGCATGTTCGAACGCTGCAAGCGTTCCAGCCACAGGCTTTCCATCCTGTTGCTGGACATAGACCACTTCAAGTCGATAAACGACGAATACGGCCATCCGATAGGCGATGCCGCCCTGCGCGAGATGGCGGCGCGGGTTTCCGCGCTTATCAGGCCGTTCGACCTGTTGGCGCGACTGGGCGGCGAGGAATTCCTGATCGTGATGCCGGACGCGGATCTGGAAACCGCGAAAATGGTCGCGGAACGGCTCCGGTCTTCGCTGTCGGCGTCACCCATAGCCGCAAGCGACGACGGCAAGCCGATAACTGCCACCGCCAGCATCGGCATCGCCTCGATGACCTCCGGCAAAGACATATCGGCGGAGGAAATGATAAAACGCGCCGATTCCGCGCTTTACCGCGCCAAGAACTCCGGACGCAACCGCATAGAGTGGGAAACCTGAAGAAGGTTGATGAAAAACTTGGCCAAAGGCTGGGGCTCTTACGCAAAACGGGTGGGTATTG
>JAYRGC010000016.1:0-19082 GCA_041908065.1 Alphaproteobacteria bacterium | reverse complement strand
GCATATCTTCCTCCTATGGGTTAGAGCAATTATTTTCGTTTATGTTCCGTTAACCAATATAATCCGCCGTTATTCGGCAAAGACTTTCCTTGTGCAAAGAAGATGGTATCAGGTTTTTCCCCTCTCCCGAATTACAATAATGCTTTCAAGGAGTTATTCGCTATTTATGGCAACTTGTTGCCAAATATCGGCAGTTTCTTGGTTAGGAAGGGGTTAAGATTTTCGCAAGCAATTTGGGTGCTATGCTGCGGCGGCAAGGCGGTTGATGGCCTTAACGCCAAGAGCGGGGGATTTATCATGACGGATATGATCGGTTATGCGGTTCTGGCCGTATTTTTCGTGGCCTATGCCCTAGTTTTCGTCGGGGAAAGATTAGAGCTTCGCAAATCGAAGCCGGTGATGATCGCCGCCGGAATCTCGTGGATTCTGGTAGCGTTATCTTTTCAAGGCGAGGGACGGAGCGGCGAGATCGAAGAAAAGCTCGGCCACGTTTTGCTGGAATACGCCGAGCTTTTCCTGTTTCTCATCGCCGCCATGAGCTTCGTCAACGCCATGGTGGAAAGAAACGTGTTCGAGGCCATAAGAGGGAAAATCTCCGCCGCTCGCCTGTCGTCGCGCGGGGTTTTTTGGTTGACCGGCGCGATGGCTTTCTTCCTCTCCCCCATAGCCGACAATATGACCACCGCCTTGGTGATGGGGTCTTTGGCCGTTTCGTTGGCCGGAGACGATAAGAAAACCGCCGCAGTGTCGCTGGTGAACGTGGTGGTGGCCGCCAATGCCGGAGGAGTTTTCTCGCCTTTCGGCGACATCACTACCTTGATGATATGGCAAAAGGGCGTGGTTGAATTCGGGGAGTTTTTCCGCCTGTTCGTTCCTTCGTTGATAAACTGGCTGGTTCCGGCGGCGATAATGTCGCTGGCCGTCAATCGCGGAGACGCTTGCAAGGGCGGTGATTCCGTTCAAATACGCAAAGGCGGGATCGCGATATGCGCCATGTTCGCCGCCACGATCGCCGCGACGGTGGCGTTGGACAGGTTTCTTCATCTGCCGCCGTTTCTGGGCATGATGATGGGATTAGGGGCTTTGAACCTGTACGGATATTTTTTGGGCAAGGAATCCCACGGGTTGGGATATTCCGGCGGCGAGCGGGAAAAGTTCGACGCGTTCGCGGCGTTGGAAAAAATCGAGTGGGATACGTTGCTGTTTTTCTACGGCATCATGCTGTGCGTGGGGGCGATAGCCGCCCTCGGGCATCTGGAGTGGTTGTCGCGCTTCATGTACGAAGGTTTTGGCCCCACGATCTCCAACGTGGCCATAGGCGTTCTTTCCGCCGTGGTCGACAACATTCCTTTGACCTTCGCCGTGTTGACCATGAATCCGGCGATGGACGTGGATCAATGGCTGCTTTTAACGCTTACCGCCGGAGCCGGAGGATCGCTTTTGGCCACTGGATCGGCCGCCGGAGTCGCTTTGCTGGGGGTGGGGAAGGGAAGCTACACTTTCCGCTCGCACTTGCGCTGGAGCTGGGCGGTCGGCTTGGGGTTAGCCGCCAGCGTCGTCGCCCATCTCGCGCTTGTCTAAGAGCCTGTTCAGAACCTCGTTACGCCATGCTGAAAGTCGCGCGGCTAGAGCATTTTCCGAAAAGGTTGATGGAAGTTTTTGACGGAAAATGCTCTACCCTTCGGTTTTAGAGCGGATTCACGCGAACAGTTGATGGCCAAAGGCCATCAACCTTATCGCGATCCGCTCTTATGAACACTATAGCGAAGGATGATGTCCGGCGTGTTTGTCGCATCGGTTGCAACGTCCATTTAACGCCGTGTTCACTGTGTTCGAAAAATCTGCCGTGTAGTTACGCAATATATCCAGGCCGTTGAGTATGGCATGGGGGGGCAAGTGAAACCGCGAGGGCATATAGCGTCCGCGCCCCAAAACGATTATCGGTAACTTATTGTGGCGACCTTCTGAATGTAAAATCCGCATGATTTGGTCGCATCCGGTATTTGGGCCGGATATGCCGCCGCAGGTGTCTTTTAAAGTCTCCGGGCCGTGCAGTTCAGGCGACACTATCAACAGGCAAGCATCGCTTTGAGCATGGGAAATCGCTTGGTTTGCGTCTCTGGCGCAAGTCAGGCAGTTGGGCGGGAATTGGCTTAGGGTAGAACGAATTATCCTTTCGAAATCCGGTTCTTGAGATGCAAGAACGATCCCCATTTTCTATCCTCCTTTGCAATTGATGGCTTGATTATGGACTATGGATGCGCAGATTCGACCGCGCCAGAGGGGGCGGCGGACGGAGACGGGGCTTGCGACGAAGCCGCTGCCGGTTTAGCCGATTCTTCCTTGTCGGATTTTTTCGAGCTGTAGATAAGCTGGCCGATCAAGTCGTCCAGTCGCATCGGGGCTTGGGTGCGGGTTATCTTGCCGGTTCCGTCGTTCTTTATCATTTCCTCGTCCACGCCGACTTCCAGCGACAGGTATTTGCCTCCCAAGAGGCTTTCCGAGGCCGCGATGGCGATGGTGTCGTAAGGCAGTTGGATGTTGGGCAGAACCGACATTTTAACGTTAACCAAATACTGCGCCGGTCCGGGTTCGGTTATCAGAGACATGGAGGAGATCGAGCCTACCTTGACGCCGTTGACGCGAACGTCACCGCCTTCTTTCAATCCGTCCACCATCGGAAAATTAGCAGATATTTCATAGCCTTGCACCTTGTGGAGGTCGGAGCTGGAGTAGGCGAAGGCCATAAATAGCCCTGCCACCATCAATACCACCGCCCCCATTATGGTTTCTATCGCGTTCCGCCCCATTTTGCGCTCCCGATGATTAAGGTTTCCATGCTTGATATTGTCTTCCCGACGGCTTTTCAGGCGCGGCGATCGCGCGTTTATACACCGATTCGCAGCTGGAAATCCCGCTTGCCGCCGGAGAAGAAATATCGGTCTTGTGCAACCAGCGATACCAGATAGGGGAAACCTTGGAGGGATCCGCCGCGCCTTGGTATAAAACCCACCTTTTTTGGCGTTCGTCGCCGTCGCCGTGGCGGGATTTGTAATAGCGGTTGCCGTTTTCGTCGCGTCCCTCCCGCACCCCGAAAAACAAGGTAAACAGCCGTGTTCCGACCGACGATAGGCGGCGGACTATGGATAGATTCTCTTTTTTCGCTGTCATGGCTGCCGTCTGTTCGCAGGGCGAGGGAAGATTGCTAAAGGTCGTGCAAAAAACTATTTACGTCAAGCGGTCATTTAAGGCTTGACGCAATGGCGGGCTATGGAATAGATATGCCCTGCCTTTACGGGGTCGGTGGTGGGAAAGCGTTATGCGCCCTAGATTTTTTTGGACGCAATTCGATACGCACTTCCCAGACGGGGCTTCGGAGCGCAAAAGACACATAGGCGATCTTCGCGGCATGCTTGTCGCTTGATCGCATCGCCTGAGCGATGCCAAGGTTTTATTGAGGCATTGCAAAGCGTGTTTTTGGGGTTGGCGGCTTCGCAGGCGCGGTCGTCGGCGTTTGAACTCGGTGGATGGAAGAATGAGCACGATAAACCAGTTGGTTCGCAAGGGGCGCAAGCCCAACGCTTCGCGGGACAAGGTTCCGGCGTTGAAGCAGTGTCCGCAAAAGCGCGGCGTTTGCACCCGCGTTTACACGACCACTCCGAAAAAGCCGAACTCGGCTTTGCGTAAGGTGGCTCGCGTGCGCTTGACCAACGGGCACGAGGTTATCGCCTATATTCCAGGCGAGGGTCACAATCTTCAAGAACACTCGGTCGTGATGATACGCGGCGGGCGCGTCAAGGACTTGCCAGGCGTGCGTTACCACATTATTCGCGGAACTCTTGACACGCAGGGTGTCAAGGATCGCAAAAAGCGGCGCTCGCTTTATGGCGCCAAGCGTCCTAAGTAATTTTAGCGGGAGCAGGGAAAAATGGCC
The DNA here is from genome assembly GCA_041908065.1 of Alphaproteobacteria bacterium. Classification (GTDB taxonomy): domain Bacteria; phylum Pseudomonadota; class Alphaproteobacteria; order UBA9219; family UBA9219; genus JAYRGC01. The sequence goes on along the minus strand of JAYRGC010000016.1, from coordinate 15,148 downwards.
CGTCGTCGTAGCGCAGAAAAGAGAGAGATACTTCCCGATCCCAAGTTCGGGGAGTTGCTTGTCTCTAAGTTCATGAACGTCCTGATGGTCAACGGCAAGAAGTCGGCCGCCGAGAGCATCGTTTATGGGGCGTTGGAGAAAATCCAAGCCAAGATGCGGATAAACGCCATCGACGTTTTCCGTCAGGCTTTGGACAAGGTTCGCCCCCATCTGGAGGTTCGCTCCCGCCGCGTCGGCGGAGCCACCTATCAGGTTCCGGTGGAAGTGCGTCAGGAGCGCGGCATCGCCTTGGCGATGCGCTGGATAATCACCGCCGCCCGCGCTCGTTCCGAGCCGACGATGGTTGAGCGTTTGGCCGCCGAGCTGATGGCCGCTTCCAACGACAACGGCGCGGCTGTTAAAAAGCGCGAAGACACCCATCGCATGGCCGAGGCTAACAAGGCCTTCTCGCACTATCGCTGGTAAGGACAAAAGACAATGCCTCGCAGCCATTCACTCGAACGTTATCGCAATATCGGCATCATGGCTCACATTGATGCCGGCAAGACGACTACGACCGAGCGCATTCTTTACTATACCGGCAAGTCCTACAAGATAGGCGAGGTGCATGAAGGCACTGCGACCATGGATTGGATGGAGCAGGAGCAGGAGCGCGGTATCACCATCACCTCCGCCGCCACCACGACTTTCTGGAACGACCATCGCATTAATATCATCGACACCCCAGGCCACGTCGATTTCACGATCGAGGTGGAGCGTTCTTTGCGCGTTTTGGACGGCGCGGTATGCGTGCTTGACGCCGTGTCGGGCGTGGAGCCGCAGACGGAAACCGTGTGGCGTCAGGGCGATAAATACCATGTTCCGCGCATGGTGTTCGTCAACAAGATGGATCGCATGGGATCCAACTTCTACCGCTGCGTGGAAATGGTCAAAGATCGCCTCGGCGCGCGCACTTTGGTGCTGCAGCTGCCGATCGGTTCCGAAAGCGAATTTCGCGGATTGGTCGACTTGCGCCGCATGAAGGCGGTCATCTGGGAAAACGAAGATCTGGGCGCGAAGTTCCATGACGAGGAAATTCCTGCCGATTTGAAGGAAAAGGCTTTGGAATATCGCCATGCCCTGCTGGAAACGGCTGTGGAAATGGACGATGCCGTGATGGAAGAATACTTGAACGGCAAGGAACCTTCGGTCGAGGCTTTGGATCGTTGCATCCGCAAGGGGACAATCGGCATGAAGTTCGTGCCGGTGTTGTGCGGCTCCGCCTTCAAGAACAAGGGCGTGCAGCCGATGCTGGACGCGGTGGTCGACTACCTGCCTTCGCCGTTGGATGTGGGCAGCGTCAAGGGATTCAATCCCGACAATAAGGAAGCCGACGAAAGGCCGCCCGCCGACGATGCTCCGATGTCCGCGTTGGCCTTCAAGATAATGACCGATCCTTTCGTGGGATCGTTGACCTTCACCCGCGTTTACTCCGGCACGCTGCAATCCGGCAGCTATGTCCAAAACACGGTGAAGGGCGCGCGCGAGCGCATTGGCCGCATGTTGTTGATGCATGCCAACACCCGCGAAGAAATTAAAGAGGCTTTTGCCGGAGATATCGTGGCCTTGGCCGCCCTTAAGGACACCCGTACCGGCGACACGTTGTGCGACGCCTCCAAGCCGATAGTTCTGGAGCGCATGGAATTCCCCGATCCCGTCATCGAAATGGCGATCGAGCCGAAGTCCAAGGCGGATCAGGACAAGATGACCAACGCGTTGCTGCGTTTGGTGCAGGAAGATCCTTCGTTCCGTCTGGCCGTCAACCACGAAACCGGACAGACCGTCATCAAGGGCATGGGCGAGCTGCATCTGGAGATCAAAGTCGACATTCTCCGCCGCGCTCCGTACAACGTCGAAGTGGTGGTGGGCGATCCGCAGGTCGCATACCGCGAAACTATCACTCGCAAGGCTACTGTGGATTACGTTCACAAGAAGCAATCGGGCGGTTCGGGGCAATTCGCTCGCGTAATCATCGAGTTCGAGCCGCAAGAGGCCGGAGCCGGATATTTGTTCGAGAGCAAGATCGTCGGCGGATCGGTTCCCAAGGAATACATCCCGGGCGTCGAAAAGGGTCTGGAAGGTTCGTTGGACAACGGCGTCATCGCCGGATTCCCGACCATTGATCTGAAGGCCACTTTGATCGACGGCGCGTACCACGATGTCGACTCTTCGGCTTTGGCCTTCGAAATCGCATCTCGCGCCGCTTTCAAGGAAGGCATCCAAAAGGCGGGACCGGTGCTGCTGGAGCCGATAATGAAGGTCGAGGTGGTCACTCCCGAAGCTCACATGGGCGACGTGATCGGCGATTTGAACAGCCGTCGTGGCCAGATAATGGGCATGGATCAACGCGGCAACGCCAGCGTGGTGAACGCGATGGTGCCGTTGGCGACGATGTTCGGCTATGTGAACCGCTTGCGCTCGATGACTCAGGGGCGCGCGTTGTTCACGATGGAGTTCGATCACTATGAACAAGTGCCGCAGAACATCGCGGCTGAGGTGAAGGCGAAGCTGGCGGGATAGTATGAATTGCCGCCTGTTGAAGGAGCGAATACATGCCGATTTATCCTTGGGATGTCATAGAGAGCGCGGCTAGGGAATGTGGCGGAGTTAAGCTGGTTTTTGCCAGATCGGTAGAGGCGCAACCGCTTTTGATGTCCATGCGGGATGATGGCGGTAATGGCAACGGAGTTTTGGCAATTTGCAATGACAGCAGGTTGGCCGCTCTCCGCAGGCAAGGCGGTTCGGTGCAGTGGGCGGGCAGGGGCGGAAGCTTCGCCCCCTCTTTAGGATGCGGCGAGTATTGATGAATCGGTAGATGGAATGGCGCGTTGAGCGCGGGTAGTTTTACTTCAACCTACGGAGAGTGAGATGGCAAAGGCAAAGTTCGAACGTAACAAACCGCACTGCAATATAGGCACCATCGGTCACGTCGACCATGGCAAGACCTCGTTGACGGCGGCTATCACCAAGATTCTGGCCAAGACCGGTGGTGCTACGTTCACCGCCTACGACCAGATCGACAAGGCCCCGGAAGAGCGCGCCCGTGGAATCACCATCTCGACGGCGCACGTCGAGTACGAGACGACCAAGCGTCACTACGCTCACGTCGACTGCCCTGGACACGCCGACTACGTCAAGAACATGATCACCGGCGCGGCGCAGATGGACGGCGCGATATTGGTGGTTTCCGCCGCCGACGGCCCGATGCCTCAGACCCGCGAGCACATCTTGCTGGCGCGTCAGGTAGGCGTTCCCGCCATCGTCGTCTTCATGAACAAGATGGATATGGCCGATCCCGAGCTGGCCGAGCTGGTCGAGATGGAAATCCGCGATCTGCTGACCAAGTACAGCTTCCCGGGCGACAAGACCCCGATCATTCGCGGTTCGGCTCTGTGCGCTTTGGAAGACAAGAATCCCGAGTTGGGTGAGCAGGCGATCCTCAAGCTGATGGAAGCGGTCGACGCTTACATCCCGCAGCCGGAGCGTCCGAAGGACAAGCCGTTCCTGATGCCGATCGAAGACGTGTTTTCGATCTCCGGTCGCGGCACCGTCGTCACCGGTCGCGTCGAGCGCGGCATAATCAAGGTCAACGAGGAAGTCGAGATCGTAGGGTTGAAGGGGACGACCAAGACCGTCGTTACCGGCGTTGAAATGTTCCGTAAGCTGCTGGATCAAGGAGAGGCCGGCGACAACATCGGAGCGCTGTTGCGCGGAACTAAGCGCGAGGATGTCGAGCGCGGCCAAGTGTTGGCCAAGCCCGGCACCATCACGCCGCACACCAAGTTCAAGGCGGAATGCTACATCCTCACCAAGGAAGAGGGCGGGCGGCACACCCCGTTCTTCAGCAACTACCGTCCGCAGTTCTACTTCCGCACCACCGACGTCACGGGGGAGGTGATGCTTCCTGCCGGAACCGAGATGGTCATGCCTGGCGACAACGTGTCGGTTGAGGTTCACCTCATTGCGCCGATCGCCATGGAAGAAGGTCTGCGCTTCGCCATCCGCGAAGGCGGACGCACCGTCGGCGCGGGCGTGGTCGCGAAGATAGTGGAGTGATGAAAGACTGGCGGCGGCATCCGCAAGACGTGCCGCCGCCATTTTCGATGAATGCGCTTTGGCAGAAACTGGCCGGAGTTTGGTTTTTTTTGGGAATAATGGTGGATTGAATGCAAACGCAGAGCATACGCATACGCCTTAAGGCGTTCGATCATCGCATGCTGGATCAGTCGGTAAGCGAGATCATAAACACGGCCAAGAGAACGGGCGCGCGGGTGCGCGGCCCCATTCCTTTGCCGACGTGGCTCGAGCGTTTCACGGTCAATCGCGGCCCCCATGTGGACAAGAAGTCTCGCGACCAGTTCGAGATCCGCACTCATCGCCGTTTGTTGGACATACTGGAGCCGACGCCGCAAACGATAGACGCCTTGTCCAAGATAGACTTGGCGGCCGGCGTCGATGTTGAAATAAGGGTCTGAGGTAATAGCAATGTCCGTTAAACGCACAGGATTAGTGGCCACCAAGCTCGGCATGACACGTTTCTTCGACGAGGCGGGGAAGCATGTTCCGGTGACGGTGTTGAAGCTCGACAACTGTCAGGTGACAGGGGTTCGCACCGTGGAGAAGGATGGCTATTCCGCCGTTCAGCTCGGCATGGGCAAGGCCAAGGTAAAGAACGTTTCCAAGGCCATGCGCGGCCACTTCGCCAAGGCGAAGGTGGAACCGAAGAAAAAGGTGGTCGAGTTTCGCGTCGACGCTTCGGCCATGCCGGAAGTCGGGGCTGAGCTTTCCGTCGATCACTTTGTTGCCGGACAGTTCGTCGATGTGACGGCGACCAGCATCGGCAAGGGTTTTCAGGGCGTCATGAAGCGTCATAACTTCGGCGGCTTGCGTGCGACCCACGGCGTTTCCGTGTCGCATCGTAGCCACGGTTCGACCGGACATCGCCAAGACCCGGGCCGCGTGTTCAAAGGCAAGAAGATGGCCGGACACATGGGCGCGCGTCGCGTGACTACGTTGAACCTGAAGGTGGTGGCGGTCGACGCCGATTTGGGCGTGATCATGCTGCGCGGGGCGGTTCCGGGGGCGGAAGGCGGCTACGTGTTGGTTCGCGACGCCGTGAAGCGCGCGGCTCCTAAGGACATACCGATGCCGGCGGGGGTAAAGTCGGCAGGCGGCGCGGCATAACGTTGCGGTTAAGAATGGAAGATGAAAATGAAAGTCGCAGTTAGAAATCTTGATAACAAGGAAGTCGGTTCGACCGAGCTTGTCGACAGCGTGTTCGCCCGCGAGCCGCGCCGCGACGTCATCACTCGCGAGATCAACTGGCAGTTGGCCAAACGCCGTTCCGGCAATCATAAAGCCAAGCAGATCGGCGATATCAGCGGCACGACCAAAAAGCCGTGGTCGCAGAAGGGGACAGGACGCGCTCGCCAAGGCAGCTTGCGTTCGCCGCAGTTCCGCAAGGGCGCGGTCATATTCGGTCCCGTGGTGCGTAGCCATGAACACTCCTTGCCCAAGAAGTTCCGCAAGCTGGCTTTGTGCATGGCTTTGTCATCCAAGCAAAAGGAAGGCAAGCTGATAGTGCTGGACGAGGCCAAGCTGTCAGACCACAAGACCAAGATCTTGATGGGCAAGCTGAAGGGCATGGGATTGGCTTCGGTTTTGTTTATAGACGGCTCCAATCCAGACCCGAATTTCGCCAAGGCCGCCCGCAACATTCCGAACGTGGACTTGTTGCCGGAGCAGGGGGCTAACGTTTACGACATCATGCGGCGCGACACGTTGGTGTTGACGAAAAACGCCGTCGAACAGTTGCAAGAGAGGTTGAAATGAGCGAAGCGACAGCTCCGGCGGCACGCCATTACGGGGTGATACTTTCTCCGGTTATAACCGAGAAAGCCACTGCCGCGTCCGCCCACAATCAGGTTACGTTTCGCGTTTTGGCTTCCGCCACCAAGCCGGTTATACGCGAGGCGGTCGAGCGGTTGTTCAAGGTGAAGGTCGAAGCCGTTAACACTCATAACCGCAAGGGCAAGACCAAGCGTTTTCGTGGGCGCGAAGGTTTCCGTAGCGATGTCAAGTACGCGGTTGTGACCCTGGCCGAAGGAAATTCGATAGATTTGACGACGGGGATATGAAGCCGAAGGGCATGTGACGAGTCGAGGACAAGAAAATGGCGTTGAAAAAATACAATCCTATCACCCCGGGCATGAGGGGTTTGGTTCAGGTGGACCGTTCCGAGTTGTGGAAGGGCAAGCCCGTCAAGTCGTTGACCGAAGGGTTGCGTAAGACCGGCGGCCGCAACAACAAGGGGCGCGTCACCACCCGTCATATCGGCGGCGGACATTCGCGCCGTTATCGCATCGTGGATTTCAAGCGTCGCAAGTTCGACGTTCCGGCGGTGGTCGAGCGTTTGGAGTACGATCCTAACCGCACCGCGTTTTTGGCGTTGGTGAAGTATCAGGACGGCGAACGCGCCTATATCATCGCTCCGCAGCGTATCAAGGCCGGAGACAGCGTGGTCGCGGGCGAGAAGGTCGACGTGAAGCCGGGCAACGCCATGCCGCTCAAGAGCATTCCGGTCGGCACGATAGTCCATAACGTCGAGATGAAGCCCGGGGCTGGCGCCAAGCTGGCGCGTTCCGCAGGTTCTTACGTTCAGCTGGTAGGGCGCGACGGCGGTTATGCCCAGATAAAACTGGGTTCGGGCGAATTGCGCGTCGTGCAGCAGGAATGCATGGCGACGATAGGGGCTGTGTCCAACGCCGATCACTCCAACGTCAAGTTGGGCAAGGCCGGACGCAACCGCTGGAAGGGCGTGCGTCCCTCCGTTCGCGGCGTGGCCATGAACCCGGTCGATCACCCGCACGGCGGCGGTGAAGGCCGCACCTCGGGCGGTCGCCATCCCGTCACTCCGTGGGGCAAGGGAACCAAGGGAACCAAGACCCGCAAGAACAAGGGCACTGATCGTTTCATCGTTCGCCGCGCTAATAAGCGTCGCGACAAGCAGACGGCTTAAGAGGGGGAGAATTCAAAGTGGCACGTTCAGTTTGGAAAGGGCCGTTTGTGGACGGCTATTTGTTGAAGAAGGCCGAAAAAGCCCGCGCCTCAGGCCGCAACGACATCATCAAGACGTGGTCGCGGCGTTCGACTATATTGCCGCAGTTCGTCGGACTGACGTTCGGCGTGCATAACGGCAACAAGTTTTTGCCGGTGTCGGTGGTGGAGAACATGATCGGCCACAAGTTCGGCGAGTTCGCCCCCACGCGCACGTTCAAGGGGCATACTCCTGCCGACAAGAAGGCTGAAAAAGCCGGCGGCAAGGGCTAAGGGGGAAACGGCAAATGGGAAAGTCCAGTAATTTCGACAGGTACGGCAGCGCAGGCGGCGCAGTGGCCAAGTCTCCGGCCATCCGTTCCAGCGCGCGCAAGCTCAATCTGGTCGCGGCCAGCATTCGCGGAATGTCCGCCGCTGCGGCCTTGACGCAGTTGGCGTTCGAGAAACGCCGCATCGCGGTCGACGTTCGCAAGGTTTTGCAGGCGGCTGTGGCCAATGCCGAGAACAACCACGACATGAACGTGGATCGCCTTTACGTTTTGGAGGCTTGGGTCGGTCGCGCTTTGGTGATGAAGCGGATGCACACTCGCGGTCGCGGACGCAGCGCGGGCATCGAAAAGCCCTTCAGCAACCTGACGGTCGTCGTCGGCGAACGCGTGGTCGACGCCGAGCCGAAGGCCAAGAAGGAAGATAAAAAAGAACCGAAGAAAGAATCCAAGAAAGAAGCCAAGGAAACCCAACCCAAAGATAAGAAAGCTGGTGGCAATATGGGCAAATCTTCGAGCAAGAGCGCGGCTAAGTCCGCCGCTACGGAGGCGTAAGGCTATGGGTCAGAAAACCAATCCCATCGGAATTCGCCTCGGCGTCAACAAGACTTGGACCGGACGCTGGTTCTCGTCCAAGGGCTACGGGGATCTTCTCCACGAAGACCTGAAGATACGCAGCTTTCTCGAAGAAAAGCTGGGCGAGCAGGCCGGAGTTGCGAAGATAGTCATCGAGCGTCCGGCCGGCAAGGCGCGGGTGACCATCCACTCGGCGCGTCCGGGCATAGTCATCGGCAAGAAAGGCGCGGATATCGAGAAGATCAAGACCGAACTGTCGAAGATGACCAGCTCGGAAGTCAGCCTGAACATCGTCGAGATCCGTAAGCCGGAGATCGACGCTCGCTTGGTGGCTCAGAACATCGCCAGCCAGTTGGAGCGTCGCGTCGCTTTCCGCCGCGCCATGAAGAGGGCGGTGCAGTCGGCTATGCGTTTGGGGGCTTTGGGCATTCGTATCAATTGCGCCGGTCGTTTGGGCGGCGCGGAGATCGCCCGCACCGAATGGTACCGCGAGGGACGGGTTCCTTTGCACACTTTGCGCGCCGATGTCGATTACGGCGTGGCCACAGCTTTCACGACCATGGGAACTTGCGGCGTGAAGGTTTGGATATTCAAGGGCGAGATCCTTGAACATGATCCCATGGCCGAAGAAAAGAAGGTTTTAGAGCACGCTCCGGTTAGGGCATAAGCAAAACGAACGGTAGGACAGGACGATGTTGCAACCTAAACGCACGAAATACCGCAAGGCCCACAAGGGACGCATTCACGGCGCGGCCAAGGGCGGTTTCCGCCTTAGCTACGGCGCGTACGGATTGAAGGCTTTGGAGCCGGAGCGCGTCACCGCCCGCCAGATCGAGGCGGCTCGCCGCGCCATCACCCGCGCCATCAAGCGTCAGGGGCGGTTGTGGATTTTGATATTCCCCGACGTGCCGGTGTCGAAGAAGCCAGCCGAGGTTCGCATGGGATCGGGCAAGGGCGCGCCGGAGTTCTGGGCGTGCCGCGTGCATCCCGGGCGCATCATGTTCGAGCTGGACGGCGTGCCGGTTCAGGTGGCCAAGGAGGCTTTCGGTCTGGCTGCGGCCAAGTTGCCGATTAAGACCAAGTTTGTTCAGAGAGAGGCGGCGTAAACATGTCAGGCAAGGTGGTAAAAACCGCGGATGTGCGGCTCAAGACCGAGAAGGAACTTGAGACGAGATTGGTGGAATTGCGTAAGGAGCAGTTCAACCTGCGCTTTCAAAAGGCGACGGGGCAGCTTGCCAATACAGCGCGGGTGAACGCTGTTCGCAAGGAGATCGCGAAGATAATGAGCGTGACTTCCGAACGCGTCCGCAAGGCCGCGTCATCGGTCAAGAAGTCGTAATGGAAACGGTGGAGAGGTAACAAAAAATGCCGCGTCGTGTATTGCAAGGCACTGTCGTCAGCGACAAGGGAGACAAGACGGTCACCGTTCTCGTCGAACGTCGCGTCATGCACCCGATTTATAAGAAGTACGTCCGCAAGTCCAAGAAGTACGCCGCGCACGACGAGGCTAATCGCTGCAAGGCGGGCGATGTGGTGTCGATAATCGAATGCAGGCCGATCAGCAAGCGCAAGTGTTGGTTGGTAGTCGAGGAAAAGGCCGTTGCGAAGAAGAAGGCTTGATATAGGTCGCGGCGAATACTGGGAGTTTTGAAACATGATTCAAATGGAAACAGTCCTTGACGTGGCCGACAACAGCGGAGCCAAGCAGGTTCTGTGCGTCAAGGTGCTTGGCGGTTCCAAGCGCACAACGGCCTATGTCGGCGACATCATCGTGGTGTCGATAAAGGACGCCTTGCCGCGCAGCCGCGTCAAGAAGGGCGATGTGCACAAGGCCGTGATCGTGCGCCAGAAGTTCGGCGTCAAGCGCGAGGATGGCAGCTTGATCCGCTTCGACCGCAACGCGGCGGTGCTGATCAACAAGGACAAGGAACCGATCGGAACCCGCATCTTTGGGCCGGTGGTGCGCGAACTTCGCAATCTGGGTTTTATGAAGATCATCTCTCTGGCTGAGGACGTGTTGTGATGGCTGGCAAGGTAAAGATGAAGATAAAGCGCGACGACAAGGTCGTCGTCATCGCGGGCAAGGACAAAGGTAAGTCCGGCGTGGTCAAGAAGGTCATGCCGTCCGAGGGGCGCGTTCTGGTGGTGGGCGTCAATATGGTCACGCGCCATATGGCTCCGTCGCGCAACGATCCCGAAGGAGGCCGCCGCAAGATCGAGGCTCCGATCCACGTTTCCAACGTGGCTTTGGTCGATCCCAAGGACAACAAGCCGACCCGCGTCGGATACAAGGTTACGGACGACAAGCGCAAGGTGCGCGTTTCCAGACGTTCAGGGGAATTGATAGATTAATCGAAGATGCCGGTGGAATGAGGAACAGGTAATGAGCACGAAAGCGCAGACGACCAAGAAGAAGGATGGCGAACGCTACGTTCCGCGTCTTAAACGCCACTACGACGAAGTGGTGTTGAAGGCGTTGATGGAGAAGTTCGGCTATTCCAACCGGATGCAGGCTCCGAAGCTGGACAAGATCGTCGTCAACATGGGCGTCGGCGAGGCGGTCAACGACAGCAAGAAAGCCAAGAACGCGGCGGATCAGTTGGCCTTGATAACCGGACAGAAGCCGGTCGTCACCCGCGCCCGCAAGGCGATTTCGACCTTCAAGCTGCGCGGCGGGCTGGGCATCGGTTGCAAGGTCACCTTGCGCCGCGAGATGATGTACGAGTTTCTGGATCGCCTGATCAACATCGCCATGCCCCGCGTGCGCGACTTCCGCGGCGTTTCGCCCAAGAGCTTCGACGGCAATGGCAATTACGCTATGGGTCTGAAGGAACAGATAGTGTTTCCTGAAATAGACTACGACAAGATCGACGAGATTCGCGGGATGGACATCATCATCTGCACCACCGCGAACACCGACGACGAGGCAAGGGAACTTTTACGCGGCTTTGACATGCCGTTTCAAGCGTAACGGGACAGGGGAAGGGATACATGGCCAAGACATCCATGATCGAGAAGAACAATCGCCGCAAGCGTATGACGAAGCAAAAGGCGGCTTCGCGAGCCGCTTTGAAGGCGATCGTTATGGACAAGGAAACCGCGATGGAGGACCGCTTCGCGGCGGTCATGAAGCTGGCGAAGTTGCCTCGCAACTCCAGCAAAGTGCGGATCCGCAATCGTTGCGAGCTTTCGGGGCGGCCTCGCGCCTACTACCGGAAGTTCAGACTTTCGCGCATAGCTTTGCGCCAAATGGCTTCGTTCGGGCAGATCCCGGGCGTGACGAAATCAAGTTGGTAAGGTTAAGTTCAGGGAGGACTGCCGTATGTCCGTGACAGATCGGTTGGGAGATATGCTGACGCGCATTCGCAACGGCCAGATGGCTAATCTGGCGTCCGTCGATTGCCCGTCGTCCGGCTTCCTAAAGCGCGTTTTGGAAGTGATGCAGCGCGAGGGGTACATTCGCGGCTTCTCCGAGGTGCAGAAAGGCAAGGGGCAACCCGTGCTGAGCATCGAGTTGAAGTATCACGAAGGCGCAGGGGCCATTCGCAAGATAGACCGCGTTTCCAAGCCCGGTCGCCGCGTTTACGCGGGGATCGACGATTTGGGGCGCGTGTTCAACGGCCTTGGCGTTTCCATCATTTCTACGCCGCGCGGCGTTCTTTCGGACAACGAGGCGCGGGAGCAGAACGTGGGCGGGGAAGTTCTTTGCCGGATATTCTAAGTGTGTCGAGCAGGGGTTAGAAAATGTCGCGTGTAGGAAAACATCCGGTAGCTTTGCCGCAGGGCGTCACTGCCGAGGTGAAGGGCAATACGGTTTCGGTCAAGGGCAAGTTGGGCAGTCTTAGCCTGTGCTTTCCGCCCGAGGTCGAGGTCAAGGTGGCCGACGGCAAGATAGCGGTTTCCGCCAAGAACGAAGCGCAGCGTTCCCGCGCCATGTGGGGAACCGCCCGCAACAACATCGCCAACATGGTGAAGGGCGTCGCGGACGGTTTCAAGACTGTTCTGGAAATCGAAGGCGTCGGTTTCAAGGCTGCGGTGCAGGGGAAGGATCTGGTTTTGCAGCTTGGTTGCAGCCATGATGTTAAGTACCCGATACCCGAAGGCATAGCCATCAAGGCCGAAAAGCCGACCTTGCTGTCGATAACCGGTTTCGACCGCCAAAAGGTCGGGCAGGTGGCGGCGGAAATTCGCGCCCTGAAGAAGCCGGAGCCTTACAAGGGCAAGGGAATAAAGTATCAAGGCGAAAAGATTCGCCGCAAGGAAGGCAAGAAGAAGTAATCGAGCGGTAAGATCGAGAAATTGGAAGGAAGCGGGAATATGAGCAGCAGTGCGAAAGAACTTCACCAACGCCGCGCGCGCCGCGTGCGTTATGGGATAAAGACCAACGCCAAGGGGCGTCCGCGCCTTTGCGTGTTTCGCTCGGGCGCGCATATGTACGCTCAGGTCATCGACGACGCCAAGGGCTGCACGATAGTCGCCGCGTCCACGTTGGAAAAAGACATTCGCAAATCCGCCAAGACGGGGGCTAACAAAGACGCCGCCGCCGTAGTGGGAAAGCTGGTCGCAGAACGCGCCAAGAAGGCCGGCGTTGTAGCGGTGGTGTTCGACAAGGGCGGTTACAAGTATCATGGCCGCGTCAAGGCGTTGGCCGAGGCCGCCCGCGAAGGCGGAATGGAGTTTTAATAGGTTTCAACCGGGAGCTAGGGTATGGCGAAGTCCAAGAAAGAATCAGGCGAACGCAGGGATCGCGAGGATCGCGAGGGTTCGGATCTCATCGAGAAGCTCGTGGGAATCAACCGCGTTTCCAAGACCGTCAAGGGCGGTAAGCGTTTCGCTATGGCCGCTTTGGTCGTCATCGGCGACGGCAAGGGGCGCATCGGCATCGGCACCGGAAAATCTCGCGAGGTTCCCGAGGCCGTCAAGAAGGCCACCGAGGCCGCCAAGCGCAAGATGCGCCGCATTCCTTTGCGCGAGGGGCGGACTTTACACCATGACGTGCGCGGCGTTTACGGGGCGGGCGAAGTCGTTTTGCGCGCGGCTCCGGCCGGAACCGGCATCATCGCCGGCGGTCCGATGCGCGCGGTGTTCGAAGCCTTGGGAATGCAGGACGTGGTGGCCAAGTCGGTCGGCACATCCAATCCGCATAACATGATCAAGGCCACTTTCGCGGCTTTGGACAAGATGGCCAGCCCGCGCGCGGTGGCCACTCGGCGCGGCAAGAAGGTCAGCGACATACTGGGCAACCGCGGCAAAGGCGGCGGAGAACATGCCGAAAAAGAGACGGCTTGATTTTACGTTTTAGGGTTAAGGAAACAGGAACATGAAACTCAACGATCTTCGCGACAATCCGGGGGCTCGCCACAAGAGCAAGGCTGTCGGACGCGGCATAGGTTCCGGCAAGGGCAAGACTTGCGGACGCGGCGTAAAGGGGCAGAAGGCCAGAACCGGCGTTTCGATACGCGGATTCGAAGGCGGCCAGATGCCGATCCACCGCCGTTTGCCGAAGCGCGGTTTCAAGACGCTGTTCCCCAAGGAATATTGCGAACTCAGCTTGGGACGCTTGCAGCGCGCCATCGACGATGGCCGTTTAGACGCGGCCAAGCCGATAACCGACGCCGTGTTGGCTTCGTCGGGCGTGGTTGGAAAATCCCGCGACGGAGTAAGGCTGTTGGGCAACGGCGAGTTGAAGAGCAAGGTCAATTTGACGATCGCCGGAGCCTCCGCCTCGGCTATCGCCGCCGTGGAAAAGGCTGGCGGCAAGGTCGTCGTCGCCGTCAAAACAAAGCCCGAAGCCGCCTGATATTAGGCCGGCTTTTTGGCCGAGAAATCCCTTTAGGGTTAAAAACGTCTTAACGCCGACGCGGCCTTTTGCCGCTTGGCGCGGCGTTTTCCTGTTGTTTTTCGAACCCCGAATATGAGACAATGAACCGTGTGGAATTTTTTCGGCGCGGTGGTTTTATGAGGGCTGGCATGTCCGAAAGTGGGATATTTAGCGGCTCGCGCGCCAAGCGCGGGTTTGCCCGTCTGAGCCTGTTTTTAGGCGCGGTATTTTTGCTCAACGCGGGCTTTCCGGCTGATGCATTGGCTGTTGTGGCGATTGATTTTGGGGATATCGTTTGTAATATAAAACATAATCTGTCGTCTTTCCCCCCTTTGATATCGGCTATAGCCTATGTTGTAGGCATTTTTATGGTGGTTAAGGGGGTAATGCTTCTCAGGAAGCATGCGGAAAACACCAACGATAGCAAAATAGTTTCGGCTATAGCTTATCTGGTTGTTGGCGCGTGCTGCTTGGCGTTTCCTTCGTTTGCCGGAATTTTGCAGGAAACGATTTTTTCCTCGATAACAGGCAGTTCGGCAGAGGTTTGCATCGCGAAGCACCCTGATACGCTTGACGGCAATTCCAGTTTAGACAAGATGATGTATAATTTTGTGGATAATATGTATAAGCCGATGTTTATATTGTTATCCGCTCTTTCTTTTGTTATGGGGGCGTTTTTGATAGCCAAGGGACTGATGAAGGCATCAAAAACAGGAACCGATCCGAAAGCGGCTGCCGTAAGCGGTCTTTCCTCAAATTTCGTTGTAGGGGCGGTGCTTATATCGATAGGGGCTATGGCCGACACTATGTGGCAGACTCTTGCCGGAAATGCGATTTCCAGCTTTCCAGGAATAAATTGGTCGGGGATAACCGATGAACAGGGCAGCACTGCGGCCATAGACAAGGTGGTAGTGGCCTGCTTGCAGTTCATTCAGGTGGTCGGTTTCATAGCCTTCATTCGCGGATGGCTGGTCGTCAAGAACGCGGTCGAGGGCACGGGGCAGGCGACGATAGCCCAAGGTATAACCCACGTCATCGGCGGCACTATGGCCATAAACATAGGCTATATGCTCAAGATATTCGACAACACCTTCGGGTCGGGGTTGTTGAAATAGACCGCCCGAGTTGCGGCGTTAGAGCAGAACGCGATAAGGTTTGCACGCCTTGGCGCAAGCCGTTCGCGTGAATCTGCTCTACAACCAAAAAGGCTCTTCCTGAAAACGGGTGGGTAATTTTGTAGCCTCCTGCATCAGCAAGCAAGGCCGTCATTGCGAGCCGCCACCCTTTGGTTTGGACAGCGTTAACGCTGTCGGGCGGCGAAGCAATCCAGAGTCATAGAGCAACGACACTGGATTGCTTCGCCGCCATGGGGCGGCTCGCAATGACGGCT
>JAYRGC010000015.1:0-18172 GCA_041908065.1 Alphaproteobacteria bacterium | reverse complement strand
CGCTCGCAATGACAGCCTTTGGCTGTATACTTCATATGACAGCCTTTGGCCGTCATATTTCACATTTGGCTGTTGTCTTTGCCGACGACGCGGGAAAGCGCGGCGGGAAGATCAGCCAACCGAACCTCGCGCTGGGTTTTGGCCGCCATGTCTTTGACGAGGGCCGCGCCTTTTTCGCGCTCGGTCGCGCCGATGATGACTATTTGCGGGATTCCGGCGCGATCGGCGTATTTAAGCTGCTTTTCCAGCTTGGCGGTTTCCAGATAATTTTCCACGTTCAATCCGGTTGCGCGCAAACGGGCGGCCAACGCCAGATACTCGCCCGCTAGTCCTTCCTCGACGTTGGCGATCATGGCGTCCACGGTGTGCGGCGCGGGCGGGAGCATATCGGCGGCGCGAAGCTGATCAAAGAGGCGCGTAGCCCCGATGGAAATGCCGACCCCGGGCAGCTTCGACTTGGTATAATGCCCCGCCAGATCGTCGTAGCGTCCGCCCGAACACACGCTGCCGAACTCGGGATGGCCTCCGATGAAGGTTTCGTAAACGGTTCCAGTGTAGTAGTCGAGGCCGCGCGCGATAGCCAGATTGATCAGCGCGTGTTTTTCCGGCACGCCCAACGCAGCTAACGCCGCCACCGTTTGCCGCAATTCGGACAGACCTTGCGCGAACAAGGGATGGCTTGCGCCTAACCCGTCCAATTCGGCCAGAGTTTCCACGCTGGAGCCGCGCAATCCGACCAATCGCAACAAAAGGGCGGCGGTTTTCTCGTCAATGCCCAGTTCCGCCAGCGAAGCGGCGACGCGCTCAACGCCGATCTTATCCAGCTTGTCGATCTCGCGCATCGCCAGTTTCTGCTTTTCGGCGTCGTCCAACCCCCAAGCCGCCATCAATCCCAACAGCACCTTGCGGTTGCTGAAATTGATGGTGAAGTCTTGCAATCCCAATTCACGGAAAATGCGGACGATGATGGCGGGCAGCTCGGCGTCGTAGGCCGGATCCAACCTGTCCTTGCCGATGACGTCGATGTCGCACTGGTAAAACTCCCGCATCCGCCCGCGCTGCGGACGCTCGCCGCGATAGACGCGCTGGATCTGATAGCGGCGAAAGGGAAAGGCCAGTTCGCGCTCGTGCTCGGCGACGTAACGCGCCAAGGGAACTGTCAGGTCGAAGCGCAACGCGAGATCCGGCGGCTGGCCGTTCTGGATGGCTCCGGTGGATTGGACGAAATAGACCTGCTTTTCCGTCTCGCCGCCGGATTTGGTCAGCAAAACGTCCTTCATCTCGAACACAGGGGTTTCCACCGCGACGAAGCCGAAACTTTCATACCCGCGCCGGATGACGTCCAGCATGTGTTGGAAAGCCATTTGTTCGCGCGGCAAAAGCTCCAGCGTGCCGGACGGAGTGCGGGGAGCGATGATGGCGTTGCGGGGCTTTCCCGCCGAAGCGTCGTCTGACATATTCTTTCCGTTGTCGTCAAAAAGTGAAAATCCGTCGGTTATCATAGCACCGCTTGGGCTGGGCAGGACAGCACATTGTAACCGCAATTAAGTATGCCGCTCGGTTTGGCAAATGCTATAACTCAGCCATTGCTGTTTTCACTGGCAAGCGAGGAATTATGACTTCCATAAATATAATCCAACCCGACGACTGGCACGTTCACCTGCGTGGCGGCGACATGCTGAAGGCTGTGTTGCCTTACACGGCGCGGAGCTTCGGGCGCGCTATCGTCATGCCCAATCTCAAGCCTCCGGTGGTAACGACGGCGCAGGCCGCCGAATACCGCAAGGAGATACTGGCGGCCTTGCCCGCCGACGCGCAGGGTTTCCAGCCCCTGATGGCGGCGTATTTAACCGACGGAACCGACGCCGACGACATAGCAAAAGGCTTCGCGGAAAAGATTCTGGCCGCCGTGAAGCTTTATCCGGCCAACGCCACCACCAATTCCGAACACGGAGTTACCGACCTTAAAAAGACGGCCAAAACGCTGGAGCGGATGCAACGCGTCGGGATGCCGCTTTTGGTGCACGGCGAGGTGACGGACGCCGACGTCGACATTTTCGACCGCGAGGCCGCGTTCATCGACAAGGTGATGATCCCTCTGCGCCGCGACTTCCCCGAGCTTAAGGTGGTGTTCGAGCACGTCACCACGCGCCAAGCCGTGGATTACGTCATGGCCGAGGGCGGCAAGGGAAATCTTGGCGCGACGATAACCGCGCATCATTTGCGGATAAACCGCAACGCGATTTTCGCAGGCGGGATCCGTCCTCATTACTACTGCCTGCCCATCGCCAAGCGCGAGGAGCATCGCCGCGCCTTGGTGGCCGCCGCCACTTCCGGCAAGCCCATGTTCTTTTTAGGAACCGACACCGCTCCGCATCCGAAATCCGCCAAGGAAAGCGCGTGCGGATGCGCCGGAATATTCACGGCTCCCAACGCGATCGAGATCTACGCGGCGGCTTTCCACGAAGCCGGGGCTTTGGATCGGCTGGAATCCTTCGCCAGTCTTAACGGCCCGGCCTTTTACGGCCTGCCCCCGAACCAAAAAAAGATAAAGATTACAAGGGGCAGCCAGAAACATGACGCGCTTAAGCCAATTTTAGCATCTGGTGGAGTAGAAGTTATTCCATTCTTGGACGAAGAATCCTTGTTCTGGAAGACAACCAGCTAATTCGAAGGAAATCCGGTCGTGAGCAAAACTCTGGCAGAATTGCCTTTCATAGACTTGTACGTCCGCCTCGACGGCGAGGGTAGGCCTATGTACCGCTCGTCGGTGCGAGGACAGGGGCGCATCAACCAATTCGTTCCCGATGAATTCGTTTCCGAAGCCGAGAAGTTCGCCGCCGCCGCCAAGGTAGCCATGCACGACGCCGACGGCTCGGTGGAATTCGACGGAGTGCGTTGCCGTCTGTCGCGCCAGAAAATGGCCGACGACACCGTGTGGCTATGCGCGCGGCGCATCAATTCGGTCGTGCCGGAGTTGGAGAAACTGGGTTTTACCAGCGCCATCACCGAACATATGCACAGCTTGGGCAAACGCGACGGGTTAATACTTATTTCCGGAGCCACCGGACACGGCAAAACCACCACGGCGGTGGCGTTGCTGGCCAATTTCCTACGCAGCTACGGCGGCACAGCTATCACCATCGAAGACCCCGTGGAATACATGCTGAAGGGGCGGCACGGCGAGTTCGGGCAATGCTTTCAGGTGGAAGTGCGCTCGGACGACGATTGGGCGATATGCCTGAAACGCGCTTTGCGCTGGGCTCCGCACTACATATACGTCGGAGAGATCCGCACCCCCAAAGCCGCCGAGCAATTGTTGCGAGCGGCCACCACGGGACACTTGGTCATCACCACAGTTCACGCCGGATCCCCCGAAGAAGCGATGATGGGCATCCTGTTCTTGGCCGAGCAAGCGATGGGACCGGGATGCAACAACATCTTCGCCGCCGGATTGACGGCGTTGTTGTACCAGACGCTCAAGCCCGAAGGACCGGTCGCGCGTTATCTGTTCACCGAGGAGGGGGCGACCGGCGATCCTATTCGCTCGCTGATACGCGAGAACAAGATCGGCATGATTTCAACCTACATAGACCGCATAGCGGCACGTCTTAGCAATCCTTCGCAGACGGTGGGCGGTATGCCCCCCGTAGGCAACCTTCCCCCCATACAACCTCTGCAAAAGAAATAAAAATGGCGACCACGTCCCAATCCGACGAAGAGAAAGGCAAACCGTTGGGATCGGCGATTCCCGACAGCGGGCTGCTGCGCGATTTGCCGTTCATGGATCTTTACGTGCGGATAGATAAAAACGCGCCCGGACGTTACCGTTCCTCGGCGCGTGATTACACCAATCGGTGGACTAGACCGCTGCCGGAGGTATACGCAGGCGAAGTCGAGATAATAGCCAACGAGCTGCGCGGAATGCTCAACGAGCCGGATTCCTCTTACAAATACGACGGGATGCGTTTCCGCCTCTCCCATCAAAAGCTGGCCAACGGCGAGGAATGGGTCAGCATGCGGCGCATAAACTCCCGCATTCCCAAGCTGGAGGAACTCTCCTACGCCGCTCATATGTGCGACTATTTGCGGCGTTTAGGGCGGCGCGATGGGCTGATAATCATTTCCGGCGCGACAGGACACGGCAAAACCACCACTTCGTTCGCCTTGTTGTCGGAGTATCTTAAGACCTTCGGCGGCGTAGGCATAACGGTCGAGGATCCGGTCGAATACGATCTGAACGGTCCGGTGGGGGAAAACGGCTATTGCTATCAGGTGCAGGTCGGGCGCGACGAGGATTGGGCGACGCCGCTCAAACGCGCCCTGCGCTGGACGCCCAGCTACATTCTGGTGGGAGAAGTCCGTTCGCCGCGCACCGCCGAGCAAATACTCCGCGCCGCCACGACCGGACACCTTGTTATAACCACCATCCACGCCGGATCCATCGAAGAAAGCCTGATGGGCTTGATGCATTTGGCCGAACACAGCATGGGGTCTCCGGCGGGGTTCATGCTGGCGCAAGGGTTGACGGCGGCCATCCATCAGACGCTGGGAACGGCGGGGCCTTTCTTGCGTTATGTCGACACCGAGGAAGGCAACAACGGCGATCCGGTGCGGGCGTTGATACGCGAAAATCGAGTGGGAATGATAAACTCCTACATCGATCGGCAAATATCGCGGATGAACACCACCCACGGCATACGCCCCGGAAGCACCGACATCATCCCCCCTCGCGGAAAATAGCGATAACTATCAGTCTGTTATCGTTTGACTTCTTGCATAACCGCTGTTTTTTGCGAAGCACAGCCAAAGGCTGTCATTTGTGAGGTCTACAGCCAAAGGCTGTCATGCGAGCCTCCACCTTGGGTTTGGGCGTCATTGCGAGCCGCCCCTTGGCGGCAAAGCAATCCAGAGCCGTTGCGCCCGTGACCATGGATTGCTTCGCCGCCCGACAGCGTTAACGCTGTCCAAACCAAAGTGGGGCGGTTCGTATGACAGCCTTTGGCTGTTACTTCAAAAGCGACAGCCTTTGGCTGCAGACCTCGCAAATGACAGCTCTTTTTGGAAGGTAATACCCGGCCGTTTTGCATAAGAGCCATATTTCCCTTGCCATCCGCTCCGTGAACCGCTAAAAACCCCGCTTCGGCGCGACGGAAGCCATGCGACATGCCCGTCCGCTCACCGCGAGATTGCCGGTTTTCCGGCTTTTTAGCGGGTGTTTTAACCATAAGCCTTGAAAAGGTGGAAAATGTCCAAGCTCAAGACCCACAGCGGGTCGAAAAAGCGTTTCCGCGTGACCGGAAGCGGAAAAGTGAAGGCCGGTTCTCCCAACAAACGCCACAACATGCGTAAGCGTCCGCAGAAGATGAAGCGGGAGGCTCGCCAAGGCATGATTTTGTTCAAAGCCGACGGCGAGAACGTTCTCAAGCACTTCTTGCGCAACAGCTGATATTAGGAGGATCTTAAAATGGCTCGTGTAAAACGGGGCGTAACCGCCCATTCCCGTCACAAGGAAATATTAAAGCTCGCTAAGGGCTATCGCGGCCGCGCCAGCACTTGCTTCCGCGTCGCTATCGAAAAGGTAGAAAAGGGGCTGCGTTACGCCTATCGCGACCGCAAGGCCAAAAAGCGCGACATGCGCGCCTTGTGGATCGTCCGCATCAACGCGGGCGCGCGCGAACACGGCATGACCTATGGCCGTTTCATCAACGGCCTGAAGCTGGCGGGGATAGAGCTGGATCGCAAGCAATTGTCGGATCTGGCCGCCGTCGAGCCGGCGGCTTTCGCCTCGATCGTCGAGCAAGCCAAAGCCGCTTTGGCGAAGAAAAAGGCCTGACGCCGTCGCAAATTGCTGGTTTCGTGTATCAACCGGAGCTGGGAATGCCCTAACGGCTTTCGGCGGTCGTATAATCTGGGGAGGCCTCCGCCTCTTCCTCGGCTTCGCGGCGATGGGCTGCGGCGTCGAGGCAGAACTCCTCGATAAGTTCGGCCATCCTTCTGGCGCGAACGGCGGCGTCGCCGTCGTCGAAGCCGGAAACCTGATCGCTCATCGTCACCGCCACGAACCCCAGCGCGGAACAAAGCGTGCGTAATTCTTCCGAAGTCATTGCTCTACTCCTATTTCAGAAACAGCCTCTTCGCGTTTGGAGAAATCTATGTCGTTCAAGGCATCTAATGCGCGGCTGAAACGGGCGTTCGTATCCAGCCCGATTATCTCGTCGCGGATCTCGGCCAGATTTTCCATCATCCGCAGCAGTTGATCGGCGCGGTCGGAACCGAAACGCGAAACCAGATCGTTGTAAGTCACGGCGTCCATCATCCAAGTCCTTTTTCCCAGCTATTGATTTAGTCCGAAGTTATCAGGCGGCGACCACCGAGATCGTGACGGCGGGAGAGGAGCCATATTTGCGGACGCGGGCTTCGTCCTGCGCCTTGAAGGCCAACCGCAGGCGGAGTTCGCGATCCATCGCGACCCTTTCGGAGGAGCGGATGTTAGCCGCCTTCTCTATTTCCACGAGGCAGCTATAGGCGACCACCGGCCCGTATTTCAGTTCCATATCGTGAAAAGTGAAGTTTTCCATAACGCCTCCGAAATATCGCCGTTGCCGCCAAATCTTTAAACCGTCCCCATGCCTTGCAACATAGCCTGCCGATGGGGTGAAAGCAATATGTTTTTTAGCGTGGGGCTAAACAATTTTTAGCACGAAAGTAAATATGCCGCTTGCCATCATAAATGAAACCAATTATAAGCAACTTGCTACCGTTTTTTGGTAATAACAGGGTAAATTTGGCGTTAACCATGTTTCGTGTTATGAATGGGCGGCGAAACATAATCCATGGTGAATAAATGATTACACAGCGTCAAATTCGCGCCGCCCGCGCCCTGATAGGGTGGGACGCAGCCGATCTGGCCGCCAAGGCCGGATTGACCCGAGCGACAGTCAGCAACATAGAAAACGGCGTCGTCCAACCCCGCGAAGACACCATGAACCGCATCGCCCGAGTGTTCGACGAAAACGGAGTGGAGTTCACCGACCATCAGGGGGTAAGGTTTAAGCCGGAAGATATAAAGATATTAGAGGGTAGAAACGGATTAATAACCCTGATGGAAGATATATATGAATCTTGTAGAAGAGGAATTGCCGGTGATGTAGTATTAGCCGGAGCTCCTGAAGAAGAATTTCAAAGAATTCTCGGAGAATATGACGATATATACCTCGCAAACATGTCATCAATACCAAATTTTAAAATGAGAACACTAATTTGCGAGGCCGATTTTAACACTGTATCTAGCAAGTACACCGAATATAGATGGATGCCTCGAGATCAATTCCAGGCCGTTCCTTTCTATGCATATGCAGAAAAGCTGGCCATAATAGTATTTCAGTCAGAACCATCTCCTAGAATTTTTATAATACAATCAAAAACCATATCCGATGCGTATCGCAGGCAATTCGAAAGCATGTGGATACACGCCAGCCAACCGATTAACTAGCTGGAAAGACTTTGCAAATGAATAGCCCTCGCTTGGTAATAACCGAACCATCAGGAAACACGACTGCTATAGTCTTTGGCATCGACTATCATCATCACAATATAGTCGCGCGTGAATTGCATAGGAAATTTCCTGTGTTGGAACAAATCCTGTTCGCGCATAAACATAAAGAAAACAATAGTTGGCATGGCGAAATGGCTGGCGGCGAGTTTTGCGGCAATGCCGCAAGATCGTTGGGATTCGTGTTGTCAATGCAAAGCGATTTCCAAAATCAGATTTTTACAATGTCTGGCATAAACAAACCGATAACAGTAACCTCCAGCGGCAATAAATCTTCTCTATCTATAACTACAGATATCAGACAAACAACTTCATTTTTGGGCGGGGCTATCGTGTCCCTGATTCATATGGAGGGAATTTCTCATGCAATATTTTTCAACGATCATCCTTTATTCAATTACATGCAACGAAAACTGCAAGAAAATGGCGGGAAGAAATTTGCAATCTCCACCTTTAATTCCTTGGGGCTAACTACACAATTAGCTTGTGGATTGATATTTGTGGATAGATCAAACGATTCATCGGTAATATCTCCGTATGTGTTTGTACGAAAGACCGGAACCTTTCATGCCGAAACCGCCTGTGCAAGCGGCTCCATAGCTGTCGCAAGCGTGATCGGTCACAATATTAGATTGAAACAACCAAGCGAGGAATATCTAGATATTTCCATAAGACAACGAGAAAATGATGTAACCGCTGAAGTAGAAGGCCGCATAAGAATATTATACGATGGTCATCTTGGGATTAATCTCCCCACTGCTACTCGTCATTCTAGGCGCGCTCCATATATAATAAACTGATAAATTGAACCACGATTATCTGTGCGCGCATGGTAGAAAAATTTGATTTTCCGGCAATAGATCTTTCCCTACGTATCCTCTTCACCCTTCGTTATCCATTGTTTGCGAGAATGGGTGGCCATGAGTTACCGGAATTCGCCGATTTTTGGCCGTGGGGGCGTGCGCCTGTGCAGGAGCGCGGCGGCGGGCTTTTGCGCTCTGTTTATGGCCAGCGCGTTCTTTATCTGCTCTTTGCCCGTCCGCGCCGAGAGCGAGCCTTTCGAGGTGGAACAGTCGGGATGGATGTCGCTCGAGCGTTTCGACGATAAAACCGAGCGTTTCCCCGAAACCCAAAAGAAGGAAGAACCTGTTTCCGAACCGCCGCCTGAGGCTGCTCCGGCAACGCCGGAGGCGGCTGCGACCGAGGCCAAGGCCGAAGACGGCGGCGCGCCCAAACCCTCCGCCCCCGACCGCCCCATATCGATACCGACGATGCCCGGGGCCAACAGCGGATTTTCCGTTCGCGTAAACTCCACTACCGACGACACCGCCCTGCCGCCGCCGCCGACCAAAGACGGAAAGCCCAATCTGGCTTTGCCGGAAAGCAACTGGCACGATGCCCGTTCAGCCGCCGAGTTGCTGTCGGTCGAAAAAGGAAATGATGCCAAGCGGGGGCCGCTGGACGTGCGCCTGCCGTCGTTGCCCGATGTCAGCGTAAGCAGCGTTCCCGCCGGTCCGGCGACCAAAAATCCGCGCCCGCTGTTCCCCGACAAGGCCAAACCGAAGGCCGTGGTGAAACCAAAGGAAGACCGCGAAGCGGCGGCGGCCATCGACGCTTACAAGAAAAGGCAGATGGACGCTTTGGAAAGCGACCGCCGCACTCTGGACGCCTTGCAGGCCGCCATCAGCGAGTTAGGTTTGTCGGATAAGCTCGATTTCTCGTCGGACGTGTCCGGGGGTCTGGCGGTCGTCGATAAACAGCCAGAAACGGGAAAGTCCACGCCATCCGCCGACGCCGCGAAGAAAAAGTAGGCTTCAGCCAGTTTGCCGAAGCCAAAGCGGAGATAGCGTCAGTTAAGATTAAAATGGGGCGAGGATGGAATCTTGTCGGCCCTGCGGGATCCAGAGGATATTCCCGGGGGTTTTCTTCCAATCCATGACGCCGGTTTGTCGGTATTTTGCGGCGGCTTCGCGGCAGCGTGTCCTGTAGTGAAACGAGCGGCGGCTAAAATAGCTTCTTCATAGTTTTGTCCCATTATCCGGTCCCTTCTTTGCTTACATAACAAAAAACGGTCGCATCAACGACCGCCGCGCTCATTACCCGCCATGAGGGGATAAAATCAGGCTACAACGGTTTTAGGATTCTCGTTCTCGTCACGCTTCGGCTCGCCAGTAGCGGTCAAGCCTATGCGCATATACGCCACCGAGGCGGCGGACGGTATCTGCACCTGCACATCGCCGTTGCTGCTGAGGTACTCGGTCACCAACACGCCCGACATCGGATCGGAACGCATGGACGGAGACACCGGCCGCACCTGCTGCGACGCTGATGCCGCGCCAGCCGCAGCCGTGGCCGCAGCGGACGAGGCTGCGGAGACCGCAGGGGCGCGACGAGAGACACCGCCGTCGCCTGACACTCCCACAACGTTTGTCACACCTTCCATGGACACCTTCCCTGGCCGCTCTCGCGACCCTATTAGGAAAAACCGCCGCGTCGTCACGAGGCGGAACGCGCTCCTGTATTGTTTTAATTATACCCTATATTTTTTCTCTTGACAAGTGAAAGATTATCCTGAGCGCGCGACTAAATATAAGCAAAATCTTATCCGTAACATTTTACATTTACTTTTCATTAACTATTGGGGAAGGAAAATGGCCGCCCCGCGCCCGCCGCTCGCAACTCCAACCTAAGAAGTTTCCGTCTTGTCCGAACCTTTGGCAATAACTTGGGCGTTATCCACCATATCCGGATATGGCATCTATGGGCTGCAGATAGTCTTGCAGTTTTTGCGGCGCGGCGGGGAGCGCGTGGTTCCCACGCATCAGCCGGGGGCGATGATGCTGCCCGCCATGACGCAAATAAGGCTGGCTCCTATCGTGGATCTGGCGCGCAAGATTTCGGGGGCGATGCGCGACAATCCTTCGGAGACTTTGGCCTTTAACCATCCGGCGTTGCACGCGGTCGGGAATAACTGCGCCGGATTCGCGGGACAGGATCGCGTTCGCGGACGCCCTAACGTCGGATGCGCCGCCATCGAGCATAAAGCGTTCAGCCCCCATGCGCGGGAAATAGCCAAAAGCTACGATATGTTCATCGCCATCTCGCGTTGGAACGAGCAATTTCTGAAAGATCTCGACATAGGCCCCGTGCATCTCCGCTACCAAGGCGTGGACGGCAGCCTTTTCCGTCCGGCTCCGGCTTCGGGTTTATGGAGCAACCGCTTCGTGGTTTTCTCAGGCGGCAAGTTCGAATTCCGCAAGGGGCAGGACATAGTGACGGCGGCATTTCGCCGTTTCCGCGAACGCCATGACGACGCTTTGCTGGTGACGTGCTGGCAAAACATGTTGCCGCAAGATCCCGCCCCTTTCGCGGCGGCGGGAAATTGCCGCGGCCTGCCGGAGCTGGTTCCGCAGCAGGGATTAAAAATAGCAGCATGGCTGTCGAGCGAGGGATTGCCCGCCGGAAGTTTCGTGGATCTTCCTTATACCCCCAACATGCTGATGCCCTTCGTACTCAACGAATGCGACATGGCCGTCTTCCCCAATCGCTGCGAGGGCGGGACTAATTTGGTAGCGATGGAGGCCATGGCCTGCGGGATTCCCACCTACGTTTCCAACAACACCGGACAACGCGATCTGGCGGACTTGCTGGGTTGCGGCGCGTTCAGACACCAACGTCCGGTCAAACCGTCGGCGGGTATGGAAAGCGTCGAGGATTGGGGAGAAACGGAAGCGGACGAGGTTTTGGAAGCGATGGAGCGCGTCTATACCAACCGCGCCGAGGAACGCCGCAAGGCTTTAGCCGTAGCCGAGGCGATGAAGGATTACGAATGGGGAAGCCTGAACGAAAAATTGTTGAAAACATTTTGCCCGTAGGCTTAAGGTAATTCGCTGATGATCAAATTTGGCTCTTACGCAAAACGGGCGGGCAGTTGGTTTTTGTCACGGGTGGGGCGACGTTCTGCCCGTTGGCGCGGTCTGTTCCTCCCCCTTCTTAGGGGGAGGAACAGACCGTGATTGCTGAGAGCGCGCGCGATTCTCTACCCACCGGTTTTCAGAAGGAGCCTCTAATTTCAGTCTTTGCAAACTTCCACGCGCGGCGTACACAGGTTAAGTTGCGACTACCCCAAAATGCCGCCTGTTAAGGCATTTCGGAGACGCGACACATCGAACAGGCTCTCGGAACGCGGCGGCAACAGTGAGATCCTCCAAACCACGCAAGAGAAAGGCGTCGCCCGCCAAGGCGTACAGGCCTTATCGCATGCGGATACCGCAGACGTTGTGGCTGGTTCCCATAGCCATGTTCTTCGGCTTCGGCGGGATGCTGGGATTCTTCGCTTGGCAGGAAATGCTGACTTCCAAGCTGCAAGCCGATTATCTGTCCAAGCTGGCCTCGGAAATCGGTTTCGAGCTGAAGGACGGACCGAACCCTGAAATAACCGTGCCGTCCGACGGGCCGTACAACCAACGCCTCGGCTACAGCTATCTGCCGTTTTTCACCAAGGCGTTGGGGGCCGACGGCTATACCGTTACTCAACAAATGCGCGCTTCGCCGCGTTACGACTGGTTGTTGGACGAAGGGCTTTATCCCATCTATCGCGCCAAAACCACGGCGGGCTTAGCCCTTTACGACCGCGACGGCAAACCGCTTTATTCCGCTTCCTATCCTTCGAAAGTGTTCGCCGATTTCGCGTCCGTTCCGCCTTTGTTGGTGACGACTCTTTTGCACATAGAAAACCGTGAGCTGTTGAAGTCCGGGCCTACGACGCGCAATCCGGTCATAGAATGGGATCGCTTTCTTTACGCCGCCGTCGGACATTTGGCGCAGAAAATCACGCCCGCGTTCAACGTCGGCGGCGGCAGCACGCTGGCCACCCAAATAGAAAAATTCCGCTTTTCTCCCAACGGGCAAACCGGCGACGCGGTGGAAAAACTGCGGCAAATAGCCTCGGCCAGCATGCGGGTGTATCTGGACGGTCCCGACACCAGAGCCGCCCGCGAGCGCATCGCGTTGGAATACCTGAACAGCACCCCTCTCAGCGCGAGGCAGGGTTTCGGCGAGGTCAACGGCATAGGCGACGGGCTGTGGGCATGGTTCGGGCGCGACCTGTCCGAGGCCATCACCGCCCTTAATCTGCCGGAAACCGATAGGGAGTCTCTGCGAGTGAAAGCGGCGGCGTACCGCGAGGCTCTGGCCTTGATACTCTCGCAACGCCGTCCGACCTATTACCTTCTGTCGGACAGGAAAGCCTTGGACAAGCTGATAAACGAGACCTTGGCGCAGATGGCTTCGACCAACGTCATTTCGTGGCAATTGGCCGAAGCCACCGGAGCCGAAAAACTGCGGTTCCTGCCCGAGGCTCCCGTGGCCGCGCAACGCCCGTTTATCGAGCAAAAGGCCGTCAACGCTTTGCGGACACGGCTTTTGTCCAAGCTGGGGTTGAAAAACCTTTACGAACTCGACCGCCTCGACATGTCGGTCGTCAGCACGTTGGACGGCGAGGCGCAGCAAAAACTCGCCCAATTCCTTGGCCGGATGGGAGAGCGCGAGTTCGTGGAATCCATCGGACTTTACGGCTTTCGCCTGTTAAAGCCGGAGAACGACCCTTCGCGCATCAGATGGAGCGTGGTGCTGTACGAACGCGGCGGAGATGGCAACCGCCTTCGCGTGCAAGGCGACAACATCGACGCGCCTTTGGACATGAACGAAGGAGTGAAGCTGGATCTCGGCTCCACCGCCAAGCTGAGGACGCTCGTCACTTATCTGGAAATCGTGTGGGAGCTGCATCGCCGCTATTCCGGTTTAGCGATCGAGGATTTAAAGGATCTGGCCGAGGAGGCTCCCGACGTTCTGACCTCGTGGGCTACCACTTGGCTGTCCGCCAATCCCGCCGCGACGTTGCGGGAGATGCTGGAAGCGGCGATGGATCGCAAATATTCGGCCAGCCCCTACGAGACGTTTTTCACCGGAGGCGGGGCGCACACCTTCGTCAACTTCGAAAAACGCGAGGACGGGCGCGTCATGGATCTGCGCGAAGCGATGCGGGATTCCGTCAATCTGGTGTTTGTGCGGCTGATGCGCGACATCGTGAACTACACCATTTCCCAAGGATCGCAGACCAAGCAGGAGATATTGGGCGACCGAAGCAATCCGGCTCGCAAGGAGTATCTGGAGCGGTATGCGGAAAAGGAGGGCGGGACTTTTCTCAACCGCTATATCAACGACTATTCGGGATTGTCGCCGGATAACGCCTTGGAGAAAATCACCGCCAAGGCGCGCAAAGGGGCTACCGCCCGTACCATACTTTTCCGATCGCTGCGTCCGCAGGCGGGTTACGGTCAGTACGTCGCGTATATGCGGAAGAACCCGGCCTTCGCCGAGCTGGACGATCAAAGGCTAAGCAAGCTGTTCCGCGATTATCCGGCGGATCGCTATAATCTGGCCGACAAGGGCTATATCGCCGGAATAAACCCGCTGGAGCTGTGGTTGGTATCGTACATTCAGGCCAACCCCAGAGCCTCGCGCAACGAGATAATGACGGTCAGCAAGAAAATTCGGTTGGAAAGCTATTCGTGGCTTTTCCATCCCCGCATGCGAGGGGCGCAGGACACTCGCATCCGGATTCTTCTCGAAGCCGACGCCTTCGTCCGCATCCACGAACGCTGGTCGCGGTTGGGCTATCCCTTCGACAAGCTGGTTCCCAGTTTGGCGACATCCATCGGCAGCTCGGCGGACAAGCCCGGGGCGTTGGCCGAGCTGGTCGGCATATTGCTAAACGACGGCGTTAAAAAACCCTATTTGCGTTTCGAAAAGCTGCGCTTGGCCGAAAACACCCCTTATGAAACCGCTCTCGCTCCCGATAAAAGCGGGGCAAGATCCGAGCGCGTGCTGGACGAGGCGGTGGCGCAAGTGGCGCGAGAGGCGATGATAGGCGTGGTGGAAAACGGCACGGCCAAGCGGTTGAACGGGGCTTATAAGGACGCCGATGGGAATCCGATCAAGATAGGCGGCAAGACCGGAACCGGAGATCATCGCTACGAAGAATTCGGGGCCGGAGGCAGGCTTATATCGTCGCGGGTAGTCAATCGCACCGGAACCATCGCCTTCTTTATCGGAGAGCGGTTTTTCGGAACCGTCACGGCGCACGTCGAAGGCGAGGAGGCCGAGGATTACGTATTCACCAGCGCGCTGTCGGCGCAGATGCTGAAGTCGCTGGAACCTGTTTTCTCTCCCCTGATCAGGAAGGCAGACTCCGCTACTCCGCCCCGCCTGCAGCCATAGCGTGGGCTGCTGCGTCTGTCGCGCCGCCGCGATACTGTTGCGCGCGAGTAGCTCTCAGGCCGCGCACCCCGTGCCTATCCATAAGAGCCATCCACGATTTGAATTCCTCCTCGGACAGGCGGTATCTTTGGCACGCCTCCTCGAAGGACAGCAATCCGTTGCGAACCGCCGCCACGACCTGAGCCTTGCGGCGCATCACCCACCTTGTCATGCCCGCAGGGGGAAGCCGTTCCAGATCAGAAGAAGCGCCGGAAGGACGGACGATACGGACTTTTTCGCCGTCGCCCAAAATAGCCGAGGATTTCTTGCTCATGAAAACGACTCCCTCTTGAATGATTCAATATCGAACGCCGCCGAAATATGGCCGCATCCCGCAATGCAATACGCATGATACTACCCATGACTTTAAAAACGGCTAATTAATACGGTTAATTTTTCGTTGCCGTTATTTAAAATCATTTGAATGTCAATGTGTTACTAAAAATTATTGGTTTATTTTCATCACCCTGCCCGCCGTTCTCCAGAATCCGTTGAAGTTCCCTGAGCCAGTCGAAGGGGACTTCGATGGGCTAATGGAAACGCCTTGGCGACATCAAAGAAACGGCTTATTTCCTGCGATAGAGGTTTTCCGGTTGATTCGCCGCGCAGTCTGGTTTAATTGTCCGGCCTCGGTCGAAAAACGTCGCCGGATTCCATCCCGCGTCCCCTTCGTCTAGAGGCCTAGGACACCACCCTTTCACGGTGGTAACACGGGTTCGAATCCCGTAGGGGACGCCATAAAACAATTGCGTATCAGGAAATATGCTTCTTTCGCGGCGGCGATTTCAACCGCGCGGTGTGGGGCGAGGCTTGAACTGCGGCGGGTTTTGGCTTTGCGTTGTCTTCGCACAAGAATCATGCCATCGTTTCGCTCGCGACGACTTTTCCCAATCATGCGGAGGGCGAGCCATGAAAACCTATGCGGCTGAGTTTATCGGAACTTTTTGGCTGGTTTTGGGCGGGTGCGGCAGCGCGGTTTTGGCCGCCGCTTTTCCCGATGTCGGCATCGGACTTTTGGGCGTGTCGTTCGCTTTCGGCTTGACGGTTTTAACCATGGCTTACGCCATCGGACCAATTTCCGGCTGCCATTTGAATCCGGCGGTTTCCATCGGGTTGTGGGCCGGCGGGCGTTTCCCAGCCTCCAAGCTCTTGCCTTACATCGCGGCTCAGGTCGCGGGCGGCATCGTCGCCGGAGCCGTCCTTTATCTGATAGCCACCGGCAAGGCGGGTTTTGACGCTTCGGCGGGCTTCGCTTCAAACGGATATGGCGAACGTTCCCCGGGCGGATATTCCATGTTGTCGGCGTTCGTCACCGAAGTGGTTATGACGATGATGTTCCTTCTCATCATCATGGGGGCTACTGCAAAGCGCGCTCCCGCCGGCTTCGCCCCTATCGCCATCGGCCTGGCCTTGACGCTCATCCATCTTATCAGCATCCCCGTCACCAATACCTCGGTCAATCCGGCCCGCAGCGCCGGAGTGGCCATATTCGCGGGAGAAGAAGCCATCGCGCAGCTGTGGCTTTTCTGGATAGCTCCCATAGTCGGCGGCGTCGCCGGAGCTTTGGTTTACAAGCTGATCGGGAATAAGGGCGACTGAACAGGTTATTAAGTCCCCCTAATTCCGGCTGGAGGCGATTTCGCCGCGTTCCACTTCGCGCAGCGCGCCGTGTTCGAGGCGGAAAAAGCGGTTGCAGTACTGCTCCACCAGCTCGTTGCTGTGGGAGGCGAAGACGAAGATGCCGACCGAGCGGATCAGCCCGACCATGCGTTCCCGCGCTTTTACCTGAAATTCGGCGTCTCCGGTTCCGAACATCTCGTCGACCAGCAATATGTCGGGCTTGGTCGACGTGGCCACGGCGAACATAAGCCGCGTTGCCATGCCCGACGAATACGTCCGCACCGGCAGCGACAGGAAGTCGCCCAGTTGGGTGAACTCCTCTATTTCCTTGGCGTTGGCCTTTATCTCGTCCTTGCCCAGCCCCAACAACATCGACATGCGGACTATGTTTTCGTATCCCGAAAGCTCGGGATCCATTCCGGTTCCCAGCTCCAGCACCGTGGCCACGCGCCCTTGCCGCCTTACCTCGCCGCGGACGGGAGAATATACCCCCGCCATCGTCCGCAACAGCGTGCTTTTGCCCGCGCCGTTGTGGCCGACAAGCCCCACCGCGTCGCCGTCCTTGAGGCTGAAGCTGACGTTACGCAACGCGGTCACCAAATGCACTTGTCCGGCTTCGCTTTCGATGCGCCCGCCCGTGCTTATCCGCACTATTTGGTTTCGTAGCGACATGCTCCGGCTGTTATAAACGGGGTACTGGATGGTCACGTCGTTAAACGTAAGTTCGGCGCACATGGTTACACCCAAAAGGCGATGCGTTTGCGTTTGGCGTTGAACAGCAGCAGCGTGACGCCCCCCCCAGCCGCCAACAGTCCGAAGTTTATCAGATACAGGAAATGCGGGGCGGCCTCGCCCAAAAGCGGGCAGCGCACTATCTCGATCATCGCCGCCAGCGGATTTAGCCAAATCAGATCCCCCAGCAGGGGCAGCGATTGCGGGCGGTACAACACCGGACTCAGGAACATCAACAGCGGCATGATCATGGCCACCATGTATTCGAAATCACGATACCGTCCGCCCAACATCCCCAATAGCAAAACCATCCAGTAAAGATTGGCGGTCACCAGCAGAAACGCCGGAACGGCCATAAGCATGTCCGCCGTGACCGGTCTGCCCAATATCACAATGACAAGGAAGAAAAGCGGGACGCTGTGCGCCAGATTTATAAGATGCCGCAGCAACAGTTGGGCTGGATGGATGGCCAACGGCAGATCCAGATTCCGGATCATGCCCGCTTGACGAACGAACACCGACGGGGCCTCGACCAGACAGGCGGAGATGAACTGCCACAGCACCAAGCCTACGGTAAGCAATGGGATGAAGGTGGCGCGTTCCATGCGGAATAGCTCGCTCCAGATGAAGCCCAGCCCCACCACGCCTACCGCCGTGCCCAGCGTGATCCACAACGGCCCTAACACGCTGCGCCTATAGCGCGCGCGCACGTCGCTCCACGCCATATAGACGACGACGCGCCACAACGCGAAACTCTTAAGAACATCGGAAAGACCTGACGGCATCCGCGACTGATCCCTTTCTGTCACTCACTTAGAGCGCGCCTATAACGCCGCAGCGCAACGAGATTGTAAAGGCTTCTACGCAAAACGGGTGGGTAATGTTGCAACCAAGCGCCGTCATTGCGAGCCGCCCCTTGGCGGCGAAGCAATCCAGACCTTATGG
>JAYRGC010000014.1:0-1552 GCA_041908065.1 Alphaproteobacteria bacterium | reverse complement strand
TTTTGTGAGCCAAAGCGACGATGGCTCGTTTGTAGCCACGGCGAACGATCAGCAACTGGAACTTGGACTGGAACGCCGACTTGGGAACGCCCACGAAATAACTTCCCGGTTTTATGCTGTTGAATTTGGCAGGATGGTGTAATTCCATGGGGGCAGTAGTGCATCGGCGACGATGCGCAGGGATGCCTTGAGATCAAGCGCCGCTTTCCGTCCGGTTTCGTAGACGCGATCGATAATATCGACGGTGACCTGAAGTCCAGTTCGAGTCTGGGTACGCTCGATCAGTTGTTTGACCAGAGGCACGCTTTCAAATACGACGCCTTCGCAAGCGCGCGTGACATGGGGGAAGACGCGGTGCTCAATCGGATTGTGCTTGGAGCAATACGGCGGGAAGTGGGCGATCCGAATTTCCAGCTTGAGCCGATTGGCAAGCGCTTGCAAGTCCTGCTGAAACAACGGCGAGCGTGAGGGGTTGCTGCCACCGCCATCGCACAGAATCAATATCTTATCGGCATTGGGATGATCGTGACGTCCGTGCAAAGACCACCAACGTTCCACGCTGTCACACGCGAACTGCGTGGTGTCATGACTCGTGCCCAGATTGACATGGGCTTTGTTCAAACCGATGTCGTACAAGCCATGCGGTACGACTTTGCCTTCGCTATAGCTGGGAAAGTCATGATCCAGCACGGCCAGGGTCTCTCGGGTGTAAAGCGTGCCGTTCCGGTAAAAATTGCCGAGCATCTCTTTCTTCTTGGTGTCCATGGAGAGTACGGGCTGACCAGCCGCCAGGTACGCGGCCTTGAGCGCTGTGATGTTTTCAAACTGCGGGTTGCGCTCAGGGTGCTGCTTGAACGACGTCTTCTTCTGCGCCTGACGGCGAACAAAGCCATGCTGCTTCAGCAACTGGCGAACAATCCGGCAACTGACCGGGGTTCCCGTCGCGCTAATGCGCCGGGCAATCTCCGGCTGGCGCAGATGGGTCCAACGAATGGCGTGCTGCGGACAGCCCGCCGTATGCTCTCGAACGACGTCCAGAAACGTCGTCGATAATTCGGGCGTCAGGTCGAGCTTACGCTTCCGCCCACCGCCTTTTTTCGGAGCTTATCCCCCGTCGCCTCTTCCGCTATGTCCAGGTCGGCCAGTCCTTGTCGGATCGTCTTGCTATCGATCTCAAACAACTGCGCGATGTACTGCTGGCCCCCATGCCCCAACTTGTCAGACTCCACCGCCGCGTACCGGCGACGATCCTTTTCCGATAGTCGCCGATAGAATTCCTTCATTCGCCGCTCTACGTCTTCCCGGTAATAGCCCACGCTGCATTCCCTTTGCTGTTTTCAGAACAACCAAGCAAGCAAGTGGCATGCCCGAGCGCACAGTCAAAACGGGAAGTTATTTCGTAGGCGTTCCTTAGAAAAGGATTCGGTCAACTCTATGCCGGAGACGGGCGATTGCCGCCGTGATGGCGGCTTAGAAACACTGAAACCCCTCCGATGAGGTTAGATTTGTTATTGCCGCCGTGATGGCGGCTTAGAAAATTGTCAGGTATCCG
>JAYRGC010000013.1:0-19962 GCA_041908065.1 Alphaproteobacteria bacterium | reverse complement strand
TCTGGCGGCCACTTGGCCTATGGTGGCTTTGAAACAACGATAACGGGGTCGCCGGGGAATATCCGGCTGGGTTCTTTCACAGTCTCGTACCCTACCGGGATTGAGCAAAGTCCATAGATTGGGTTGACGCCAGTCCAATAATGTTGGGTTGCAAAATGCAACCCAACCTACGGTGCTTTAACCCGCTGGATATACCGCCGATCACGGCGAACGGTCTGTCCTCTATTACTCGTTTTGGGTCCTAGCTTCATTTTGCGGGAAGAAGACGAACCCCTCCTGCTGCGCGAGCCTCCAGAACTTCATCGACCGTGCAACTTCATCGACCTCGATGCCCACGCCTTTGAGCACGAGGCCACCCGCTTCAGCTTGCTGCTGAAGTTGGGTTCGCACCTGTTCAACGGCACGCCTACTTGCCTCGTTCTCCGATTCGGCAAGCACGAACTCGCTCTTCACGAATCCAGCATCGACAGGTGCCGCATTCTCCATCCACAACTGCAAGCCGCAGCCGGTCATCGTCACACGAAAGAGAGTCAATCTTCTCCTCCTCCACCAACTATGTCGATAACATCTTGACCAGCCGCCAATGGATTGAAGAAGTCGATGACCTCCCCCAGTACACCTTCAACACAAAGGTTTTCTTTGTCCTCGCACTGCAAGTAGTTCGAAGCCGTGACCGC
Source organism: Alphaproteobacteria bacterium (assembly GCA_041908065.1). GTDB lineage: Bacteria > Pseudomonadota > Alphaproteobacteria > UBA9219 > UBA9219 > JAYRGC01. The sequence goes on along the minus strand of JAYRGC010000013.1, from coordinate 19,285 downwards.
AGCTGCAATCGAGTAGAAGACATGGCTACCGTTTCGCGGGTTCGGATGGTAGTGAGGCATCTGTCCATCCTCGGGCTTGTGTGCCGGGTCGCGTATCGGGCGCTTGCCTTTGCTTGCGGCACGAGCAATCTGCTTCGCTTCGGAGTGCGAGTTGGCAAGCACGTTCTCACCTCGCCGAACTGCCTGAATTGCCTCCGTAAGCCCCACATTCTTTATGACGCGGTATCCCTTCGCGCATAGCGCGATAATTTTCAGCGCACTGAGACCGTCCTCATCCGTGTACATCGTCGGCGCACTTAGCGCGTAGGCGTATGCATTGATGCCGCCATCCAACCCAATGGGGTCACTCTGCACATACCTCCCCAAAGCAGGGTTATAATCCCGATAATAGTTGTAATGCAACCCCGTTTCCGTGTCATAGTACTGTCCCGGGAACCGCAGGTTATAGACAAAGGTGCCGCTGGGCGGGTTATCCCCAAACGCCAAGGGGGTAACAGGGGTGATTTAAACAGGGTAGATGACGGCGGCTATGCAAGAGGTCTAATATAAGGCCTTCAACCCAATAGGGAAGAAGGAGGGCGTTTCGGGGGCGCGCCTGCCGGACTATCCGGCGATTTTGGTGGCGTGGCGGGCTATTACCGCTTCCTCGTCGGTCGGGATCATCCATACCTCGGTTTTCATGCCGACCGGAGACAACAGCCTCGGCTCCTTGTTGGAGGCGGATATGTTGGAGGCTTCGTCCAACGCCAGCTCCGCCCACCCGATGGATTCCATTATCCTCGACCTTATGACTTCCGAGTTTTCCCCTATCCCTCCGGTGAATACGAAAGCGTCGACGCCGCCCATCAGTCCTATCAACGCGCTGGCCTCGCGCGTCACGCGCAGACAAAACATATCCACGGCCTCTTTGGCGTGCGGCGAAGGATCTGACAGCAACGCCGCCATGTCCGCGCTGATGCCGGATATGCCCATCAGGCCGGATTCTTTATATAAAAGTTTTTCGATGGCTTGCAGCTCCATCTTGCATTCTCGCATGAAGTATAAGACCACTCCGGCGTCCAAGGTTCCGCAGCGGGTTCCCATGATAAGCCCGTCGAGGGTCGAAAATCCCAGCGAAGTATCGAAACTGACGCCAGCTTTCATCGCGCACAGGCTCGCGCCGCTGCCCAAATGGGCTACCAGCACCCGTCCGGCATGGGCGGATGGCGACAGTGAACGCAGTTTTCCGGCGATGTATTCGTATGACAGTCCGTGAAAACCATAACGCCTGACGCCCTTGTCGTGCCAAACGCGCGGCAGGGCGAAGCGCGTGTGCAACGGCGGTATGGTGGAATGGAAGGCGGTGTCGAAGCAGGCCGCTTGCGGCACGTCGGGATGCAGCGACGACATTATCTCGATAGCTTCGAGGTTGAAGGGCTGGTGCAGCGGAGCCAGCGGTATGAAGGTCTTCAATTTGGAAACCACGTCTTGAGTTATCGCGACGTGGCCGGAAAAGTCTCCGCCATGCACCACGCGGTGGCCGACCGCGCGTATGGCGTTGGCAGGCAGGGCTTTCTCCAGCCATTCCACCAGACAGCGGATCGCGTCCGACACGTTACGGCAATCGGAAGGTTGCGGAGGCGCGGAGGGGAAAAGCTCTCCCGACGCCGAGAATTTTATAGAAGTTCCTCCCACGCCGGATATGGAGCCTTTGCCGACGCATTCATGCTTGGTTCCGCAGAAAAGCGCGAATTTCACGCTCGACGAACCGCAGTTCAGGACGAGGATCAGAGGTTGAGCGGCAGGCATGATTGTTTCCCTAAAACGTTTTTTCGAGACTATTGCATAGGAAGAAAATGGTAAAGAATCTCTCTATCCGATTACCCTTTTCCCGACGCCGCCTTGGCTTCGCGGCGGATGCGTTCGCCTTCAGCCGCCAACACCGCCAACGCAGCAGAGGCCATGCGCGACGGGGCGCGTTCGGCGCGGCTTGTCAGGATGATGGGAACCCGCGCCCCGCAGACGATCCCGGCGGATTCGGCGGCGGCCAGATAATCGAGCTGCTTGGCCAGCATATTTCCGGCTTCGATATTGGGAACCACTAGAATGTCGGCCTGTCCGGCCACCGGCGAAGATATGCCCTTTATCCGCGCCGCTTCGGCGTTGATGGCGTTGTCGAGGGCCAATGGGCCGTCCAGCACCGCTCCGGTTATCTGGCCGCGCTCCGACATCTTGCATAGCGCGGCGGCATCCAGCGTGGCCTGCATGTCGGAGCTGACGGTCTCGGTCGCCGCCAACAACGCCACCAGCGGCTTTTCTATTCCCAGATCGTGGGCGACGTAGATGGCGTTCTGGCAAATGTCGCGCTTTTCGCGCAACGACGGCAAGATGTTGATTCCGGCATCGGTAATAAGCAGCGGCCATTTGTACGACGGCACGTCCATGACGAACACATGGCTCATGCGGCGTTCGGTGCGAAGACCGCGCGTGCTGTCCACTACCGCCGACATCAGCTCGTCGGTATGTAGGCTGCCCTTCATCAGGGCGTGAACCTTGCTGTTTCGCGCCAATTCCACCGAGTGAATGGCGGCGGCGTGGCTGTGGGGAACGTCGACTATCTCGTATCCGGCCAGATTGACTCCGCACGCGCTGGCGGCGGCGCGTATCTTGGATTCCGGCCCCACCAGCACGGGGATTATCAGCCCCTCCGCCGTGGCCGAGGCCATGCCTTCCAACGAAACCGAGTCGCAGGGATGCACCACCGCCGTCCGCATCGGCGGCAGTTTTTTCGCCTGTTCCACCAACCGCCGCAGACGGTCGCGGTGGCGCAGTTCTATGTCGGGGAGCGATATGGCGGCGCGGCGGATTTTCTCGGTCGGGGCAATAACCTTGGCCGTGCCGGTTATCACCGGTTGGCCGTTCTGGTTCGTCACCAGACAGTCGAAGATCACCACTTTGTGGGCGTCGTCTTTTTCCACGGCCTTGACGCTGACTTCCACCGTGTCGCCCGGGCGCACCGGTTTCAGGAACTTCAGGTCTTGGCCGAGGTAGATAGTGCCGGGGCCGGGCATCTGGTTGCCGAGGACGGCCGAGATCAACGCGCCGCCCAAAAGCCCGTGCGCCACCAGCCCGTGAAAGCGGTTGTCCTTGGCGTATTCCTCGTCGATATGGGCGGGGTTCACGTCGCCTGACACCACGGCGAACAGCTCGATGTCGCGGCGCGTCAACTGGCGGATTAGTTTCGCGCTGTCTCCGATCTTGATTTCATCGAACGTCTTGTTGTCGAGCCATGTTTCGGACATTTCTTGAGTGCTCCGTTGGAAGGACGGCGTGGATTTGACAAAGCGATTAGGCGAGGCGGGGAGGAAGAAGTATAAGGATTAAGGGGAGAAGAGCGATACGGACAGCAATCTACAACGCTATGTGCCGCCCATGCAATCTCCTATGAGATTGGGCGTCGATCACGACAATTTTCCGCGCACCCGCACGCGGGATATGCGGTTTTGGTCTGCGGCCAGAACCTCGAAGGTGAGGCCGCATGGGCTTTTCAGGGCTTCTCCGGTCTGGGGGATGCGTCCGGCCAAATGCGCCACATAGCCGCCCAGCGTGTCGATGGTGTCGCGTTCGCCAGAGGTTAGGATTTCTTTGCCGACGCGGGTTTCGAAGTCGCCTATCGGCAGACGGGCATCGGCCATGATCGTGCCGTCGGGGCGTGTAACCACCAAGGGGGAATCCGGAACGTCGTGCTCGTCGTCTATCTCTCCAACGACCAGCTCCACTAGATCCTCGATGGTGACCAACCCGTCGATCCCGCCGAATTCGTCCACCACCATAGCCATATGCTGTCTGGTTTGGCGCATTTGCGACAAAAGCCGCGAAGCTGGCATAGACGGCGCGACGAACTGCACCGGACGCAAGAGATCGCGTATCGGGCAGGATTCGTTGCGGGAGATTTTAGCCATCACGTCCTTGATATGAATCATTCCCAAGGTGTCGTCCAGCGTTCCGCGATAGATCGGGATGCGGCTGTGAGAGCGTTCCACCATCGTTTCGACCAGTTGTTTCATGTCGCTGTCGACATCCATGGCCACGATGTCGGCTCGAGGAACCATGCAATCGATGATGTGGGTATCGCGCAGCTCCAGCACGTTGGCCAGAAGCGTCCTTTCGGTGGCGGGGCTGCCGGTTGAGGAATCCGAGGCCGATTCCTCGATAAGCTCCTCTACTGCCTCGCGCAACGCCTCGGCCTCGGTATGGCCGCGCCATCTGTTGTGGGCGCGCCGCCAAGCCCTCCGCAGCCAGCCGTCGTCGGACGGATGGGGGGGGGCAGCAGGCATACCGCTGGTACTGTGTCCGGGGCTGTTGTCGCTCATAACGTCGAATAAGGATCGGGCAAGCCTAGATCGGCCATGATTTCTGTTTCCAGTCGTTCCATTACGGCGGCCATCCGCCTGCTCTCGTGATTATACCCGAAAACGTGAAGAATGCCATGGATAAGCATATGGGTCAAGTGGTTTATCAATATCTTGCGTTCTGACTTGGCTTCTTTCACAACATATTGATACGCAATGGCGATGTCTCCGACGTGCAAGGGTGGGGAATCGGCCTTGACGCGCTTCAACTGCCTTGAATCCAGCCATGGGAACGATAGTACGTTGGTGGGCTTGTCCTTGCCGCGAAATTCGCGGTTAAGGCGGCGTATCTCGGCGTCCGAGGTCAAAAGGACGGTTATTTCCGCAGCCTGCGCCGCCGCTTGCAGGCCGTCGGGCAAGGCGGCAGAGACCGTTTGCGCCGCCGCTTCCAACCGTTTACGCAATCCGCGCACCGATTTCCAGCCCTTGTGCTGGATGTCCAGAGTGATTACCATGCCGCCCCATGAATTGGCTTTCAAACTTCGTGCGTCCCAAGATACGCGCTATCGTGGGCGATCAAAAGGAAATTCCCGACAACCTGTGGGAGAAATGCCCGGGTTGCGGCGCGATGCTGTTCAAGCGCGAGCTGGATGACATGCTGAACGTGTGCCGCCATTGCGGCTTTCATATGCGTTTGGGCGTGGGCAAGCGGCTGGAGATGTTGTTCGACGGCGGGGAATACGCGACGGTGGAAGTTCCGAAGGTTCCCGCCGATCCTTTGAAGTTCCGCGACCAGAAACGCTATGCCGACCGCATGAAGGACGCCCAGTCGCGCACCGGCAGACAGGACGCCATCGTGGTGGCCGAGGGGATGTTGGGGGGACACAAGGCGGTGATGGCCGCCTTTGATTTTTCCTTCATGGGCGGTTCCATGGGCATGGCGGTGGGCGAGGGGATATTGACCGCCGCCCGCCGCGCCGTGGCCTCTCGCGCCCCGCTTGTCGTGATTCCGGCTTCGGGAGGGGCGCGGATGCAGGAGGGCATTTTGTCGCTAATGCAGATGCCCCGCACGATAATCGCGGCCAAGGAAGTCAAGGCCGCCAAGCTGCCTTACATCGTGATTTTCACCGATCCGACGACCGGCGGCGTCACCGCCTCGTTCGCCATGGTGGGCGACGTGCATATCGCGGAAAAAGGCGCGCAGATCGGTTTCGCCGGAGCGCGGGTCATCGAAAGCACGATCCGCGAGACTTTGCCGCCCGGGTTCCAGCGTTCCGAATATCTTTTGGAACATGGCATGGTGGATATGGTCGTCACCCGCAAGGACATGCGCGATGCGCTGATTCGCGTCGTCAGCCTTTTGATGAACCGCCAGCCATCGGCATCCAACAAGAAGGCCGCTCCAATCTCTCCGCCGCCGCCCCATGGCGCGAAAGCCGCCGCGGCAAGGAGAAAGTGAGGATTCTTCTCGAAACTAGGCAGGAGTTTGCTGCTGTTCCAAAGAGGATCATCATCGTGAGGTGATGGCCAAAGGCCGTTATCTACCCTGTTACAGCCTTTGGCTGTAACTTTGCAAATTACACGCAGCCTTTGGCCATGGACATTGCATGACTATGTTTGCCGAAAAATTGCTCCTGTAACCTGCCGGTTTTGAACAAGAAACAAAACAAAGCGTTTTTGGCTTTTGCCAAAATCGGCGTACGGCTAGGTTTTCACCGCCTTCAGGATCCTGTCTATTCTGAGATTAAGCTCTTTCTGATGCTCGTCGGAAAAGGCGCGCAGGCTTTCGTATTGTTCGCCGCGATAAGAAGAAATGCCGACGCGCAACGGTATGACCCGGCAGTCGACAATCTCTCCGTCGGATTTCATATAGGTTATGGCGAGGGGTATCCTTTCCGCCGCCGCTTTGCGGATAAGTCCGTCGTTGTTCTCCGGCTCCTTGGATTTCGCGGCGAAGAAGTCGAATATTCTCGGGTCGGTGCTGATGTCGCGCGTCGATATGGGTTTTTTCAGCGTCAACCCTTCCAGCGAAGCGCAGCGGCTGAGGGCGACGTAAAGCTGCCCTGCCGCGAACGCTCCGTTGCCGATGTCCAGCGTCATGCGGCGGAAGGTCTTGCCTTGGCTTTTGTGGATAGTGATCGCCCACGCCAGCCGGAAAGGATATTGGGTGAACGTTCCCGCCGGAGCCGACACCACCGCGCCGTCTTGCAGTCCGAAACGAAAAACTTCCCATGTATGGGGGCGAACCTCCACCGTTTCGCCGGAATCTTGCAGCCTTACTTCGAGGTATTCTCCGTTTTCGCTTTCTTCGTCCTCGCCTTTTTCTTCTTCGTATTCGTCGGCTTCGGGGATCTCGTCGCGTTTGATCGCGGTTATCACGCCGATGCTGCCGTTGACCCAGCGTTGCTGGTTGTCGTTGTTCAACATCATTATCTGCGCCCCGATTTTATAGGCCAGATTGTCGAGCGTGGGGAAATACTCCCGCCCGAAATCGCCGGAAATCCGCGCTTCGGAGAACATTAGCTCGCCCTTTAAAGCGTCAAGCCGCGACGAATTGGCTGCGTCGGCCACGGCGTTGGTGGTGGTAAGGGTTATCGAAAACTCGCTCTTGCCCGACGTCGGCGGCTGAGAAGGGCGTTCGACCGCCTCCAGCCTGCTGTTTATCGTGGCGATGTCGGATTCTTTGGCTGAATTGTCGCGGATGCGATTCAAGATGGCGACGAAGCTGTCGTCTTTCTGGCGGTATACCTTGTCCATCTCCACAATCTCGAAATCGCTGCGTTGCAGGACTTTTGCGCTGAAAAAATACGGCGTTTCGTAGTGCGAGGAGAAAATCTGCTTTTCTTGTTGTCCCACCACGGGCGGCAACTGGAACAGATCGCCGACGAAGATCATCTGCGCTCCGCCGAAAGGCATAGCGGCGTCGGGGCCGTGCAGGCGCATAAAAGTATCGACGCAATCCAGCAAATCCGCCCGCACCATTGATATTTCGTCGATGATTATCGTCCTCAGGCTCTTATATAGCTTGGCGTTCCGCAATTTCTTGTGCTTTTGGCTTATTAGCCTTTGCGGAGTGACGTCGACGTAGAAATTGAAAAAGCGGTGGATGGTCTGCCCCCTGACGTTCAGGGCGGCCACTCCGGTTGGAGCCAACACCACCGGCTGCTTGTCGGTGACACGGCAGAAATGGGAAAGCAGCGTGGATTTTCCGGTTCCGGCGCGTCCGGTTATAAAGACGTTGCGGTCGGTATTTTCCATAAGGTCGAGGGCGCGCAGGAAAGCCTCGCTCATTTCCGGAGCCTTCGCCGCTTCGTCCTCGGCCTTTCGCCTTTGCGACGATTTGGCGGCGCGGGCGGCTTTTTTTGCTTCTTTCGCCGCGAGCTTTTCCGCCCGCGCGATCCGCTTTTGCGCGGCTTGGCTGGGGGCGAAGTCGGGACGCGGAGAAACCGGATAGCCGTCCTCGTCCAGCACGCCCAGCTTTTGCAGGCATCCCTTTATTCCCCAAACGGTGCGCTGGTGTTCTTGTGCGCAATCGGCAAAGCTCTTTCCTGCCGCGAAAGCGTCGTAGAGCTTGCGTTCCTCTTCCGCGCTCCATGCCAAGCCGTGGCGCGAAGGGCGTTGAGGCTTTTCCAATTCCTCGGCCATGTTCGCTTCCTCTCCGGCTATTTCCTGTTCCTGTCGCATATGCCGCTTTTCCGTTTTCCCGCCGCGATGGTATACCTTATCGCATGGAAACCCCCGTCCGCCAGACATTGATCCACGCTTCCTGCGTCGCCTTGGGCGGGCGAGGGGTCTTGATCACCGGCAAATCCGGTTCCGGCAAATCCGATCTGGCGTTAAGGTTGATGGACGAAGGGGCGGTTTTGGTCGCTGACGATCAGGTGGCTCTCAGCGTCGCAAACAACGGCCTCGCGGTTTTGGCTTCTCCTCCCGCCGCCATCGCCGGTTTTATCGAGGCGCGGCACATAGGCGTCCTGCGCGTTCCTTATCTAGAAGCGGTTCCGGTGGCGTTATGCGTCGAACTGGCGGCTTTGGACGAGAAAATCGAGCGGATGCCGGACAAAGGCGAAAACGTGGATTTAGCCGGAGCGAAAGTGCGCCGCATCAAGTTGCCCGCCTTTGCCGCCTCAACCACGGCCAAGATAAGGATGGCTTTGGCCTTCGCCATGGACACGGATGCGTGAACAGACTTCTATGCCTTAAGAGCTTGTTTAGAAGGCCGCGTCGAGCTTTATAAACAGGCTCTCAGGGCGATGTTTTTAACCTCGACATAGTCTGTTTTGCCGGTTCCCAGAAGCGGCAGCTTTTCCACCCTTATCACCAATGACGGCAAAGCCAACGCGGGCAATCCATGGCGGCGGAAATGTTCGACCAGCATATCCGCGGCCGCCGTCTTGCTTTCCGTCACCACCACTATGGCTTCCCCTTTGCGTTGATCCGGAACGCTGACGACAGCTTGCGGCACGCCCGGCCACATGGCGTCGACGGCGGCCTCGACGGCGGCGAGCGAAACCATCTCGCCGCCGATCTTGGCGAAACGCTTCGTGCGGCCTTTGATGATGATGAAACCGTCCTCGTCCACGTCCACTATGTCTCCGGTGTCGTACCAGCCGTCGGGAGGCGGTTGGATTATTCCCGGGGCGTCTTCTTTCAGATACCCCAGCATGACGTTCGCGCCTTTGACCAGCAGCTTGCCGCCCGTTTCTATGCCGTCCACCTTCTCAGTTTTTGTTTCTATTCCGGGCAAAACCCTGCCGACAGTTCCGGCGCGGTAGTGCATCGAGGTGTTCACGCTGATTACCGGAGAGGTTTCGGTGGCGCCGTATCCTTCGAAGATGCGAACGCCGAATCGCTCGCTCCAAGCGCGGCGGGTTTCGTCCTTGAGCTTTTCGGCTCCGGCGAAGACGTATCGCAGCGAGTAAAAATCATACGGATGCGCGAAGCGGGCGTATCCCGACAGGAAGGTGTCGGTTCCGAAGAGTATGGTGGCGTTGGTGTCGTAGATGAGCTCCGGCACTATGCGGTAATGCAGCGGGGAGGGGTAAAGGAATATCCGTATTCCCGCCAACAACGGCAACAACGTTCCTCCGGTAAGCCCGAAGGCGTGGAATATGGGCAAGCAGTTGAAAACCACGTCTTGCGGCCCGAAATCTATCCGGCTTGCCAGTTGATAGCGGTTAGAGACGATGTTGGAGTGGCTGAGTGCCACGCCTTTGGGCAACCCCTCGGATCCCGATGTGAACAGCACCACCGCCTCGGCGTTTTCGGGACGGCGCAGCTTGCGCGGAGGTTTGGGAACGGCCAGTTCGGGGAATATCCGCGCCGCCAAAGCCAGCAGCTTGTCGGAAATCCGCATGTCCTTGCGCATGTCTTCGATGAATTCCACCCGCGCTCCGTTCGAGCGCATGGCCTCTACCGCTTCCGACAATCCCGCCGCCTGCACGAACTGCCACGAGGATATCACGGTGCGTATCTGCGCCGACCGGCACGCGCTGAGTATATGCGCCGGAGAGGCGGTGTAATTGATCATGGCCGCCGAACGTCCTAACGCCTGCACGGCGAAGAAAGCCGTCACTGCCGCCGTCGTGTTGGGCAGCATCAGCCCTATACGCTTTTCATTCGCGGCGGCTATGCGTCCTATGCATCTGGACAATGCGAGGCTGGACGAAATAAGGCGCGAATAGCTGAGAGGTGTCCGTTGCTGATCCTCCACCGCGATTTGGCTTCCGCCGTGCAGCAGGCTGGCCGCCACCAGAGAACGCATCAATGTGGCCTCGCGCGGGCTGCTGTCGAACATCATTCCCGACATCAAGTCGTAAAGCTGGCTTCCGGCGATGTTGCGCCGTTGTCTTCCCGTCGCGTCGTCGGGAATGTCAAAGCGGCGCGGCGGCAAGAACGTCAGGGTTATCTTGGGAAACAGGCGGGTCTTGACCTTGCCCTTCATTCGAGAGAACGGCGTGTACTGCGCGCCTTCTATCCGCACCGGCAAAATCATCGCTCCGGATCTGTCGGCGATCATGCCCGGGCCTTCGTAGACCTTCATCAATGCTCCGGTTACAGTTATCCGGCCTTCGGGAAATATCATGCACCGCTTGCCGCCCTTGAGGGCGTCGATGAGCGTCTTGGCGGAAAGAGGATTAGAGGGATCCATCGCCACCGAATCCACGGCGCACAAAAGCGGCTTTAGCCACCACCTGCGGGCGATGAAGGTGTTGACGGCGAAAGCGACCCGCCACGGCAGCACCGAAGCGACCAACGCCGCGTCGATGAACGACGTGTGGTTGGATATTATCAGCACTCTGTCGCCCGCCAGAGCGCAGTTTTCCAGTCCCTTGGTTTCCATCCGATAGACCAGACGGAACAGCAATCCGAACAGGGAAAACGGATAAAGGCGGAAGATATACATCGCCACGGCCAGATTCATGATCGCGGCGGCGAGGAAAACCTCCGGCACGGACAAGCCAGCCGTCAGCAACGCCGTGCCGATGAGGGCTGCGGCGACCATGAATATCGAGTTCACCACGTTGTTGCAGGCTATTGTCCGCGCCATGCGTTCGGGATCGGCTCGCGTTTGCAGCAGAGAATAAAGCGGCACGATGTACGCTCCGCCGCATGCGGCCAACAGAAAAAGATCCAGCAAAATCCTGACGCCGTAATCAGTGGCCAGAAATTCCGCCGTTTCCATAAGCTGTCCCGGGGCGGGCAACGCCGCTCCGGTAGAGGTCAGATAAAGATCCACGGCGGCTGCGGTCATCCCCAACGCCCCGGGCAAGATCGGTCCCGGGCGCGGCAGTTTGCGAATGATCGCGCCGCACAGCATCGAACCGAAGGCGATTCCTATCGCGAAAGCGACCATGAACAGGGTCATCACTCCGTTGTCCGAGCGCAAAACGTCGCGGTTGAAATTGGGAAACTGCGCCAGAAATAGCGAGCCTATCAGCCAAAACCACGATATGCCGACAATGCACAGCCACACGTCGCTTCGCTTTCGGCTGAACCCCACCATCGCGGCGGTTTCCTTCAGAGGATTGAAAGACAGCTTCATATCCGGCGAAGGCGGCGGAGCTTTCGGGATATAACGGCTCGCCATGTAACCGGCTGCCGCCGCCGCCAACATGACCGCAGACACCACCGCTGCCCCGCCGTCCGAAAGAATGAACCAACCGCCGACTATGGTGCCGATTAAAATGGCAAGAAAAGTTCCCGCCTCCACCATCGCGTTGCCCGATACCAACTCGCTAGGACGCAAATGCTGGGGCAATAGGGCGTATTTAACCGGACCGAAGAAAGTGGAATGCGTTCCGAAACCCAACAACGCGATCAGCATCATAGGAAGGCTTTCCAAATAGATGGCGACTGCGCCTAACGCCGCCAGCCCAAATTCCGCCAGCTTTACGCCTTGCGCCACCTTGCTGCGATCGAATTTATCGGACATCTGCCCCGACAGATAGGAAAGGGCTATCATCGGCAGCATCAAAAGCCCCATGGCGAGGTTGTTCATTTGTCCCGATCGCACCGGATCGTCTGCCAATATGCGATAGGCGACCATTACCATCACGGCGTTCTTGAACAGATTGTCGTTCATCGCCCCCAAAAACTGGGCGACAAACAAGGGCAAAAAGCGACGCCTGAGCAAAAGTCCGAACATGGGGATATTTTTCCGTAAAGGGATTCGCGTTGGGGGATTATAGATGTCTTTTACGGCTCTTACGCAAAACGGGTGGCTACGGCCAAAGGCCGTCATGCTGAGTCTACGGCCAAAGGCCGTTATTGTTAGGTCTACGGCCAAAGGCCGTCATTGCGAGCCGCCCCGTGGCGGCGAAGCAATCCCGTGGCGGTGGTCTATGACTCTGGATTGCTTCGCCGCCAAGGGGCGGCTCGCAATGACGGTGCTTGCTGCTGCTATTCGCGGCCAAAATACCCACCCGTTTTGGGTAAGAGCATTTTTACGGCTCTTACCCAAAACCGGCAGGCAAGGAACGACCTTTCGGCAATCGCAGACCGGCACAATCAGATTATGAGCAGGATCTTAAACCGCCTCGGCTCCGGAGATGATCTCGATAAGTTCCTTGGTGATATACGCTTGGCGGCTGCGGTTATAGTTTAACGTCAGGCGGTTGATCATGTCTCCGGCGTTGCGGGTGGCGTTGTCCATGGCGGTCATTCGCGCCCCGTGTTCTCCGGCCGAGCTTTCCAGCAACGACGAAAACACTTGAACGGAAATGTTTCGCGGCAAGAGCCGATCTAAAATGCTTTCCTCGTCCGGCTCAAAGTCTTGCGAGGCCGAGGCCGATTGCGCGGCGGAGGCTGACGGCGACACGTCCACCGGAATCATCTGTTGCACCGTCACCACCTGCGATATGGCGGAACGGAAGCGGTTGTAAATCACCTTGGCCACGTCGAATTGTCCGCCTTCGAACATCTCCAGCATTTTAGCGGCTATGGATTCGGCCATCTCAAAGCTCACGCCTTGGCGCGACACGTCCTCGACCACATGCGCTATTTTATCGGCGTTGTCGCGGCGCAGAAGATCGCGCCCCTTGCGTCCCACGCAGAACAATTTTACCCGCTTGCCTTCGCTTTCCATCTGGCGGATCTGCTTTCTGGCTTCCCGCACCACCGATCCGTTGAATCCGCCGCACAGGCCGCGATTAGAAGTCACGACCAGCAGCAGGACTTTTTCGTTCCTTCCGGTTCCGGCCAAAAGCCTCGGCGAAGCGTCGGAGACTATGTGCGAGGAGGCCAGAGAGGAAAGCATGTCGCTCATGCGGGCGGCGTAGGGGCGGGCGGCTTCTGCCTGTTCCTGAGCGCGGCGCAGCTTGCTGGCCGCGACCATTTTCATGGCGGCAGTTATCTTGCGAGTCGATTTGACGCTCGCGATGCGGTTTTTAAGGTCTCTTAGGCTAGGCATTTTTAACAAACCTCAAAACGATCAGGCCAGCCGATGATTGGTCGTATGCCGTCTTTTGGCCGATAACGGCATTTTGGTCAAGGGAAAAGCCTATTTCCCGCCATAGGCCTTTAAAACCCGCCGCCAAGTCGTTTTGGCGTGGCGGATGTAATATTTTAGATCAAAGCAGGCCGACAATTCCTTGTCGGAGAGGATTTTTCTCACCTCGGCATCGGACAGCAGCTTGCCGCGAAGGGAAGCGGCCTTGCCCTGTTGCAGATCCCGCCAAACCGCCATGGCGTTGGTTTGCACCAGCCGATAAGCATCCTCGCGCGACATTCCGCTTTGCGTCAAAGCCAACAGCACCCGTTGCGAAAAGTGCAGTCCGCCCAAGGATTCGAGATTGGCCGCCATCCGGTCGGGATACACCACCATGTCGCGCACCAGTCCGGCCAGACGCGACAGCGCGAAATCCAAGGCGATGGTCGCGTCCGGAGCGATGACCCGTTCCACCGAGGAATGGGAGATGTCGCGCTCGTGCCACAACGCCACGTTTTCCATCGCCGGAACAACCGCCGCGCGCACCACCCGCGCCAAGCCGGTAAGGTTTTCCGCCAACACCGGATTGCGCTTGTGCGGCATGGCGCTGGAACCTTTTTGCCCGACCGCGAAGGGTTCCTCGGCTTCCCGCACCTCGCTGCGCTGGAGATGGCGGACTTCGGTCGCCAAGTTTTCTATCGACGAGGCTATGACGCCCAAAGTGGCGAAAAACATCGCATGGCGATCTCTGGGAATCACCTGCGTGGAAACCGGCTCCACCGCCAACCCCATCTTGGCCGCGACGTGCGCCTCGACGCGGGGATCGACGGTGGCGAAAGTGCCGACCGGTCCCGATATGGCGCAGGTGGCCACCTCATCCCGCGCCGCCGCCAGACGTTTCTTGGCGCGGCAAAACGCGGCGTAATGCCCCGCCAGCTTTATTCCGAAACTGGTGGGTTCGGCGTGGATGCCGTGGCTGCGGCCTATGGTCAGAGTGCCGAGATGCTCCTCGACGCGGAACCGCAAAGCCTCGATAACCTCGTCCAGATCAGCCAGCAGCATGTCGGCGGCCTGCGCCAACTGCGCCGCGAAAGCGGTGTCCAACACGTCGCTGGAGGTCATGCCTTGATGCAAAAACCGCGCGTCGTCGCCGATATGCTCGGCCAGATTGGTGAGAAAGGCCAGCACGTCGTGGCGGGTGACTTTTTCGATCTCGTCGATGCGGGCGACGTCCCACTTACCTTTTTTGCGGATGTTCTTGGCCGCGCCTTTGGGGATGACCCCCAGCTCGGCCAAGGCGTCGCAGGCGTACGCCTCAATCTCGAACCAAAGGCGGAACCGGTTTTCCGGCTCCCAGATACGCGCCATCGCAGGACGGGAATAACGAGGAATCATGGGGCGTCAATCCAACATATATCCGGCGCACAATGCCCCGCCGCCAGCCGTAGGCACGCGGCCTGAACACTTGGTGACTTCCCATCCGCGGGCGCGCATGCACTCCGCCACCACGAGGCTGGGGCGTTGCATGCACCCGCCGTTGTCGTCCTTGGTCACAGTGACGCTGGTTTGCGTCATGCGCTGGCGATCCGGCTGGAATTCGATCTGATCGTTGCGCGGCACGTTGGTCGGGAATATCCCGCAACGGCACTGGCTGATGTCGAAGTCCAGCTTGGCTTGGGCTTTTTCGATCGACATCTGGATGTTCGGCTCGCTTATAGGCCGCCAAAACTCGGCCATTTGTCCCGAAGCCGAACAGGCGGCCACGAACGCGGCCATCGCGACGACGGACAACAGCGATAAACCGCGCGGCAACAAACTACGCTTCATGGTGCTTAAACTCCACATTCGAAACACGAAAAAACCAATGCCCGACGGAGAGGTATAATCCGCGATTTCCCGTCCGAGCGCAACAGCGAGTTTGGCGGATATTTTCCATATTACCTGCCGAACAGGCCGCCTACCAACGCCTCGACGTCTCCGGCGGCTTCGCAGGACGGGGAACGTGTCAAAAGAGGCGATTGGGAGCGAATGGCGTCGCGCACCCGCGCGTCGCGGCGAATTATGCCCGCCAACAAGGGGGCGCGGCGGAGAAAGCTCTCGCATGTGCGGCTGAGGGTTTCGTAGGTCTTTTTCCCGTCGTGCGCGCTGCTGGCCATGTTGACCACTATCCGCAAATCGGCCTGAGAGTTGGCCGCCCACGCCAATTTTATGAAGGCGTAGGCATCGGTGATGGAGGTAGGCTCGTCGGTGACGACCACCAGCGTTATCGCGGCAGGCCCCGCCATCTGGCGCACCGAGCGATCGACCCCCGCGCCCAGATCGACGAAAACGTAGTCGTAATTTCCGGCCATGTCGATCAACTCGCCGCGCATATTGGCCAGTTTTCCGGCGGGAAGCGTGGCCAGAACGCCCGATCCAGAACGTCCGGCCAGAATATCGAAATCGCCTTCGTCGAAATGGGTTATGGCGTCGGCCAATTCGGCTTTGCCCTCTATCACATGCCCCAGATCCACTTTCGGGGTAAGTCCCAGCTGTATGTCGACGTTGGCCAATCCCAAATCGCCGTCGAACAACAAAACCCTTTTGCCGCGCTTGGCCAAGGAGTGGCATATAGTCACCGCCAGCCACGTCTTGCCCACCCCGCCCTTGCCGCTGGCGATCGAGATCAGGTTGCGGCACAGCAATGGAGAGGCGGGAACCGCTTGGTCGCTGGAGCCTTCGGCGTGTTCCAAATGTATCAGATCGGACGTCATAAAGCGTTTCCTCCGGCAGCCTTGGCGGGGGTTGCCTTGCCAGAGATTTCTGGGGGCAGGGTCATTTTGGCCAACAGATGGGGATCGAAGTTGCGAGGGTAATCGGTGACTTTGGCCGAAGCCGCGAATCCGGCCAGCGGCATTTTGCTCTCGAACGCGGCTTGCATCAACCCGCCCAATCTTCGGGCCATATCCATTCTGGTCGCCAAAATTCTGCTCGCTCCCGCCGCCTTGAACAGCTTGGCGGCGACCGGAGCGTCCAAAGCGTCCATGTCGGCGGGTAACGCCATGGCCGCAGAGCCGCGAACCGCCTCGATTATTTGCAGCATCCGCCGCATTTCGTCGACGTCGTAGGGGTTGCAGCCAAAGGTGTCTATGAGCACCAGAGCGTCTTTAGGCTGCATCTCCACCGCCTCGCGCAGCGCGTGGACGTCGCAGGCTTCGATCAGATCCAGCTTCAGAACGCGCATAAAAGCGGCCAGTTGTTCCCGCCCTCCGGCGCGTTCGGTGTCCGCGCTGATGACGGCCACCGGCTTTTTCGCCATTGCGGCGCGGGCGGCCAATCTTGCCAGACACAGGGTCTTTCCGACCCCTGGGGCTCCTATGAGAATCAAGGGCGGCTGGGATTTCTCGGCCACCAATGGAGCGAACGACAAATGCGCGGCGAACGCCGCCGCCAAGGCCGAGACAGGATCTTCGCCAGCGTGCAAAGTCGCTGTAGCCATCAGAGTTTCCGTCAAGGCGGAGGTAATTTTGTGGCGCGACAAAGCGGCCGCAATCACGTCCAACGTTTCGGGATTTTTCGCCTCGGCTTTGGTTTTTGCCGGAGACGCTGCGGATTTGGTCTCCCGCGCCGGTTCCTCCGAGGCTTCCTCGATCGCCGCCGTTACGCGCACGCCCCCCGTTTCGTCGTCGCGGGTGGCGACGATTATGGCGTCCTCGCCCAACGCCTCGCGAACCTGCCGCATGGCGTCGGATATTGTCGGGCCGTGGAACGATTTCAAGCGCATGGAATGAACTTATATCTGCCCCAGCGTCTTTATTCTAGCCTTGTGATGTATCTCGTTTTGCGAGACGACCGGAGTGGCGGGACGGAATCTTTCGACGATCGAGCGCACATAGGGGCGGATGCCCGGGCTGGTCAGCAGAACCGGAGCCTCTCCCATCGCGGCTAACCTATCGTATGCTTGGCGCACCGCCGCGATGAATTGTTGCAAACGGCTAGGCGGCATGGCCAAGCGTTTTTCCTCGCCGTCGCCCGATAGGGATTCCGCAAAGGCTTGTTCCCACTCGCCCGACAAGGTGACGATGGGGATATAGCCCATGTCGTTGGTGTGCGAATTGGATATTTGCCGCGCCAGCCGCGTGCGGACGTGTTCGGAGATCAGGTTCAGGTTGCGGGTGACGGTCGCCGCCTCGGCTATGCCTTCGAGTATTGCCGGCATGTCGCGCACCGATATGCGCTCCGACAACAGGTTTTGCAGCACGCGCTGCAAGCCGCTCAGCGTCACCTGAGAAGGTATCACGTCGGCCACCAGCTTTTGCTGCTCCTTGCCCATTTCGTCGAGAAGTTTTTGCGTTTCGGCGTAAGACAGCAAATCAGACATGCTGTCCTTGATGACCTCGGTCATGTGGGTGGTGATGACGGTCGAGGGATCGACGACGGTATAGCCTTTGAACAACGCCTCCTCGCGGTAAGTAGCGTCAACCCACATGGCGGGCAGGCCGAAGGTAGGCTCGACCGTGGCTTCGCCAGGCAAGGTTATCTGGTCGCCGCGCGGATCCATCACCAGCAACATTGACGGGCGCAGATCGCCCTTGCCGGCCTCTATTTCTTTGATGCGAATAACGTAAGCGTTGGGCGAAAGCTGGAGATTGTCCTGTATGCGGATGGACGGCATGACGAACCCCATGTCCGAGGCCAACTGGCGGCGCAATCCCTTGATCTGATCGGTCAAACGCTGTCCGGCCTCGCTGTTGATAAGGCTTAAAAGCGCGTAGCCGAGTTCAAGCCTGATCAAATCCATCGACAGGGCGCGGCTTACCGGCTCCTCGGCCACGGGGGCCGGCTTGGCGGCTGCGGCGTCGGCGGCTGCCTTGGCCGCGTCGCGCCCGCGTTGCGCCTGCATAACGCTGTAAGCTCCGAAACCGGCGATGGATCCCAAGACCGAAAACGGCAAGAACGGCATCCCGGGAATTATGGACAGCATAAGCAACATAGCCGACGACAGCCCCAACGCCGTCGGATAACCGCTTAACTGGTTGAACAACGCCTTGTCGGTGGAGCCGCCGACGTTGGCCTTGGACACTAAAAGACCGGCGGCCACGGACACCAAAAGCGCGGGGATCTGCGTCACCAGCCCGTCGCCCACCGTCAGGCGGACATAGGATTCGGCGGCGGCCATGATCGTCATGTCGTGGCGGAACGCGCCGATGGTGATGCCGCCGATGATGTTGATGAACGTGATGACCAGTCCGGCCACGGCGTCGCCGCGCACGAACTTGGCCGCGCCGTCCATGGAACCGAAGAAATTGCTTTCGTCCTCCAGCTCCTTGCGCCGCTTGCGCGCCTCTCCCTCCTCTATCAGGCCGGAGGAAAGATCCGCGTCGATGGCCATCTGTTTGCCGGGCATGGCGTCCAAGGTAAACCGCGCCGCCACCTCGGCGATGCGCCCCGATCCCTTGGTGATGACGACGAAATTGACGATGGTGAGGATGGCGAAGACGATAACGCCGATGATGAAATCCCCGCCCATCACCATGTTGGCGAAGGATTTGACGACCTGCCCCGCCGCTTCCTCGCCCTCGTTGCCGTGGGTAAGGACAAGGCGCGTAGTGCTGAGGTTCAAAGCCAAACGCATCAGAGTGGCTATCAGCAGCACGGTGGGAAACGAACTGAAATCAAGCGGCTTGTTGATAAGCAGAACCGTCATAAGAATGACAACCGAAAACGTGATGGAAATGGCCAACCCGAAGTCGACCATCAACGGCGGGATGGGTATCACCAACACCGCCAGTATCACCATCAAGCCGATGGCTAGCCAGATCTCTCCGCGCCGGAACATAGCTCCGAAAGCGTCCCCTGCGCCGCCGCTGACGCCGGAAACAGCCGAGGCGGTGGAGGGAAGCTGATCAGCCATGGCGGAGACCTGCGGCGACCGCTGTTAAAAAGGAAGCGTTGCACAAACCATAAATCTGGCTATCGTCATTGCGAGCCGCCTCTTGGCGGCGAAGCAATCCAGAGCCGTTGCTCAGCGACTCTGGATTGCTTC
>JAYRGC010000012.1:0-7138 GCA_041908065.1 Alphaproteobacteria bacterium | reverse complement strand
TGCCCGAATTTTCGCCTTCGAAAATTCGTGGCAATACCTTGGTGAGGGTTCTTTTGTAAACCCAACTGGGGAACCCTCACCAAGCTGCGGCTAAGGATTTTCGCTAAGGGGCGAAAATCCAAGCCGCGCTATCCTCTCCCAGAGGGAGAGGAGTCAAGGCTGCACCTCTTGTCCATAAACCCGAAACTCCGCGTTCCCTGAGCCGCTGCCGTGATCCCAAGTTATTGGCCATCGCCAAATAATCATTAATTGGTTAATTTTGCCGAGATATTTGAAGATTTTTCGTTTTAACTTGACATGACCACTCCTATAACCTAACTGCTTGCATAGCGTCCTTGTCTGTTGGTGAGGCGTTACGGTTTTCTGCATTTCGCCGTTGCGGCGGAATGGGATTGGATAATGGATTTTGTCTCTAACGCAAGGAGAGAGCGATGAACTCATATGTTAAGAAAAACAACGCATTTTTTGTGGCTGCCAGCCTTCTTATCGGGTTGTCCATGCCTAAAAACGCCAACGCCGAAACGTTGACCGTTGCCGGCATACCCAATGGTTGGCAACCCATAATGACCCAGACCACGCCTTCTGCCGCCACTGTTCTTACCGCTAAAGACAACGCGACCAACGCGTTTGTGCCCTGCGCCAATGCTGGCGTGACCTGCGTTGACGCGCACGGAAACCCGCTGAGCTGGTTGGCGGTTGGCAACGGCTATCCGTGGATGCATGCCAACGGTCCTGCCGACAAGGCCGGAATGCGTTACAATGTGACGGAAAAGACCAAGATTGAATTCTATGCCACAATCGGTGGCAGCAAGGGATGGGAGCCGAGCGGAAAGGGTATAATCTCGTTGTGGCTGAACGATCAGAAGCTGACGCTCAGAAATCTTGCGACCAACACCGATTGCACCGATTGCGCGATTAACGATAACAACGTCGCGGTGCAATTCTACGGCGCGCCGGTGGATGTGAAGGTCGGCGATAAGATCACGCTTATGTTGGCTCCGCCCGCAGATGGGAACACCGCTCATGGATCGACCTACACCGGACTTGCTGTGGAGAAGGTTCCTGTTATAGAGCCTCCGGTTACTCCGAAGCCAGTTTCGATGATGGGCGGGGAAGCGTTGCTGTTCTTGGCTGGCGGTCTTGTGGCTCTTGTGGCCAGACGTTTCCGTGGAAACAACCAGTCCCTTAACAACGGTTAAGATCTTAAGATTTATGTTTCTAGGCTATCAGCCCGTCCGTGAAAACGGACGGGCTTTTTTTGGCTCTTTCTGAAAACAGGTGGGTAATTTGGCAGCCAAACGCAACAACAAGCACCGTCATTGCGAGCGGCCTTCTTCAGGCCGCGAAGCAATCCAGTGCCGTTGCTAGATGACTCTGGATTGCTTCGCCGCCAAGGGGCGGCTCGCAATGACGGCCTTCACAGCCTTTGGTTGTATCCTCGCAAATGACGCTTTGCCTTTGCCCGTCACACGTTGAACTTGAAGTGGAAAATATCTCCGTCGGCGACGAGGTATTCTTTGCCTTCTTGCCGCAATTTTCCGGCCTCGCGCGCTCCGGCTTCGCCGTTGCAGGAGACATAGCTGGCGTAGTCGATGGTTTCGGCCTTGATGAATCCGCGTTCGAAATCGGTATGGATAACGCCTGCAGCCTCTGGTGCGGCGGCTCCCTTGCGAACCGTCCATGCGCGGGCTTCTTTCGGCCCCACGGTGAAGAAAGTCACCAGTCCCAGCATCTTGTATCCGGCGCGAATGATGCGGTTCAGCCCGGGTTCGCCGAGGCCGATGGCGTTCAGCATCTCGCCGCGCTCGGATTCCGGCAAGGTCGCGATTTCGGATTCTATCGCGGCGGAGATGATCACGCTTTCCGTGCCTTCGGATTTGGCCTTGGCCGCCACCTTGGCCGACAGCGCGTTGCCTGCCGCCGCCTCTTCCTCGGCCACGTTGGCGATGTATAAAACCGGCTTGGCCGTTATCAGCTGGAGCTGCTTGAAGAGCCTTAGCTTCGCCGCCGGAACCGCCGCCAGCACCGAACGCGCAGGCTTGCCGTCGCGCAGCGCGGACAAAGCCAGCTCCATCACCTCGATCTGATCCCTAGCTTCCGCGTCGCCGCCCTTGGCCTTCTTTTGGACGTTGGCCAGCCGTTTTTCCAGATTGTCGAGATCGGCCAGCATCAGCTCGGTTTCCACCGTTTCGGCGTCGCGCACCGGATCCACCGATCCTTCGACGTGAGTCACGTCGCCGCCTTCGAAACAGCGCAGGACGTGGATAATCGCGTCCACCTCGCGGATATGGGCGAGGAACTGGTTGCCCAAGCCTTCGCCCTTGGCCGCGCCGCGCACTAATCCGGCGATGTCGACGAACTCAAGCTGGGTGGGGATGATCTTGCCCGATTTGGCCACGGCGGCCAGCTTGTCCAACCGTTCGTCCGGCACGCTGACGCGCCCGACGTTAGGCTCGATCGTGCAAAACGGGTAATTGGCCGCTTGCGCCGCCGCCGTCGCCGTAAGAGCGTTGAAAAGGGTGGATTTGCCAACATTCGGCAATCCGACAATTCCGCAGTTGAAACCCACTGTGCAGTCCCCCGATTATTAACGAATGCGGCGGCAGCATATATTATGCTTCGCCTTACGCAAATGGCGTATTGCCCTCGTTACTTTTTCTTGACAGGGGGCGGCGTTTCATGGATAAGAAGCCGGTTCGGTCGGCTGAGACCCGTTGGGTTTTCGCCGCAGGGGTTTTGTTTTGTCGCAAATGACATACGGGATTAACCATGTTCGCAATAGTTAAGACGGGTGGAAAACAGTACAAGGTTTCGCAAGGGGATCTCGTGCAGGTCGAAAAGCTTCCGGCCGAGGCCGGAAAGACGGTCGAGCTTTCCGAAGTGCTGATGCTGTGCGACGGCGGCAAGACCACCGTCGGATCTCCTTTCGTCAAGGGAGCGAAGGTGAAGGCCGAGGTTGTCGCCCAAGAGCGCACCGGCAAGCTGATCGTGTTCAAGAAAAAGCGTCGTCAAAACTATCGCCGCCGCAACAACCACCGTCAGGAATACACGGTGTTGAAAGTCACCGGAATCACGGCTTAAGAACTAAGGACTAGGGAGCGCGGGAAATGGCACATAAAAAAGCGGGCGGCTCGTCAAGCAACGGCCGCGATTCGGAAGGTAGACGCCTTGGCGTGAAGCTGTTCGGCGGACAGAAGGCTTCGGGCGGATGCATCATCGTGCGCCAGCGCGGAACCAAGTTCTACCCGGGCGAAAACACCGGCATGGGGCGCGATCACACCATCTATTCGAAGGTGGACGGTCGCGTGAAGTTCCGCGAGGCGCGGGGCAGGACGTACGTGCTGGTCGAGCAGTCGGCCTGAGGGCGGCGCATTAGCCGCGTTGCATGAAATTTCTCGATCAAGCCAAGGTTTATATCAAAAGCGGCCACGGCGGCGCAGGATGCGTCAGCTTTAGGCGCGAGAAATTCATCGAGTTCGGCGGCCCCGATGGCGGGCGCGGCGGCAAAGGCGGCGACGTGTGGGTCGAGGCTGCCGACAATCTCAACACTCTCATAGACTATCGTTACCGCCAACACCACGAAGCGAAAAACGGACGCCCGGGATCGGGGCGCGATCGCACCGGAGCGCACGGCGACGACATGGTTTTGCGCGTTCCGGTTGGGACGCAGGTGATAGCGGCGGACGGGGAAACCGTTCTGGCCGACATGGTAAAGGCCGGACAGCGCGAAATGCTGTTAAAAGGCGGCGACGGCGGATTCGGCAACGCGCATTACAAGACTTCGACCAATCAGGCTCCGCGCCATTATACCCCGGGCTGGCCCGGGCAGGAGATGGAGATCTGGCTGCGGCTTAAACTCATCGCCGATTCCGGACTAGTCGGCCTGCCAAATGCCGGAAAATCCACCTTTCTCGCCGCTTGCACCAGCGCGAAACCGAAAATAGCCGATTATCCCTTCACGACGATTTCTCCGAATCTTGGCGTCGTTAGGCTGGGCGAACGCGGCGACGCTTTCGACTTCGTGTTGGCCGATATTCCCGGGCTTATCGAAGGCGCGCACGAGGGGCAGGGGTTGGGCACGAGGTTTCTCGGGCATGTCGAAAGGACGCGGGTTCTTATCCATTTGGTCGACGTGACCTCCGACGACGTGGCGCGGGATTACAAGACGGTGCGCGCCGAGTTGAAAGCCTATGGCAACAATATAACCCGCAAGCCGGAGATAATCGCCTTGTCGAAATGCGACGCGGTGGGCGCGGCTGAGATCAAGCGGCAGTCGGCCATCCTCGCCAAAGCCAGCCGCAAGAAGGTAATGGCCGTATCGGCGGTATCCGGCTTGGGAGTAAGCGAATTGCTAGGCCTTGCCGGAGCGAAAGTCTCCGCCGGAAGGAAGAAAAAATCTGCTTCGGTCTAAAGTCGTATAAAAGTTTATGGCCAAAGGGCAGTCGGTCGTTTGCGAAGTTACGGCTAAAGGCCGTCATTGCGAGCCGCCCCTTGGGGTTGAGCGTCATTGCGAGCCGCCCCTTGGCGGCGAAGCAATCCAGAGCAGTTGCGCCTGTGGCACTGGATTGCTTCGCCGCCCGACAGCGTTCAACGCTGTCCAAACCAAAGTGTGGCGGCTCGCAATGACGGCCTTTGGCCGTAGACTTTGCAATGACGGCCTTTGGCCGTAAACTTTGCAATAACGGTACTTGCTGCTGCAATTGGCTGCAAAATTACCCACTCGTTTTGGGCAAGAGCCTGAAAAATCCTTTCACTTCTCACCCGTCTTCCAGATACAGCAGCACAGAGTGTCCTGCCGCCGCCGCAGCCAGCGGAATAGCCCATGCCGCCATGGTTATGGGCAGGGTTT
Organism: Alphaproteobacteria bacterium; assembly: GCA_041908065.1. Classification (GTDB taxonomy): domain Bacteria; phylum Pseudomonadota; class Alphaproteobacteria; order UBA9219; family UBA9219; genus JAYRGC01. The sequence continues at coordinate 2,289 of JAYRGC010000012.1, read as the reverse complement.
GATTGGCCCCCATCGCTATCACCAGATTGTTCAGAAAGAAGATCACGCTGCCGATGAAGATTCCGGCCATGACGGCGTTCAGTATTCCTCCCTGCCGATCCAGCCTCAGGGAGAAGGCGGCGGCGAACAGCACCATGGCGCACAACAGGAAAGGTTCGGCCAGAAGGGACTGAAACTGCAGCTCGTGGCGGGAAGACGGAAGCCCGATTGAGCGCAACGCCTCGCCGAAGTCCGGCAGTTTCCAGAACGATATGGTGTTGGGCGGAGCCATGCTTTCCTGCATTTTTTCAAGCGTCAGCGAGGTTTTTATCTCGAAAGAATCCAAGAATTGCGGCGGTTGATCCGCGCCTTCGTTCAACCAGCCGTCGCGGATTTTCCATTTTCCGCCCTCTAAAACGGCGCGGGGCGCGTCTATGCGTCCGGTGTAATGTCCGGCGGAATCATAGATGAAGGCTATCAGCGGCTCGATGGTGGTGGGATCTTGCTCGACATGCTCGGCGTGCAATAAATACCGTTTGTCGCCGTCGTTTTGGCGCAGCCATAGTCCGGCTCCGGTCAGCTCCAGCGAGATGCCGCGATTGAGATACCGCGATTCCATCTCGCGATAACGGGCGTTCATCGACGCGCCTATCGGATTGAGCATGGCGACGTTGAAGACGCCGAACAGAAAGGTTATCGCCATGGCGGGGGCGAGGAATTGCCACGCCGACACTCCGGCGGCGCGGGCGACCACCAGCTCGCTGCTGCGTGTCATGCGCCAGAAAGAAAACATGCCGGAAAAAAGCACGACGAAGGGCAGTATCTTTTCGATCGTGTCGGGCAGTTTGTACGCGCCCATTTGCAACACCACGTCCAAAGTGGCTTTTTGCACTTCGCGGGTGCGGCGCAACAACTCGGTCACCTCGAACAAAAAGATGATGGAGGCAAGACCGAACAGGAACACCAGAAACCACAGCAGGTATTGCCGCCCCAAATAGAGGCTAAGGGTCAGGTTACGCATGGACGCCGCCTTTCCCGCTTTTTTTGCGGAGAATATCGGGCGAGAAAAGCAGGAACAGGCAGACGATGGCCGGCAACGCCACCGCGCCGTAATAGGCGGGAGCCAGCCAAGCGTATTTGCCCATAAGATTTTCCAGCGACAATATTCCGACCTGCACAGCCACCATAGTCGCGGTGGCAAGGACGATTCGCCGCGCCATGCCGCGACGGTTGAACTCTCCGGCCAGCATGAAGAGGACGGCGATGGCCGCGTAGTCGATGGCCAAAAGCGGCGAGGCCAAGCGTTGGTGCAGCTCGGCGGCCATTCTTTCCAGAGAGGCGCGGCGTTTTTCCCTTTCCTTGGGAGGATCCAAAAGTTGAGATACCGTCAGTTCACGAGGATCGGGGAGACGCTTGGCCATGCCGTTGCGGAGCAGCCGCAGATCCAAGGCGTATGTGTCGAAATCGAGCTGCGACATTTTTCCCGTGTCGGGGTCGATTTCCTGTCGCCGCCCTTTGAATACCACTACCTGAGGCTCGCCGTCAGCGGTGGTCGAAAACACGCCCTTTTCCGCCATGATGGTCACCGGAGCCTTGGGCTTGCGGACGTCATGGACGAGGATGTCCAGCATTTCTCCCTTGCGGCCATGTTCCCGCGAATAAAATGTCAGGCCATCGGTGAGATCGTTGAAGGTTCCGGCGCGCAGCAGCATGGGCGAGAAATTGTCGCGGACATAGTATTGCAGCCGCACCAGCTCGCGATTGGCGGCGGGGGTCAGCCACAACGTCATGCAGTATCCGGCGGCTGTCACCGCCATCGCCAATGCCAGTATAGGCATAGCCAAGCGCGATCGGCTGACACCGGCCGAGCGCATGACTACCAGCTCGCTGTCGGAATCCAGTTTATAGCAGGAGAATATTATGGCTATCCCGAGGCCGATAGGGGCGACAAGCGGCAGCAGCGTCGGCAGAGTCAAACCCATCAGGCGAAGAAATACCGTCATTGTGCCGGAATTATCGACGACGATAGCCAGCAGACGGAATGATTGCGTCAGCAAAACCACGAACGACACCACCACCGCCGCGAACGCGAAGGCGTAGAGATTCTGGCGAAATATGTATCTGAATAGCAGGGGCATGATCCTCACTGTCGAGCGTATATTTCCGCAAAACCACATAGGTTCTTTCTGAAAACTGGCGGGTAAAGAATTACTCTTTCAGCAATCACGGCCTGTTCCTCCCCCTTCTTAGGGGGAGGTTAGGTGCGGGTGGGTGTCGCAAAACATCATCTTGGTTGTTTATCCGACCAAC
>JAYRGC010000011.1:0-12350 GCA_041908065.1 Alphaproteobacteria bacterium | reverse complement strand
GGATTGCTTCGCCGCCAAGGGGCGGCTCGCAATGACGTCGCTTGCTGTTGCGTTTGGCGGCCAAATTACCCACCTGTTTTGCGTAAGAGCCAAAAAGGGCTGCGGTTTCCCGCAGCCCTTTTCAGTATCTATCGGTTCCGATCGCTGCCTTCGACAAGCTCAGGCACCGGATCAAGACGCCGACTGCGGACGAGCGATTAGAAATCCATGTCGCCCATGCCGCCGCCCATGCCACCGGCGGCTCCGCCAGCGGCCTTTTTCTCAGGCTTGTCAGCTATCATCGCCTCGGTGGTGATGAGCAAACCCGCCACGGACGAGGCGTTTTCCAAAGCGACGCGCACGACCTTGGTAGGATCCACGATGCCGGACTTCAGCATGTCGCAATATTCGCCCTTTTGAGCGTCGAAGCCGTAGTTGGTGTCCTTTTGATCCATCAGACGACCGACAACCACCGAACCGTCCATTCCGGCGTTGTCCACGATCTGGCGAATCGGCGATTCCAGGGCGCGGCGAACGATGTCAACGCCGCGACGCTGATCGTCGTTGGACACGCGCACCTTTTCGATGGAGCGGATGGCGTAGAGCAGAGCGGAACCGCCGCCCGCCACTATGCCTTCCTCGACGGCGGCCTTGGTGGCGTGGACGGCGTCGTCAACGCGATCCTTGCGCTCCTTGACCTCGACTTCGGTGGCCCCGCCGACGCGGATGACGGCGACGCCGCCAGCCAGCTTGGCCAAACGCTCCTGCAGCTTCTCGCGGTCGTAATCGGAGGAGGTTTCCTCGATCTGGGCGCGGATCTGGGCGCAACGGGCTTCGATGTCCTTCTTCTTGCCCGAACCGTCGATGATCGTGGTGTTGTCCTTGTCGATGCGAACCTTCTTGGCCGTGCCGAGCATGTCAAGCGTGACATTCTCCAGCTTGATGCCCAGATCTTCGGAGATGACCTGCCCGCCCGTCAGAACGGCCATGTCCTCCAGCATCGCCTTGCGGCGATCGCCAAAGCCCGGGGCCTTCACCGCCGCGACCTTCAATCCGCCGCGCAAACGGTTGACGACCAGCGTGGCCAAAGCCTCGCCCTCGACTTCTTCGGCGACGATCAACAGCGGCTTGCCCGACTGCACAACGGCTTCCAGAACCGGCAACAGCTGTTGCAGGCCGGATAGCTTCTTTTCGTGCAGCAGGATATAGGGGCTGTCCAGCTCCGCCACCATCTTTTCCGAGTTGGTGATGAAGTACGGAGAGAGATAGCCGCGATCGAACTGCATGCCCTCGACGACGTCCAGCTCGGTGTCGAGGCTCTTGTTTTCCTCAATCGTGATCGGCGACTCGTGGCCGACCTTTTCCATCGCCTTCGCGATCATCGAGCCGATCTCGCTGTCGCCGTTGGCCGAGATGGTGCCGACCTGCGCGATTTCCGCGTTGCTGGCCACCTTCTTGGAGCGGGATTTCAGATCTTCGACGACCTTTTCGACCGCCGCGTCGATGCCGCGCTTCACGTCCATCGGGTTCATGCCCGCCGCTACGGCCTTCATGCCTTCCATCGCGATGGCGCGAGCCAACACCGTGGCCGTGGTGGTTCCGTCTCCGGCGCGATCGACCGTCTTGCTGGCGACCTCGCGCACCATCTGCGCGCCCATGTTCTCAAAGTTGTTGGGCAACTCGACTTCCTTGGCGACGGTGACGCCGTCCTTGGTGACGCGAGGAGCTCCAAAGCTCTTTTGGATCAGCACGTTGCGACCCTTGGGGCCGAGCGTGACCGATACCGCATCGGCCAAAACGTTGACGCCGCGCAGAATGCTGTCGCGCGCGTCAATCTTAAAGCGGATTTCCTTAGCAGCCATGTTGATAACCTTTCATGTTTTCAGTGGTTGATGCTTGTTCGACAATGATCGTCTCGATCAAGCGGCCTTCTTGGACTTGGAGGAACCCTCCAGCACGCCCATAATGTCGGATTCCTTCATGATCAGAAGATCTTCGCCGTCGATCTTCACCTCGGTTCCCGACCATTTGCCGAACAAAACCCGATCACCGGCCTTGACGTCCAAGGGGACGATCTTGCCGGATTCGTCGCGCGCGCCCGCACCCACGGCGATGATTTCGCCTTCCTGCGGCTTTTCCTTAACGGTGTCGGGGATAATGATTCCACCGGCGCTGCGCGCATCGCTTTCCACGCGACGCACAACTACACGGTCATGCAAAGGACGAAATTTCATAGTTCCTGCTCCTTGTTGTTTTGTTGCAAACGAAAACCCCTTCGCCGACCAAGCCTAGGCCGACGATCACCTCTAAGGCGACAAGCGATGCCTTGGTCTTTAGCACCTGCCACCCGCCTACGCCAGACATTTAGGGTTGATTTAGGACGGTTTCAAGGGGAGGAAGAAAGTTTTTCCGTCTGGACAGACGCTAACTCTGCGCCCCTGAAATGCCTCCACAGGCATTTCAAGACCATCGCGACACTAACCTATTGAATTAATGCGAAGTTCACTTTAGCCACATCGCCAGTGGATTAAACTAAACTGGCGCAAAAGCGGCAACGGCTTGATTTAATTGATTTGATTTTCTCGAACGCCCAACTACGGCTCCGTTCAGGCTCATTTGATGGATAAAATCGACAGAAATCTTACAGCCGTCTGCCATTATATAAGTTCCGGCCGTCTCCATCGTTGAGTCAACCGTCGCATTTGCCACTTTCAATTCGGTAATATTGGCGCGCGTAAAATCGCACAACTCGCCCAAAGAAGCGTTCGCAAAACTAGCCCCGCTCAGATCAGCCCCGTCAAAATGAACGCTCGACAGCCTAGCACTATCAAAAATGGCAAAGGAAAGAATTGCCCCAGAAAAACGGGTTTGACCCATGGGCGTTCCGCTGAAAACAGCCCTCGCCATAGTCGCCCCGCTGAAATCGCAAAAATTCAGAACCGCCCCGATAAAACTCGCGCCGTCCAGCCTCTTTCCGCTAAACAACTCTCCGCTGAGATCCGCACGGTCAAAGACGCAGCCTTCCAAATTATGGGGAATATCAATACCGCAAAGATCAACCAGCCTCTCGCCGCCATCTTCTCCGGCGAGATGCTTCTGGTGAGCGTCGTATGCCCGCCTGAATTCCGGCGTCCAATCTCGGGATTCGAACGGCTCCAAGTCCCCCTCCACTATCGTCTTAAATCAGTACTAAGACAACGGCGTCAGCGAAATCCACATCGTTACCAGCATAACCAACGCCAACGTCGTTATCGGCAGCATGAATGGCAGACTCTGCCTTACTCCCATGCGTTTGGCTATGACCAAATATTTCGCGCTTATGCTGCCCAAAAGAGCGGCGATAACGCTAAGCCCTGCCACCCATCCTCCTATTCCGCCGTGCTGCGTCATGGCCGATCCGATGGCGGTTATGGCCGCCGCCGAACTGGCACAACCAGATAGGAAGGAAGCGATTACGATAGCCCCGCTCCCCATGTAATAGGTAACCATCTGCATTATAATCAACAATACCGCCAACATCATGGAGAACTTGAATATGAAGTTAAGCGGCAGAGGCCTTTTGGTTATTTTGACCTCGCCCATCTCGCCCTGCGACGAGAATGCGTACGCGCTTATGGCCGCGAACAAAACCAGAGCCGAAATCATAGGGAAGAGGAACTTGGCGAACATCTCCTCGCCTACCACCGTGCGCAAAATTACGGCGTCCTTGACTATGGAGCCGGTGTTGGCCGCGACGTAGCCCAAGAATATCTCTCTGTTGGACAACCCTCCGCCCGCCTTGGAGATAACAGCGGAACCTTCCCCTTCCCCGATTTTGGCCTTTTCCCCCGCCGAATCGTTCCTCAGCAACATCATGATCGTCGCCAACGACGAAACCAATCCGCCGAAGAAAGTGGCTAAAAGCAGGGCGTTTTTCCCCCTTATGTACTTGGTGATGAAGTGGGCGACAAAGCTCATCAGGCTGACCATAATCACCACTTTCCACAGCGATTCCAGCCCGATATAGCGATAGCTCATCTTGACCGCGCCATCGACCAAATCGACCAGCGGAACCGGCAGCTTGGAACCGGCTGGAATCAACGGGGTTATGCTTATGGCGATGCCGATCAGCACCGCGAAATCCACCATTTCCCGACGATCCAGGCCGTCGACGAACAATTGGAAGTGTTCTTTCAAGTCCAAAATAAGCAATAAAACGAAGACGATAGTCGCTATTATCCAGAAATGGGTGTTGAAGTTTGGCAGACTGGCCACCAGAAACGTCACCGGAAGCGATAGAAGGGTGGTCATGCCGGTCGGTTTCGGCATGTGGCGCATGCTTTCCAAAACAAAGGCCGCCAAGGCGAAAAGTATCACGGAAACAAAAGAAACGATCCACGCCATTGGCGTTTCTTTATAGAACAGGCTGGAAATGAAGGCCAAAATCGCCACAAGGGTAAAATCCCTTATTCCGGTTTTTTTGCCGTCGGTGCGGTTGTTAATGGCGCGCTCCGCGCCGATGACCAATCCGGTCAACATTGAAAGAGCGAAATTAACGCCTACTTGAGAAAAAGATGTTTCCAACATTGGGGATTCTGCCTTAGGTTAAAAGTTATCCTGCCTCCAAGGACTGTCTTGGTACAATATGACAAAGCCTAAGGTCAACCGGATTGTTGCATAATGTTGGTAATTTATGCCCAAAAAACACAAACAATATGGTAAACAAGCAACAGTGGAGCGTTAACCATGAATCACCGTTTGCATCCGTCCGCTGGCATTGCCATCGGCCCGATTCTGTTCGTTTTAGCCCTGCTGGGGGTTATCGCTTTGGCCATGGGAAACAGCGTTGGCAGCTTTAGCGGCGCAGGCAACACCGACCGAGTGACGGCCGACATCCTCAGTCAAGTCAGCCTGATTCGCGCCAAGATTAACGAATGCAATTTGTTGTACGGAACGAATAACAACGGCGATGGATGGCCTGCCTCCGACCCCAGCGACGGCACTATAGTCTCAGATCTGGAGTGCGAGGCCGATCCGGCTGGAAAGAAAAACCTGTGGACCGGCATGAGAGACGTGCTTTTGCCGCCGCCCACAAAAGGATTTAACGAATGGTACTATATGAACGCGGGAGCCGCCGGCGGGCGTTGCATCTGGACATCCCCCATCGCCTCAGGCAACAGCGGCAACAATGCCTCCGGATTGAAGATAGCGTCAAATAAGTTTTCCAGCCAAGAGCTTAGCTACGATCCCGCCAGCAGCTCCCAAAAGTTCGTTATCTTCATCACCCGCCCCACAGGAACCGTTGATACGCACTGCGAAGTGCCGTGATTGAGGGAAAACCGCCCGCGCCGCAAGTTTTTAACCAGTGCATAGCGTCAGCGCGTTTGGGCGGCCAGTTGAGGAGAAAGCGGCGGCGATAGCCTCAAAACAGCGAAGGCGAAGGCGGTCAAGGCAAACGCCGAAAGCAGGGAATCCGACCAAAAGTCGAAAGCGACCATGCTCAACGCGTAAGCATATGCCCAAGCCCCTAGGGCAAACGGCGACAGTCCGTTGCCCAGCTTCTCGGCTCTTCGCAACATGACTGCGGCAAAGGCTAATCCGACTGCCAGCCCCAACGCCCCCGTTTCCACCCACAACTGCGTCGCCGCATTATGGGAATGCGCGGCAGGCGCAAAGATTAAGCGATATGAGGCGGAGTGAGGGCTGTCTATAGAAAACAACTTGGCGGTTCCTATGCCCCATCCTGCGAAAGGATTTTCGCCTATGCGGTACGACATATAATCCCATATCTCGACGCGGGAGAGCCAAGACGGCGGCAGCTTGCCTATAATATCCGGCGCGAAACCCATAGCGGCGCGAGCTATGAACGGCCATCCGGCCGCCAGAGGCAGGGCCAGATACAGGGATTTGGCCACCGCCTTGGGAAAGAAAGCGGCGGCTATGGCGACCACCGTTCCGAAGGCTAGGGCGGCCACGGCGGAGCTGGAGCGCGTAAGCATCAGCGGCAGGGCCAAAGCCGCCGCCATGGCCAGCAACAACGCTATTCGCCCGCCCTGCCCGTCTTCCTTCCCGCCAAAAGGCAGTCTCAAGGCGGAGGCCGCCACCGGCATGACAAACAACAATAAATAGGTCAGTCCGCGATTATATTTTTCGAATACCAGTTCCTGCGCCACATCGCCGTCTATCCCTTTTAACGCCTTCAAAACGAACGAACCCGTGGCCATGTCGGCTCCCAACGCGGCAGCTCCGGCAATAAAAAACAACGGCCACCAGATAAGAGCCTTCGGCGAAGACGCTACGCGGGATTGGACGCTGCGGCACGACAAAAGCGCGAGGGGCAGAAGAACCGAAGCCATTCTAGCGGTCATTTTCCACGAATCCTCGGGCGATACGCTCAGAAAATTCAAGACCGAAACCGAAACGAGAAACGAGACGATCAGCCAAAGCAGGGTCTTGTCGGGACGCGGCGGCTTGCCGTCAGCCATCCACCCCATAAAAAACAAAGACAATCCCCCACCGATGCCGATCGCGGCAACCGCCCCGCCCAGAAAAGCTCCCCAAGACAGGGTTAGTCCCATAAGGAAAACCGCCACGGCTGGCATGGAATTGCCAACGAAGATGTAAGGAGAGCGCGTCATGGCGTCCAAGATATTCCTGACTGTTTCCTGCGGCAAGACCGGAAGCGGCGGAATAATTTTTGCGAATCGGTTTTAGGGGTATAATGCGGCCTCCGGTGTCTTCGGCAATTCAGGAGAACGTCATGGGTTTCCTTTCGGGCGGCGATCGCAATGTCGAAGCCAGACTTGCGCGGCAGTCGCTTTTGGCTTCTTTCAATTCCGCCGCCCAGCCTTTGCTGTGGCAATTCGATCTGGAAAAAAACCACAGCTTTACCCTTTCCATACTGGAAATGGGCGACGCATGGGAATTGGGCGTCACCGAACCGGACGGAACTTTTTCCTGCGTATGCCGTTTTCCCAGCCGCGCCGACGCCGAGGAGGCTTATTCGGCGGTCGCAGCCACGATAATGAAAAGAAAAGGCAGAGGCGGCGGTTGTTGGCGGTGGTTCGTCGCCATATTGGTCGTTTTCGCCTTGTTGTTGGCGGGATCCAAGGTCTTGAACGCCGTTTTATCAGGCACAGCCAAAGCACCGGATTCGGCGACCTCTCTTTCGCTGTCAGAAAATCCGGCGCAGAATATGTCAAAGGGCAGCGCGCCCAGAAAAATACAAGATGGCGTGCCGATGCAAGCAGACGAGGTTCTGTCTGTACCGAACGAAGAGTGAGGTTTGCGGCGGGGTGCCTGCGGGGAGTGGGCAACTTTTTTTTGCATCTCTTTCACAACGGGTGTGTAGTTGGTTTTTATCGGGGTTAAGGCGACGTTCTGACGGTTGGCACGGTCTGTCCCTCCCCCTTCTTAGGGGGAGGTTAGGTGGGGGTTGGTTCAGAAAACGCCATGCTTGGGTGAATGCGTCCACAACCCCCACCTAACCTCCCCCTAAGAAGGGGGAGGGACAGACCGTGATTGCCGAAAGAGCGATTCTTTTCCACTCGATTTTGGGTGAATGCCCTTTTTTTTCGAGGAACATAACGGATGAACAGGTCTGAATTAAAGGTCTTGGTGTCGGTCATGCCCCATGCCGAGGGATTGGGGTTGCCGGAATACGCGACCTCGCAATCGGCGGGGATGGATTTGTGCGCGGCGGTGGAGGCCGATATAACCCTTCTACCCGGGGCGAGAACCCTTGTTCCGACCGGATTGGCCATCGCTTTGCCGGAAGGATGGGAGGCGCAAATAAGGCCACGATCGGGATTAGCGATCAAGAACGGCATTACCCTTTTGAACAGTCCGGGGACTATCGACGCCGATTATCGCGGAGAGATAAAGGTGATCCTCGCCAACATGGGCGCGGAGCCTTTCACCATCTCGCGGGGAATGCGTATAGCCCAGATGGTCGTGGCCAGATACGAGCGGGTAAAATGGGATAAGACCGACAGCTTGCCGGATTCGGAACGCGGCAAGGGCGGCTTCGGCTCCACCGGAGTGGCTTCGTCCGTGGCCTGCGCCGCGTTGCTTTTGTCGCTGGCCGCGTGCGAGCCTACCGTGGCCACGCGAGGGCAAATAGCGGATCCGGAAAGGCTGGCGGCGATCAGCGTCGGCTCCAGCACCCGGGAGGAAGTCATAGCCAAGATAGGCTCGCCCACCCAAGTCAGCACTTTCGACGAGAATGTTTGGTATTACTTTGGCCGCAACACCAAGCAATACGCCTTCATGCTGCCGAAAGTTTCGGAACAAATGGCCGTGGAGGTAAGGTTTGACGAAAACGGGGTGGTATCGTCGCTGAAAGAATTGGACAAGGCGGAATCGAGGGAAATAGATCCGGTGGATCGCCGCACCCCCACTTACGGCCACGACACCACCATCGCCGAGCAGCTTTTGGGCAATCTTGGCCGCGTGGGAGATCCGACAAAAAGATAGCGGCTCTTCCATAGACTTATGACTTAATATAGAACAGAGTCAGGCGGGATGCGGGCGATTCTTTCCGCGCCGCCCGTTGGTATGCGCTTGCTGTCTTTTTATCTCAATCGCTGGATGGTGATCATGGCGTCCTTCGTGCCTGCGCGTTTTTCCGCATTCGCTGCGGCGGCTTTGGCCTCGCTTGCGGTTTCGTCGCTCCTATCTCCCGCAGCCTTGGCGCAAACCTATACGGCTCCGGTAGAAACGTACACCGAGCAGGCATTGCCTCCGGCGACTTCGCCGATGGCCGGACCGAGTCGCCCGTTGCGAGCGGGCGAGATGGTGCTGCCGCGAAATCCTTCCACTGCCGCTTCGGTCGCGCGTGGCGCGCCGACGCCCATAGCCTCGGCTCAAGTCCCCGCAGTCGGACTGCAGGCTCCGCGAATGGTTCCTCCCTCGTCTAGCGGCGCGGGCGCGCCGAGCGACTATGGCAGCTCCATGAGCCTGATGCTGATGCAGGGGATGAAAACCGCAATCATCCGCTCGGGCGAAAATCCCGATTTGCCGAAAACCTCTTCGGCGTTGCCAACCGTTGCGGTTCCGTCCGTCACCGGTCAGCAGCAGATTGCGCCGCCATCGCTTCCCAACGCTCAGGCCGCCGCTACCGCCGTTCAGCCGCCGCCCGCCGCATCTCAACCCCAATCGGACGCTTTCAAATACGAGTCTGGTCGAGAGCCGAAAAACATAGGCATGTTGCCTAGCGATTCTCCGTCATCTTCCGCCGCGTCTTCGTCGGCTCCGGCCGCTTCGGCCGGATATGCCTCCTCCATGGCTTCGTGCGGGTCGTCCAGCGGCATGGCCATGATCACAGCCCCATCCTCCGGCCTGTGCGCCGCCGGAAAGCCCTCGGCGGTGTCCGGTAGCGGCCCGTGGTGGTGGAACTGCTCCGCCGATTCCGGAGGAATGAGCGTAAGCTGCGCCGCTCCGCTGGCATCTGGCGACGGCAATACCGCTCAGTCCGGCAAGGCATCGGCAAAACGCGGAGATGTTTCCGAAAATCCTGAAAATGGCAAATGCGGCGAAGCTCATGAAACCGGAGACGACGAGGCTCCGGATTCGGATTTGTGCGCATCAGGAAAGGCCAGTCGCGTCAACGGCAACGGACCGTGGACATGGGCTTGTTCAGGCAAGAACGGCGGCATGGCGGCGTCGTGCGTCTCCTACCGCAAGACCAACGGCAGATGCGGAACGGCGAACGAAGCCGTGCTTTACGAAATTCCCCAGAACGGCCTTTGCGCTGCCGGATCGGCCAGCGTCGTGACCGGCCAAGGACCATGGAACTGGACTTGTTCGGGACTTCACGGCGGCAAGGCCGAAGTTTGCAAAGCCGAATCCAAGCGCGATGCGGTTTGCGGCGAGGCCACCCTAAGTGGCCACCGTGAGGAACCGGAAGACGGTCTGTGCAGCGTCGGCAAGCCTTCTCGCGTGTCGGGCGACGGTCCTTGGACTTGGACTTGTTCGGGCGTGAACGGCGGCAAGAAAATAGAATGCAAGGTGGGATCCTCGGTCGACGGTTCATGCGGCGCGGCGAACGGGGCATCCTTCGAAAGCGCGCCCACGACGGGATTGTGCGAACGCGGACGCGCCGGAAACGTCGGCGGATCCGGCCCGTGGATGTGGACTTGCGGCGGCGTAGACGGCGGCAGCTCGGCCAGTTGCACCGCGTCGATGGCGGCGGCATCCTCTCCCGCTGCGGCTCCCGTAACGTCTGTCGTTTCGTCGCCGTCATCCCCGTCCGCGCGACCTGACGAATCCGATGCGGCCAGCGCGGCAGTCCTTGCCAAGTCTGCACGTAAAACGGCTCCGGCCACGACGGCCTCATGCGGCAAAGCCGCCGACATGGCCGCCTTCAAAAAGCCGGTTTACAACCTTTGCGCCTATGGCTCCGCCGGTAACGTATCCGGCTCCAGCCCGTGGACGTGGGAATGTTCCGACAAGTCGGGAGGAAAGGTTTCTTGTTCGACGCTGGTTCCTGCTACTTCGTCAACCGCCCCGATACCCCAGGCTGCTCCGATCTCTCCGGTCGTCATGGCCGCAAAGGCTTCGCCAAAGGACGCGCCGAGCGAAGCTGTGGCCAAAACCGCCGCCGTCAAGACTGAAACCAAGCCCGCCCCTAAGGCCGCCGAGACCGCGCCTGAAAACGGGACGTGCGGCGCGGCCAACGGCGCGGTATTCAAGACCTCTCCCACCAGCAGCTTGTGCGCTTCCGGCTATGCCACCAACATCAGCGGCGACGGTCCGTGGATGTGGAGCTGCGTCGGAACCGGAGGCGGCTCCAGCTCCAGTTGCTCGGCTCTTCCTCCTTCCAAAGCCAGAGTCGACGGGGTTTGCGGCAACGCCAACGGAACCGTCTTCACGAAAATCCCCGATAGCGGATTGTGCGACGGCGGGACACCCAGCCCCGTGCATGGCGACGGCCCTTGGACGTGGACTTGTTCGGGCATGAACGGCGGCAACGCCAGCGTTTGCTCGGCGCCTCGCGCCGTGCCAAAAGCTCCGCCGCCGCCCGGACCGGCCACAGACGGCAATTGCGGCCCCGTCAACGGAATGGCCTTAATGTCGCCGCCCTCCGGCGGGCTATGTTCTTCCGGCGTGGCGACCGAGATCAGCGGCAACGGTCCGTGGAATTGGAATTGCGTAGGCATCAACGGGGGCATGTCCGTCAGCTGCACCTCGCCGCTTATGCCTCCGGCTCCGTTGGCCGGAGCGTGCGGAACGTCCCACGGCGTTCCTTCCGCCGTCGCCCCCAAAAGCGGCCTGTGTTCGGCAGGTATCTCCAGCGCGGTCAGCGGCAAAGGCCCGTGGACGTGGAGCTGCTCGGGCGTGAACGGTGGTTCGGCTGTAAGCTGCGTGGCTCCGCAATCCGGCGACGAAGCCGGAGCGATGCCCTCGGTCGTCCGACAACAGGCGGGAACCTCTTCCCGCTTAATGCCTCCTCCGCCGCCTTCCGCCGGATTGGTGACGCCGCGTCTGCCGCCACAATCCTCGCTTCCCGCCGAAATTCCGGTTCCGCGCGTGAAACCGGATATGGCGATTTCCGATCCAGTTCCTCCCCCCTCTTACGCTCCCGCTCCGTCTTCGACCGAACAAAGCGGTTTGGCGATGCCTTCTTCCTCTTCAAGACTGGCATTGCCCGCCGACACCTCGTCCTTGGCATTCGCCAACGGCTCCGAAGCGTTGGACGACGCCGCCGTAAAATCGCTCGACAAACTGGTGGTGGCGTTGCTGGCCAATCGCGAAACGCGAGTGACTTTGGTGGCTTACGCCGACAGCAACGGCAACACGCCGCGCGGAGCGCGCAGGCTTTCGTTGTCGCGGGCTTTGGCGGTGCGCGATTACCTATCATCGCGCGGGGTGGCCGCCAGCCGCGTCGACGTCCGCGCCCTTGGCGCGAACGTCGCCCGCGGAAATCCGGATCGAGGTGATGTGAAGGTGAACTGAAGAGAAATAATCTGGCTCTTACGCAAAACGGGGGGAGGAAAGAGCCGTCATTGCGAGCCGCCACGCATTTGGTTTGGACAGCTTTGAACGCTGTCGGGCGGCGAAGCAATCCAGTGCCACAGGCGCAACTGCTCTGGATTGCTTCGCCGCCAAGGGGCGGCTCGCAATGACGCTCAACCCCAAGGGGCGGCTCGCAATGACGGCGTTGCTTGTTGATGCAGGCGGCTACAAAATTACCCACCCGTTTTCAGCAAGAGACAATAATCTTTAGGAGATTTCTCGATTAGACTGGCGCGCATTATCTTGCCGCTTGCGGCGGTCTGTTCCTCCCCCTTCTTAGGGGGAGGTTAGGTGGGGGTTGGTCGGATAAACAACCAACATGAAGGTTTGCGTCACCAACCCCCACCTAACCTCCCCCTAAGAAGGGGGAGGAACAG
>JAYRGC010000010.1:0-25297 GCA_041908065.1 Alphaproteobacteria bacterium | reverse complement strand
GTTGCGCTTGTGGCACTGGATTGCTTCGCCGCCAAGGGGCGGCTCGCAATGACGGCGCTTGTTGTTGCGGTTGGATGCAAAATTACTTACCAGTTTTGCGTAACAGCTTCTTTTTATACCAAAGCTGAGGCTATCCTATAGGTGATAAATGACGCGGCATAGGCCATCGCCGACATATAGGCGAACATAACGAACGCCCACCACGCGCGTCCGGTTTCGCGCCGAACCACCGCCAAGGTGGACAGGCATTGCGGGGCGAAAACGAACCACACCAAATAGGACAAGGCTGCGGGCACGCTCCATGCCTCGCGCAATATCAGTCCCAAACGCTCGCCGCTTGCCGCTTCGGATAAATCTCCGCCCACCGCGTAAATGGTTCCG
This sequence comes from Alphaproteobacteria bacterium, assembly GCA_041908065.1. Lineage (GTDB taxonomy): Bacteria > Pseudomonadota > Alphaproteobacteria > UBA9219 > UBA9219 > JAYRGC01. Next base: position 24,916 of record JAYRGC010000010.1, on the reverse strand, counting down.
ATCGCGGCCACCGCCATTTCCCGCGCCGCCATGGCGGGCAATAAGGAAAGAGCCATTTGCCAGCTAAATCCTATCGGCTCCATTATCGGGGCCAAAAGCCGTCCGATGGTTCCGGCCAAGCTGTAGTCTATCGAGGCTCCCGTAGCTCCTTCGGGCGGAGCGGGATAGTTCGACAGCAACCATAAAACCACCGAAAGACCGAGGATCACCGTTCCGGCGCGGCGGATGAACATCCACGCCCGCAACGCCACGCCCATCGTAACGTTTTTGCGGCTGGGGATCTTATAGTCCGGCATGTGCAAAAGCAGCGGCTCGAACTCTCCGCCGCGATTGCGGCGTTTGGCCACAAGCGACACGGCCAACGCCCCCAGAATGCCGATGGCGTAAAGCGCGAACATAACCAAGCCTTGCAGTCCGAACGCTCCGCCTACCGTGATGTCCGGTATCATGGCTCCGACAATAAGGGTGTAGACCGGCAGCCGCGCCGAGCAAGTCATAAGCGGAGCGATCATTATCGTCAGCAGCCTGTCGCGGCGGTGTTGGATGGTGCGGGTGGCCATGATGCCAGGGATGGCGCACGCGAAGCTGGAAAGCAGCGGTATGAAAGCCCGACCGTTAAGCCCGACTCCGCCCATAGCCCTGTCCATCAGAAAGGCAGCCCTCGCCATGTAGCCGGAATCTTCCAAAAGGATTATGAAAACGAAAAGGATAATTATTTGGGGAAGGAAAACCAGCACCCCGCCCACTCCGGCGATTACGCCGTCGGTCAGAAAATCGCGCAACATACCTTCGGGCATGGAAGATTTCAGTGTTTCGGACAGCCACCCGAAAGCCATGTCCAGCGCGTCCATCGCCGGAACAGCCCAAGCGAAAACCGCCTGAAACATCAATAAAAGCACCAGCAGCAATATCGCCACGCCCGCCACCGGATGCAGCAAAACCTTGTCCACGTTCTCGGTCAAGCGATGCTTGCTCCCCGCTTTCGCCGTAACCGCTTTTAGCATCTCAGCCGCCTGCGCGTGCCATTCGCGGATCTTCGACGCTTCCGGCTCGCGCCAACTTCCGCCTCTTTCCTTGTTTCCTTCCGCCTCTTTCCACTTCGGCAAGGCCAAGTCTATGGCTTCCAGCAAACCTGCCGTGCCGCCTTTGCGGACGGAAACGCAGGGAACCACGGGAAAACCCAGCAATTTCGACAGCTTGGCAACGTCTATTTCCATGCCTCGGGCGCGGGCGATGTCGGCCATGTTGACGGCCAGCATCATGGGTTTGCCCGTTTCCTTAAGTTCCAGACACAGACGCAACGTCGGCAATAAATTGGTAGCGTCGCCTACGCATATAAGCGCTTCGGGCGGCTGCTCGCCTTCGAGCCGCCCCAAAACCACGTCGCGGGATACGGCCTCGTCCGGACTTGATGCTCGCAATCCTATCGTTCCGGGCAAATCCAACAAGGATACTTCCGCGCCCATGGGGGTTTTGAACCGCCCCTCCTTGCGCTCGACCGTGACTCCGGCATAGTTGGCCACTTTCTGGCGGCTGCCGGTAAGCGCGTTGAACATCGCGGTTTTCCCGCAATTTGGGGGGCCGACCAAGGCCAGCCGCGCCGCAGTTCCGTCCAACGAGATGGGGCATTGGGGATTAGATTCGCAACAATCGCTCATTAGTCTTTTCTTCCCGCGTGAGGGGTTGCTCCGTCCACAATCACCGCTCTAGCCTCTTCCCGCCTGAGTGCGACGCGGGAAGCCCCCACGCGCACCGCTATGGGGTCTCCGCCCAAGGGGCCAAAATGCAGCACCTCGAGCGCGACGCCTTCGACGAAGCCCATCTCCAACAGCCTCTTTTCAAGGCTTTCGGCGATTTTGGCGTTGTTTTTGTGGGATAAATCCAAGCCGCGAATTACCGCTGTCTGCCCTTTTTTCAAGTCCGACAAGGTGGTTTTGCCGCAAACTCTCGATGACGACATAAGGAAACCCCGAATCACCAAAAACAGTACTATATAAGTACGACTTTGCCAGTACAGCTTTAACTGGCCGGAAAGTCAACATATAATGCAGCGATGACAAACTCGGCAACCTATAAACCGAAATCTCCCCTCGGATCCATCAATGGCCGCCGCGTGCTGTTGATAGTCTCGGGATGCGTCGCCGCCTATAAAAGCCTCGATTTGATCCGCCGCCTGCGCGAACAAGGGGCAGAGGTTCGATGCGTATTGACGAAAGGGGGAGAGAAATTCGTCACTCCGTTATCGATCGAAGCCTTGTCGGGGCAAACGGTTTTACGGGATTTATGGACGGAAAACGGAACGATGCCGCATATCGCCGCGTCAAGATGGGCGGATCTGGTGGTAATCGCTCCGGCCAGCGCGAACCTTTTGGCGAGAATGGCGCATGGTTTGGCCGACGATCTCGCTTCGACCATGATACTAGCTTCTAACAAGCCGCTTTTGGCCGCCCCCGGGATGAACGTGGAGATGTGGCGCAATCCCGCCACCCAAGCCAACGTGGCCACGCTGGTCGAGCGCGGAGCGATGTTCGTCGGCCCCGGATGCGGGCGTCTGGCCTGCGGCGAGGAAGGGCAAGGACGCATGGCCGAGGTGGACGAGATACTTTCGGCCATCGCCGAATTCTTCGCCGCAAGACGCGGCGCGTTGTCAGGATTGCGGGCTTTGGTGACCAGCGGCCCCACTTACGAGCCGCTGGATCCCGTCCGTTTCCTCGGCAATCGTTCCTCCGGCAAACAGGGGCACGCGATCGCCGCCGCCTTGGCCGAAGCGGGTGCAGAGGTGGCGTTGGTGACGGGGCCGGTGGCGATCGCCGATCCCCAAGTTGCGCGAGTGATACGGGTGGAGACGGCGGCGGAAATGTTGGCCGCCTGTCGCCGCGAGATCGGCGCGTCTCCCGTCGATGTGGCGATATGCGCCGCCGCAGTGGCGGATTGGAGGCCGCGCGAGGTTTCTCCCGCCAAGATAAAGAAAAACGGAGCGACTTCCTCCGGCTCCGCTCCTCCGTCCATCGCGTTGGCGGAAAATCCCGATATTCTGGCCGAGTTGTCCCAAGCCTCCCCAGCCCGTCCGCGCTTGGTAATAGGCTTCGCCGCCGAAACCGAAAACGTGGAAGCCAATGCCGCCGCCAAGTTCGCCCGCAAAGGATGCGATTGGATAATCGCCAACGACGTTTCCGGCGGCAAGGTGTTCGGCGGCGACGAAAACAAGGCGGTGTTGATGCGACGCGAAACCTCCGGCAAAATCAATTCAACCCGCTGGCCTTCGCAGTCCAAAACCGCGCTGGCGGAAAAACTCGCCGCCGAGATCGGAAAGTTTCTGGCAAAAAGCGGTCGCTGAGCATCGCGTAAGTTCCCTTCGACAAGCTCAGGGAACACGAAGTTTCGGATTTATGGACAACAGGCGCGGCGGGGATTCCTCTCCCCCTGGGAGAGGATAGCGCGGCTTGGATTTTTGCCTCTTGGCGAAAATCCTTAGCCGCCGCTTGGTGAGGGTTACCAAGTTGGGTTTGAGAAAAGAACCCTCACCAAGGTATTGCCGCGAATTTTCGAAGGCGAAAATTCGGGCAAACCTATCCTCTCCCAGAGGGAGAGGAAGGATTGCGGCACGTTGGTCGCGTAAGTTCCCTTCGACAAGCTCAGGGAACACGAAGTTTCGGATTTATGGACAACAGGCGCAGCGGCGACTCCCCTACAAAGCCCGTGGGCGCGCCCTTGCCAATAGTTCGTCTACGGCCTTATCGACGATTTCCCAGTGGATGGAATTTATCTTGGTTCCGCCGAAATCCTGAGCGCGGATGACGGTTCCATGCGTAACGCGCGGGGCCAATTTGGCGGGGGAAGTAGGGCCGAACAGGCTAACCAGCGGGCAATCCACCGCCGCCAGCATGTGTCCGGCTCCGCTGTCGTTGGCGACGGCCACGTCCAGCAACGTGCCTATGGCCATCGTCTGTTCCACGGTTATGGCCGCGCTGCCCCACACGTCATAGCCTTGCAACGGAAACTTGGCGGTGGGCGCGGCTGACATCAAAACATCCAGCCAATCCAGCTCCTGCGGCCCTAACAAAAACACCGGCACGCGATCCTTGGCGGCCTGCGAGGTGGCTAATTTTTCGAACTTATAGCGCGGCCATATCTTGGCGTTGTTTCCTGCGCCCGGGGCTATGCCGACGTAGGTATGTCCCTTTGGCAAAAGCAGGCGGGCCTTGGCCAGCTCCCTCTCTCCCGCCCGTAACTTGCCTATGGTCGAGGGTTTGGTTCCGGAGGCCAGTTCCACCAGCTCCACCAAGCGATCGGCCAGATGGCGCGGACGGCGGCTGAAAAGCGAGGGACGCCTGTCGGACAGTAGGAAATGTCCGGCGCGAGCGACGAACAGGTCGTGCTTTACCGCCCGCTTGGCCAAAAGAACGCTGCGCCAGTCGCCGCGAGTGTCGATAAGCACGTCGAATTTTTCGGGATGGGAAAACAGGTGGCCGTCGCCGGAGATGGGGCAAGTGGTCGGAGGCGTCCTTGTCCCATCCCTTGCCGGCAACCAATCGGGGCATTCGTGCACGGCGTCGATCATGTCGCGGGTAATGTCGCGCAACTGCCTTGCGTACGCGGTTTCTCCGGTGGCCGCTATCCAGTGCAGCTTGGCTTCAGGCCAAACCGAACGTATGGCGCGAACGAACGGGAGCTTTATCAGGGCATCGCCCACCAAATCCCGTCCGACGATAACGCCTATGTTTTGCGCGTTTTTTCCAGCGTTCATCCTACCCGCTCCCCGATGATGAATCGACGGTTGAAAAAATCGATCCTATAAGAGCATAAAAGATTGAATCCGCCTAGCTTTGCCCTATATGGTATCGTGTATTCCGTCAACCGAACCGCGAGCGCGTGAAAATGGAAGAAGCCAAAACCGTTGAAACTGAACCGGTCTCCGATAACGCCATAGCCGAGGATAACGGCGGAAGCGAGGCGTCCGCGCCCTCGCAGCCTCAGGCCGATGATTTCAAGGATCAGCTGCTGCGCGCCTTGGCCGAGGTGGAAAACACCCGCCGCCGCGCCCAAAAGGACATCGACGAAACCCGCAAGTACGCCGTCTCCAACTTCGCCAAGGAAATGCTGGCGGTGGCGGACAATTTCCGCCGCGCCTTGGAATCCGTTCCCGCCGAAGCTCGGGAAAACGAGGCGGTGAAGCAGGTGATGATGGGCATAGACGCGACCGAAAGGCAGCTTGCCGCCGCCTTCGAAAAATTCGGCATAAAGAAAATGGAGCCTGCGGGACAGCTGTTCGATCCCAACCTGCACCGCGTCATGATGGAGGAGGAAAACCACGAACACCCCAAGGGAACCGTCCTGCGCGTCTTGCAATCGGGCTATACCATAGGCGATCGACTGTTGCGCGAAGCCTTGGTGACGGTGGCCAAGGGCGGCTCAGTCCAACACAAGGTGGACACCTCCGCGTAAAAACCCTTTCCGAGACAACGGGTTAAATCATTTCGGCTTGACTGGCGTGGCGGGCTTTGGCAACCTATCCGATAATCGGGCAACACAGGAGGAAGCTATGACCAAATCCGATCTTGTTCTGCGCTTGGCGGAAAAGTATCCGCATCTTTTGCTGCGCGATATAGAGGGCATCGTAAACACCTTTTTCAACGAAATATCCAACGCCTTGGTGCGCGGCAGCAGGGTCGAGCTGCGCGGCTTCGGCGCGTTTTCGGTAAGAAAGCGCGAGGCGCGGCAAGGGCGCAACCCCCGCACGGGAGAAACCGTGGCGGTTGGCGAAAAATATGTTCCGTTCTTCAAAACCGGCAAACAGCTTCGCGATGAATTGAACGGGAAAAAGTGATTAAAAATAAGGTGAAATAGCAAGCGCATGCCCATAGAAAAGAACTACGATCCGGCCTCGGTCGAGCGCAGGATATACGACATGTGGGAAGGCTCCGGCGCGTTCGCTTGCGCTCCCTCCTCCCGATCCGCCCCCTATTGCATAATGATGCCGCCGCCCAACGTGACGGGCAGCCTGCACATGGGGCATGGGCTGACCTTCACCTTGCAAGACGTGCTTACGCGCTATAACCGCATGCGCGGGCGCGACGCGTTGTGGCAACCCGGAACCGATCATGCCGGAATCGCCACCCAGATGGTCGTGGAAAGGCAGTTGGCGGCAAAAGGGCAAGACCGCCGCCAGATGGGACGCAAGGCCTTCCTTGAAAAAGTATGGGAATGGAAGGCGGAATCCGGCGGCACGATAACCCGCCAGCTGCGGCATCTTGGCGCGTCGCCCGATTGGAAGCGCGAACGCTTCACGATGGACGAGGATCTGAACCGCGCCGTCACCAAAGTATTCGTCGAATTGCATCGGCAAGGATTGATCTATCGCGACAAGCGGCTGGTCAACTGGGATCCCAAGATGCTGACTGCCGTGTCGGATCTGGAGGTCGAACAACGCGAAGTCAAAGGCCATATGTGGCATTTCCGCTATCCTCTGGCCGACAATCCCTCGCAATATCTGGTGGTGGCCACGACGCGCCCCGAAACCATGCTGGGCGACAGCGCGGTGGCAGTTAACCCCGATGACGAGCGGTATAAATCCTTTATCGGCAAGCGCGTCGTGTTGCCCATATCAGGCCGCCTCATTCCCGTAATAGCCGACGAACATGCCGACCCCGAAAAGGGCAGCGGCGCGGTCAAGATAACTCCGGCCCACGATTTCAACGACTTCGCGGTGTGGAAACGCCACCGCGAAAAAGACTATTTCCGCTCCCAACAGGACGGCGGATTGATAAACATATTCGACGCCAACGCTTGCCTGAACGAAAACGCGCCGGAAGCGTATCGCGGCATGGAACGTTACGCCGCCCGCAAAAAGGTTCTGGAGGAAATGGAAGCCCTCGGCCTTCTGGATAAGGTGGACAACCTCAATCACGTTGTTCCCCATGGCGACCGCTCCGGCGTGGCGATCGAGCCGTGGTTGTCCGAGCAATGGTACTGCGACGCGCCCAAACTGGCCGTTCCCGCCATCAAGGCGGTGGAGGAAGGCAAGACCGTCTTCGTGCCAAAACAATGGGAAAACACTTATTTTTCGTGGATGCGGAATATCGAGCCGTGGTGCATATCGCGCCAGTTGTGGTGGGGACACCAGATTCCGGCTTGGTACGCGCCGGACGGCAAGGCCTTCGTGGCCGAAAGCGAAGCCGAAGCGGCGGCGATGGCCGCCAAGGCATACGGCAAGGCGGTCGAATTGCGCCGCGACGAGGACGTGCTGGACACTTGGTTTTCCTCGGCGTTATGGCCGTTCTCGACCTTGGGGTGGCCTAATAAAACGCCGGAGCTGCAAAGATATTATCCCACCGATGTGCTGGTGACCGGCTTCGACATCATCTTTTTCTGGGTCGCCCGCATGATGATGATGGGGCTGCATTTCATGGGCGACGTGCCTTTCCGCGCCGTCTATATCCATGCCTTGGTGCGCGACGCCAAGGGGCAGAAAATGTCCAAGACCAAGGGCAACGTCATCGATCCCTTGGAGATGATCGGCCAGTACGGATCGGACGCCCTGCGCTATACGCTGGCCAACCTGTCCACTCCCGGGCGCGACGTCAAGCTGGCCACCTCGCGCATCGAAAGCGGGCGCAACTTCGCCACCAAGCTGTGGAACGCCGCGCGTTACTGCCAGATGCAGGGATGCGAGATAACGGCAGGGTTCGATCCGGATTCCGTCAAACATACGCTAAACCGCTGGATAGTGGACGCGACCCGCGCCGCGACCGAAAAGGTCGGGGGGCTGCTGGACGAATACCGCTTCGATCTGTCGTCTTTCGCCGCCTACGACTTCGTGTGGGGGGATTTCTGCGATTGGTATCTGGAGTTCACCAAGCCGCTGTTGACCGGCAACGACACGGACGAGACGGTTCGCGGCGAAACCCGCGCCACCACGGCATGGGTATTGTCGCAGATATTAAAGATGCTGCATCCCTTCATGCCGCACATAACCGAGGAGCTGTGGGGACAGACGGGCAACAAGGCGGCGGAAAACGGCAAGATGCTGATGGTTTCCCCGTGGCCGAAGCGCGGAAACGCCGCCGGACAGTCGCAGGCTTCCGAGGAAATAAGCTGGCTCGTCCGCCTCATCTCGGCGATACGCAACGTCCGCGCCGAGCTGAACGTTCCGGCCAGCGCGAAAATCCCGCTGGTAATCCGCGACGCCTCCGCCAAAACGCGGGAAAGGATCGCCACGCACAAATCGGCGATAGAGCGTCTGGCGCGGCTGTCGGAAATAAGCTACGCCGCCGAGGGCTGCTGTACGGCAAAAGGATCGGCGCAGGCCGTGCTGGACGAGGCCACCTTGGTGCTGCCTTTGGCCGATGTCATAGACTTGGACAAGGAACGCGCCCGTCTGGCGGCGGAAAGCGCGAAGCTGGCTGCAGAGTTGAAAAAGCTGGAAGCCAAGCTGGCCAACCGCGATTTCGTCGATCGCGCCCCGCCCGAAGTGGTGGAGGAACACCGCGAACGCCAAGCCGAAGCCGAAGCGACGCTTTCTAAACTGGCGGCGGCGGGGAAAACGCTAGGCGAATAGCCATGGCGTTGACCTAAGGCCAAAGGCCGTCATTTTGACGTATACGGCCAAAGGCCGTCATGCGAGCCGCCCCCCCCCCCTTTGGTTTGGACAGCGTTGAACGCTGTCGGGCGGCGAAGCAATCCAGTGCCACAGGAGCAACGGCTCTGGATTGCTTCGGGGCGTGAAGAACGCCCCTCGCAATGACGGCCTTTGGCCGTAACAGGGTAGATGACGGAGTTTGCTGGAAGGCAGCACCCATCCGTTTTGCGTAAGAACCTCTTAATCCCTGACTTCCGGCCTGACCAACCGCTTGCCGCTTTGCATGGCGAAACGGCGTGATAGCTCCTTGACGACATTGGAGCTGACGAACGGCGACACATCGCCGCCCAAGCGGGCGATTTCCTTGACGAAGCGAGAGGATATGAACTGCCTGCGTTCGGACGACATCAGGAACACGGTCTCCACCGCGCTGTTCAGATGATAGTTCATGCCCGCCATCTGAAACTCGTATTCGAAATCCGATACGGCGCGCAATCCGCGAATAATCACTCCCGCCCCTATCTCCGACGCGAAGTGCATCAACAGTCCGTCGAAAGGCTCTATCTCTATTTTCAGTCCGCGCTTCAGCAACGGAGCGACGTCGCGCTCCATCATGCGGACGCGGGCTTTAGTGTCGAACAGCGGCCCTTTGCCCGAGCTTTTGGCCACTCCTATAACCAGCTTGTCCACCACGCGAGTGGCGCGCTCGATAATATCCAGATGCCCCAAGGTAACCGGATCGAAAGTTCCCGGGTAAAGCCCGACGCGCGATTTTCCACGTTTCAAGGCACGACCTCCGCCGCGATGGACGCCGGAAAATCGGCGGTTTTTCCTTCCATAACCAAATGGAAATGCTTTGCCGCCGCTCGGGTCAATTTATCTGCCAGCTTCTTTTCGGGTTCCGAAAACGCCCCGAGAACGTAGTTGGTCACGTCTCCAGCATGTTCCGGTCTGCCGATGCCCAGCCTGACGCGCCAATAGTCAGGCGATATATGGGCATCCAGGGATTTAAGGCCGTTGTGGCCGCCGTTCCCGCCGCCCTGTTTCACCTTAACTCGTCCGGCATCCAGATCTATGTCGTCGTGGAACGCTATGACGTCGCTGGCCGACAAGCCATAAAACCGCATGGCCTCGCCCACCGATTCGCCAGAAAGGTTCATGAAAGTCATCGGTTTGAGCAAAAGGCAAGGAACCCCGAACAGCGCGGCCTGTCCGGCCAATCCTTTGAACTTTTTCTGCCAAGACACAGGCGCGCCCGAAGACATATCTGCCAGAGCGTCCACCGCCATGAAACCGAAGTTGTGGCGAGTGGAAGCGTACTCCGGCCCCGGGTTGCCGAGGCCGACGATGAGCCGCGACGGGCGCATTGCCGAACCTCAAGCAACGATGGGATAGAACGTCCTCACTTCTTTCCGCCGGCGGCAGGCTTCGCGGCTGCGGCGGCAGGAGCCGCAGCGGCCTTGCCTGCTGCGGCAGGCGCGGCAGCCGCTCCGGCTGCAGGAGCCGCAGCGGCGGCTTCTGGCGCGGCGGCAGCGGCGGCAGCGGCCTCAAGCTCGGCGCGGATGCCCGACGGAACGGCGATAGAAGCCACTGTGAAGTCTTTTTCGTTGGTGATGGCCTTCACGCCTTCCGGCAACTTGATGTCGCTCAAGTGGATGGCGTCGCCGATTTGCAATCCTTCGAGGTTGACCTCGAACTTCTCCGGTATCTGCGAAGGAGAGCAGCTTATGTCTATCCGGTGATGGACGACGTTCAGCGTGCCGCCGCGCTTGATGCCCGGGGATTTGTCGGAATTGACGAACGACACCGGAACAGACACGCGAACCTTGGTCGTCGGGGAAACGCGCATGAAGTCGGCGTGGATCGGGCGATCGCTGACCGGATCGAACTGCACGTCGCGCGGCAAAACGCGATGCTTTTTGCCTTCGATTTCCAAATCCAGCAAATGGGTGAAGAATCCCGAATGTCCGGCGTAACGCTCGACGACCTTGGACTCCATGCTGATAAGCAGAGGAGATTTGCCGTCGCCGTAAATGACAGCCGGAACCATTCCGTTGCGACGAACTGCGTGCGCGGCCCCCTTGCCGGCGCGAGCACGCTGTTCAGCCGCAAGAGTAGTGACTTGCGTAGACATAGTAGCGTTTCCTTTCTTTACCACCAGTTGAAGATGATCGGCCTCCAGGGGTGCCGACCGGTTAAATTAGTTAAACAAGCTCGACACCGAGCGTTCTTGGCTTATGCGCGATATGGCCTCGGCCAAAAGCGGGGCAACGCTCAACTGCCTTATTTTCTTCGACTTTGCCACGGTTTCGGTCGCCTGTATGGAATCCGTGACTGTCAGAGTCTTCAAGGCCGAAGCCTCCACTCGCTCCACCGCCTTGCCGGAAAACACGCCGTGCGTGATATAGGCGGAAACCGATTTCGCTCCCTTGTCGATTATAGCTTGGGCGGCGTTGCACAACGTTCCCGCGCTGTCCACGATGTCGTCGACGATGATGCAGTCGCGGCCTTCAACGTCGCCGATGATGTTCATCACCTCGGACTCGCCAGCCTTTTCGCGGCGTTTGTCGATGATGGCCAAACCCGCGTCAAGCCGCTTGGCCATGGCGCGAGCGCGCACCACGCCGCCGACGTCGGGCGAAATTATGGTCAATTCTTCGGGCAGCTTGCCGTGAACCGCCATATTGTCCCGCACGTCGCGCACGAAAACCGGCCCGACATATAGGTTGTCCAAAGGAATGTCGAAAAACCCCTGTATTTGTCCGGCGTGCAGATCCAGCGTCAGAACCCTATCCGCTCCCGCCACTGTTATCAGGTTGGCGATAAGTTTGGCTGTGATCGGCGTGCGCGGCCCCGTTTTCCTGTCCTGCCTGCCGTAACCGTAATAGGGCAAGACGGCGGTAATGCGCCGCGCCGAGCTGCGCCGCAAGGTGTCGATGGTGACCAACAGCTCCATCAGGCTGTCGTTGGCCGGAAACGAGGTGGGCTGAATGACAAAGGCGTCCTCGCCGCGCACGTTCTCCAGCACTTCGACGAAAACTTCCATATCGGAAAAACGGCGGATAGAAGCCTGCGCCAGCGAGACGCCGATATTCTGCGCGATGGCTTCGGCCAAAGGACGATTGCCGTTGCAGGATATGAGTTTCATATTGGCAGCCATGTCGGCCTCTTTCGTCGTTCAAATCCAATGGGGGGCTATGTCGCCACCCCCATCTCCTTGCGGAGGGGTATACCAGCGTAACGCCGGAAAAATCAAGCATAAACAAAGGATTTTTCCACATATACTTGGCAAGAAACCGCATCGGAGCGGATCGCATAGGGTTAATCAATCCAGCAGGTCAACCATTTTTATAAATATTTCGGATAAACAAGGGGCTAGAGCGTTTCCAGCAATAGCCTTCAGCATCCGGGGCGGGGGAGAGAGGAAAAACCCACCAAAGTCCCATGAACCGAAAAATCGCCGTAATCCATGTGTAAATCGGTGGCTATGCCGTCGTCCTGCATCATCATGTCCATCTCATAATCAGGCTCACCGCCCTTTTCCTTCAAATTGAAGAAAGCCAGCCTTACCGGCCACGACGGGCGGGCGAGAACCGAGGCGTCCTTTAACCCCTTGATGTTTTCCGGAGCTTTTCTGTCGCTAACGCGCAGTCCTATAAAAGTGGTTATCTCGGACATCCCCTCCTCGTCTGTTCCGTCGAAAACCAACGAGGAAAAGAACTTTTCTTCCCCTTTCATAGCCTTCGCCAAAATCATGGAGGTATGCGACATCGGGAAAACCGCCCCATCGGGAACGGATACGGTCTTACCGGACGGAGACTCGTATTTTACGCTCATGCCCTTTTCGCCAAAGACGGCTTTGCCGCGATAGATTTCTGTTTCTTCCCCGTTGGCCAAACGCCGCACGTTGAAGTTATATCGCTTGCCATCCTTGGATTCCCAAGCGAGCGAGTTGGTCACGACCTCGGCTTCGTCTCCCTCGGAATAGGTGAAGCGCAATTGCAGCCGCTGTTGTTCCGCCCAACCGTCGCAAACGTCCGACAACTCGAACATCATGGTTCCCGACACCGAGGTCACGCTGCTTCCGCTTTTCGCCGATGCGAGGTTTATGCGGTACAGGGCGCGATGGGGTGAAACGGCATAGGCCTGATGGGGAGCGACCGGAGCAGGCGAAACGGCGGCGACCTCCGCCGCGCTCGCCGCCGCAGGCAGAGCCGATAAAATCAGCAGCGTGAACGCAATCTTGGCAAAACGCATGAAGTTATCTCCGACCAGCTCCCTGAACTATTTCGGCCCTTACGCAAAACGGGTAGGTAGAGAATCGCTCCCTCGGCAAGCGCGGTCTGTTCCTCCCCCTTCGGAGGGGGAGGAACAGACCGCGCCGACTGTCAGAACGCCGCATCAACCCCGATAAAACCAACTACCCGCCTGTTTTGAAAGAGAGCCACTACTTCACATTCCGCTGTATTCTGGACCGTCGCCGCCTTCGGGAACCGTCCAAACTATGTTCTGCGTGGGATCTTTGATGTCGCAGGTCTTACAATGCACGCAATTAGAGGCGTTTATGACCAGTTTAGGATTTGCCCCGTCCGCGTCCCGAACTATCTCGTACACCCCTGCCGGACAATACCGCGATTCCGGCGCGTCGTATTTAGCTAAATTGAGTTTTATAGGAACGCTTGCGTCTTTCAGTCGCAAGTGGATCGGCTGGTCTTCCTTGTGATGAGCGCCCGACAAATAAACCGATGATAAGCGATCGAAGGTGATGATGCCGTCGGGTTTAGGATACTCTATCTTGGGAGAATGCGCCGCAACTTTCATCCGAGAGTTGTCGTCGTGATTAGGAAGAGTCCAAGGCGAATGTCCGCGCAACAGCATGCTGTCCACCGCGCTGTAGACCATCCCTCCCCACAAGCCGAAATGGAAGGACGGACGGATATTCCGCACCGACCTAAGCTCGCTCCACAGCCACGATTTTTCCAAAAGCGCGGGATATTCCCGCAGCTCGGCTCCGCTTTCCGCGCCGCCCCGAGCGAAAAAGGCGTCCAAGGCCTCGGCGGCGACGATGCCGGACTTCATGGCCGTGTGGATGCCTTTTATTTTCGGCACGTTCAAGAACCCAGCCGTGTCGCCCGCCAGCATTCCGCCTCGGAAAATCAAGCGCGGGATGGATTGGAACCCTCCCTCGCTGAGGGCGCGCGCGCCATACTTCAGGCGTTTGCCCCCCTCCAGCAACGGACGAATGGATGGATGCAATTTGAAACGCTGGAATTCTTCGAACGGCGATAGGTGGGGATTGGAATAATCCAACCCGACGACGAAGCCTATGGCCACCTGATTATTTTCGCGGTGATACAGGAAAGAACCGCCGTAAGTGTCGGTACCGAGCGGCCATCCGATGGTGTGCTGGACGAATCCAAGTTTATGCTTGGAAGGTTCAACCTCCCATATCTCCTTGATTCCGACGCCGTAGGTCTGCGGCTGCGCGCCTTCGCGTAGGTCAAAACGTTCGAAGAGCTGGCGCGTCAACGATCCGCGGCAGCCTTCGGCGAAAACCGTTTGCTTGGCGCGCAACTCGACCCCGCGGGCGAACCTCGGCGTGCCTTCGCCGTTCCGCCCTAACCCCATGTCTCCGGTGGCCACGCCGACAACCGCGCCGCTTTCGCCGTAAAGTATCTCGGCTCCGGCGAAACCGGCGTATATCTCCACGCCCAAAGCCTCGGCCTGCTGCCCTAGCCACTTCGCCACATCGCCCAAACTCACGATGTAATTGGCATGGTTGTTCATCGTCGGCGGAGTTGGAAGGCGGAACGCCATCTTTTCGGTAAAAAACATGAACTTGTCGCCGCTGACCTTGGTCTTTATCGGCGCGTCCGTATCGCGCCACGCGGGTATAAGCTCGTCCAACGCGCGGGTTTCCATGACCGCGCCGGAAAGGATATGCGCCCCGACCTCAGCCCCTTTTTCAATTACGCAAACCGAAACCTCGCCACCGCGAGCCGCCGCCAATTGCTTGAGCTTTATCGCGCACGAAAGTCCGGCAGGCCCCGCGCCCACGATCAGAACGTCGTATTCCATGACATCGCGAGGAGACATTTCCGGCGGCATTTTTCCATCCCCCTTAAAGTTATCGCTGCGGTTTTCGCGCGATTTAACGACTTAGTGACTACTATACAGTCGTTAATAATTCATTGCGCCACCTATGGCCAATATTCTGGAGGAATGGTGGAAAGCTGTTGGTTGAGGCTATAGATGTTCCCGTCGATGGTGCTTTGGTCGTATTGTCCCAAATCGGTTTGTTGCTGCCACCATATTATCTGGTTTTTGATTTCTCTGGCGCGGGCGCGATGTTCGTCGGCCACCTTGGCCGCCGCAATCTTGGCCGCTTCGGCCTTCTCGGCTTCCCGCTTTATCTCGTCCAGCTTCTTAGCCGTGGCCTCTTGCTTGGCAGCTTCCGCCGCCTTTTCGCGCTGCTCCATGTACATCTGGGCGTAATTTTTAGAGGGGCTGCCCTCGGCTTTCGCTGGAGTGGAATTGCCGCTGGCATCCCTGCCCACGCCTTTTTTATCCGGAGGTTGAACCCTCAATCGTCCGCTGGGCAACGCCTTCATCGGCAGCACGTCGAATTTGTTGTGCTTTGTCCTTTCCTCGTCGCGTGGATCGCGCTTATCACCCAACATCCTCAGCCGCACCATCAGCAGCTCGGCGAAATCCCGAATTATGTGCAGAAAATTGCGCCCCAATTTTATTGCCATCGCGTTATGCCTTCCCCCCGTCCTGCTTCATCTCCAATCGCCCGCCCAAGCCTGCCAACAAGCCATCGCCGCCAAGGCCGCCGTGTCCGCCCGCAATATGCGCGGCCCTAAACGAACCGCCATGGCGCGGGGAATGCCGCGCAACGCCGCCAACTCGGCTGCGGTAAAACCGCCTTCGGGGCCTGTGATGACGGCAACCGATTTGAACTCCGCCAAATCGGTTTTGGCTATTTCGGCCAAAGTTTTCGCTATGGATGCCGCCTCCCCCGCCTCGGCGCATAAAAGCGGCAACTCCTGACGCTGCCATCCCTCTATCACGCGCCCCAACGGCAACGGCTCCCGAACCAATGGGATCGACAATCTTTCCGATTGCTCGGCGGCTTCGATCGCTATGGCCAAGCATCGCTCGACATTCACATCTCGCACTTGGGAGCGATCCGTGATGATCGGCTGTATCCCATACGCCCCCAGCTCGGTCGCCTTCATAACCATGAAATCGAAATGGGCGCGGCGGATTGGCGCGCAAAACAGCCACAAATCCGGATGGCCGGCAGGCGGAGAAGGCTCCGGCTCCCTAACCCTTTCGCGGAGAATTGCCGCCGCCTTCTTGCCCTTGCCGAACGACAAGGCGGCCAGCCACTCGCCGCTTTCGGCGTTGAAGACGCGAACGGTATCGCCGTCTTTCAGCCGCATGACATCCCGCAAATAGTGCGACTGTTCAGCCGATATGGCCGCGTCTTCTCCGACGGCGAGGCGGCCTTCGACGTAAAGGCGGGGAATGTTTTTCAGCTTTTCGCGCATAATCTTTGTCCATCGGCGGAAAATCAGAACGCCACTTTAGTTCATCCCGCTAAACCCAACAAGAAACCGCCGTCCATGCCTCCTCGACCGCCAGATCCCGCAACGGCCTGCCCTGAATCCACCGCGCATCAGATCCTTTCGGCGCAGACCAGACGGGGTTCACCTTTTCCGACATCAGCGCGATGACGCGCCCTCCGGCGGCGGCGGCCAGATGGGTGGGACCGGTATCGTTGCCTATTACCGCAACCGCCCGCCGCGCCAACTCAGCCACCTGTTTCAAGGTAGTGCGTCCGGAAAGATCCGCAACGTTTTCGGACAAGGCGGTTATCTCGCGTATAGCCGCCGTGTCGTGTCCCGTGCCGATGGCAACGCAGGCGACGCCTTTCTCTTTCAGCCTATCAGCCAGCGCGGCGTATTTGGCGGGATGCCAGCGTTTATAGGAACGGTTCGGAGCGCACCCGGGGATCAATAGGGCGTATTTTTCCGGCAGCAAAAATTCTTCGACGCTTTCGGACAGCCAGTCTTTTTCGACTGCGCTTTCCGCGACCTGCTCCACTCCGGCGGAGAGCAGCTGCGCGGCCACAAAATCGGTGTAGTGCATCCCTTCCTGCGGCGGCCACGGGCGCGGATGCGAACAAAACGGAGCCGCGCCAGACCACTCGGGTCCGGCCAAAGCCCCTCCCAACGCCATATACAGAAAAGACTGCCTCGGTTTTCCCTGCAAATCGTAAACGCGGGTGGGCGCGAATTTCCGCGCCCGAGCGATCAGCCGCCGCCATTCGCCTATGCGCCAAGCCGGGGGGCGAGTATCGGCCAAAACCTCGTCGAACCACGGCATGGATCCGGCAAATCCCGCGAACGCCGGTTGCGTTAAAATGGCTATTCTGGCGTCCTTATGCGCGGAACGAATAGATTGAAACGCCCGAAAGCACAGCGTCAGATCCCCCAACGCGCCTAAGCGTATGACCATTATCCTCTCGGCGTCGCGTTTTGGCATGGCGGATTTCCCGATCAGGGTTTCGCCTCATCATAAACCGCAATGGTCTTTTCGACCATATCCCTATTGTCGAAACGCGCCTTAACGCGAGCGATCGCGGCGGCAGCCAAAGCGTTCTTTTCCTCGATCTTCATGCTCAGGGCGCGAACCATGGCGTCGCGCCACAAAACGGGGTTTTCCGGCGGCAACAGCCATCCGGTTTCGCCGTCCAAAACGGTTTCCCCCACCGCGCCCAAATCGCTGGCTATGACCGGCACGCCCATCGCCATCGCTTCGACCGGCGTGCGGCCAAACCCCTCGGCCACCAAGGAAGGAACCGCCACGACATCCGCAGCCGCATAGGCGGCAGGCATATCGGAGCTGTGGCGCAAAAGACGAACGCGATCGCCTACGCCGCGATCTTTCGCCAGCCTTTCCAGCTCCAGCCGGTATCCTCCGCCGCGTTGATCGTCGCCGACGATAACGGCATGAACGTCGGCAAATTCCTTGGGCATCAATGACAACGCCTCGATAAGCAGGGAATGGCCTTTTATCGGGGTCAATCTGGCGGGCAAAAGAACGATGCGGCAATCTTCCATCACACCCCATTCGCGGCGCGTGGTCCGGCGCGAGGCAGGATTGATTTTGGCCGGATCGAATTTCTCCAGATCGATGCCGCGATAGACCAGCCTTATCGTCTCCTCTCCCACCCCGTATTCATCGGCAATGTGCTTGGCGATGAAGCGGGAAATAGCGATTATTCGCCACCCCTTCGCCATCACGCCGTTATAGAGCTTTTTCGCCGGATTCGAGAACTTGTAAGCGGCGTGAAATGTGGTAACGAAGCGGCATCCGGTCATGCGGCAAGCCAGCCACGCGCTCCATGCCGGAGCGCGGCTGCGGGCGTGCAGCACGTCTATTTTCTCCCGCCTTATGAAATCGGCCAGCCAAAGCGCGTTCTTGAGTATTTTAGCCGGATTCTTGGTCTTCGCGTCGCGGGTTATATGCGCGGCTCCCCCTGTCTCCAGTTCGGCAACCATTCTTCCGCCCGAGGAAACCACGAAAGACCGATCGCCGCGCCGCGCCAAGCCTATTGCCACGTCTACGCAAGCCCTTTCAGCTCCTCCGGCGGCGAGGGACGGGATGATTTGCAGGACGGAGATCATGGCTTTCCTTGGAGCATTCCACTAATCCCCCAGACATATCCCCAAACCTCGCGCCGTTTTTATCAGCGCGCCGTCTATTTCCACCTGTTGGTAACGCGCTATCGCTTCGCTGATGGGAACGTCTATCACGCCGCGATTAGACCACGCCACCATGCGCCCATACTTTCCAGCCGCCACCAGATCCATGGCGCGGATGCCGAAGGCCGAAGCCAAAAGCCTGTCCTGCGCGCTGGGTTGGCCGCCGCGCTGAACATGCCCCAAAATGGTGACGCGGGTTTCGGCTTGGCACATTTCGGCTATGCGCTCCCCCACATAATGGCCGATGCCGCCAAGCCTGACGCGCTCGCCCTCGCGGGATTGCGTCACCGTCTCGCCCGAACAGGTCTTGACGGCCTCCGACACCACTATCAGGGCGAAATTCCTGCCGCTTCGGCGGATGTTCGAGATATGCGCCGCCACCTTTCGCAAGTCGTGCTGTATTTCGGGGATCAGGATAACGTCAGCCCCGCCAGCTATGCCAGCCGACAACGCTATGTGTCCGGCGTCGCGCCCCATCACTTCCAAAACCATTATGCGGTCGTGGCTGGCCGCCGTGGGCTGCAACCTGTCCAATGCCTCTGTCGCCACGGCGACGGCGGTATCGAAACCGATGGAGGTTTCGGTCAAGCCTAAATCGTTGTCTATCGTTTTCGGCACGCCGACCAAGGGAAACCCGCCCTGCGTCGCCAAGCGGTTCAGTATGTCAAGGCTGCCGTCGCCGCCGACGCCGATAAGCGCGTCGCAGCCCAACAGTCGAAACCCCTCTATGAACTCGCCGGAACGGTCGACCATGCTGCCGTCCTGCATGGGATAGGCGAAGGGATCGCCGCGATTGGTAGTGCCTAAAATCGTGCCTCCGTGGCGAAGCATATAGGAATCCACGTCCTCGACTTCCAATTTGCGGAAGCGCGGCGGACGGGAAAGCAGGCCGTGGTTTCCGGCCTCTATGCCTATCGCCTCCCAACCGATTCCGGCGGCGCGCAGCACCACGGCGCGGATGACGGCGTTAAGTCCGGCGCAATCGCCGCCGCTGGTTACTATCCCTACCCGTTTCAAAGCCATTTCGATTATCCGTTACCTTCTTTGAGGAGCGTTCGTCATAGTCAACGCTTCCTTGCTGTTGCCCACGACCACTCCATTAGCGTTGCTGTCGAGCGTTTGTCCCCCCAATTCGTTGATTCGCTCCGAAGTTACGCTGGGCGGCAAAACCGCCCGCCACAGGATTTTCCCGTCTTTTATCTGGTACACCTCCAGCAAGCCGTTCAAAGCCAGCAAGCCGTCGTTCAGATCGGCGAATTTGGCCAACTGCTCCCGCATCGGGCTGGCGCGAAGATCCTGCACCATCTTTAATAATTGGCCGGATTTTTCGGCTCCCTCCGCCCGCGTCGCTTCGATGTCGCCGCGCGCGTTCATAGCCGCCATCGCGGCGACGAACCAAATAAACACCGCCACCGCCGCCACCGCCATCGAGGCGAACACCGACACCGCCGACAATATTCGCCGCGATCTGTCCTCGAACAACGACATCGAAAACCAAGGCGTCGGCGACAATCCGGCGATCACGTCAGGCACAAGATCTATCACCGGCGCGCCGCCCAGCTCCCGCGCCGTGCGTTCGGCCTTGGCGCGCAAAACCGACGAAGTGCCGCGATGGATCTGCAAGCCGTCGGCGGAGATGGTCATCATCACAGCCGTTTCGTCGCTGTAGCAAGTATAGCACGCCGGAGGCGGAACGGCGTCCTTCATCCCCGGCAACAACGCCGCGAAGGGACACCAAGTATGCGGATGGGACGCCATGTCTGCCGCCCGAACGGCTATGTACCAGACGCGCTCCCCCGCCGCGTGCCAAACCACATGCACCCGTTCGCTGTCCGCAGCGTCGGCGGCGGCGTTCCACACGGTGGATTCCTCGCTGCCGTGAACTCGAGGACAGCTGCCGCCTATCAGCTCCGGCGGAAAATAATACCCTTCGATAGCGGCCAGATCCCCCACCAGCACGCGGGACAACGAACTGTAGGCGTCGTCGCTAACCATGTTGGGCTTGGGTTTTTCCTCGAACTTCGGCGCGGCGGAAACGTCGTCCAAATCGTCCGCCTTGTCGCGCTTGAAAGCGGCCAAAGCCGCCGCCGATTTTTCCTTTATCTTGTCGAGCAAGGAACCGTCCATGTTTTATCCGCCCTTCATCTCGCTAAGGCTGTTGAGGATTCCCTCGTTTTGCAACATCAGCAAGTATACCATGGTCAAAACGGTGGCTCCCGACAAGACAATCATAGACATTATACCCATCATGACAACCTTGCGCCTGTCCGTCTTGGCCATTGATGTGCGTTCCTCGGCGATGGCGGCGTAAACCTCGGAAAGCTGATCGACGGATTGAACCGTCAACAGCTGGTCGCGCTCGGACTTTTCCATCGGGGGCGTCGCCAACGCCCGCGAAGGCTCCATGCCGGCCATTATGCGGTTGCGGCATTCCCTCCAGTACTGGCGGGAAGACGGCTCGACCGTGCTTTCCGCAATGATTTTCAAGGCGTCGGCCAGAGGGACCTTGCCGCGTAAAAGCCGCGACACCAGCTTGCAGGAATCCTGCATGCTTACGTTACGCATATAGCTGGCGACTATAGGAGTTTTTATCAACAAGCGCGAGGTGAAGTGATCGCTTTTGTGGCGGTTAGCCCACCACAACACGGCCAACAATCCGCCGCCGACCATGATGGCGGTGATTATAACCAAAAGCGTGCCGTTCATCCAAGTGGCCATGTTAAGCCCTTGTTCGAATTTTTCCGCCGCGCCGGGCTCGGTGCTTTTGCTGCCCTGCTTTCTCAGATAAGGGATGAACCCGAATTGAGTTCCCCATATGGAGCCGACGATGCTGATTATATCGAACGACAACCAGCCCAAAGCCGCGACCACTGCCTTGTACTGCTTGCCCTTTTCGTCGACGTGTTCGATGGCATGCTGGATAACGCCTTTCAGATCTCCCGCCCTCTCTCCGGCGGCGATGATGGCCATCGTGGCCGCGTCCATCAAATGCAACGCCTTCAGCGCGTCGGCGAAGGATCCTCCGCCCTTCAAAACGGTTCTGGTGGGTAGGAAGGCCAAACGGCGGCGCGGATCGCTTTCGCCTTCGATGATGTTCAACAAGGCGGTTCCGGCGGACGACGTGGCGGTCTGAAATCGCAACGCCCGCAACAGCTGTATCTGCCATTCGCGGGAACGAATGTCCATCCACTCGAACATCGGCGGCTTTTGTTCGCGGATGGAAATCGGCCACAGCCCCTTGGAGCGCAAATGCTTGCGAACCGCCGTTTCGTTGGGAAGATAGAAAGCCTCCTCGCGAACCGAAGTGCTGCCTCCGGTCATCGTCTGGGCGAAGCGGGCGCGATAGAGCTTCATCGACCCCTGCCTTGGCGCGAGGCCACTTCCTCCACCATCAACGCCGCGCCCATATTGGCGTCTATGGCGTTGCGGCGTATCAAGTCGCGTATGGTATCGCGGCGCGGAATATAGATGGTTCCCGGAACTTCGACGACCGAGGAAGTGACGTTTGATACCATCATCTCGGTTATGGCGCGGCGGCTGGCCTGATCCTCGGGCGGAAACATCGCCTCCAGCAACAAGGTTCGACCTAAAAATCCGGTGTGGTTGCACAAATCGCATCCGCCCTTGGTGGCCAAGGCGACGTCCTCGGTCGGAGATATTCCTATGTCCGAGCAACGATCCTCCCCGTAAACGTTCAGGGCTGTGTCGGTCTTGTGACAAGCCGGACATACCGTTTTAACAAGGCGTTGCGACAAGCTGGCGACCAGAGCGTGGCCGAGAATATACAAGCCGCTGGTGCGATAGGCCGATCCTAAAAACCCGTCGATGCGATCCAAGGTGTGCAAAGCGTCGACGGCGTGGACCGTGGTGATGACAAGGTGTCCGGATTCGGTGGCGCGCAATGCGGCCTCGACCGTGTCGCTGTCGCGCATTTCGCCGATGATTATGACGTCGGGATCGTGGCGCATCAGGGCGCGTATTATGTCGGCTATGGTGTTGGCCGAATTGTCGGTGACGGAGGTTTGATCCACCAGCGGCATGTCGTATTCGACCGGAGCCTCCACCGAATACACGGCGCGGGCGGCGCGGTCTATTTCCTGAATGATGCCGTAAAGCGTCGTGGACTTACCGGAACCCGTAGGACCGCTGACGACTATCAGACCGCCGTCCTTGGTGTGGCCGTGAACGGCCTTGCGTAGGCGTTCGGCCACCACCGGAGAGTGCATGAAAAGCTCGTCGAAACCGCGCAGGTTTTCGCGATCCAGCAAACGCATGGTCAGCTTCTCGCCCGAGGGCGAAACCGGCAAGGCGGCCACGCGAACGTCGATGACGCGCCCCTGCCATTCGAACGACAGCCTTCCGTCCTGAGGATGTTGGCGATCCGCCGCGTCCATTCTGGCGTCGGTCTTGATACGGGTGACGATCGGGGCCATGACGCGGTGGGGCAAAAGATGCTTGTAAACCAAGTCGCCGTCGACGCGATACCTTATCCAACAGCGGGCGTCGTCCTCTTGCAACGACAAGTGAATATCCGAAGTGCGGCTTTGCAACGCCTCGGCGAGGATGTCGTTGACCGCCTGCTCGATCAGCGTGGCGTCGTCAGGGTTTTTGGCCAAGGAGGATAAGACGCGCAACAGCCGCTCTCCGGCTATCTCGCTTTGTTCGCGCATCAGCTTGGCCAACTCGGCCTGATCCCAAGGCTCCACGTCTATCTTCAGGATTTCGTGTCCGGCGCGCTGCAACGAGTTGGTGATACGGATTATGTCCGCGTCGTCCATTCGGTCGCCGACGGCTATGCGCAGCGTGCCGTCGCGAAGCTCCAGAAGGCATACCCCCATGGCGGCTTGGCTGGCGGCGGGAACGTAAAGCCGCAACGCCTGCATGGTCATGTCGTCGCGATTGCCGCCGCGCAGCTTGGCGTGTCTGGCGGTGGGGGTGCCGTGAACGAAACCGTTGCGGCGAAGTATCTCCTCAAGCGTAAGCTGCTTGCCCGAGGCGCGACGCATCGCCTGCTCGGTCAACGCCAAATCGTAGTGCCGCTGGCTTACGCGGGAAGTTCCTGAACCGGAATCCGATGATGAAACGGCATTTTCGTCGTTGGCGATGACGACTTCGCTCATCGCTGCGCCCCTGCTTGAGGAGGCATCTGCGGCAAAACCTTCCCGTCGCCGCCCTGCGGATTTAATTTCGCAGCTGACGCTTGCGCGGCTTTTCCGGTCAACGCGTCCGAAGCCTTTAGAACGACGTTTAATTTCTTGCCCTCAAACGACAGCTCCGCTCCCTTGGGGGTGACTCCCAATAGCTTCGCGCTAGAATCCCCGCATTCCACTTCCTCCCCCACCTCGGCTATCGCGGTTTTGCCGTCGGGCTTCAAAAGTATCGCGCGGTTTCCTATCGTGCCGATAAGATTGATGCTACCTATTTTGCATTCCGCCTTCTTAGCTTCGGTTTTCCCGTCTCCGCCTATAGCCGAAGCCGGTATCATGTCGGAAGAAATCGGCTGCATTTTTCCGGACAAGGCCTTTTCCACTTCGTCGGCGGCGTTTAACGGCGGAGGCTTCAACGCGCCGCCCTTGCCGCTGCCCGACACCGAAGTCCCGCCCGACACCGAACCGCCGGAAGAAGATTGTCCGGAATCAGCACCTTGGGTGGATCCGCGCAAAGGAACCACCGCGAACCCCAATCGTCCGGTGTGGCGCACGATCAAATCGGTGGAAACAACGCCCTTGGTTTCCGGCTTCCAGATCAAAGTGACGGGGCAAGATTCGGCCGGCTTAAGCTCCATATCGACTTCGCATCCCTGATCCAAGCGTTGCAGTCCGTTGTCGGCGGCGATCACGTCTATGGACAGGATGGTTATCGTCTCGGGGCTGTCGTTTATCATCAGGGCTGAACGGACGACTTTGGTCCCGTTCAGCTCTACCGCCCCGAAATCAACCGGCTTCACATCCTTGGTGCTCAACGCCAAACCGGCGTCCTTCTTTTCCGAGGAGGCGGACGGATTGCTGGTTTTGCCGATGATGCGGGCGCGAGCCAACCGCCCCGCCCCCTTGTGAGTCATCGTCAATTCAACCGTCCATGTCCCGCTGCTCAACGGCGTGACCTCCACCACCACCGAACAACGGCTGGAGGCTGCGATTTGCCCGCTTTTCGAACAATCGTCGCTTACTATCTCGTTCTTGACGTTGCCGTCGCCGCTAAGCGCGACGCCTTCGACGGCTATCGGGACGATGGTCTTGTTCACAAAAAACAGCGTCGTACGTCTGGATATGTTGACTATGGAATCGCCTATGTCGGTGTCAGCCTTCGGCTCCACCACCACAGCTTCGTCCTCCGCCTTGCCGGACGTAGCCGCCGGATTGACGAAAGAAGCCTCGCGAGCGGCATGAGATTCCGCTGCCGGAAAAACCGCCCACGCCGCCAGAACGACCGCCGCGACAACCAACAGGCCAAAGCGTTTAAAGACGGCTCCTACGCAAAACGGGTGGTTAATTTTGCATCCAAAAGCAGCGGCAATCGCTGTCATTTGCGAAGTAGACGGCCAAGCGCCGTCATTGCGAGC
>JAYRGC010000009.1:0-68333 GCA_041908065.1 Alphaproteobacteria bacterium | reverse complement strand
GTCACTAACCCCCACCTAACCTCCCCCTAAGAAGGGGGAGGAATCCCGCCGTCGCAAGCGACAAGAGAAGCTCATCAACCTAATCGGAAAACTTTCTAACGCCTGTAGCCGATGGACGATAACTTAACACCAAACACCCCGCCGTCAATTTCCACAAATAGCTGCTGCGGAAGCCCAGCAACGACTGACGCTCTCCATACCCACGGCCGAATTGGCGACAGCATTCATATCTGCGGCCTGCTTTATCTCCACCGCCACCCGCATTGTGCTGCATTGGATCACTTGGCTAAGCTGTTCAGCCGCGCCGGTTCCGGCAAGCGTTAGCTGATCGTACAGCGATCCAGAAGCACACGCGAGATGAAAAAGGCGATCCGCAGCGTACTTGCTCATGCCCTTGCCATCCACGCAGTCCTTGTATATCTGCGGGGCATCTCCGCCCATCCTTTTTTCCACCACCGCCTCGCACGCCTTCTTCTGCGCTTCCCTTTCGTCCTTTTTTGCATCATCATTGCTATTCGGACGCGCCATCATGTCAAGCCTGTATAGGCATGAATTCCTAAGCGCGGATTCAATCACCGAACAACGATCTAACACGGCCCGACACTGAACGGCTTTAGGACTCAAATCTTTCGGGCCAGGACCGCGGGGACGCGCCCCAACCATCGTATAGCAAGCGTCTAGCGCGGCCACATAACGTTTTTGCGCATCGTTTTTGGGAGCAAGCTTCTTTGACGTTTCTCCGTTGTAACTTCCTCCATCTTTAGTATCCGGAACCTCAATGATCAAATCCGGGGAATTGAGAAACTTAACGGTGTTGGAGCCATCTATAAATTCCTTATTGCTGGGAACGCAATTATCCGGATCAGTGTTAGAATTTCCGGTTTTCTCTTTGCCGCTGTCGCTGCTGCACTTATGATTAAATGCCTCCACGCCATAATCCAATCCATTGCAAACACCGGAACCGCTACGGCATCTTTCCCCTATATAGGAATCGCCTATAGCCCGCGCCGACGATTGCCCCGCGCCACTGGCTGCGGCAGCAACTGATCTTTGGTTGCACTTAATCCCGGACGCGGTCACCGCCTGAGCCATTTTCCCTGCCGCATCCGCCGCCATTTCGGCCAACGACAACGCCTCGGCGTGAGCCTCCTTGGCATCCGCCAATTCTATCTGTGTTCGCGTTTGAATTAAGCTCGTGATGTTGATCGTAGAAGCCAACTTCGACGCTTCGTCCATAAAAAGCTCATACACCGATGTGACCGCTGTGACTATTTGTCCCAAAAGGGCTATGGTCTTCGCCCACTCGATCGCCTCCTTAACCCACGACGTGGTTACAGCCGCCGTGCATTCCGGACAGACGCAAGTGACGGCTTGCGCCTGACGCGGCTGAAACGAGGCAAAAACCGCAAGCAGAACAAGGAAAATCGCGACAAGGAACTTGGGCCTGACGCCAGATCGCACGGTGCTAAACGAAATCGATTCTGAATCCGGCATACCCATTCTTCCACCCCATCATGACACGAAATCGTGACGAAAGATAATCCTCAACGCGTGCTTTCTATGGCGTTCAGCGTGTCTTTGCTCATGTACCTACGCACGTCGAAGTATTTCAGGCGATCCAGATCTTCCGGCAACGACATTGATCCGGACGTCGCGGTTATCAACTGGATGCCGTTGCAGTACTTTCTCTCCAACGACGGAAGCCCAAAATTCAGGCTAAGATCCGGCAACGGGATGCAAAGTTTGGACAGCAGGTTGTTTATGGTTGTGGCTATCGCTTCGCACACCCAATCTATGATCTTCTGCAACAAGACCCCTATGGCGATAGCAATAGCGTTTATCCCCTCTACCAAAGCCTGAATGACTAAGTAGATATTCAATTTAATCTTCAAACATTTGGTATAATTAGGCCTTTCCTGCGCGAAAAACGCCTCGCGTTGAGTTGTAACTCTCCTGTTGTAATATCCCTGCGCTCCGGCATTAGAGGATTTCTCACAATCGGTATCAACGGCTTTTTCGGCCTCCAACCCCTCAGAAGCTGCCAGTGCCGTTCCTGCCCCCAAAAAGGACGCTCCGCCCAACGCAAGCGCGAATGCCACAAAGAAAAACAACGCAAAAGACCGCATAACGATCCCCCCAAATAGACACACTGCGATTTTACCCCAACCACAACGACTTGTACACAAAAGAAGCCCCGCCCCAGCCACTATAAACGCCAAATATTTTCCGCTTATGTAAACCTATATTTAACCATCGTCCATAACTCCGCCTATTTCAATTTGTTTATCCCCTGCAACAGATCGTTGCTCATATGCCTGCGAACATCGAAATACTTCAAGCGATCCAGATCTTCCGGCAACGACATTGCCCCTGATGTCGCCGTTATCAACTGGATACCGTTGCAGTACTTCTTTTCCAAAGACGGGAGCCCGAAATTCAGACTCAGATCCGGCAACGGAATGCATAGAAACGAAAGCAGGTTGTTTATTGTAGTGGCGACATAGTCGCAAACCCAGTTCATTATCTGCTGCAATAAAAGCCCGACAGCTATCGCAATCGCGTTAACTCCCTCTATAAGTTTTTGGATTATATCAAATATCTGCAATTTAATTCGCAAGCACTTTATGACGTCCTGCGCCGGAGATCTGGAGATCACGTTCTGAAGAGCATCGTCTTTCACCTTTACCAGCCCGCGCACCGCCTCATTGCCGTATATGCTGGTGAAACGATGGTTATGTAAGCTCTGCAAGGAACCAGAGTTTACGCAGCTGCGCCCAAGAGGTTTATCAGTATATACGGCTTTTTTGCCGTTAATTTTATTAGGATAGTCAGTTCCAACCTTGCTCGAATCATCCGTATGAACTGCATAGACACTAATATCTCCTTTAATTGCCCCCCCCCTTGCAAGCGTAGCCCTCATCGCCTCCGCCCCTTCCCCTGTCGTGCAATCAACGCCAAACACCGAACAAACCGCATTGGCATATGGGCATGGAGCGGTAAGGGATCCGGGGTATCCTTTAGCCCCCCCATCATCCTTAACCCCGCACTTAGATTGATTACACCAACATGGCCCCTCATAAGAACATATCTTAGCCCCCCATCCAGTGCATTTCTTCGAAGTCTCTTCAAAAACAATCTGTCCGCACTGCAATGCGGTTTTTATGGTTGATCGATCACATGATAAACGCGCTGTTCTTGTCCACGCCTTTCCTGCCCTACCAATAGGACCATCTATAGCAGTATGAAACTCGCTCAAACTTTTGAAGCCACAAGCCGTAATATGCCCTGGAGAAGCCTGCACTTGGGTCAAGCCGTAACAATTGTATGGATTAGGGCCAGGCACGGGACTGCATGGGTATCCGCTAGCCTCCATTAAAGCAATTGGATAAAAATATTGTTTCCAATCTTCCCTTACGTACGTCTCTATGCCCTTAATGACATCTTCATCCATAGGCATGGCAACATCTGCCTTTAGCCTCTTGATCGCAGCTCCAAGGTCTTTTATGGCCCCATCGGCCTCTGCTCTGGAAGAATACCCCCCAACCACGCAGCCTATGGTGATAAAAAACAGCGTCACTATTATGGCGGCGCGGTGGAACATGTTTTACGAACCCAAAGCAAATGCTCTCATGAATCGCTACGCCCGTATTTTAACCTTTTCGCCGAATTGTTGCCACTTTATTTTTGCGGGGGAAAACTGTTTGGCGGCGCGAATGTCGGTTAATTTTGTGTTACTGTCCGCATGGTGATGATGATAGTGTGCCGCCGTCAAGGCGTCTGGTTCTTCGTGGTCTGGCGGTGCCTTCGACAGGCTCAGGCACCGCAGGCTCAGGCACCGCAGGCTCAGGCGTCGCAAATTACAACCTATAAACCTAACTCAGGGAGATGCCGCAGGTGGCTGACGGCGGTTCGGACAACAAAAACCCTCAGGGCAAGGCCGGCAAGCTGCACGTCGCCATCATCATGGACGGCAACGGCAGATGGGCTGCTGCGCGGGGGTTGCCGCGCACCGTCGGCCACCGCTATGGCATGGAGGCCGTCAAACGCGCGTTGAACGCCGCCCGCGGCCTGCCCATCAGCCACATAACTCTTTACAGCTTTTCCTCGGAAAACTGGCGGCGGCCTATAACCGAAGTTCAGGAGCTGATGCAGCTGTTGCGCCTGTATCTGCGAAGCAATCTCAAGGCGATGCACAAAGACGGCGTGCGGATAAGGATCATCGGCGACAAAGCCCCTCTCCCCCCCGACGTGGTCGAGATGATAGCCGAAGCCGAAACCATGACGCACGACAACCAAGCCCTGAACCTGACCATCGCCCTCAGCTATGGCGGAAGGCAGGAAATCGCCGCCGCCGCCCGCTCCATCGCCTTGGCCGTCAAGGACGGGCGGATAGATCCCGAGACGGTGGACGAGAAAACGGTGGAGCGTTTCCTGTTTACCGCCGGAGCTCCCGATCCCGATCTGGTCATCCGCACCAGCGGCGAAAAGCGCATCTCCAACTTCCTGTTGTGGCAATCGGCCTACGCCGAGTTCGTGTTCATGGACGTTTTGTGGCCTGATTTCTCCGGCGAGCATCTGGCCGAGGCCATATCCGAATTTCAACGCCGCGAAAGGCGTTATGGAGCAACGCCCGATGGCAACGCCTGAAACGCCCGCATCCCCTCTCGCCGCCAAGTTCGCCGGATCCGACTTGCGGCTGCGAACCCTGTCGTCGCTGGCGCTGACTCCGGCGGTTCTGCTTTGCGTCTGGCTGGGCGGATGGACTTACAACATTGCCGTCGTCGCCGTAATGGCCTTGGCTCTGCGGGAATGGATCTCCATGACCGCGCCCGCCTCGACCAAGGCCGTAAAGCTGTCCGCCTATGTAGTCATGCTGGCGGCTTTGGCGAGCGTGGCCGTCCTGCCCGACGACCGCGCGGCGATGTCTGCTTTGGCAACTGCGCTTCTGTTGTTGATAGGCCTCTATGCAAGCCTCGGTAAACGAAGCCTATGGTGGGTCGGCGGAGGCGTCGTTTACTTGGCCGGAAGCGGCATGTCTTTGATGCTGCTGCGCGAACCGGAAAGCGGCGGCTTCGGCATCGCCCTTTATCTGTTCCTGACGGTATGGGCTACCGACATCGGAGCATATATCTGCGGACGAACCATAGGCGGCCCCAAGCTATTGCCTTCGGTAAGCCCCAAGAAAACTTGGGCCGGGCTTATCGGCGGAATGACGGCGGCGGCCTTGGCCGGATACTGCTTCGCCGTCGCGTTAGCCGCCGTCCATCCCCTTATCTCCGCATGGCTAGCAGGCGTCGTGGCCATTATCGCCCAAGCCGGAGACTTGTTCGAATCATGGATAAAGCGCAAATTCGATGTAAAGGACAGTGGCAAACTGATTCCCGGCCATGGCGGAGTTCTGGATAGAATCGACGGTCTTCTGGCAGCCGGAATTTTTCTGGCGATCTTCCATAAATCAGGAATAATCAACGCTTGGTGGCAACTATGAACATGAACGCGGCAATGAACATATCGCAAAACCAACTCGGAAAGCCCCCCTTGTCCTCCTCAATCCGCCGCAGGGTGGCGATATTGGGTTCGACCGGATCCGTAGGAACGCAAACCGTGGATCTCATCTCGCGCTCGCCGGAGAAATATCAGGTGGTGGCATTGACGGCGCGGCGCAACGTCAAGCTGCTGGCCGAACAAGCCCGCGCCTTGCGCCCCGATCTGGCGGTCGTGGCCGACGAAACCCAATATAACGCTCTTAAGGAAGCCTTGGCCGGAACCAACGTAACGGTGGCCGCAGGTCCACAGGCGGTGGTCGACGCGGCGGAAGCCGACAGCGATTGGGTAATGGCCGCCATCGTCGGTGCCGCCGGATTGCCTTCAACCCTAGCCGCCGCCCGACGCGGAGCTATGGTGGCGTTCGCCAACAAGGAAACCTTGGTGTGCGCCGGCCCCTTGATGATGCGTACGGTGGCCGAGGCCGGAGCCAAGCTGTTGCCGGTGGACAGCGAACACAACGCGATCTGGCAAGTGTTCGACTTCGACCGCCGCGACAGCATAGCTCGGCTTATAATCACGGCATCGGGCGGCCCCTTCCGCCTGAAAAGCCGCGAAGAGATGGCCGCCGTCACGCCGGAGCAAGCCATCAAGCATCCGGTATGGAACATGGGCGCGAAAATCTCTGTCGACAGCGCAACCTTGATGAACAAGGCGCTAGAGGTGATAGAAGCTCACCACCTCTTCCAGATGCCCTCAGAAAAAATCGACGTTTTGGTGCATCCGCAATCGACCGTCCACAGCATGGTGGAATACGTCGACGGTTCGCTTCTGGCTCAGCTGGGATCGCCGGACATGAGAATTCCCATCGCCTATACCCTCGCATGGCCGGAGCGCATGGCCACTCCGGCGGCGAAGCTGGATCTGGCCAAGCTGGGGCAATTGACTTTCGAAGCTCCGGATCCCGTGAAGTTCCCCGCCCTGCGTCTGGCGCGCAGCGCGATGCAGATGGGCGGCACGGCTCCGGCAGTAATGAACGCCGCCAACGAAGTGGCGGTGCAGGCCTTCCTTGACAAACGTATCGGTTTTCTGGACATAGAAAAGATAAACGAAACCGCGCTTAACCATGGACCGCACGCCCCGCTTTCCGATCTGGACGTGTTGCGAGAAGCCGACACGGCGGCAAGACGCTATGCCGAAGAACAAGTGAAGAGGTTGTAAACGATGGAGCATCTTTCGTCATTATGGGAATTGGCAGTCCACTACGCCGTGCCGTTCGTCGTCGTTCTCAGCGTCGTGGTGTTCGCGCACGAGTTCGGACACTATTGGGTAGCCCGCCGCTGCGGCGTTCGGGTGGAAACCTTCTCGATCGGCTTCGGGCGCGAGATATTCGGCTTTAACGACAAACACGGCACGAGGTGGAGCGTGGCGTGGCTGCCCTTGGGCGGCTACGTGAAGATGTTCGGCGACAGCGATCCCGCCAGCAGCGCGCCCTCCGAATCCGTCAAGACCATGACCGCTGAGGAGAAAAAAGTCGCCTTCTGGCATCAATCGGTTTCCAAGCGCATGGCCATAGTCGCGGCAGGCCCCGCCGCCAATTACATCTTCGCCATCGTAGTATTGGCCGCCGTGTTTTGGGTGAACGGCAAGCCGTACACTCCGCCGGTAGTAGAGAAGGTGATGGAAGCGAGCGCGGCGGAACGGGCGGGGATAATGCCCGGCGACGAGATATTGTCGATCGACGGCGAGAAAATGGAAAGCTTCGAGGATATCCGCCGCACAATAGCCCTAAATCTTGGAAACAAGGCCGTAATCGAACTGAATCGCGACGGAACGGAAATGGCCATCGAGGCCTCGCCGGACGTGACCCGCATAACCGATCGGCTAGGCGGGGAACACGTTTCGGGAAGGCTGGGCATAACCTCATCGGCCATCGAACACCGCCAGCTATCGCCGCTGGAAGCCATAGCCCAATCTTTCGTCGAAACGTGGAATATGACCGCCGGAACGCTGAAGGGCGTGGGGCAGATGATCATGGGAACCCGCGGCTCGGAGGAGCTGGGGGGACCTTTGCGAATCGCCGAAATGTCGGGCAAAGTCGCCAAGGACGGGTTAGACACCATAGTGTGGTTTATGGCGGTCATATCCATCAACCTCGGCTTGATAAATCTTTTCCCCATACCTTTGCTCGACGGCGGGCATTTGGCGTTCTATCTCGTAGAAGCCGCCAGAGGAAAACCGCTAAGCGAACGGGCGCAGGAATACGGAGCTAGGCTGGGATTGGCCTTGGTTTTGTCTTTGATGCTCTTCGCCACTTGGAACGACTTGGTTCATCTGCGCGTCGTGTCTTATATCAGCGGGTTGTTCTCGTGACGCATTCGCCTCTCTCCGAAATACTTGAAACCCTGCTCCGGAATCTCGGAGCGTTCGCCGCGTCGGCGAACCGTCGCTTTCCGTCTCTCCGCAAGCCGTCTCCGGCGGTTTCGGCGATTATTTTCGCGCTGGTGGCCGTTTGCGTTTCTCCGGTCCGCGCCGAGGACGCTCCGTTGGAGATGTTTCCGATTTCCGGTGGCGTCCAAGTCTCGGAAATACGGGTGGACGGCGCGCAACGATTGGAAAAGGAAACCGTGCTTTCCTATCTGACCGTCGCCAAAGGAGAAGAAGTCACAAGCGAAAATGTCGACGCTTCGATGAAGGCGTTGTACGCGACCGGACTGTTTTCCGACATCGCCATAACCGTCGAAGGATCGACCTTGGTGGTTACCGTTTCCGAGAACCCGATAATCAACCGCGTGGCCTTCGAGGGCAACGACGCGATTTCGACCGAAGATCTCGAAAAAGAGGTGCAGATAAAGCCGCGTCTGGTCTACACCCTTCCCCGCGTCCAGCGCGACGTGCAACGCGTGCTGGAGCTTTACCGGCGTTCTGGACGCTTCGCGGCTGTTGTGGAACCAAAACTGGTGAAGCTGGAACAAAATCGCGTCGACGTGGTTTTTGAAATCTCCGAGGGCAAGCATACCGGAGTGAGCCGTATACGTTTCGTCGGCAACGATCATTTCAGCGAAAGCGATCTGCGCGGGGTAATTAACACCCGCGAAAGCGCGTGGTGGAGGATACTCTCCACCGTCGACTTCTACGATCCCGATCGCACATCCTACGACCGCGACCTCTTGCGCCGCTTTTACCTGAACGAAGGCTATCTGGAATGCCGCGTCACCTCGGCGGTGGCGGAGCTGTCCCCGGATCGCAAGGATTTCTTCCTGACCTTCAGCGTCGACGAAGGGCAACGCTATCGCTTCGGAAAAATCTCCATACAAAGCGACATCAAAGGACTGGACGGAGAAACATTGCGACAGGATATATTTTCCAAGCAGGGCGACTGGTACAGCGCGGAAGTGGTGGAACGCAGCGTCAACAAGCTGACGGCCACGCTGGGAGACCGGCAATACGCCTTCGCCGAAGTCACTCCAGAAATGGAGAAAAACCGCGAAACCTCGACAGTGGACATCCTTTTCCGCGTCAAGGAAGGACCGCAGGTTTACGTCGGCACGATCGACATCAAAGGCAACAGCAGGACCTTGGACAAGGTGATCCGTCGGGAAATCATGCTGGCCGAAAGCGACCCGTTCAGCGTCAGCAAGATGCGGCGTTCGGAACAGCGCGTGAAGGATCTGGGATTTTTCGAAGAAGCCAAAATCACTCCCGCCGACGGGGCTCAACCCGATCGCGCCAATCTGGAAGTTCAGGTAAAGGAAAAAGCCACCGGAGAAATCTCGTTCGGAGCGGGCTTTTCCTCCACCGACGGCCCGTTGGGCGACTTCAATATACGCGAGCGCAACTTCCTCGGCAAAGGCCAGGACGCCAAAATAGGGGCTACGGTGTCTGGCACAACCAAGCAAATCGACCTCAGCTTCACCGAACCTTATTTCTTGGATAGGGATCTCAGCGCAGGCTTCGACATCTTCCACGTAATACGCGACAACCAGACGCAAAGTTCCTACGATCAGACCGACACCGGATTTTCGCTCCGCGCCGGATTCCCGTTGTCGGAGGAGATGCGGCAACGCCTGAGCTATACTCTACAGAAAACCGACATCTCAAACGTTTCTACTCTAGCTTCGCGTTTCATCCGCGAACAGGAGGGGGAAAGCATAACCTCCATGGTGGGACAGGAAATTTCCTACGACACCCGCGACAGCAGGCTGGAGCCGACATCGGGGCTGGTGGTGCGATTGAACACCGATCTAGCCGGATTGGGCGGCGACAGGAAATTCGCCCGCTTCCGCGTAGTCGGCTCGAAATACTACGAGATTTACGAGAAAATCGTCCTAAGCGGAACCGCCGAAACCGGATACATATTCGGCTTGGGCGAAGATACTCGCATAAACGATCGCTTCTTTTTGGGCGGCGACACGTTGCGCGGCTTCGAATTCGCCGGCATCGGGCCTCGCGATCTTACCGGAGGAGCGCAGGACGCCTTAGGCGGAAATCGTTTCTCTAGAGGATCGTTGGAGATCACCTCTCCGTTGCCGATCCCGGGGGATCTAAGCGTCAAAGGTCACATCTTCGCCGACGCCGGAATCTTGGGAGACAATCCCGAAAGCCCGTTGGCTGGGGAAGTGTTCAAGAACGACGAAAGCCTCCGCGCCAGCGTCGGCATAGGGGCCACTTGGATTTCTCCCTTCGGCCCCATCCGTCTCGATCTGGCGACGCCGCTGATGAAGGAATCCTACGACAGGACGGAGGTCGTTCACTTCAGCTTCGGAACGCATTTTTAGTATCATCACGCAAAACGGGTGGGAAATTTGGCAGCCAATAGCAGCAGCACGCGTCGTCATGTTAACATCTGCGGGCAATGGCCGCGCGTCATTGCGAGCGTCGCCCTTGCGACGCGAAGCAATCCAGAGTCATGGAGCAACGGCACTGGATTGCTTCGCCGCCTGACAGCGTTTAACGCTATCCAAACCAGATGTGTGGCGGCTCGCAATGACGGCGCTTTTTTGGTAGGCAGTCCCCACCCGTTTGGGGCAATAGCCCTTTTTTCTCGTCCTTATTGCGTTCTCTGTTCATCTTAACAATGGTGCTGCATACGTCATGAAAACCGACACTTCATCTCTAACAAGACTGCTTCCTTTTCTGGACTCTCTTTCGGATTCCTGCGTGCTGTGCGTCGGCGATCTTATGCTAGATCGCTACGTTTACGGGGAAGTCGATCGCATATCTCCCGAAGCCCCTATTCCGGTGTTGCGGGTCAACGACGAAGTGTCTGTCCCGGGCGGCTGCGGCAACGTGGCAAGAAACGTGACAGCCTTGGGCGGAGCCGTAGAATTGCTGGCTCTGGTGGGCAAGGACGAGGCCGGGGCTGAACTTATCGGTCAACTGGCCGAGTTGCCCGACACGTCTTTGCAATTGCTGGAAGATCCATCCCGCCCGACCACGCTTAAGACGAGGTTCGTGGCCAACGGCCAGCAATTGTTGCGCGCCGACCGCGAATCCTCCCATCAGCTATCAGAAGAGCTGGAAAACGAGGTTGTGGAGCGGATGAAAAGATCCGCCGCGACCTGCTCGGCGATCATACTGTCGGATTATCTCAAGGGAATGTTGTCGTCCCGCGTCACTCGCGAAGCGATAGCCTTGGGCAAGTCGCTGGGAATTAAAACCATAGTCGATCCCAAAGGGCGCGATTTCGAACGCTATCGCGGCGCATATATGGTGACGCCCAACCGCAAGGAGCTGTCCATAGCCTGCGATTCTCCGATCAAAAACGCGATTGACGCCGAAAAAGCGGCGAGAATGCTGATTTCCCAGTACGACTTCGCCGGAGTTTTGGTGAAGTTGGGCAGCGACGGGGTCTGCCTCGTCATGCGCGACAAAGGCGAAGCAGTCCATTTTCCGGCAGTCGCCCGCGAAGTCTACGACGTGTCAGGCGCAGGCGATACCGTCGCCGCCGCCTTGGCGCTCGGTCTAGCGGGAGGATTGTCGGACGAAGACAGCGCGGCCTTGGCCAACGTGGCCGGAGCCGTGGTGGTGGCCAAAACCGGAACCGCGACCGCCACTCGCGACGATCTGGCGCGAGAGCTGATGCGCGGCCATGCGCTGTCTGGCGAAGCCAAGGTCCTTACCCCCTCCGAAGCCGCCGAGGCTTCCGAACGTTGGAGCAAGCAAGGCCTGAATGTAGGCTTCACCAACGGCGTGTTCGATCTTTTGCACCCGGGGCATATCTCTCTGATACGGCAATCCAAAGCCGCTTGCGACAAGCTGATAGTGGGCATCAACAGCGACGCTTCGACAAAACGATTGAAGGGCGACGCCCGCCCCGTGCAAACCGAGGCCGCGCGCGCCGCCGTTTTGGCCTCTCTGGCCGACGTCGACGCCGTGGCGGTGTTCGGCGAGGACACTCCGCTGGAACTGATAGAAGCCGTCCGCCCCGCCGTGCTGGTTAAGGGGGCCGACTACAAGCCGCATGAAGTCGTAGGGGCCGACATCGTGCAGTCTTACGGCGGCAAAGTATTGCTGGCGAATCTAGTCGAAGGCCAAAGCACCACGGCGACAATATCCCGCATGAAGCCGAAGGACAGGGAATGACGGTCGCCGTCGAATATTCCCATAATCGACAGGCGCGCGAAGCCTCAGTCCCCATACTTGGCATAAACGTCGCCGTCGACAGCCTCGTCCGCGCATGGTTCCGTTACGGCAAGCAAAGCCGCTTCGTCTGCCGCCCCGCGAGCGTCGACGCGTATAACCGCTTCGCGGATTTGGCCAAGGAAGCCGGAATCGATCCGCAAACGCGCTGCGTTGGTCTGGATCCCCGCGCGCCGAAAACCAACCTCGGCGCGATGTCGTGCCTGTTCCGCCCCGATCCCGCCATCGCCGACATGGCGTGGCGCAGGCTCCAGTTGGACGGCGCGGGATACGCCGCTTGCGGCCTCGTCCACAGCCTGAGCGGAGAACAAGTTTCGCGCGCGGTGAGCGACATATGCCTTTCGCCCACCCACTCCGCCGATGCCCTTATCTGCCCCTCCACAGCCATCCGCGACGCGACGCTGAAATTATGGGAAATCAATCTGGAGTTTCTCTCCCGAC
The DNA here is from genome assembly GCA_041908065.1 of Alphaproteobacteria bacterium. GTDB lineage: Bacteria > Pseudomonadota > Alphaproteobacteria > UBA9219 > UBA9219 > JAYRGC01. The sequence continues at coordinate 55,766 of JAYRGC010000009.1, read as the reverse complement.
GCTTCGGGTTTCCTCAACCCAAATGTCCGGTGCGAACGCCGGTAATTCCGCTGGGGATCGACACGGAAAAATTCTCCGCCCTCTCGGCGGCGGAAAAACGGGCATATCAACGCGGGCAAATGGGCATAGCCGACGACGAGATCGTGATACTCTTCGTCGGCCGCCTCAGCTTCGCCACCAAAGCCCATCCTCTGCCGCTGTTTCTGGCCGCCGAACGCGCGGCGCGCCGCTCGAAGAAAAAACTCCGCCTCGTTATGCACGGCTATTTCCTGCCGCGCGAAGTCATGGAGCCGCGCTTCCGCGCTCTGGCCGCGCGCGTCTGCGAAAACGTCCGCTGCGATTTCGTCCTCAACGACGATCCGCGCTTCCCCGACGGGCTATGGGCGGCGGGCGACATCTTCGCCTCTCTGGTCGACAACGTTCAGGAAAGTTTCGGACTGACCCCCATAGAAGCGATGGCCTGCGGACTGCCGGTCGTCGCCAGCGATTGGGACGGATACCGCGACGGAGTGCGCGACGGAACCGACGGCTTCCTTATTCCCACGCTCCAGCCTCCGGCTGAGGCCGGACGCGAAATAGCGGAAACGTATTTCAACGACGGAAACTACGGGGCTTATCTGTCGGCTGTGGCTCAGTCCACCGCCGTCGACGCCGACGCCGCAGCGGACGCTTTCGCGCGTCTGGCGGAATCCGCCGAGCTTCGCGCCGCGATGGGCGAAAACGGCAAGAAACGCGCCGGACAATCATACGATTGGAAAACTATAATACCGTCTTACGAATCGCTCTGGGATGAACTGGCGGAAGCCGCCAAGTCGATAAACGTCCGCGATCTAGCCCCGCCCGAATGGCAAGCCGCGTCTCCGGCGCACCCCAACCCTTGGGCGGTGTTCGGCGGCTTCGCGTCGTCGGTCATCAATGGCGATCAGATCGTCTCCGACAACCTCATGGCCGACACGTCCGATCTAGCCGCGCTCGATTCCAACCTCTTCGCGCCGGAGCTTTTGCTGCCGCCTGAGATATTGGAGCAAATCATCGGCGACGCGAAAGGTCTTCGTCTCGGCGACATCATCTCCGCCGCCCCCATCTCTCTGCGCCCATCGCTATGGCGCAGCATTGGCTGGAAGTTAAAACTGCGCGGCGCGTTGAAATAAATGGTTTTTCGAAAACAATTTCTTAATTTTTAATTAATGTTGTTTGTTTAAAATTGAACGATGCGGCACGAACCGCGCTCGTTGACAGAGGGCGGGGAATCTGGTGTAGATTCCATGCCGTTGCATTATTTCGATGCATCCTGCTGTATGCGAAACGGGAGATCTAAACCATGGAATCTTATTCAGCGAACGCCGATGCCGCGAAACGCTTGGCGGGCGATGCTGGTATCGCTATCGGCCCTATCTTGTTCATAATCGCTATTCTCGGCATATTGGCAGCGGCCATAGCCGCCGGAAGCGGTTCGTTCACCGCCAGCACATCTTCCGAAGGTAACAAGACCAAGGCCGCCACGCTGATAGAAATCGGGCAAAACATCAAAATAGGGTTCGATAGGATAATCGGAACGGCAAACGCGACCTTTGACAGCTCCAGCGACACAGTGAACATCGACCCCAATGACACCACTGCCACCACCGACCTCTTCTCGCCAACAGGCGGCGGGGTCGTCGCCCCTTCGGTCACCCTAGCGAACGATCCTACGACGGATACTTGGCTATACCCCCTCATAGCTATCCCTAAACTTGGCACAACGGCCGGAAATAGGCTTGCTATGCTCAAGGTTTCCTCCGCCGTCTGCACGGAGATTAATTCCAAAGCCAATGGCATAGCCACTCCGGCAGTCGCCGACTTGGACGATTTCACGGCCGCTACGTTAAACCCGGCAACCAATTGGCCTGCCGCCATGGACGGCAAAATGGTCGGTTGCGTGCAAAACAACGACGCGGCCAGCACCGGTTATTACTTCTATCAGGTGTTAGGCGTCAGATAACGCGCGCGCCTTAAAGCGTGTTTTTATTGCGTACAGGCACTTCGGTTTTTGCCGTAGTGCCTGTTTGCTTATGCATCTGCCGAAAGTTTACGCGCAAACCTAATCGGGAAATGCTCTAACGGACACCGATAATGAGCGAATTTTCATTGCAAATAACCCATACCTGCGGCGCGGCGCGGCGCGGGCGTATAAAAACAGCCCACGGAACGTTCGAAACTCCGGCGTTTATGGCCACCGCCACGGCGGCGACGATCAAAGCCATGCTTCCGGAATCCGCGCAAGCGGCCGGAGCCGAGCTGGCCATCTGCAACACCTATCACCTCATGCTGCGCCCGGGGGCGGAGCGCGTGGCGGAAATGGGCGGACTGCACCGCTTCATGAACTGGCCGGGACCGATTGTCACGGATTCCGGCGGCTATCAAGTCATGTCGCTGGCGGCTTTGCGGGATCTCAAGGAAAACGGAGTGACTTTCCGTTCCCACTGGGACGGCAGCAGCCACGAGCTGACGCCGGAATCCTCGATGCGGATCCAGCATCTTCTGGACAGCGACATCGCCATGTGCTTCGACGAATGCACTCCCCATCCCGCCACCCACGAACAAGCATCCGCCTCGATGCGAATGTCGATGCGTTGGGCTGAGCGTTGCCGGAAAGCCTTCGTCAAACGCGACGGCTACGCCCTGTTCGGCATCGTCCAAGGCGGGGTCTACGAGGATCTGCGTGCTGAATCTTCGGCTTCTCTTTTGTCTATCGGCTTCGACGGATACGGCATCGGCGGACTTGCGGTCGGAGAAGGACAAGCGGAAATGTTCCGCGTCCTCGACGCCACGGTTCCGCTTTTGCCGTCCGACAAGCCGCGCTATTTGATGGGGGTGGGCAAACCCGACGACATCATAGGAGCGGTCAAGCGCGGCGTGGACATGTTCGATTGCGTCATCCCCACGCGATCGGGACGCACCGGACAGGCCTTCACCGCCGAGGGCGTTTTAAACATCCGCAATTCTCGCCATGCGTCCTCGCCGGATCCCTTGGACAAAGACTGCGATTGCCCGGCCTGCAAGAACTATTCGCGGGCATACCTGCACCACCTTTTCCGCAACGGGGAAATACTGGGAGCCATGCTTTTGACGTGGCACAACCTGAGATATTACCAAAACCTGATGGCCAGATTGAGAACGGCGATAGAGGCCGGAACGCTGTAGCCGTTCCCATTAATTTGGCTCTTACGCAAAACAGATGGGTAATTTTGCACCAAACGCAACAGCAAGCGAAGTCATTGCGAGCCGCCCCACCTTTGGTTTGGACAGCGTTGAACGCTGTCGGGCGGCGAAGCAATCCAGATCTTATGGGGCAACGGCACTGGATTGCTTCGCCGCCAAGGGGCGGCTCGCAATGACAGCTCTTTTTCCCACCAGTTTTGCGTAAGGGTCTATTTTTTAAAATGCGGCAGAAACGCTACACTACCACCCGATTCTTCATCAGCTCCATCATCGGAATGTCGTGGGGATAGTTTCCGTATCCCCAGCTATCGGCGAACGGTTCGCGCGCGGCCATGTGCTCGGCCACCATCTCGGCCTTTTTTCGGCGCACGCAGTTTCCCGAGGCCATGCGTCCGGTAAGCGATCCGTCCTTAACCTCCATCGCGGTGCAAATCAGCGCGTGATGCGGCAAATCCGCCAAAAGCGACGGCAGATATAAATCCAGCCCTCCCGAAGCGATGACGACATGGTGTCCAGCCGCGTGATGCGCCCGCAATCTTGCGACCGTGTCGTCCTTCCATTGCGACCAATGCCGCAACGCCGCCAACGCGGGTTTAAGCTCCTCGACAGTCTTGCCGCGCAACGTCCTTTCCAGCAAGGCTGACTTTACCGCCGTGCGGGAATCCTCGTCGTCTCGGCGCGACGCAAGACGCAACGCTCCCTCGGCCAATCCCAAGGCGCAATCGACCGCTCCGGCCGCGGCCAAAAGGAACGGCCATAGGCTGTCGCCCTTCACCAAAGTGCCGTCGAAATCGAAAACGGCTATCGTGTTCGCGTGATTCATGCTGATAATATACACGCCGCGACAAGTTGCTCCAAAGGATATGGAACGTGACAGAACAAAATGCCCCACCCGCGCCGGAAGAGCAGCCGCCCGAAGACGCCCCACCGCCGCCTGCCCCTGCTACCGCCGCTCGCGGTTCGTCGGCGTCGCGCTTGGCGAAGGTTTTGCTGTCCTTGGCTATCGTGTCGTTCGTCACGGCCTTGCTGGTTTCGGCGATGCTTTCCGCCGTGATCCTTTCACCCAACCCGCTGTCCGAAAATAAAACCCTGATAATTCCTCGCGGAGCCAGCGTGGCGGAAATATCCCGCATCCTCGACGAAGCCTCCGCCATCGCCAACCGCGTCGCGTTCAGGATAGCGGCGCGAGTGCTGGCCGGAGATAATCTTCAAGCCGGAGAGTACGAAATAGTCGCCGGACAAAACATCGCCGACGCCGTCATAGCGATGCGCGACGGGCTGTCCGTCGTGCGAATGTTGACGATCGTGGAGGGCATAACCTCGGCAAGCGTGGCAGAAACGCTGCTTGCCGAACCCTCGCTAAGCGGCGAGATAGCCGAGCCCCCCCCCGAAGGGAGTCTCCTGCCCGAAACCTATCGCTATAGCTATGGAGATTCCCGTTCCGACATTCTCGAACGCGCCGCCAAAGGGCATAGCGATCTTTTGAACAAGCTGTGGGCAACCCGCGATTCCGGCTTGCCGATAAACACGCCGCGCGAGGCCGTAATAGTCGCCTCTATGATAGAAAAGGAAACCGGAAAAAAGGCCGAGGAGCGTCCGCGCATCGCCGGAGTTTTCTATAATCGCCTCAGGCGCGGCATGAAGCTGCAATCCGATCCCACGGTCATTTACGCTATAACCAATGGAAAAACCGAACTGGAGCGGGATCTGACGCACGGCGATCTGGCCGTTCCATCGCCCTATAACACCTACTTCGTCAACGGATTGCCGAAAGATCCCATATGCAATCCCGGGCGAGCCGCGCTTGAGGCCGCATTAAAGCCGGATTCCAACGATTACCTATATTTCGTGGCCGACGGCACTGGTGGCCACGCCTTCGCCGCTACCTTGGCTGAACACAACAAGAACGTGTCCCGATGGAGAAAAATCTCCATCGGGAAATAAACGGCAAAATATCTTGCCTTTAGACTCAAAAAGCGTGAAATAACCGTATGGATTACCTGATAATTCTCACCGGAGGGTTGCTGGGGATGTTCGCGGCCGGAATGGCCGGACATTTCGGCTACCGCTTCGCAGACCGGATGCCCGGCGAAGGACGCTGGCCGCGTTGCGTATTCTGTCTCGCGCCGCTGAGGGCGTTTAACGTAATTCCTCTTTTCGGATGGTTGTTAAGACGCGGCTCGCTTTCGTTGTCCTGCCCTTGCGAAAGACGAAAAGGCTTGTGGCATCAACCGATAGTGGAACTGGCCGGACTGGTCTTGGGCGCAGGAGCCGCCTCGGCTGCGCCGGAATGGAATCCTTCGCTGTTTTTCATCTGCCTAGGCTTGGGCATATTGCCGGCCATGGTGCTTATCGATCTGGCGTTCGGGATAATACCGGACGAGCTTAATCTGGCGTTGGGGATTTGCGGATTCCTTTGGCTGCTCTCGGGCGGCGGCGACGTATTCGTCGGGATGGTGACGGCCGGAGGAATGCTGGCCTTCGGACTCCTGCTGGCTTTGGGCTACAGCAAACTGCGCGGGCGCGAGATGCTGGGGCTGGGCGACGTGAAATTTTTCACCGCCGCGGGATTGTGGTTGCCTTTCGTCCTCGTGCCGTGGTTTCTCGCTCTGTCCGGCGTTATGGGAGCGGCGATGGGAATGGCGTGGAAGAAGTCCGGCGGCGGCAAGGAGTTTCCCTTCGCCCCAGCCTTGTGCGTGGCGTTGGCGGCTTTGGTGCTGTTCAACCTCTATTGGGGGCCTTTTTCCCTTCTGCCCGACGAAAGCTCAGTGTCACCATGAACTTCGCGCGATCTCTGCTTACCGTAAGCGGCCTGACTGTGGCCAGCCGCATAGCCGGTTTCGCCCGCGACGCCTTGACTGCCACGCTGCTGGGGGCAGGCCCTTTGGCCGACGCTTTTTTCGTGGCGCAGCGTTTGCCCAACCTGTTCCGCAGCCTGTTCGCCGAAGGAGCGTTTTCGGCGGCTTTCGTCCCCCTTTACACCGCCGAGGAACGGAAGGGCGGAGAAAGCGCGGCGCGACGTTTCGCCGGAGAAGCCTTGGCGTTGCTGTTGGCCATCCTCATCCCCTTCTCGGCTTTGGTGATGGCGTTCATGCCGCAAGTGATAACGGCATTAGCCCCCGGATTCGCCGACGAACCAGAACGCTTCGAATCTGCCGTGCATTTTGGCCGCATCGCCTTCCCTTATCTGATACTTATCTCCATAACCGCCTTGCAGGGCGGGGTCTTAAACGCAAGCGGCCGCTTCGCTCCGGCCGCCGCCGCGCCCATCGCCTATAATCTGGTGATGATCTGCGCGCTGGCGGCAACGCAACTGCTGGATCTTCAGGTGGCGGAATCCTTGGCTTGGGCTGTCGTCGGGGCTGGCGTCGTCCAAGCCCTGTGGCTGGCTTGGCACTGCCGCCGCGCCGCCCTTGCCATCCCCCTGCTTTTGCCCCAATTCAACGCCGCCGGACGCAAACTACTGAAACAAGTAGGCCCCGGAGCGTTGGGGGCGGGAGCGGCGCAGATAAATATCCTGCTTTCGACCGTGTTGGCCTCGATGCTGCCCGCCGGAGCGATTTCCTACTTATTCTACGCCGACCGCCTGAACCAGCTTCCCTTGGGCATCGTAGGCATAGCCGTGGCCACCACCCTGTTGCCGCTTTTGTCGCGCCACGAGGAATCCGGCAATTCCGGCGCCGTCCGGCACTACACCGGACGCGCGGTGGAATTCTCTTTGGCTCTGGGACTGCCGGCAGCGATAGGCCTTATGTTGGCCTCCTATCCGATAATCCATGTCCTGTTCGAACACGGAGAGTTCAGCTCCGCCGACGCTCGCGGCACGGCTATGGCTTTATCGGCCTACTCCCTCGGCATTCCGGCCTTCCTGCTGGTGAAGGTCTTCAGCGCCGGATGCTTCGCCCGCCACGACACCGCCACTCCGGTCAAGATGGCGGTCGCCGGAATGCTGGCCAATATCGCCCTCTCGCTGTTGCTGTTGAAGCCGCTAGGCCATGTCGGCATCGCCTTGGCCAATGCCGCCGCCACGTGGGTAAACGCCCTGCTGTTGCTTTGGCACTTGAAACGCCGCGAACACGCCATCGGCGACGACGACACAAAAAAGAGGGTTCCTCGCATCCTCCTTTGCTCCTTGGGCATGGCGGCCATAACCGCGACAGCGACCGCCATTATTACGGCAAAAGGCTGGTTCGCCGAACGCGACATTTTGCTGGGAATATGTGGTTTGTCCCTCATCATAGTCCCCTCCGGAGCCGCCTACGCGGTTTTGCTGCAATTAAGCGGGGCTATGCGCTGGCGTGACGTTCTGGCCTCCTTTGCGCGAAAATAGTCCCTTCATGGCGTAAAAATTAACGCATAAACCTGTTGTGCCGGAAGGATTCAGGATATATTCTCGCGCAAGCGTTACACCCGTTTATTTTTTGCGTGGCCATGACGATGTCTATGAAATTGTTCTCAGGCGCGATGCTGCTGTCGGTGCTGATAGCGCTGTCCGGTTGCGCCAACGATTTGAGAGAAACTGCGCCTGTAGCGACTGAGCCGGATCTTGTCGGAACCAGAATAGCCAAAGCCGCCGAAAAGGCTTCGTCCGCGCTGGACACCATTTCCGGCATCGAGCAACAGCGTAGCCCCATAACCCAGATGGAGGACAACTACTCCAACGCTTCGCCGGAATTGATGCAGCCTGTGTCCATAAACTGGACCGGCCCCATAGAGCAGATAACCGAAACTCTGGCCTCCAAGGCCGGCCTCAGCTTTAAGACCAGAGGCGGCAAGCCTCCGGCCCCGCTGATAGTGACGATCAACGCCTATCAACGCCCATTGGTAGAGATCCTGCGCGACGTGGGATTGCAGGCCGGACAACGGGCTGATTTGTCCGTCAACGGCCTCAGCGGTTTCGTGGAAATCAGCTACGCGCCAGCCGGAAGGTAGTAATCCTATGTTGTTGGATGCGGCAAATCTGATGCGGCCGGTTCGCTTTTTGGGCTTGGCTTTGGTGTTGGCTCTGCTCTCCGCGCCTCTTGCATTGGCCGAAGTGCTTCCCGAAGCGTCCCCTCCTCCGCCGTCTTTGGCGGATCTGCAAGGCCAAAGCAGCGACGGCGAAGCCCCCAAGCCGGAAGAAATGGGGCTGCAAATCCGCAACGACGCTTTGCGCGAAGCCGCCCTTTCCTACGGCGCGCGCGGCGGACTTGCCAGCCGCACCTTCGAGATACAACGCCGTCTGGCCGAACACGATTCCAGCCTTTCCAAAACTTTCAATTTCTCGCGCCTGTTGGTCGCCGCTCCGTCAGGACTTATCATAGAACCGCCGATAGTCTCCGAAGCGCAACGCGCCGTCATCGTCAACGGTGGCGGACAAGAAGCCGCCGTGGCCGATCGCGTTTACCGCATCAACCAAGCGGCGCGCATCGTCACCGCCGCCCGCGACTGGCGGTTGTATCTGGAGCGCGACTGGGGCGTCGTGGATCCTCCGCCAGGACTGCTTTTGCCGCGCACCGACGAAGAACAGCTTCAATGGAAAAAGTGGGTCAAGGAAGGCTGGGACGCCGGAGTCCAGCAAGCCGAGGAAACCTTCGAGGCCGATCTTGACCGCCTTTCCAACGATTTCACCGGCATGGTGCGCTACCGCGAATTGTTGGCGCAGGGCATGATCTCTCCGCCCTATGCCACCCATCAAGACTACGGCGTGACCGGAAACGGCTCGGAAATGCGGGTCGGCGACAGAGGCTTGATGATAACCGGCCCATCCACCTTCATCCAACGGAGCGACCGGTGGACGGCAGCGACGAGATAAAAGACATAAAAATGGACGCTGTCACCGCCAGCATCGGCATGTGGCCGGAAGAGCCTTTGCGCGTGCAAGACACCGACGTCGACGTTCTGTTGCTTTGGTGCACAAGCAAAAAAGCCACCGATATAACCATCCAAACCGACCGTCCGGTTTACATAGAGGTTGACAACATCCTCTATCCCGTCACGAGACGGAACATGGACTCGGCGGATATGGCCAACTTCCTCAATAAAATCTACGGCGCGGACGCGCTGGCCAAACTAGCCTCGGGACGCGATCTGGATCTGTCATACGAAGTCAGGCCGGAGCGCAACACCCGCTTCCGCTTCCGCACCAACATAACGGCGATCCTAAGCCGCGGGCGGGATTCCGTACAAATAACGCTCCGCAGCCTGCCCAGCCTGCCTCCTACCATGAAATCGCTGGGGATCGAGGATCCCATAATCGAAAGCTGGGCTCCCCGCCAAGGTCTGATACTGGTTACCGGCCCTACCGGCAGCGGCAAAACCACGCTTTTGGCCTCCGGTTGCCGAATGTTGATAGAGCGGACGGAGGGCTGCGGCAAACTTCTCAGTTACGAAGCCCCCATAGAATACGTCTACGACCAAATAACCGGACCGCGTTCTCTGGTGGCGCAAACCGAAATCCCGCGCCATTTGCCCACCTTCGCCGCCGGAATCCGCAACGCCTTGCGCCGCAAACCGAACATCATTCTGGTGGGAGAATCTCGCGACCGAGAAACCGTGTCCGCCGCTATCGAAGCCGGACAGACCGGACACTTGGTCTACTCCACCCTGCACACCATCGGCGTGGCCGCCACCGTAAGGCGCGTCATCAGCATGTTCGAACCGGCCGAGCGAACCGAGCGTGCCTACGCCATGATGGAAACCCTGCGGATGATCGTCACGCAAACCTTGGTGCAAAAGGTAGGCGGAGGACGCATCGGCCTGCGCGAGTACATGGTGTTCGACGACAACGTGCGCGAACAGCTGATGGAAATGCCGGTCGAACATTGGACGGCGGCGACGCAAAGACTGCTGCTGCGCTACGGCAAAACCATGGAACAATCCGCCAGTGCCGCCTTCAAAGAGGGGCTTATCGACCGCCGCGCCTATCTGCTGCTGGTCAAAGGCATGTCCGGCGATCGCGTGATCGGGATCGACGAGAACGCTTCGCTCGGAGACGGCGACGCCATCGACATCCCGGACGACGACATCGAGTAGGCCGTCATGGACATTCACTGGCGAAACACCCAAAAACCCACTCGATTTTTCTTCATGGACGCCCGCGCCTTCGCGGCATTCCTGCTATTCTTGGTTCATGCCCGCTGGTGGACTTTCGGCGTCGTGGTGGCGTCTGTCGTAGTGCTGTGGCTGTTGGAGCGGCGCGGCTTGACTTTTGACGCCGCCGTCCGCGCCGTCAGAAGCTGGCTAGTCGGCCCCAAACGTCCCGCCAACATCGCCCGCGCCAAGCGTCAGTGGAACGATTACGGGTGAGAGCCTGTTCATAATAGACCTCTTGCATAAGGCTATTACGCAAAACTGGCGGATATTTGGTTTTTATCGGGGTTGAAGCGACGTTCTTCCCATAAGGCACGATCTGTTCCTCCCCCTAAGCAGGGGGAGGAACAGACCGTGATTGCTGAAATAGCGACTCTTTACCCACCCGTTTTAGGAAAGAGCCAAAAAACTCCTACTTTCCGCTGTCCATCTTCAGCGCGGCGATGAAGGCCGATTGCGGGATTTCGACTTCGCCGAACTGGCGCATCCGCTTCTTGCCTTCCTTTTGCTTTTCCAACAGCTTGCGCTTGCGGCTTATGTCTCCGCCATAACATTTGGCCGTCACGTCCTTACGCAACGCCGAAATGGTTTCTCTGGCTATGACGCGGCTGCCGATTGCGGCCTGCACCGCTATCTTGAACAACTGGCGGGGAATAAGCTCCTTCAACCTCTCGCACAACGCCCGCCCCCGTTTTTCGGCGGCGGCGCGGTTGACGATGCAAGCCAAGGCGTCGACCGGCTCTAGGTTGACGAGGATGTTCATCGTCACCAGATCCCCTTCGCGATACCCTTCCAGCGCGTAATCAAAGCTGGCATAGCCGCGGCTGATCGATTTCAGGCGATCGTAAAAATCGTAAACCACCTCGTTAAGCGGCAACCGATAGATAAGCATGGCGCGTTGCCCGACATAGGTAAGCTCGATCTGTTCGCCGCGCCTGTCGTTGCATAACGCGAGAATCCCGCCCAAATACTCGTCCGGCGTCATTATCGTGGCCTTTATCCACGGCTCCTCGATCGAGGCTATCCGCACCGGATCCGGCATGTCCACGGGATTGTGCAAATGCACGACCGTGCCATCGGTAAGATTGACGTGATAAATGACCGACGGAGCGGTGGTTATCAGATTAAGGTTGAACTCGCGCTCCAACCGCTCCTGAATGATCTCCAGATGCAAAAGGCCTAAGAACCCGCACCGGAATCCGAACCCCAACGCCGCCGAGCTCTCCGCCTCGAACTGAAAACTGGCGTCGTTGAGAGCAAGTTTGCCCAACGATTCCCGCAAATGCTCAAAATCAGCCGCATCCACCGGAAACAGCCCGCAGAACACCACCGGTATGGAGGGCTTAAATCCGGCCAACGGCTGCTCGGCCGGACGGCGTTCATCGGTAATGGTGTCGCCCACCTTGGTATCGCTTATCTGCTTTATTCCGGCTGTTATAAATCCTACCTCGCCAGGCCCCAGCTCGGAGACTTCCGTCTTCTTTGGATTGAAAATCCCCACCCTGTCCACTTCCCGCGCGGCCCCCGTGGCCATAAAGCGCACCTTCTGCCCCTTGCGGATATGTCCGTCCACCACGCGCACCAGAACGACCACGCCCAGATATGCGTCGTACCAGCTGTCGACCAGCAAAGCCTTAAGCGCATTTTCCGGTTCGCCCTTGGGCGGCGGCAGGCGCGTGACAATAGCCTCCAACACCTCGTCGATGCCTTGGCCGGTCTTGGCGGAAATGGGGATGGCGTCCGAAGCGTCGAGGCCGATGACGTCCTCGATCTGCTGCTTGACGCGATCTGGATCGGCTGCGGGCAGATCTATCTTGTTCAAGACCGGAACTATTTCATGGCCGTTGTCTATCGCCTGATAGACGTTGGCCAGCGTCTGCGCCTCCACCCCCTGCGAAGCGTCGACCACCAATATGGAGCCTTCGCAAGCGGCTAGGCTGCGGCTGACTTCGTAGGCGAAGTCGACGTGCCCGGGAGTGTCCATAAGATTGAGCTGATAGGTTTCCCCGTCCCGCGCCTTGTATTTCAGTCGAACGGTCTGGGCTTTGATGGTGATGCCGCGCTCGCGCTCAATGTCCATGTTGTCGAGCAGCTGCTCGCGCATTTCCCGCGCCTGTATCTCGCCGCACATCTGGATAAGGCGGTCGGCCAACGTGGATTTGCCGTGGTCTATATGCGCGATGATGGAAAAATTCCTGATGCGCGATAGCGGTGTCGTCATTCGAATATACCCGTTTCCTGCCCCTGTTTCCGCCCGCACAAAGACCAGAAAAACTGCGAAAAAGCAAGGATAAACGGGCAAACAACACTGTGCCGTGCTGCGGCGGCGCATAAATCCTCGCCGCAGGCATAATCTTCCCTTCCCACCACAGCAAAATCCCTCCCCTGCATAAAAACCCAAACCCACCACGCCCAAAAGTCACATAAAAACAATCGGCTATATTTTGGCACGCCAATTGCTTTTTATATGGCGGAGCAATTTTACCTAACGTTTCGGAGGAATGGGCTATGTCGCTTTTCTCGGCTTTGACTGTGGCGGTCGGCGGTTTGTCGGCACAATCTGCCGCTATCGGCAACATCTCGGATAATCTTACCAACACTTCGACGGTCGGGTTTAAGCGCATTGACACGTCTTTTGAAACTCTGGTGACGGCTTCCAATTTAACCCACAACGACCCGGGCGGCGTGCGCGCCACCCCGCACTATCAAAACGGCATTCAAGGAAATCTGGTGCAATCGCAGGTGGCCACGTCTTTGGCCATCACCGGACAAGGATTCTTCGCGGTGCGTCCGGCCACGGTCGGCGCGGACGGCATCACCACCTTCAGCAGCGACAGTTCTTTCACGCGACGCGGCGACTTCACGCTGGACAAGAACGGCTATCTGGTGAACGGGGCCGGATACTTCCTTACCGGATACGACATCGTATCCAACGAAGTAGACACCTCGGCGGCAGACCCTATTCAGATATCGGCGCTTTTGGATAATCCTGTGGCAACCACCTCGGTCACATATTCCGCCAACTTGCCATCTAGTGCTACCGACGGCGTGGACTTCCCACCTTCTACCATCCAAGTATTCGATGCCTTAGGCAACGCTCACAACATGAGCCTGACATGGACGAAAGACGCAACCAATAATTGGACGTTGAACGTCAACGTGCCGGACGCCGTGGCCCCCGTCGCTCCCGCCACCCTCTACACCGACTTCGACATCGATGTTCCCTTCGTCTTCAACGATGTGACCAATTCGGGAACCATCGCCAGCATCACCGCTGGAACCGATTACAATGTCATCGACAACTCGGCTTTAGCGGAAAATCTGGCGCAAATAGACTTCGATTTATCCTTCGACGGCGCGGGAACCCAAACCGTCACCGCCACCTTCGGTACGATCGACGAAGCCAGCGGAACCACCCAATTCGCCGACACCACCGTGTCGGTGACTTCGTTCGAGCAAAACGGAATTCCGCGCGGATCTTTCCGAGATCTGTCCATCGACAAGAACGGCTTCTTGACGCTCAATTATGACAACGGGCGTTCCAAGACCTTCTATCAAATACCGATCGTCCAGTTCTTCGCCCAAGACAAACTACAGCGCGTAACCGGAGGTGCTTACCAACGCACGCTGGAATCCGGCAACGCCCGCTATGGCGCGCCCGGAACGGTTGGCGCGGGAACCGTAGTCGGATCGGCTCTGGAAGGATCCAACGTCGACATCGCCGACGAGTTCACCAAGCTGATACAGGCGCAGCGCGTTTATTCGGCCAACGCCCGCAGCGTCACCACCGCCGACAGCATGTTGCAGGAAGTCATCAACATCATCAGGTAACACGCGCTTAGTTTCTTCGCCGCGTGAAAGGATGAATAATGTCACTTATGTCCGCGCTTTCGGTCTCGTTGACCGGTTTGCAGGTGGCGACTTCGCAAATGTCGCTGGTGGCCAACAACATCTCCAACGCGGGGAAAGAGGGCTACAGCAGCAAGGGCGTTACTCTGGAATCTGTGGTTTTGGGCAAAGACGCGGGAGGCAGCCGGATAAGCGGATACACCCGCGTGACCGACGACGCCACGCTAAACACCCTGCGCACCATCACCTCCGAAGACGGCCTTCGCAGCAAGCAAGACTACTTCATGAGCAGGGTCAGCGAGATACTGGGAACCAACACCAGTGCCCCCGCCCTTTCCGATGCGATGAACGAGTTCGCCGCCGCTTGGCGGCAATTGGAAGCCGCCCCCGAAAGCAGCGTTCAACAAAAGCAGGTGATCCGAGCCGGAACCAACCTGACGATGGAGATACAATCTTTGGCCAGATCCATCGAGGATTTGGATCGAAGCGTCCACAGCGACATCGACAACACCGTCAACCAGCTCAACAACGACTTGGAATTGGTGGCTGATTACAACCAACGCATCGCTGCCGCCATAAGTTCCAACCAGCCGCCCGGGGATCTGGAAGACGATCGCGACAAAGTGATTCTAAGAATAGCGTCGGTGACAAAAATCACCATTTTGCCGAGAGAACAAGGGCAGGTGGCTCTTTACACCCCACAGGGCTATCTGCTCTTGGACGGAAGGCCTCAGACTTTTTCCTATGACGGAACCGATGTCACTGCGGCCAGCAATCCCTCCGCGTCGCTCAACGACATTCTTTCCGGAGGATCCCTTGAAGCCGGAGTGAAATTCCGCTCAGACGCCTCCCCCGCCACCGCCAGCACCGATCCGGCCACGGAAGTCATTCGCAAGCTGCGTTCGCAAATGGACGCCATCGTCGACGCTTTTACCACATCAACCGCCGGTCCTCCTGAAAGTTTCGCCCACGCCTATAACCCCGCCGGAACCGTCGGCATGGATTTCTTCAGCGGAACCGACAGAACCACCTTCGCGGTGACGGCTGGCTTGGTCGCCGGAACCACAGCGTTGACCTCGACCAACGCTTCCGACGTGGTCGACGCCTTCAACGATTCCAGCAAGACTTTCACCGCCGACGGAATTTCGTTGTCCGGCAGCAGCTATGAAAAACTGGGAGCGGACATAATCGCCGGATTCCAGCAGGCGGCGAACAACATCGCGGATCTCAGTTCTCCAGCCGCTTCGCAAAAGGCCTTTTTGGAAAAAAAGTACTACAACAATATTGGCGTCAACGTTGACACCGAATTGGTGGCTTTGACCACACTGCAAAACGCCTACAACGCCTCGGCGCGGGTTATCAGCATAATCAACCAGATGTTCGACACGCTCGAAGAAATAATGAGGTAACCGGCCATGACTGATCTTATCAGCACTCTCGGCATACAGATCGGCAACACGAACATCATCACCGCCGGACAAAAGGACTTGGCGCGGTTGAACCTCCAACTGGCTTCGGGAAAGTTTTCGCAAGACCTGACCGATTACAGCCCCAACGTGGCGAAAAATCTGCTTAACTTGAACTCGGCTCTGGCGCGGCGCGAAGGCTTTTTAGGATCGATTCAGATCATCAACACCCGCCTCAAGGTATACGATCAATCGATGACCGGCATGGAAAAGGTCGCCGCGCTGGCTTCGTCGTTGACCAACACTTCGCCGTCTTACAATCCCGACACCAACAACTCAACGGCAGAGCAGATAAAAGGCTTCATGCAGCAGGTGTCGTTTTATCTTAACCAGCAGGTGGGGGATCGCTATATCTTCTCGGGCACCAGATACGGAACGGTTCCCGTCACCGATATAACCGCATTGCCGCTGTTGAACACCGGATCGTCCACCGCTTTGGTTGCGGATCCGGTTCTGCCGGATTACGACACCGACGCCCCCGCCAACGACGCGACGGCGTATATCCAAGACCAAGTGTCGATAGACACCACGCAAAAGCTGCAGTACGGAATAACCAGCACGCAAGATTCCTTCCAGCAACTTATCCTTGGCCTGCGTTTTGCCTATTCGGCCACGCAGGATCAGGCCAACTATTCCGCGCTTATGTCCACCGCCCGCGATCTCATAAACGACGGCCTATCGGGAATGCGAGCTATACACAGCGATCTCGCGGCGTCTCAGGACATTTTGAACAACGTCCAAACCCGCCATAACAGCGGCATCAGCGACGCTAAAAACGAGATCGGCGACATCCAGAACGTCGACGTCAACGAAGTGGCTGTGAAAATAACCACCTACAAAACCCAGCTGGAAGCGTCCTACGCGGCCACCGCCCAAATGACGCAGCTTACTATCCTGAATTACCTGTAACGGCCGTCATCTACCCTGTTAAAATCCACTGATTTACATCTTGGTTTTTTGGAGAGCTGCGGGAGGGCGTCATTGCGAGCGTCGCCCTTGCGACGCGAAGCAATCCAGAACCGTTGTTCAATGACTCTGGATTGCTTCGCCGCCAAGAGGCGGCTCGCAATGACGTCCTTTGGCCGTGACTTCACATGATGGCCTTTGGCCGATCCGCCTGCTTTGGAAAACAACCACAAATCCAAATCGTCGCAATCAATGCGCATCGCGCCAAACGCTGCGTTTGAGCGCGTAGGCGAACGCAGCCAAAACGCCGAGGAATATCAAAATCTTGATTCCCACGCGCTTGCGATCCTCCATATGCGGATCCCCCGCCCAAGCCAGAAATTGCGTGACGTCGGCGGCCATCTGGTCGACGCTGGCCTTGGTTCCGTCGTCGTAAGTAGCAACCCCGTCCGACAAAGGCGGCGGCATGGCTATTTGGCGTCCGGCGAAATAAGGATTGTAGTACATACCGTCCGGAATTTTCTCGTTCGGCGGAGCGGCGGTGAATCCGGTCAACAGCGAGTATATGTAATCCTCATGCCCCTGCCGCGCCTTGACTATCAGCGAAAGATCCGGAGGCAACGCCCCGTTGTTGGCCGCCCGCGCCGCTTGATCGTTAGGGAAAGGCCGCGGCAAACGATCCGACAAGACCGCCTTGCGCTCGAACATCGCTCCGGTTTCGTCAGGCCCGTCATTGACCACGGCCTCCGCAGCCATGGCCTTCGCTTCGTCGACGCTGAATCCGGCCTCGGACAAATTGCGCCACGACAGCATGTTCATGCTGTGGCATGAGGCGCACACCTGCTTGTAGACCTGATAGCCTCTCCGCAACGTCTTGTTGTCGTAAGTTCCGGCGAATCCTTTATGGCTCCATCCCTCCAACGGAGGATTGGGACGATCCGCGACGGACTCCGATGCCGCAGCTGCGCCAGCTCCGGCGCATGACAAAGCCAACAACGCCACAACCGCCACAACCCCGATGCCTCCGCAACTGCGACCGCCGACCGCCTTATGGATGCATTCCGGCATGGGCGACGGTTTCTCTATCCGTCCCAGCAACGGCATTAAAACCAAGAAATGGAAGAAATACCATCCCGTGGCTATTTGTCCGGCCAAAAGGTACATGCCTTCGGGTGGCATGGCTCCGATGTATCCCAGCACCATGCAGTCCAGCATCAATAGCCAAAACGCCACGCGATAAAGCGGCCTGAAAACCGCGCTGCGAACCGGAGAGCGATCCAGCCACGGCAATAAAACCAGCATCAATATCGCCCCGAACATCAGCAGCACTCCGCCCAGTTTGGACGAGACGATCACGATTCCGGTGAAAGGCAGCGTCACGTCCCACACGAACGAGCGCAAAATCGCGTAGAACGGCAGAAAGTACCACTCCGGCACGATGTGCGCCGGAGTTACCGCCGGATCCGCCGGAATGTAGTTGTCGGGATGCCCCAACATGTCGGGCGACCAGAACGCCACCACCGCGAAGAAAATCAGAAAAACCGTCAACGCGAAGGAATCCTTGGTCGTGTAATAGGGATGGAACGGCAGCGTGTCCTTTTCGTCCTTGGGTTCTATCCCCAGAGGATTGTTGGAACCCGATATGTGCAACGCGGCGACATGGAGAACCGCCAATCCGACGATGACGAACGGCAGCAGGTAATGCAGGGCAAAAAAGCGGTTAAGCGTGGGATTATCCACCGAAAACCCGCCCCACAGCCAATGCACTATATCCTCGCCCACGAAGGGAATGGCCGAGAACAGGCTGGTGATGACGGTAGCCCCCCAAAAGCTCATCTGCCCCCACGGCAGGACATAGCCCATGAAGGCAGTCGCCATCATCAACAACAAAAGCAACACGCCGAATATCCATAAAAGCTCGCGCGGCTTCTTGTAAGATCCGTAATACAGCCCGCGAAACATATGGATATAAACGGCGATGAAGAACATCGACGCGCCGTTCATGTGGATATAGCGGATCAGCCAGCCGTAATTGACATCGCGCATGATGCGCTCGACCGACGCGAAAGCGCGATCCGTCGCCGGAACGTAGTGCATGGCCAACAGAATGCCGGTGACGATCATCGTCACCAGAATGAACATGGCGACCGCCCCGAACGCCCACATATAGTTGAAGTTGCGCGGAGTCGGAAAAGTCCCGTATTCCTTGTTCAACATCGTGAACACCGGCAACCTTAGGTCTATCCATTCGACGACCGGATTGCTGAAAGGCTCGCGCTGGCTCTGCGACATGGGCGTCACCCGATCTTGATCTTGTTGGCGGCGATGAAAGCGTAGGGAGGAACCTCGAGATTGCGCGGCGCGGGACCTTTGCGAATGCGCCCCGAAGTGTCGTACTGCGAGCCGTGGCAAGGGCAAAACCATCCGCCATACTCGCCTTTGGCGTCGGTCGGCTTTTGGCCTAGGGGGATGCACCCCAGATGCGTGCAGGAACCGACCATAACCAACCACTCCGGCATAGCCTGTCCGCCGAAAGTGGAATTGGCGACCCGCGCCGCATCGGATTGAGGATCCTTAAGCTCCCCCTCCCCCGTCTTGCGGGCGTCCTCGATCTCGGCCTGAGTGCGGTGGCGAATAAAAACCGGCTTTCCGCGCCACATGACCGTCATCGCCTGCCCCGCCTTAAGCGAGGAAACGTCGACTTCGATGGTGGACATCGCCAAGGTGTCGGCGGCGGGATTCATGGAATCCACCAACGGCCAAGCCGCGCTGCCCGCGCCGACGACAGCCATAGCCCCTGCCGTCATGCCTAAAAATTCGCGGCGCGATTGTTCGCAACAACACGCCTCGCCGCATTCGTCGTCATTGGAAGCGGACATGGAAAAGCCCTCCGTCAAGGCCTTGTGGGGAAAAAACTCCGAAGAGAATCGGGACTGGCGAATGCTACTCCGAAATCCAATCCATCGCCACAAACTTCATCGGCCAATCAGCCCATCATCAAATCGGCACGACCTTCGGGCGTTTCTTTCGCAACCACCAAACCACCATAACGCGGGTTACCATGATAGCCGAGAAGATTGACGTGACGATTCCTATGGTCAGCGTCACCGCGAACCCCTTGATGCTTCCGGAACCGAATATGTACAACAGCACCGAGGCGATCAGCGTGGTCAGGTTAGCGTCCACGATCGACGACATGGCGCGGCCATAGCCCGTGTCTATGGCCGGAACCGGCGAACGTCCGTTGCGGATTTCCTCGCGGATACGCTCGAATATCAGCACGTTGGCGTCGACCGCCGTTCCGATGGTCAACACTATGCCCGCAATGCCGGGCAACGTCAGCGTCGCCTGCAAGACCGACAACGCGGCGAATATCAACGCCACGTTGAAGAACAACGCCACAACCGAAAAGACCCCGAACAACCCGTATATCAGCACCATGAAGGCCACGACCAGCCCCGCGCCTACCAAACAGGAAACGGCTCCGGCCTTAATGGAATCCGCGCCTAGCCCCGGCCCTATCGTGCGTTCCTCCAGCACGTTAATGGGCGCAGGCAAAGCCCCCGCCCGCAACAGCAACGAAAGCTCGTTCGCGGACTCGGTGGTGAAATTGCCCGATATGACCCCGCTGCCTCCGGTTATCGGCTCGCGGATTACCGGCGCGCTGATTATCTTGTCGTCCAGCACGATCGCGAACAGCTTGCCCACGTTGTTGCGCGTGGCCTCGGCGAAACGCTTGGCCCCCACGGCATCGAAACGGAAACTGACGACCGGAGATCCTTCCTGAAAGGTGGGTTGAGAATCGACCAGCATCTCGCCCGACACCATCACCCGCTTTTGCACTATCATGCTCTGCTGGCCGTCGCCCCTGCTTTCGACCATCGGCATCCTCTCGGTCCCGGGCGGAACCGTCGTGGCCGAAGACGAGCTGGCGGCCTCGTCGACCAAACGGAAAGACAGTCGCGCCGTCTGCCCCAACAACCGCTTTATTTGCTCGGGATTGTCCACTCCCGGCAACTGCACCAGTATGCGGTTGTCGCCCTGCATCTGGATCGAGGGCTCGCGCGTGCCGGTTTCGTCTATGCGGCGGCGCACGATTTCTATCGACCGATCCATCGCCGACTGAACGTTTTCATAAACCTTGGCCTCGCTGAACGAAACCGAAACTTGGCCGGACGCCTCCTTCACCTCCAGCCCCCGCTCCATCCCGCCCAGCAAATCCTCGACCGCTTCGGTGGCCGATGGATCGGACAGGCGAAAGCGCATGACGTTGCCCTGCAACCCCAGCTCGGTATAGCCGATTTTTTTGGCGCGCAGCTCGGTGCGCGTCTGATCCACCAGCCCCTGCATCCGCTCGACGATGACGGCCGCGGTATCGACTTCCAGCAAAAGCTGGGATCCTCCGCGCAGATCCAAACCGAGATTTACGGTCTTGCTGGGCAAAAACGCCGGAGCTCGCGCCGCCAACCATTCCTGAGCGTCCTTTCCCAACACGTTGGGCAAGGAGTAAAGCAGCCCCCAAGCGCACACGGCCACTATCAGCCAAATCTTCCAGCGTTCGATATGAAGCATGACGCGCCTATTTCTGATTGGCCGGAACCTTGGCCGTTTCCGCCGGTCCGTTGATTGTCGCGCGCAGGGCGCGAACCGTGACCCCATCCGCGATTTCCACGACCAGCCAATCGTCGCCGTCCGTCTTGACCACCGTGCCTGACAATCCGCCGCCGGTTATTATCTTGTCGCCCTTCTTGATTTCCTTCAGCATCTTGTTGCGCTCGGCGATGCTCTTTTGCTGGGGGCGGATCATGAAGAAATAAATGATGATCGCTATCAGTATGAACGGCACATAGGACATGAAAGTCCCGCCGCCGCCCATCGCCTGAGCCGCGGCGGCATCGGTCGCGCCCGCATCTCCAGCCGCCGCGACAACCGTTCCGGCGGAGACGGAGGCCGCATCCGCAGCCCACGCCTTGCCCGCTAACAATTCGCTCAATCCGAACATATGCCTAGCCTCCGTTTTCAAATAGCGGGAAAGAAACCTCCGTACCCGCCGCCGTTTCAGCAACATCACGGAATATAGCCTTAAGCGGCGTTCACGCAACACCTTTCGCCGCGTCGCCGTTTATGGCAGTCTTCTGGCTGGTTCAAAGACTCGTCCCCGAAACGCCTCGCCGATAGGCAACTTAATATAAGGAGCGATTATGAAAAACGTCGTTGTGGTGGGCGCGCAATGGGGAGACGAGGGCAAAGGCAAGATAGTCGACTGGCTGTCGCGCCGCGCCGACGTCGTCGTGCGCTTCCAAGGCGGGCATAACGCCGGACACACCTTGGTCATCGACGGAACCACTTACAAATTAAGCCTGTTGCCCTCGGGCGTAGTAAGGACAGGCAAACTGTCGATAATCGGCAACGGCGTGGTGGTCGATCCATGGGCTTTGCTTAAGGAAATAGACGCCATCGCCGGACAAGGCGTCCGCATCACGCCGGAAAACCTTATAATCGCCGAAAACTGCGTGCTGATCATGCCGATGCACGGCATGGTCGATCGGGCGCGGGAAGCGGCCAGCGGCGATAACAAGATCGGCACAACCGGACGCGGCATCGGCCCGGCCTACGAAGACAAGGTGGCTCGCCGCGCCATCCGGCTGTGCGATCTGGCCGAACCCGACACCTTGCGAGGGAAAATCTCCCGCCTTCTGGTGCATCACAACGCGCTTCTGCGCGGCTTCGGAGCCGAAGAAATCGACCCCGAAAGACTGTATGCCGATCTTATGGCCATCGCCCCGCGCATACTGCCCCACGCCGCCGTGGTATGGCAAAGGCTGGAACAGGCGCGTCAGGAAGGCAAGCTGGTGCTGTTCGAAGGCGCGCAGGCCGCCATGCTCGACGTCGACCACGGCACATATCCCTTCGTGACCGGAAGCAATACGATGGCCGCCCAAGCCGCCACCGGCTCCGGCGTAGGACCAAAAGCCTTGGGGCGAGTGCTGGGGATATGCAAGGCGTACACCACCCGCGTCGGATCCGGCCCTTTCCCGACCGAGGACACCGGCCCCGACGGCGATCGCATCGGAGAACGCGGGCGCGAGTTCGGAACCGTCACCGGACGCAAGCGTCGCTGCGGATGGTTCGACGCTGTGTTGGTGCGGCAAGCCGTCAAGACCAGCGGTATCGACGGCATCGCGCTTACCAAACTGGACGTTCTGGACGGCATGAAGGAGCTGAAAATCTGCCGCGCCTACCGCCTCGACGGCAAATTGATCGATCACATGCCCTCCGGCCAAAAGGCTCAAGCCTCGCTAGAACCCGTCTTTGAAACCTGCGAAGGCTGGAGCGAAAGCACGCACGGGGCGCGTTCATGGGCGGATCTGCCCCCCAGCGCGGTGAAATACGTGCGGATGCTGGAGGAGATGATCGAAGCCCCTATCACGCTGCTCTCGACCAGCCCCGAACGCGAAGACACGATCGTGGTGCGGGATCCCTTCGCGGATTAGCGAGGAAATATAGAACTTCCTTGCATTTACGGATAATGCCAATAGATTCCGGCTATCCCTCCTCGTCTTCTATCACAAGGTGATCCTCCATGTCTTCGCAATACAATCTCGTCGTCATCGGCGGCGGCCCGGGCGGATACGTCGCGTCCATCCGCGCCGCCCAGTTGGGAATGCGCGTCGCGTGCGTCGAATCCTCGCCCACGTTGGGAGGAACCTGCCTCAACGTCGGTTGCATCCCCTCCAAGGCCTTGCTGATAAGCTCGGAAAAGTACGTCGAGGCGCGGGAACACATGGCCATCCACGGCGTGCGAACCGGAAGCGTCAGCTTCGATATAGAAGCCATGATGTCCCACAAAAACCGCGTGGTGAAGGACAACACCGGAGGCATCGAGTTCCTGTTCCGCAAGAACAAGGTCGAATGGATAAAAGGGCGCGGGCGGATACTCTCCGCCGGAAACGTCGAGGTAGCGGGCGCGGACGGATCGAAAAGCGTGCTGACGACCGATCGGATATTGATCGCCACCGGATCGGAAAGCATGCCGTTGTCCGGCGTGCCTGTGGACGAAAAACAGATCGTGACTTCGACCGGAGCCTTGTCCTTCGCAAGGCCGCCGCGCAGTCTGGCCGTCATCGGCGGCGGAGCCATAGGGCTGGAGCTGGGATCGGTATGGCAGCGTTTGGGCGCGGAAGTCACGGTAATCGAGTTCATGGATCGCGTCTTGCCGACGATGGACGGCGAAGTGTCCAAGAACATGCAGAAAATCCTCGGGCGGCAGGGCATAAAGTTCAAGCTGTCCACCAAGGTATCCTCGGCGGCGACCGACGGAGCTACAGTCACTTTATCGCTGGAGTCCGCCGCCGGAGGCGGGGCGGAGATAATGCAGGCCGAAGCGGTTTTAGTGGCGATAGGACGCCGTCCGTACACCGCCGGATTGGGATTGGAGCAATCCGGAGTCGCCGTGGACATCCGTGGCCGCATAGCGGTCGGACACGATTTTTCCACCAACGTGAACGGCATATACGCGATAGGCGACGTGATCGCCGGACCGATGTTGGCGCACAAGGCCGAAGAAGAGGGCGTGGTATGCGTCGAAATGATGGCGGGGCAATCCGGCCATATCAACTACGACGCCATACCGGCGGTGGTCTACACTTGGCCGGAAGCCGCCTCGGTAGGACTGACGGAGGAGCAGCTTTCCAAGCAAGGAACGCAATACAAGGCCGGACGCTTCCCGTTCTCGGCCAATGGCCGCGCCCGCGCTATGGCGGAAACTGAAGGCTTCGTCAAACTGTTGGCAGACGCCAAAACCGATCGCCTGTTAGGAGCGCACATAGTGGGCGCGGACGCCGGAACCATGATCGCCGAGCTGGCCTTGGCGTTGGAGTTCGGCGCCACCAGCGAGGACATCGCCAGAACCAGCCACGCCCACCCGACGTTGAACGAAGTGGTCAAGGAAGCGGCTCTGGCCGTGGATAATCGGGCTTTGCATGTTTGACGCGAATAGTATGAACAAGCGCGGTCTATTCCTCCCTCTATCTTAGGGGAAGGAACAGACCGCGCTTGCCGAAAACGCGATTCTTTGACAACCAGTTTCGCGTAAAAACCCTATTTCTTCTCCCGCCCGCGCGCGAAATTGTCCAAAAGCCTCACGCCGAAGGCCGTGGCCCCCTTGGGACAAAGCGGGCGGTCTTTATCAGCCCACGCCATTCCGGCGATGTCCAGATGCGCCCATGACGTCTTTTCCTTGACGAAACGCTTGATGAAATGCGCGCCCATTGCGCTCCCTGCCCCGCCTCCCGATGATACGTTCTTCATATCGGCTATGGCGGAATCCAATTCCTTGTCATAGGCGTCGTTCAACGGCAAACGCCACAGGCTCTCTCCCGTGGCCTCCGCCGCCTTGAGCAGATCGGCAGCCAGTTTCTCGTCGCCCGAGAACAATCCGGCGTACTCGCCGCCCAAGGCTACCGTCACCGCGCCCGTCAACGTGGCGAGATCAACCATGGCCGAAGGCCGAAGTTTTTCCTGCGCGTACCAAACCAGATCCGCCAAAACCAAACGCCCCTCGGCGTCGGTGTTGATGACCTCTATGGTCTTGCCGGACATGCTCGACACCACGTCGCCCGGGCGTTGGGCGTAACCGGACGGCATGTTTTCCACCAACCCCACCACGCCGACGACGTTCGCCTTGGCCTTGCGTCCGGCCAACGCCGCCATCGCCCCGATGACGGCTCCGGCTCCCGCCATGTCGTATTTCATCTTTTCCATGCCGTTGGCAGGCTTGAGCGATATGCCGCCGGTATCGAACGTCACGCCTTTGCCGATAAAAGCCAAAGGACGCTTGTCCTTGGCCGATTTATCGCCGCGCCAAACCATGACGACGACCCGCGCCGGACGGACGCTGCCCTGCGCCACCCCCAGCAACGCGCCCATCCCCAGTTTCTCAAGCCGTTTTTCATCCAGAATCTCGACCTCAATCCCCAGCTTGCGAAGCTCGGCGCACTTCGCCGCCAACGCTTCCGGATAAAGCGCGTTGGCCGGTTCGGAAACCAGATCTCTGGTCAGGAACACCCCGTCGGCCACCTTGTCGGCCACGGCATAGGCCTTGCCAGCAGCGTCGGGCTTGGCGCACAAGATGGACAGAAACTTGAGCGTCGTTTTCTCGTCCGGCTTCATGGCGGTGCGATATTTGTCGAAACGGTACGAACGCAAACGCGCGCCCAACGCGAAGTTCGCCGCGCTTTCGGGATTGGTTGCATAATCGTCGATCACGACAGAGGCCTTGTCGTCCTTGACGGACTTAAGGGAGGCCATAGCCGCGCCGCCAGCCTTCATCATGGCCAAACGATCGGCGGACGACGCCTCTCCTGTGCCCACAAGGATTATCCTCGAATAACCTCCTCCAGCGGGAGCCACTATGCGCAACGTCTTTTCGCTTTCCCCCTTAAACCCCTCCGCCGCCATGGCGCGCTTTATCGTCCCGCCGCAAAGCGCGTCGATCTTCGCGCCCATCGCCCCCAGCTTGCCGCCCGAGGCCACGGTAATGACGACTGTTCCGCCGGACGGAACCGCATGAGAAGCGAAAGATATTTTAAATGTCATGGCTTTTTCCCTGTTCATGTTGCCAGTTTTTTTGGCTCTTACGCAAAACTGTGGAGTCATTGCGAAGCAACCGTCCAAAAGAGAGCGTCATTGCGAGCCGCCCCTTGGCGGCGAAGCAATCCAGAGTCATTGAACAACGGCACTGGATTGCTTCGCCGCCCGACAGCGTTTAACGCTGTCCAAACCAAAGGGGGCGGCTCGCAATGACGACCTTTAGCCGTATACCTCTCATGACGGCCCTTTTTGGAAGATAATACCCGCCCGTTTTGCGTAAGAGCCAGACAAATCCGGTCTGATGCTATTCCATTTCCTCGTCGTCGCGCAACGTCCCTCCCAATATTTCCCTGATAACGTCGCGGGAAAATCCGGCGCGAGCCATCGTCGCGTAATCCTTGCGCGCCGCGCCTTCGGCGGCCTCGCCCTTTCGCCACGCGCCCAAGCGGCGGCGACGAGCGAACGTCCGCGCCGCCGCCAGTTCCGAACCGCCTTCCGGCGCGTCGTCTTCGTCGTGCCTCTCCATGGCCTTGGCGGCGAGTTTCCGGTCTATGCCCTTTTCCCGCAATTTATCCATGATCCGGCGCGAACTTTTGCCGCCGCGGCGCATCGAGGCTATTTTCATCTCGGCGAAGGCGGCGTCGTTCACCGCGCCGATGCGAACGTGCTTTTCCACGATCCTATCTATCGCCACGCGCAAAACGCCCAGCGCGGTTTCGTCTATGTCGGCATTTCCCTTGAAGATCACGGCGCGGCGAATGCGGTTTTCCAAAACCCGCCGCAAACCAGCCTCGGAAGCGGCAAAACGGCTCAAATATGCGGCGGCGGCGTTATCTAGGCTTTCAGGAGTTGGCATCCTGAAAACCCGCTCTGCCGCCCTACCCCGCTTTCTTTCGCGCATGTCACGCTCTAAACCGACAATTTTCTTTCACGACCGAAATACAGCCACTCGTCCCCGGCCTTGGCGTTGGGCATCGGCAACACCACCAACCCGTCGTAAGGAGCCGCAACCGGTTCGCCGTTCGCCTGCGTGGCCAAAAGCTCGCCACGTTGGGCGGGCGAAAAATCCGTCCATTCCTTCGCCATTTTCCCGCCCTTGCCGGAACGGCGAAAAACATGGGTGACCGTCAGCAAGCGTTGCGCTTCCTTCGTCGGAATCGAAACCGCCGCCGTGTCATCCAACATTCCAAAGTGGCGCAACGCCGACGCTATGGCCGTAAACGCCACTTCCTCGGAGCGCGGATCATCATGGCCGCCGCATTCCATCAACGCCGCGATTTTGCCGCCCGCGCGCATGACCTGCTCGGTTCCCACGCCCTCGTTGCCCTGATCGGGATAAATGTCTTCCCATCCGTTCACGAGCGTGCGCACGCCGAGCGAGGCCGCGAAAGCGTGCTCCTCGCGATTTTCCGGTCCCACGAAAATATAAGGCTCCTGCCCGCGCGGGCTGGAATGCAGATCTAAAAGCGAGTCGTGAGATTCCAAAAGCCGCAGCAATATGTTGCCGATTTTGTCCTCATACCTTTGCGGATCAGAAAAATTGACCAGCCACCGGTTCAAGTTGCGCTCGACGTACCGCTCACCTAGCTCATAGGCCAAGGGATTGCATACCGGAACGAAGGTCGCCGTTCCCCGGACTATGCGCGCCGCGCCGCTCCTGATAAGCTCGACGAACCTGCCGATAGCCCTCGCCCCGCAGACTTCGTTGCCGTGCACGGCTCCGGTTATTATCAATCTCGCCCCTTCATTCGGCGACGAAAAGGAAATATGCTCTAGCGGTCGGTATGGCGTCATGCCGCGCAAGGCTCCTATGGGCTGGACGAAAAAGCCGATATATATAAAGGGATACTCTGGAAATCCATGAGCGATAGCAACAAAAAAGATCGCCTGCGCGAGCAACGCTATGTGGCGTTGAACCGCAAGGCTCGGTTCGAATACTTCATAACCGACACCTTCGAGGCCGGAATCGCCCTGTTTGGCACGGAAGTCAAGGCGTTGCGTCTGGGGCAGGCCAGCATCGGCGAGGCGTTCGCCGGAGCCAAAGACGGGGGATTTTTCCTTTTAAACGCCTATATCCCCGAATACGGGCAAGCCGGAGCGCATCTCCAACACGAAACCCGCCGCCCGCGGAGGTTGCTGCTGCATCGAAGAGAAATAAACAAACTGGCCGGAGCGGTGGCGCGGCAAGGCATGACTGTGGTTCCGCTGGGCATTTATTTCAACAAGCGCGGCATGGCCAAAGTCGAACTGGGGCTGGCCAAAGGCAAACACAAGGCGGACAAACGCGCCTCCATCAAGGAGCGCGATTGGCAGCGCGAAAAATCCCGCGCCCTGCGCCGCGAAAAGGAGTAATGCCAATACATGCAAGATGTATGACCAAAAGGATCGTCATTGCGAGGTCTACGTCCAAAGGTCGGGCGTCATTGCGAGCCGCCCCTTGGCGGCGAAGCAATCCAGAGCCGTTGCGCCTGTGGTTCTGGATTGCTTCGCGTCGCAAGGGCGACGCTCGCAATGACGATCGATTTGGCTGTATGCCTCGCAAATGACGGAGCTTACCGCTATTTTTGGCTCTAAATTACCCGCCGGTTTTGGGTAATAGCCAATATCCTCAGGTCACTATCCCCGCGTGCCCGCCTTCAACTGGACGCAGCTTCATCCAATGCTGGCGGCCTGTCTGAAAAGTTATCCCCCCTGAAATTCCGGCGGCTGAAAGGGTTTCGGCGCAAGCCGAAGAAAGTTCCTCCGGCAATCCCTCCGGCAACGAACTTTCGCTCCGCACCACTATGTTCAACCGTTTGCCTTGGGACAAACCGTCTATCTGCATCGCCCCCAATCGCGTCATTTGCAGATCTATCAAAAACCGCGTGCGCTTCTCGCGCGCTCCGCCTGCGCCTTCTTCGTCGCCGCTTCCCCGTTTGCCGTCGCCGTGGACGTGCAAGCTCAATATCTGGAACTGTCCGTTATCGTATAGGGGCACGGGATAGGATCTCCACTCTCCTACCGCCCCGTCTCGCGCCTCGCCCGAAGCCGATTTCATTTGGGCTTCCAGCTTCTCGATCAGCGACCGCTTGCCGGAACGTTCCAAACGCGACACCACGCCCTCGCCCAGCCATCCCGCCACGTCTCCCTGCCGCAAGGCTCCCAGCATGAACAAAAGCGCGGAAGGAAGCGAAGCGTTGGGCTGCGGCATTCGCGACTGCATGAAGGATTGCGCCAACTGCGGATCGGCGCGGCGCAGCTCGGCGATTATCTGTTGCATCGCTTCGGCCTCGGATTCGACTTGTCCGGCGACGCCCTCGCGCGCCGATATTTCGTCCGGCGAAAGCGGCATCAACAGCATCTTGCTTCCCAAAGGCAACCCGATGTCTTGCCTCACCAACAACGCCAATCCTCCGGCGTCCAGAATCGACTGGCCGCCGCCGACGCGGCTCGCCACCGCCGCTTCCAGCTTGCCTGCGGCCAAGGCTGCGGAGTCCGATGGGATTTGCAGGCCGGCATCCGGCAACGCCCAAGCGACAACGCGCATAGCGATTTCGGATCCGGGCTTAAACGCCGCCTTTATCGCGCTTGCTTCCGGCGATTGCGCCTGCGGCGAACCGGCCTGAGAATGCGGTAAAAAGGCAGCAGCTGCGGTAAGCGGCGGCGGCGATGATGATGGCGATGGCGTTCCCATAGCCGCTCCGCTTGTCGCGGCGTTGGCATAAGACGAAACTGCCAGATTGGGCGGCAAGGACGGCGAAGGCGCGCCGATAAATGAACCAGCGGGTTTGACCGATGCTTCGGGCAAAATCGTGACCGTGATTACGCTGCCGGCAGCTACTGCTCCGGCGGCGGATGCCGCCGCCGAAGACGCCGAAACCGCGCCCACTGCGCTTCCCGCCCCGCCCGCGAAAG
Source organism: Alphaproteobacteria bacterium (assembly GCA_041908065.1). Classification (GTDB taxonomy): domain Bacteria; phylum Pseudomonadota; class Alphaproteobacteria; order UBA9219; family UBA9219; genus JAYRGC01. Next base: position 25,788 of record JAYRGC010000009.1, on the reverse strand, counting down.
AATTGCCGCTTATGGATGTATTGCCGGAAACAGTCGCCTGAGCCGCCAACGATTGCGGCAACAGCACCAACGCCTGCGAAGGGGGATTGCCGGGCTGTATCACCACGCCCAAAGGCCTCTGGTTTTGCGCCAAAAAAGGCAATAAATCCACCAACTGTCCTGCTATCGCGCTTGAGGGCTGAGACAGCTCTAACCTCAAATCTCCGGCAGCGGTTTTTAATATGAAGGCAGATTTGGAACCGGCCAGTTCAACCACAACTCCGTTCAAATGCAGCTGGCGGGACAAATTCTCCAACCGCGCCGGAAACTCTTTTATGGAAGCGGAAACCAACGCCGCCTCCTCGGGGACATACCCGGGAGAAGACGAAGTGGCAGCCCCCTGCACTATGTTGGTCGGATAGACATCCATTCCGGCATTGTACACGTTTTCGGCGTTTTACGCCAAAAGCCCCATGGATGCGCCGTCTCAAGCCGAAGCGATGGTGCGCTCGGAAGGAAACTCTATCGTTATGGACGTCCCCTTCCCCACCACGCTTTCCAGCCGCATATCTCCGCCGTGCAGCTCGATCAAAGCCTTAGTGAGAGGCAATCCCAATCCGGTGCCTTGGCTTTTGCCGCTTAGGGAGTTTTCGATCTGCCCGAACGGAGCCAACGCCGTAGGTATGTCTTCGGCGGAAATGCCGACCCCCGTGTCCTTGACCTGCAAAACCATCTTGCCTGCGGGGGAAACCGAAGCCGCCATGGTTATTTCGCCTCCCTCGGGGGTGAACTTGATGGCGTTGGCGAGAAGATTGGTCAGCACCTGCTTCAATGCCCGTTCCTCGCCCCGCATGAACGGCAAATCGCGGGGAACCTTTGCCGTCAGCCTCAGCTTTCCGCTTTTGGCGCGCACCGACATCAGACGCACGACCGATTGCAGCAAGCGATCCATATTGACGACGCTTTCCGAAAGCTGGCGTTTGCCGGCCTCCACCTTGGCCATATCGAGAATGTCGTTTATCAACGACAAAAGCAGCTCTCCCCCATCGTGTATGTCGCGCGCGTATTCGACATATTGCGGTTTCCCCACCGGACCGAACAATTGGTTCATTATGATTTCCGAGAACCCTATAATCGCGTTCAGCGGAGTCCTCAATTCGTGGCTGATGCTGGCCAAAAACTCCGATTTGCTGCGGCTGGCCAAATCCGCCTGTTCCTTGGCTATCTTCATGGCCTCCAAGGCCGCGCTGCGCTCCGTCACGTCGTGCAGGGCGCATTCGACGTAGGATATGGAGCCGTCCGAGCGGCGCAGCGCGTGTCCGCTCATGTTTACCCAAACCAAGCGTCCGTTCTTTCCGCATATTTTAGCTTCGAAATCGCGCAGATCGGAAACCTTAACCCCCTCCATCCACTCCTTTCGTCTTTTATCGTCGGCGAAAAGTTTCAAGGCGTTCGCACCGGACAGTTCCCGCATCATCTCGAGATGGTCTTCGTACCCCAGCATTTCCATCGAGGCGAGATTGCCGTCCAAAACCCTCCCCTCGTCGTCCATCTGCAATATGCCGACGCCGATGTTTTCGAACACGGCGCGGTATTTGCGCTCGCTCTCGCCCAAAGCCACGGCCATGCGCTCGATGTCGGCGACTTTTTGGTTCAGCTCGTCGTTTATCGCGCTTAACGAAGCCGCCAAAGCCACCGCCTCGCGCTCGCGGGAGCGGCTGGTGACGAAATGCACCACCAGAACGAAAATCAGGCTGGCCCCCACGCCAAGCACGACGTAAGGCAGGGCGGGCTTGACCGCGTCGGCCACTCCCCACTTGATCAAATAAACTTGCAGTAAAGCCGCGAAAACGCCCATCGTCGCCGCAAGCGCGAAGAATCCCTTCACGACGTCGCGGCAGATCGGACGTCGGCCTGTCGCTTCCCGCGCCATTTCCGGAGGCAACGTGTTTGTCATGGGGATATATTGGCTTTTAACCTGATAACATAGGGTTAATTTTCACCACCAAGCCCCTGCAGTTGTTAAATAACCCATCCAATATAAACCCCAGCCAACTGTGGGAGATTGCTGAAAAATCGCTAAAAACGGTTTAATCAAGGACTTTGTTACAGAGATTCTACTTTTGGAACAGCGTTATGTATAACTGCCATTATTCGCTCCGCCATAGGCGAAGAATTTGCAAGTGTTGTTAAAGTTTTACCGGACTACCGCGCGACCGCCGAGGCTGTTACACTGTCCGGCTGCTAAAAAACCGATTTACCATAGGACGTTGGCGATGTTGGATTTCACGGAAAGCGATGTGCGGCAATCCTTCGGCGATACCGTTTTCAATCGCGGCAAGGGTTATCACAGCTCGCGGGCTGTGACCCGTCTGGAGATCAGCCCCGACCGTTCCACTGTCGCCGCCTTGGTGAACGGAAGAGCTTCCGTTCCCTACGAGGTCTCGGTGAAAATAAGCGCGAACCGAACACCGCAGGGAAAGACGCGAGCGGCTTTTTCGTCCGAATGCACCTGTCCGGTTCGCCATTGGTGCAAGCACGCCGTCGCCGCTCTTTTGGAGGCGATTTCCGAAGACAACCGCCGCCGTGAAAACATCCGCAACATAGCCCGCAACGGGGAAAGCGGATTATCGGCGGACGCGCGCCGAGAACGCCAGCAAGCCAACTGGCAATTGAGGGCGTGGCTGGATTCCGTACAGGCGAAAGAAACCAAAGCGGCGGCGCAGCCTTCCAGAGTTGTCGTCTATCTGATAGGCGAGGCCAATCCTTCTCCCCGCAACGCACTTCGCGTCAAGGCGGCGATGGCCGGAGTATTGAAAGACGGCAGGCTCGGCAAGCCGCAGGAACAAGGGTTTTCCAAACTCGCGGCCAACTCCGACTACTACAACAGCCCGCTCCTGCCCGAAGACAAGACGATCGTAAAAATGGCGGCGTTTTCCAATCTTCGTCACATGAATTATCTCAACAACGACGAATGGATTCCACCCAACGATCCCGAACTTATAGACCTGTTCATGCGGCGCGTGATCTCCAGCGGGCGGGCGTATTTGCGCTCCTCCATGTCCGGACCATTGCGAATGGGCGAAGAAGTGCCGGCGGAACTCCGGTGGACGGTAAGGGACGACGGTTCCCAAATCCCCTCTCTGGTTCCCCGCCGCGACAATCTCATCCCCTTTCTTTGCGACAGCCCGTGGTATTTAGATCCCAAAACCATGGAAATGGGGCCGCTGCGCTGCTCGGCCTCGGCGGACAAAATAGCCATGTTCCTGAACGCTCCGGTTATTTCCCTGCAAGACGCCGCCATTGCCCGCAAGATGATCTCAGGCGCGGCGTTGCCCTTGCCGGAGAAAGTGCGGATGGCCGCCAAAACCGGCAAGGATCCGAAAACAGCCCCCACTCCGATCTTGATCCTAAGCAAACACACGCCTGCGCCGGACTCCGCGATCATAGCTTCCCTGTCGTTCGATTACGAAGGCCACATCGTGGACTCCGCGCCGTCGTCGCGCTACGCGGTGAAAAAAGGCGACGAAATGGTGCTGATGGAGCGCAACTCCGCCGCCGAATACGAAGCCGTCTCCGTTTTAAACGACGCCATATCCTTCAATCCCGACGGCGATGGCTTTTCGCCGTGGTTCTGGCCGGAATTCGTCCACGAAACCGCGCCTTTCTTGAAAGAACGGGGATTCCGGATTCTGGGATTGGAAACCGTCGATCTCCGCATCGCCACGCCCGACAACGACGACATCGACGCCTCGCTCGAACAAGGCGCCGGCGGAGACTGGTGGTTCGCGCTGGATCTCGGCATCCAGATCGACGGCAAGCGCGTGCCTCTTTTGCCGCTTCTGGTGGCCATGCTGCGCCAAGTGGGAACGACGGAAGAAATCGACCGCCTCACCGCCGGAAAAAAGTGCTACGCGCCTCTGCCGGACGGCAGCCTGATAGCCCTGCCCTCGGAGCGGATGCGAGCTATCCTGAAAACCCTGTTCGAGTTGTTCGAAAACGACGCGGTGGACAAGGACGGCAAAATAAACGTGCCGCTGGATATGGCTTCCGCCGTGCTGCGGCTCGACGCCATCACCCGCCATCGCTGGACCGGAGAGGCCAAGCTGCGCCGGCTGGTGGAGAAACTCGGCGACTTCGCCGGAATACCCGCCGTCCCTCTGCCGGACAGTTTGAACGCCGAGCTTAGGCCATATCAAAAACAAGGATACGATTGGCTGCATTTCCTCGGCGGTTTCGGATTGGGCGGAGTTTTGGCCGACGACATGGGGCTGGGCAAAACGGTGCAAGCCCTCGCCTATCTGCTTTCGGTAAAGCAAAGCGGCAGGTTTAAGTTGCCAAATCTGGTCGTCATGCCCACCAGCCTTGTCGGCAATTGGATAAGCGAATCCCAACGGTTCGCTCCCGATCTTAAAGTTCTTTCTTTACATGGAAGCGACCGCTCCGCGCGTTTCGAAGAAATTAAGAAAGCGGATCTGGTCATAACCACCTATCCCCTCGTCGGACGCGATATAGAAACGCTCTGCCGACAAAAATGGGGGCTGGCGATATTGGACGAGGCGCAAGCCATAAAGAACGCGGCGGCCAAGACCACCCAAGCCGTATGCCGTTTGGAGGCGCAGCAGCGGCTATGCCTCAGCGGAACTCCGGTGGAAAACCATCTGGGCGAAGCGTGGTCGCTTTTCTCCTTCCTGATGCCCGGGATTTTGGGCAGCCACGCCGAATTCACGAAGCGTTACCGGACTCCGATAGAAAAGCGCGGCGACGCGGACCGCAAGGATCTTCTGGCGCGCCGCCTGAAACCTTTCGTCCTGCGCCGCCTGAAAAGCAACGTGGCGACGGAACTTCCTCCGCGCACCGACATGGTTCGGCGCGTGGCCTTGCCGGACGACCAGCGCGACTTGTACGAAACCGTGCGCCACGCCATGAACGAAAAGGTTCTGGAAGAAATCTCCAACAAAGGCTTCAACCGCAGCCGCATCGTGATCCTCGACGCGCTGTTAAAGCTGCGTCAGGTGTGCTGCGACCCTCGTTTGGTCAAGATGAAGGCGGCCAGCGGCGTGAAATCCAGCGCGAAACTCGCCGAGCTGATGGAGATGCTCCCGACTCTGATAGAGGAAGGACGGCGTATCCTGCTGTTTTCGCAGTTCACCAGCATGTTGGATCTCATCAAGAAGGAACTGGCCAAAACCGACATCGCGTACGTCGAGCTGCGCGGAACGACCAAAGATCGCCGCACTCCGATAACCGAGTTTCAAAGCGGCAAAGTCCCCTTGTTCCTCATCAGCCTGAAGGCCGGAGGAGTGGGATTGAACCTTACGGCGGCGGACACGGTAATCCACTTCGATCCGTGGTGGAATCCCGCCGTGGAAAACCAAGCCACCGACCGCGCCCACCGCATCGGACAGGACAAACCCGTGTTCGTCTACAAGCTGATCGCCGAAGGAACGGTGGAGGAGCGCATATTGGAGCTGCAATCCCGCAAAGCCGAGCTGGCGCAAGCCATCTTCGGCGGCGACGGAAAATCGAACTCCACCGCCCTCACCAAAGAAGATCTGCAATGGCTGTTGGGGTGAAAACGCTCCTCCCTCACGCAAAACGAACGGATAATTTCGCAGCCAAACGCGGCAGCAAGCGCCGTCATTGCGAGCCGCTCCTTGGCGGCGAAGCAATCCAGAGCAGTTGCGCTTGTGGCTCTGGATTGCTTCGGGGCTGAAGCCCCTCGCAATGACAGCCTTTGGCTGTAACTTCATAAACAACAGCCTTTGGCTGTATACTTCGCAAACAACCGGCTCTCTTTCAAAACGGGTGGGTAGTTGGTTTTATCGGGGTTTAGGGACGTTCTTCCCATAGGCGCGGTCTGTTCCCCCCCCCCCTTCTTAGGGGGAGAAACAGACCGTTATTGCCGAAAGAACGATTCTTTACCCGCCTGTTTCCAGAAAGAGCCAAATACCTCCTCCCTTTGCCCGCAAACCTTGCGGTGACTGGGATTGCTGCTTATCTTGCGCATGAAATAGCTTCCTTGTCGCCTTTGTGCTCGTGGTTATGCAAGAGGTCTCATGAACTTTCCTTTCGACCTAACGCGCTGGAACTCCCTCGCGTTGCTGACCTGCGAGCAAACCCGCATGGCCGAATCCGCCTCCTGCCGCGAAACCGGCATGCCGTCCTTCGCTCTGATGTCGAACGCCGGAAAGGCGGTGGCCGAAGCGGTGGCGGGCAGATGGAACCCTTGCCGCGTTCTGGTTTTATGCGGCGCAGGCAACAACGGCGGCGACGGCTATGTCGCGGCGGAGGAGTTGCGCCGCAAGGGGTGGAACGCAATCGTGGCCGCGGCGAAAACGCGCAAGCCGCCGGCCGACGCGGCGCGGGCGGCGCAGGAATGGCGCGGCCCAACCGTTGATCTTGCCCAAGCCGATTTCGAACAAGCCGACATAATCATTGACGCCCTGTTCGGAGCCGGACTGCGGCGGCCTCCGGAAGGCGAAGCGGCGGAAGCCATAGAAAAAGCCAACTCCAGCGGCTTGCCGATAGTGGCGGTCGATTTGCCGAGCGGGGTGGACGGCGACACCGGAGCTTGCGCGTCGCCATCCATTAAAGCCGCCCTGACCGTCACCTTCGCCCGCAGGAAACCGGCGCACCTTTTGCTGCCAGGCAGGGCGTTGTGCGGCGACGTGACGCTGGCCGACATCGGCTTAACCGACGCGGCGATAGCGGCTGTGTCCGCCAAAGCGGCGGAAAATTCCCCCGATTTATGGCGACGTGATTTTCCCGTCCCCAACGAATCCTCGCACAAATATTCGCGCGGCCACGTCTTGGTAATAGGCGGAGCGAACATGACCGGAGCGGCGCGTCTGGCCGTCCGCGCCGCGCAAAGATCCGGCGCGGGGATGGCCACCTTGGCTTCGCCATCTTCCGCCCTGCCTATATATGCGGCGGCTTTGGAAAGCGTCATCGTCAAGCCTGTCGACGACTTAAAGGGTTGGAGGATTTTGCTCGACGATCCCAAAAAGACCGCCGTTCTTATAGGTCCGGGGGCCGGAGTAGGCTCCGCCACGAAAGAAACGGTTCTGGCCGCGCTGGCTTCGAATAAACCCTGCGTGTTGGACGCCGACGCGCTGTCGAGCTTCGCCGATGACAGGAACGCGCTTTTCACGGCCATGCACGAAAAATGCGTCATCACTCCGCACGAAGGGGAATTTTCCAGATTGTTCGGAGATTCCCTTCCCCCTTATGGCGACAAGCTATCAAAAACCAAAGCCGCCGCCGCGATGGCGCGTTGCGTCGTCTTGCTGAAAGGAGCGGATACGACGATCGCCTCGCCCGACGGATACGCCGTTGTCAATTCCAATGCTCCGCCATGGCTGGCCACCGCCGGATCCGGAGACGTTCTAGCGGGGATCGTCGCGGGATTGATTTCGTGTGGAATGCCGGCCTTGGCCGCGGCTTCGGCGGGAGCTTGGCTGCACGGAGAAGCCGCTAATTCGTTCGGCATGGGAATGATAGCCGAGGATCTGATCTCCAATATACCCGAAGCGATTAAACGTATGGCTTAATGCCAACGGCCTTATGAATTGCTCCGCTCACTTCACCAAGGATGTTCCCGTTCCCTTCGACAAGCTCAGGGAACGGGAACATCCTTGGTAAACCCATCCTGCTCGTCGAGGGAGGATAGGATTTGCTTGAGGGTTTGCGCGTTGCCTGAGCCTTAAAAGGGGCGTCATTGCGAGCCGCCCCTTGGCGGCGAAGCAATCCAGTGCCACAAGCGCAACTGCTCTGGATTGCTTCGCCGCCCGACAGCGTTAACGCTGTCCAAACCAAAGTGTAGCGGCTCGCAAACAGCCTTTGGCTGTAATCTCGCAATGACGGTGTTTGCGTTGCGTTTAAATGTAAAACCACCTACCCGTTTTGCGTAAGAACCCTTTTACTCCGCCAGTTCCTTGGCGCGGGAAGACGCGGCGCGCATGGCGCGGGACATAAGCTCCGGCAACCCGCCGTCGGCCATTAAGTGATCCATCGCCGCCGCCGTGGTGCCGCCCGGACTGGTGACCGCCTGCCGCAACGCCGAAGCGGTCTCCGGCGAACGCGCCAGCAACGCTCCGCTTCCCGTCACGGTGCGGCGAGCCAAACGCATGGACAATTCCGCCGGAATCCCCAAACGCTCGCCCGCCGAGGCCATCGCTTCGACCAAAGCGAACACATAGGCCGGACCGCTGCCGGACAAAGCCGTCACCGGATCCAGCAAGGCCTCGTCCGTCACCCACGCTACGTCGCCCACCGCCGCCAATAGTTTTTCGCAAAGTTCGCGTTGCTCCGAAGAAGTCTTGGGATTGGCGAAAGCGACGCTCATCCCCTCGCCTATGCTGGCGGGAAGGTTGGGCATGGAGCGCACCACGGCGAAATCGCTCTTTCCGTCCGCCGCAAGAATGGAGGATAGACCCCACGTGGTCTGGCCTGCGGCTATAGATAAAAACACGGCGTCGCCATAAACCCTGTATGCGGGCAAAACCGCCGCCATTTGCTGAGGCTTTACTGCCAAAACAACCGCCAAGGGAGAAAGCGATTTCGGCGCATCGTCAAGCGAAGCCGTCCACGCCACCCCGCGCGGCATCTTGGCGGGCTTCTTCCCCGCCGGATCCACAACCACCACCCGCCGCGCTCCGGCAGGAAGCCCTTTGGCCAACCAGCCATCAAGCATAGCCGAACCCATCTTGCCGCATCCGACAAGAACGATCGAAGATTCGTTGTTCATAGTGGAGCGCGCCGTTGCATGGGGCATCAGGCTTGGCCGACGGTATCGATCATCGCCGCCGCCATGGCCTCGGAGGGACGCTTGCCTCCCCAAATGACGAATTGGAAGGCCGGATAGAAACGCTCGCATTCGGTCAGGGCTATCTCGACCAGATCTTCCAGCGACTCCAAGCTGGGGGGTCTGTCGGCGCGCGACAACACGGTATAGCGGAATATCGGGGAGCAGTTTTGCGCCTCCACCCCGAAATGCCCCAGCCACATGCGGTTGTTCAATAAAGACAGCAGATCGTTCACATCACCGCGCTTGGCGTCGGGAACGCGCATGTCGAACTGGCACGAGAACTGCAACGCGCCTATCTCGTGCTGCCAAACGAAAAAGAGGCGATAATGGCACCAGCGTCCGGCCAGCTCTACGATAAGCTCGTCCTCGCCAGCGCGTTCGAACATCCATTCGTTGGCGACGACTATCTCTTCCAGCAGATCCAAAGGATTGCTGATCCGGTTCGGCTCGCATGCTGAAATGAACGACATGATGCGCTCCCGCGTGACTGACGCCGCCTAGCCACAAAAGCCCCCATGGGCGTTTCGAGATAGTGGCGGCATAGACTTGTTGACTGCTCTTAGCCCCCCAAGAGCTAACAGACATTCGCGCCCCGCCGCAATGCCTAAAACGCCTTCGGATTTCCCCGCCGCCGCCAGTGTGTTTTACGTCACACTGTATTACGGGAAAAATTTAATCCAAAACATCATATCGTAGCCATAATGCGTTGTCTTATATTTATAAAACTACTTACGTTTCGCTGCCGAAGCATTCTTGGCCTGCTTACCTTGTTTAACGTTAGGTAAATGCCGTTTGTTGGTCTTCATGGTTTTATACACACCTTTGGTGGAGTCTTTGCCGGACTTGATTCCAACAGCTTTTTCAACGGCATATAGGCGTTCATTAATGTCATCTTGCAACTCACGCATCCGCGACAGCATATCGAAGGCCACGTCGAACTCTTCGCGTCCAACGAATCCCGCCCTTCCCCCGATGTCTTTAAGGCCGGATCTGGCGCGATCCTTGACCTCATGGCGGGCGTCCAAAACCGCTCCGGCCAGGGTCTTAAACAATTTCATTGCGTCCCCGAACATATCCTCTCTTCGATCGTCGCCCTTCATGAAAATCTCCCTGTCATTGCTGCTGATTGAATTGATCGAAAGCCCGCAGAGCGTCTGCAGCGAACATCAACGAAGGCCCTCCCCCCATATAGACGGCCAACGCCAAAACCTCGGCCACCTCCTCGCGGGAAGCCTTAAGACGAACCAAGGCCTTGGTATGGAATCCTATGCAGCCGTCGCAACGCGCCGCCACCCCCATGCCCAGCAACATCAGTTCCTTGGTCTTCTCGTCCAACGCCCCGCCTTGGCTCGCCGCCTTGGCCATCTGGTTAAATCCCGCCAAAGCGTCGGGAACCAGCTTGCGGAGATGGCCGACATATTCCGATATGTCTCCTACAACTTGCTTATAATCCTTCATGGCCATCCTCCTGCTGACATTGAAATCGGGGGCGATAGATAGCACGTTTTGCCCCTCGCCCGCCATAGGAGCTATATGCTATCGATATGCGTCTTAGATAAATCAGTGAGGACGCCCACATGCCATATGTAATGCGCGACCCGAACGGCAAAATATCGCGCGTCAGTATCCGCAACTTGCCCGGAAGCGTCGTCCTGCCTCACGGCCATCCCGAAATAGTCGACTTTCTGCAGGCGCATGGGCAGGATCCCGCCAAAATAGAAAGCGCGTTGAACGAACTGCGCCGCACCGACGCCGACATGTCGCGCGCCATCGAAGACGTCATAATGGCCTTGTTGAAAAAGAACGTGCTGCGGATGACCGACCTACCCAAGCCGCTTCAGGACCGCATGGCCGAACGCGTCCGCCTGCGCGTGATAATTCAGGACGCTTACGAACAAGCCTCGGCTTGACACCTGATATCTAAGAGCTTGTTTACAAGGATCTAAGGGGCTGCGCCTTTTTTTCCGCGCGCCGCCTCCACGCTAGCGCAAAAAGCGGCGTACTCCGCGCGGAATCTTTCTACCATGGCCGCTACCTCCGACAAATCGGATTTCTTGCCCGCCATCTCTAATTCCTTGCACGCCGCCGCGAAGGAAACTCCGCCTATCTGCGCGGCCACCGATTTCAGCGCGTGCGCGCTCTGCGCCAACTCGACCGCATCCCTATCGGCCACGGATTTTTCCACTCCGCCGCTAAGCTCCGCCGCATTAGCGAGCGTCATGTCGACCAGCTTGTCGGCCTTGGTCGGCATATCGCGATACCATACCGCAAGTATGGAATCGTCAAACTCGTGCGAAACTTCGGATTTGCCCGCCAACGGCGGAGACGAAACGGAACGTCCGTCGTCATTCGCGCCGTCCTGCGCCGCCACCCATTTGGCCACCATTTCCGCCAGAGCCTTCTTCTTTACCGGCTTGGGCAGAAAATCGTTCATGCCAGCATCCAGACAAGACTGTATCTCCTGAGCGAACACATGCGCCGAAACCGCGACGATGGGCGTGCGCGCGCCGCAAATCTCGCGTATTTTGCGCGTCGCCTCGTAACCGTCCATCACCGGCATATTGCAATCCATCAATATGATATCGTAGCGGTTTTCAGACGCTTTTTCCACCGCCTGAGAACCGTCGGATGCCATATCGACCACGCAACCTATGCCTTCCAACATCTCCGTCAACACCATCTGATTGACGGCCACGTCCTCGGCGACAAGTACCCGATAACGCCCCGCCGTGGCGACCTCCGGCTTACCGTTATCCTTATCGGGTTCTTCCGCCGGAGCGGCACGCAACGGCAATTCGAACCAGAACGTGGAACCCAACCCGGGTTCGCTAGTCACCCCGATGGTTCCCCCCATTATTTCCACTAACGATTTGCATATCGCCAAACCAAGTCCTGTTCCCTTGATGACCTCGGATTTATGGGCTTGCGTGAATTTTTCGAATATGCTCGCGTGCTTCTCCTTGGATATGCCGTTTCCGGTATCAGTGACGCGAAACGACAAAAAATCGGAGTCATCCCGACGTTTTATTCCCACCTCCACATGTATGAATCCACGTTCGGTGTATTTTATGGCATTGTTCAAAAGATTGCCCATGACCTGACGCAAACGGTGCGGATCGGAAATGACGCGCTTGGGCAAATCCTTGGCTATCTCCATGATGAACTTCAGGCCCTTGGTCTGAGCCGAAGACGAAAACAGATCCAAAATGGTTTCAAAATTGCGGCGCAAATCGAAAGGTTCTTCGTTTATCTCCAGCTTTCCGGCCTCTATCTTGGATATGTCCAATATATCGTTCAACAATCCCAGCAACAGCTCTCCCGAGCTCTGTATGGTGTCGACGAACTTTTTTTGCCGGACATCTAGGGCGGTATCTTCCAAAAGCTCCGCCGTAGCTAGAACGCCATTAAGCGGCGTGCGTATCTCGTGGCTCATATTGGCAAGAAAAAGGCTCTTCGCCCGAGAAGCTTCCTCCGCCGCCATCTGATTGGAACGGGCTTGCTCCAACGCGCTCTCGCGATCCATCGCCAACGTAGCCATCATGCTGGTAAGCGACGCAAGGTTATGATCGTCGTCGGATATGGCGGCCATCCCTATTTTGCCGAGAATGCTGTTAACCGCGCCGCGCAATGTGGACAATGCCTGCCTTTGCGTTTCGGCGTCGCATCTTAGCTTTTCATTCAGATCGGATAGCTCCTGCGAAGAAACCTCCAAGCTCCGCGTCCTAAGCTGGAGATCGCGCTCGTATTGACCATATGCCGCTTCCACGCTCTCCAGAAACACCGGCAGTCCTTCTCGCAAACCGCCATCCGGCAATCCGGAAAGGAACCTCTCCAGATCGTCGCTCATATTGAAGCCGAAGGCGCGCTTGAGCTGGCGTCCAAGCAGCTTTCCGGGAATCATTTTTCCGTCAGGCATGTGACCGTCATGGTCTGGTTATGCAACTTGCAGTCGGTAGTTCCGTGGAACGGGCTTACCTCGCCATAGGAATAGAATCCAGTCAATCCGCAAGACGGACCGAAAACCGACGACACGGCCTCGACCTCCTCGTCCACGCGGCTCCCCATGACCAAACGCCGGCCCACACAACTGATCAATATGGCAAAGGTTTCGCCATTGCTTCGCCATGAAGAGGCGGCCAGCTTGGCGGATTCTTGCGCTCCGTCTATCAGACCATCGGTGTTGGCGTGCATAAGTCGCAAATACCCGTTAGCGTCTATTTCTCCGGCGAGAGTAAGGCTTCCCTCGGTCTCGTCTATGGCCAAAGGCGTGCGAATAAGTCCGGTTTGGCTGCGATCGCTGGCCAACATCTCAAACGGGAAAAGCAATCCCGATGACGGCAACTGCGCCGCGTATTCGCCTAAGTATTTCTTGTAAACTCCCAACGCCGGTTCGCCATCCAGCTCAAACAGCTTGTTACCTGAGCATTTGGTGACCTTACGCACCGGACCGAACGGCTGCCATCCGCCGAAGGATCCGTGTCCCACGGCGATCTTAGGATCGTGGATGCCGATGGCCACCAGCTGCCTGTCGGACACAACCCCGTCGAGCATAGTGAAAGTTTGCTTGAACGCCCCATTGTCTCCGGCCAATCCGCCGGTTATGCGAACATTGGCCGGCAACGCCGAGGCCATGCCGCGAATCATCGCGCTGCCGTTTATGTCCACGCCCGGGGCATATACCAAAACAGTATGCAGCCCGTCGCGTTTCAGCTTATTCGCCAACCTTCTTCCGGCGTCCTCGGAATCCGCCATGTCGGAAATGTCCCCGGATTCCGCGATAAATCCCGGATTATCGAAATGTATCGCCGTAACGACCAGCGTATTTTCATGCACCGCGGTCTGAGCTATTTCTCCGGCGGTGGAACATCCTATAATAACGGCCTTTGGAAACTGTTGCCGCAACTGCGCGGCAATTTGCGCGTTGAAAAAGCACGGAGCGCCGAACGCCATAACCAGCTGCGGGGACACCTCGCTTAATCCATCTACGTTAACCAACCCTGAAACGTCTCTTACCAAAACCTGCTTAACGCGCATGGAAGCCCCCGATCGCTGGATCAATCTTCGGGGAAGAAGTACTCTCCTATGATTAATAGTCGGTAAATAATTTGTCGAAGTGACCGGACATTATTGGGGGCTAATAATACCTTTTTACTCCTCTATAATTGCAAAGCATCCCGCGCCACTTCCATGTCGTCGAACGGCAAAACCTTGTCCCCGACTATTTGTCCGGTTTCATGCCCTTTGCCGGCTATAACCAAAACGTCGCCCGCGCCCAAATCGGCGATGGCGGCGCGGATGGCTTGGGCTCGATCCCCTATCTCCCGCACACTGGAGCTGTTTTGGCATCCGGCCATAACTTCGCGCCTGATGGCCGCCGCCTCCTCGCGGCGAGGATTATCGTCGGTCACCACTACCTTGTCGGCCAAACGAACCGCTATCTCGCCCATTATCGGACGCTTGCCGCTATCGCGGTTGCCGCCGCATCCGAATGCGACATGCAGTTTTCCCCGCCTCGCCTCGACGTGCGGGCGCAACGCCATAAGCACGTTTTCCAACGCCCCGGGTTTATGTGCATAGTCGACGAACACCGCCGCGCCGTTTCCGGTCGTTCCAGCCAGATCCAACCGCCCGGGCACGCTCGTCACCTTGGCCAAAGCGTTGGCGGATTTCATCGCGTCTTCGCCGCATCCGATGGCCATGCCCAAGGCGCACATGGCGTTCCATGCCTGAAATCCGCCCATTACCGGAAGAAACACGGACGTTTTTCCGCCCATCGCTTCCAAATCCAGCTCCTGCCCGTTTTCGGTATGGCGTTGCCCCGTCAATCTTATGTCGCGCCCGTTACGCCCATAACTGATGACCTTAAGACGGCGATCGCGGCACGCTTTTTCCAAGGCTTCGTATTGCGGAATGTCGGCGTTCAAAACCGCCGCTCCGCCCTCCGCCATCACTCGGGAGAAAAGCTCCGTCTTAGCGGAGAAATAGCTGTCCATGTCGCCGTGGAAATCCAAATGATCCCGCGACAGATTAGTAAACCCGGCCGCCTTGATCCACACGTTGTCGAGACGGCGGAACACTATACCGTGGCTGGAAGCCTCAAGCGACAGATGGGTAACGCCGCCCAAGGCCGCCTCGTGAAGCGTCCGGTGCAACGTCACGGCGTCGGGAGTGGTCAACGATCCGTATTTCTTTTCCCTAGCCGTCACCAGACCTAATGTTCCCACGCTGGCCGACAGATGCCCGTTGGCCTGCCATATCTCGCGCGCGAACTGGGCGGTGGAAGTTTTGCCGCTGGTTCCGGTCACCGCCGCTATGTTGTCGGGTTGGCGTGGCCAGAAACGCGAGGCTATCAAAGAAACGGCAGCGCGAGATTCCTTGACTGCGGCCACTACTACGCCTTCCGGTATTTCCGGAACCGCCCCGCCCTCCTCCAACAACACCGCGACGGCTCCCTTGGCCAACGCGTCGGGAATGAAATCCTTGCCGTCGCGGGCGGAGCCGGAGATCGCCATAAACAAATATCCGGGCTTCACTTCGCGGGAATCCGCAGTCACTCCGGTTATCTCGCGATCGCCGCCGCGAAGAACGACCACGTCGGAAGATGTAATAAGTTGTGAAAAAAGCATAGCCGCGCCTCTTCTGGTGATGGAAATCCCGTCACTCAAGTTATTTGGCCAAGAGCTTGTGATTTTCAGTGTATTACATCCCCAAAGCCTTTAACAGCCCTCGCTCCGCCGCGGCGCCCTCGGCCTCGCTCATGGGAGCGATGCCCAGCATGGGCGCCATTTTCTCCACTATCCGCGCCACCGTCGGAGCCGCAGTCCATCCTCCGGTGGCGAAGCCGTGAGTGCTCTCGTTGGCCTTAGGGTCGTCCAGCATCACGAACACCAGATAGCGCGGAGAGTTCATCGGAAACGCGCCGATGAACGACGAAAGTCGAGCTTTATCATTATACCCGCGCGCCGACGCCTTGTCGGCGGTTCCGGTTTTTCCGCCCATCAAGTACCCGGGAACCTCCGCAGCCTTGGCAGTGCCGCGAGTTATCACCAGCCGCATCATCGCGCGGATCCGGTCGGAAGTGCGTTGGGAAACCACGCGCTTTTCCTCGACCTTGGCCTCATCTTCCCCGTCAGAATCTTCGGGAAATACTACGGTCGGAAAAACCCGCTTGCCGCCGTTGATAACGGTAGAGACCGCCGCCGCCAGCTGGACGGAATTGACGGCGATGCCGTGCCCGAAAGCCACAGTCATCGTCGTCGATTGCCCCCACGCAGTAGAAGACGGCACTATCGGCGCGCCCATTTCCGGCAACCCTATCTTGGGCTTTTCCAGCAATCCCAGCTTTTCCAGAAACGCCCGTTGCGCTTCCTCTCCTATGCGATCCGCCATTCTCGCCGACCCGATATTCGAAGACTCCTCGAATATCTCGATCACGTTCAACCATCGCGTCGCCGGATGGAAATCGCGTATCGTCCTGCCGCCAACTTTCAACTCGCTAACGGTGTCAAAGCGGTCATAAGGGGTAATCTGTCCGGATTCCAAAGCCAGCGCGGTATTGAATATCTTGAATGTAGAGCCCATCTCGTACACGCCCAACGCGGCGCGATTGAACTTGGACGCGTCGCCTGCCCGTCCAGCGTCTTGGGGATCGAAATCAGGCAAAGACGACATGCCCAATATCTCTCCGTTGGTCACGTCCATGATCAAACCGGCTCCGCCGTCGGCGGAAAACTCCTTTATCGCAGCCGCCAGTTCGGTTCGCAGCACCGTCTGCAGCCGCAGGTCTATAGTCAGCCTTAGCGGTTCATGTCGATGCTGAAGCCTCGAATTCTGTCCCTTTTCCACCCCCGCCGTGCCGTTGCCATCCACGTCGGTGAAACCGACTATGTGCGCGCCCAGCCTTCCCGCAGGCCATGCTCGTCCTTCGTCGTGCCCGAACTCCATTCCGGCTATGCCCAATTTGTTGATGGCATAATACTGCTGCGGAGTTACTTTGCGCCGGATCATCTCGCACCGCCCGCCGCCGCGCAAATCGGCGTCCAGCTTTTTGCGGTCGAGATCCGGCAAGACCGTCAGCAGCTTTTTCGCCGCCTCGTCCATGTCCATTATCCTGCGAGTGTCGGCGCACAGGGAATACATCGGCACGGAAGTCGCCAACACCATGCCGTTGCGATCCACCACGTCGGCGCGGGACGCCGACAGCGTGCTTTCTTGGGACTGCGACAAAACCGAAGTATCTCTTTCGTCGCCGAAAACGGTCAAATCCGCCAAACGTCCAGCTATGGCGACATAGGCGATGACGAACATCAAGGCGGCGAAGGCCAGACGCATTCTGGCCACCTCAAGCGCGTATTCCGCCGGAGACACTGTTCTCCGCACCAAACACACCTTGTCCTGTTCCGTATGATTTCTCATTCCGCCCCAAACATCATCGCCGCCGCGGCGCGTCGAAAACTGCCGTCGTCGCGAATAGCCGCTTATCTGGCTATTTCCAAATCCGCCAACAACGCGCTCATGTTATCGTATTTCGCCGACGCGGACTTGCTCAAAGCCGCGGGCTGTTTGGCTGCGGCAGGCGCGGCGGCTACGGCGCGCATCGGCAATACCTCGGCCAAATTTCCGGCCTCCGCCATCTGCTTGGATGTTGTGGGGCGCATGGCCAAATGCCGCCTAGCCGCGCTTTCTATGCGTTCGGGATTGGTCAAATAAGCCCATTCGGCCTTCAGCACATGGATGCTGGCGCGTTCGGATTCTATCTGGCGTCGCGTGTCGTCTAACTGCTTTTCCAACGCCTGAACATGATAGCTGGTGTGGTAAAGCGCGACGCTGGTGATGACGGAGAAAAACGCCCAAAAAGCCACCGATGTTATGCGGATCATGACGACACCTCCATCGCGGAAACGTCCGCGACATTCGCTTCGGTGCGCTCGGCCACCCTCAATTTGGCGGAACGGGCGCGAGGATTGTTTGAAGTCTCCTCCTCTGACGGAGGAACTGGCTTGCGGGATACCAAAACAAACGACGGCTGGGCGGCGGCGTCCGATGCCGGGGGAGAATGTCGAGACGCGGAGAGGCGCGAAACCGAACGATGGCGCATGAATTCTTTGACGCAGCGGTCTTCCAAGGAGTGGAACGACACCACAGCCAACCTGCCACGCGGAGCCAAAACGCGCTCGGCGGCGGCCAAACCGCGCCCCAATTCGTCCATTTCGCCGTTCACCGCTATCCTCAACGCCTGAAAAGTCCGCGTCGCCGGATCTATGCCGTCGGCGGAGCGCGGAACCGCCGAACGCACCACCTCCGCCAATTGCGCCGTGCGAGTAAAAGGCTCGGCTTTGCGAGCGGCGACGATGCGGCGGGCAACGCGGCGGGAATGGCGTTCCTCGCCGTAGCGGAAAATCATGTCCGCGAGCGATTTCTCGTCCTCGGAATTGACGATGTCGGCGGCGGTTCTCGCGGCCAATCCCATCCGCATATCGAGCGGCCCGTCGGCGCGGAACGAAAATCCGCGATCGGCGTCGTCCAATTGCGGCGATGATACTCCCAAATCCAACACCACTCCGTCGACCTTCCGCACTCCGCGCGAGGCCAAAATCGCGTCCATGTCGCCGAACAATCCGTGCATCAGGTTAAGGCGCGGCGCGAACTCCCGCGCCAGCCCCTGCCCCGCCGCTATGGCCGCCTCGTCGCGGTCTATGCCGTAAACGGTCGCTTGCGGAGAACGTTCCATGATCGCGCGGGAATAGCCGCCGCGCCCGAAAGTGCCGTCGACGTATATCCCGCCGTCGCGCACAGCCAAGGCGTCCACCGCCTCGCGCAACATCACCGGAACGTGCCGTTGCGATAGTTCGGAAACCGTCATGATGCGCCGCCTTTCAGGCTCGCGCCGCTTTCACGCGAAGCCATGGCGACGATTTTACTGAGCGATATGTCGCGCGCGCCGGCGGCCTTTCGCGCCGCCGCCTCGTGCGCGGCCAGCTTCTTCGGCTCCCATATCTGGAAGGTCTTGCGGCGTCCCACGAACGCGGCTTCGTCGGATACGCCGACGGCGGATGTCAAATGCTGCGGCAACACCACCCGTCCCTCGCCATCGAAGGGAACCTGAACCGAGCCGCCGAATATGGTGGTTTCGATCAGCTCGTAAGTCTCGGGCGACAGATCCAGCTTTTCCAGACTCCGGCTCAACACCTCAAGGTGGGAAACCGAGCAACACTCCAAAGCCTCGTGTTGCAACGATCTGAATACAACTATTCCAGCGGCGTCATTGCCGAGGGCTGCGCGGAAAGGCGCAGGAACCGACACGCGACCCTTTTTATCGATCTTGTTGACGAACGACGACAAAAACACCGGAACTTCCCCCGCGCATACCCGCATAACGCACACGCCGGTACATTATGGGCAAAAATGGGATAGCATGGGAATACATGGGAATGCAAGGGAATTCTTGGCTATTCAAGCCATTATGTCGCAGATCTGGGGTATCACGCCCCCATCCGCCATAAAATGGTTACCTTATGGCAACGTAATTCCGCGGCCATTCCGAAAAGGCTCTTTCTGAAAAAGGGTTGGATAATTTTGCAGCCAAACGCGGCGGCAACCGGCCTATCCGCATTTTTCCAGTTCTTGCGGCAAGGCGTGCGCCCAGGCGGTTATATTTCCCGCGCCTAGGCATATGACGTAATCTCCCGTCGCGGCGATTTCCGAAACCGCAGCCGCCAACCGATCAGGGCTTTCTAGCGGCGAGACGTTGTGATGCCCGCGCGAGCGCAGCCCCTCGACCAAAGCGTCGCGGTTAATGCCCTCGATCGGCTGTTCCCCCGCCGGATAGACGTCGGCCACTATCACCGCGTCGGCGTCGTTGAAACAGGTGCAAAACTCGTTGAACAGGCTTTTCAGCCGCGTATAGCGGTGCGGCTGCACGACGGCTATCACCTTGCCCGCATCGCCTTTGGCCTGCCGCGCCGCCTTGAGCGTCGCGGCGATTTCCACCGGATGGTGGCCGTAGTCGTCCACCACCGTTATGCCGCGAACGGTTCCGGTTCTGGTGAAACGGCGTTTGACGCCGCCGAAACGGGCTATGCCGCGCCGCATCGCGTCGTCGTCGAAGCCCAAACCCCAGCCCACCGCCAAAGCGGCCAGCGAATTTTGCACGTTGTGCATTCCCATCACCGGAAGCTTCAGTCCCTCCAGTTTTCGCACGACGCCGGTTTTCCGATCCGTCAACACCGCGTCGTAGGAAAATCCCTCCGGACCCGACAAAATATTGGAGGCGCACACATCGGCTTGGGCGGACAAGCCGTAGGTTATGACCCTTCTGTCGTTGACCTTGGCGATCAGAGATTGCACCTCGGGATGATCCATGCACAACGCGGCGAAGCCGTAAAACGGAATGTTCTCCACGAAAGTGGCATAAGCCTGCCGCACCGCGTCGAAGTCGCGGTAGTGATCCATGTGTTCGGGATCCATGTTGGTGATCACGCATACGGTGGCTGGCAACCGCGTGAAACTGCCGTCGGATTCGTCGGATTCCACGACCATCCAATCGCCGTTGCCGAGCCTCGCGTTGGTTCCGTATTCGTTGATGATGCCGCCGTTGACCACCGTCGGATCCAAACCAGCCGCGTCGAACATCGCCGCCACCATCGACGTGGTGGTGGTCTTGCCATGGGTTCCGCCCACCGCCACCGACCATTTGAAGCGCATCAGCTCTCCCAGCATCTCGGCGCGGCGCACGACCGGCAGCAAAGCGGCGCGAGCCGCCGCCAGTTCAGGGTTGTCCTTTTTGACGGCGGAGGAAATCACCACCACGCTGGCATCGCCTAAATTGGCCGCGTCGTGTCCCGTCATCACCTTTATGCCGCGCTCGCGCAAACGCTTGGCGTTGGCGTTATCGGACAGATCGCTGCCCTGCACGCGGTATCCCAGCGTGTGCATTATCTCGGCGATGCCGCTCATGCCGATGCCGCCGATGCCGATGAAATGGATCGTGCCGATGGCCAGAGGGCTAAAACTTTCTATACCCTTGGATATATCTTGTTTCATACTGCAATCCCTTGCCTAAGAATTGTTTCACCCCCCACTATTCCCGCCGCGTCCAGCACGCAACCGGCCAGATTGTCGGCTGCGGCGACCGTTCCCCACGCCCGAGCCGCCGCCGCGGTCTTGGCCATGTTGGACGGCAGGGCGAATATGGATTCCAGCCTTACCGCCAAGGCCTCCGGAGTAAAGGCCTGTTCGGGAATTATCCACGCTCCGCCCGCCTCGGCCACCGCCTCGGCATTGGCGGTCTGTTCTCCGGCGTGCCCGTGCGGAAAAGGAACCAGAATCGACGGTCTGCCGATGGCCGTCAATTCGGCCACCGTCGAGCCTCCGGAGCGGCATACGACCAGATGCGCTCCGGCCATGCGTTCGGGCACGTCGCGGAAAAAAGTGGATAAGTCAGCCTCGACTCCGGCTCCAGCGAAAGCCGCCCGCGCCGCCTCGATGTCCTCGGGGCGGCACTGCTGGGAAACCAGCAAACGGCGGCGCAACTGCTCGGGCAGCAAGGCCAGGGCTCGAGGAACCACTTGGCTGAAAACCCGCGCCCCCAAACTGCCGCCCATCACCAATATCCGCACCTGCCCATCGTCCGTCAATTGCGGATAAGGCGTGCCGCGCAACGCGGCGAAGATAGGACGAACCGGATTTCCGGTGCGGACCACGCGCGCGCTGGAGACCGTTTCAACCCCGTTGACATGCGGGAACGACGTGGCAACCAAACGCGCCCGCGCCAGCATGGCGCGATTGGCTCGTCCCAACACCGCGTTCTGTTCATGCAACGCTATGGGAATGCCGAGGCGGGCGGCGGCGTAAAGCGTGGGAATGGATGGATAGCCGCCGAACCCCACCACGACGTCCGGCCTTATCCGCCGCAACAAACCGCGAGCCTGCAATACGCCCCACCCCATCTCGGCAAAGCTGCGGATCTTTCCGAAAACTCCCTTGCCCAAGCTGCTCGCGCTTATGCGATGCGCCGGAACCGACATGTCGTCGCTGAAACGCCCGCCGCGCTTGTCGGTTATCAAAACCACCTTTATCCCGCGCCCCAAAAGCTCCCGCGCCAACGCCTCGGCGGGAAACACGTGGCCGCCCGTGCCTCCGGCGGCTAACACGACGGTCTTGGCGGAAAAATCCATGCTGGCAAACCTCCACAAAGCGCGTCAGCGCAACAAAAAACGGCGCAGGTCAGTAATCAGAAGCTCCGTACCGCTTGCGAGTCAACGCCAAAAGCAGCCCCATTCCCAAAGACAACGACAGCAAGGAAGAGCCTCCGTAGGATATGAAAGGCAACGTCATTCCCTTTGGCGGAATCATGCGAAGCGTTGAGGCGAGATTGATGGCGGCCTGCAACCCGAACTCGATCAGAAGGCCGCTGGTGGCCAGCAAGATGAACAAGTTGTTTTCTTGATGCGCCCGCCACAGCCCGCGCAACACTATGAACAGGAACAGCCCCACTATCAACAGGCAACCAACCAACCCCATTTCCTCTCCCGCTACCGCGAACACGAAGTCGGCATGGGCGTCGGGAATGCTCATCTTGACGGTTCCTTCCCCCGGGCCTGCGCCTAAAAGTCCGCCGTTGGTGAAAGCCTCCATCGCCTTGTCGGCCTGATAAGTGTCGCCGCCCCGCCCGATAAAGCCGTCCATCCGCGCCGCGAAATGGGGGAATATGTAATAGGCGGCCAAAAGTCCGGCCGCTCCGACCGCCAGAAATACCACCACCATCACCAGCGGCATTCCGGCTAAAAAGAATTGTCCGAACCACATCATGGATACCAGAAACGTCATGCCGATGTCGGGCTGGCTCAACAAACACGCCATCACCGCCATGTACAAAGCTACGTTCGCCCACAAAGCGGGAAAGCCCCGCTTTTCGCAATGCCTAGAAAACAGCCACGCGGACAGAATGGCGAAAGGAGGCTTGATGAACTCGGAGGGCTGCAGCGAAAAGAAGCCCAGTTGTATCCAGCGCACCGCGCCCTTTATCTCCACGCCGAAAAACGGAGTAAGGGCGAGCATCGGCAAAAAGGCCGCCATCAACGCCACCGCCGTCCATCGCAACCGGCGTGACGGCAGCAACGACGCGCCGATCATTATTGCTATGGAGGGAACCAGTATTATCAGATGGCGTTCGACGAAATAGAAATTGCCTAAGCCATGCTTGACCGCCACCGCCGGAGTGGCGGCCTGTATCAGCACAATCCCCACGCCGATAAGCGCGGCCACGGCGGCCAGAATCAACCTGTCCACCGTCCACCACCAGCGTCCCAAAACCGATTGATCGGAACGCGCGAAGGCTGTCATGCGGTTTTTTCCATCTTAAGACGTTCGACGAACTCCACGAACATTCTGCCTCTTTCCTCGAAACCCGAGAATTGGTCGAACGAGGCGCACGCCGGTGAAAGCAGAACCACAGCCCCCGCCTTGCCGTCGCGCCACGCCGTCTCCGCCGCCGCCTTGGTCGCTTTGTCCAAAGTTTCGCAGCGCGTGTACGAAACGCCGTTTTTCTCCAACCATTCGGCGAAGCGGTCGGAGGCCATGCCGATAAGGAAAGCGCGCCTCACCCGCGCCATGTATCCTTCCAATCCGTCGAGGCCGCTCGCCTTGGGCTTGCCGCCGATTATCCAATAGATGTTCTCATAGCACGCCAAGGCCTTTTCGGCGGCGTCGGCGTTTGTGGCCTTGCTGTCGTTGACGAACCTCGCGCCGCGTATCTCCGCCACCAGCTGCTGGCGGTGGGCAAGCCCGGGAAATGTGGCGATGCCGCGCACTATTTCCTCCCGCCCCAGCCCCAACGAATCGCACACAGCCAAAGCGGCGCAGACGTTTTGCGCGTTGTGAACCCCGGGCAGGGTCTTGAAATCCGCCATATCCGCCACAGGCTCGCCCTTGCCGTCCTTGTAGACGAAAATCCTTCCGCCCTCGAACGCGACGCCTTCCGTCACCTTATGGCGAACCGATATTTCCTTCACGCGCAAGCCGGATTGCCGCCGCGCCCACTCGGCCAACGCTTGGGTTTCCGGCTCGTCGGTGCCCAGAACGAAAACCCGCTCTCCGGTTTCGCCGCCGAGATTCTCCGCGATGCGGCGTTTGGCGACGGCGTATCCCGCCATATCGCCGTGGCGATCGATGTGATCCGGAGTGATGTTCAACAACGCCGCCACGCGCAAAGGATTGCGGCGCAGCAAGTCGAGCTGGAACGAAGACAGCTCCAGCGCGTAAACCCCGCCCTTCCCCAGCGGCGCAAGCTCCAACGCCGGAGTGCCGAGGTTTCCCCCCGCCTGAACGTCGCGTCCGGATTCCTTCAGGATATGCGCGATAAGCGAAGTGGTCGTGGACTTGCCGTTGGTTCCGGTGATGCCTATATAAGTCGCGTCGGGGCAGGCGCGAAACAAAAGATCTACATCGCCCATGACCTCCGCTCCGGCGGCGCGGCAAGCCAAGACCGCCGGATGGGGCGCGGGGTGGGTATAAGGAATGCCCGGCGCGAGGATCATCGCCTCCAGCCCCCGAACATTTTCCGGCAACGCCGGATTTTCGACCGCGTATCCGGCGGCGGCGATGGCGGATCTCCCCGCTTCGCCGTCGTCCCAAGCCGCCACCTCGGCCCCGCTGTCGCGCAAAGCCGCCGCCGCCGCCATCCCCGACTTGCCCCAGCCGAGAACCGAATATTTCTTGCCGGAGCAATCGGGAATAAACATGCGGCTTTAGTTCCTGCTCTTGTCCACCAGCTTGTTCTTGGCGATCCACGGCATCATGGCGCGAAGTTTCTCGCCAACCGCCTCGATCTGGTGTTCGGCGGCGCGGCGGCGCATGGCCTTGAAGCTAGGCTGCCCCACCGCGTTTTCCAGCATCCAGTCGCGGGCGAACTGGCCGCTTTGGATCTCGCCCAAAATCTTTTTCATCTCCGCCTTGGTGGCGTCGGTGACGATGCGCGGACCTCGAGTGTAATCTCCGTATTCAGCCGTGTTGGAAACCGAATAACGCATGTTGGCGATGCCGCCCTCATAGATAAGATCCACGATCAGCTTCACTTCGTGCAGGCATTCGAAGTAGGCCATTTCCGGCGCGTATCCGGCTTCGACCAGCGTTTCGAAGCCCGCCTTTATCAGCGCGGAAAGCCCGCCGCACAGCACCACCTGTTCGCCGAACAAATCGGTTTCGCATTCCTCGCGGAAAGTGGTCTCGATTATGCCGGAGCGTCCGCCGCCAATGGCCGAAGCGTACGACAGCCCCAGATCCAAAGCCTTGCCGCTGGCGTTCTGATGAACGGCGATAAGGCACGGCACGCCGCCGCCTTTCTCATACTCCGAACGCACCGTGTGGCCTGGACCTTTGGGCGCGACCATGAACACGTCCAGATCCTGACGCGGCTCGATAAGATTAAAGTTGATGTTAAGCCCGTGCGCGAAAGCCAACGCCGCGCCCTTTTTCATGTTGGAAGCTAGATTTTCGCGGTAAATCTCGGCCTGCTTTTCGTCAGGCGCGAGCATCATCACCACGTCGCCCCACGCCGCCGCCTCGGACGGCTCCATGACCTTGAACTGCACCGCCTCGGCCTTAGCCGCGCTCGCGCTGCCCTTGCGAAGGGCTATGGAGACCTGTGCGCCGCTGGCCCGCAGGTTCAAAGCATGCGCGTGTCCTTGGCTGCCATATCCGACGATAACGACTTTTTTGCTTTTTATTAAGCTGAGATCCGCGTCCTTGTCATAATAAACCTTCATGGCCGTTCCTCCGTTTGGAAAACCGATGCCGGAGTTATACCAGCGTCCGCTAAACCTGCATAGCCGCCGCGCCGCACACCGCCCACCAACACGACAACAAGCGCAATCATTGCGGCTGTTACGGACAAAGGCTGTTATTGTGAAGTGGATAGCAAAGTGCCGTCATTGCGAGCCGCCCCTTGGCGGCGAAGCAATCCAGTGCCACAGGCGCAACGGCACTGGATTGCTTCGCCGCCC
>JAYRGC010000008.1:0-14358 GCA_041908065.1 Alphaproteobacteria bacterium | reverse complement strand
TAGGCGCAACGGCACTGGTTTGCTTCGCCGCCAAGAGGCGGCTCGCAATGACGGCTCTTCTTGGAAGGTAATACCCACCAGTTTCGCGTAAGAGCCACTTTTAAACACCTTCTTCATCGCCTTACTGCATTGGAACCGCCGCCGGAGGAACGGCCGTCGGGACCTGTTGCATAATCGCTCCATCCACGGGTGGAGGGACTTGCGCAGGTTGTGCCGAAACCGCGTCGGACGATGGCTTGGGCGAAGACACTGCCTTGCGTATATAGTCCAGATCAGCCGCGGCGCGGGTCTGCAGCGCCAACATCGTCTCCATTTTGGCCTCGGCCATAGCCGCCTTGCGGTTCAGATCCATGATGTATCCGGCGAACACCAAAAATTGCAGAGAACAAAAGACCACCGAAACGGCTATGCTGAACAGCCAGTGCGACAAAGCCGACTTGTTTTCTTGACCAGCCATGACCACCCCTCTATCCGACTATTGACGCGCAAACAGCTGATGCACCACCGCACCGCCGCGAGTAAGCGTGACCGCTTTGACGATTTCGTCGTCCCAATTGATTTCCAGTTGCCCGCCGGACTTGGCGGACAGCATAGAAATTAAGCTGAGCAAGTTTTTGGCATACAGGGCTGAAGCGTCCACCGCGATACGGCTCGGCATGTTGCGATGGCCGACGATGCTCACGCCATGCGAATCCACCACCTTGCCGGCTTCGCTAAGCTCGCAATTCCCGCCTTGTTCGACCGCCAAATCGACGATGACCGATCCGGGCTTCATGCTCCGCACCATATCCTCGGTGACCAAGCGCGGCGCGGCGCGTCCGGGGATAAGCGCGGTGCAGATCACTATGTCCTGCTTTTTGATCGTCTCGGCCACCAGCTCGGCCTGACGGCGGCGGTAATCCTCGCTCATTTCCTTGGCGTAGCCGCCCGCCGTCTCCGCTTGCTTGGTTTCCTCGCTTTCGACCATCACAAAGGCCGCGCCGAGGCTTTGCACCTGCTCCTTGGCCGCAGGGCGCACATCGGTCGCGCACACCATCGCCCCCATGCGGCGGGCGGTGGCGATGGCTTGCAGCCCAGCCACTCCAGCCCCCATCACCATCACGCGGGCGGGCGGCACGGTTCCGGCGGCGGTCATCATCATCGGAAAGGCGCGTCCGAATTGCGCGGCGGCCTCGATCACCGCGCGGTATCCCGCCAAATTGGACTGGCTGGACAAGACGTCCATGCTTTGGGCGCGGGTTATGCGGGGAACCAGCTCCATAGACATGGAATCCACCCCCCGAGATGCATAAGCGGCCACGTCGCCCTGCGCTCCATAGGGATTGAGCATTCCTATCAACAATGCCCCGGCCGGAATGGCCGAGACTTCGTCGCATTCCTCGCCAGCCCCTAGAGGACGCTGCACCTTCAGGATCACCGCCGCCCCTTGCGCCGCCTCGGCGAACGATGGGCAAACGGAGGCTCCGGCGGCGGCGAAAGCCTCGTCGGGAATGGAGGAAAGCAAGCCTGCTCCCGCCTCGACGGCCACGTCGAAGCCAAGGCTGCGGTATTTCTTAACCGTGTCCGGAGTGGCGGCGACGCGCCTTTCGTGCGGACGGCGTTCTTTAAGGATTGCGATTTTCATGGGTTTTAGCTTGCCCGATTCCCTCCATCCTGTGAAGTGTCCGCATCAGGGCGATTGACCTGTCGCCAAAAAGGTAGGATTCTCCCGTTCCGGTAACGCCCTATAAACTCATTAACCCCTTGGGGAGAATTGACATGCCAAACAAAGGCGGCGACGCATACATAGAAAGAAATAAGGCTTTGGAATTTGCGCGAGTAACCGAAGCGGCCGCCATAGCGGCTTCGTTGATGGTCGGACGCGGCGACGAAAAGGCGGCGGATCAGGTGGCGGTCAACGCCATGCGCCGCGCCTTGAACGGCTTGGATATGGACGGCACTGTCGTCATCGGCGAAGGCGAGCGCGACGAAGCCCCCATGCTGTACATCGGCGAAAAGGTCGGCAACGGCAATGGCCCAAAGATAGACATCGCGCTGGATCCGTTGGAAGGAACCACCATCACCGCCCGCGGCGGCAATAATGCTTTGGCCGTCATCGCCGCCGCCGAAGCCGGAGGATTTTTGCACGCGCCCGACGTTTATATGGATAAAATCGGCGTCGGAGCCAATCTGCCCGAAGGCGTGGTGGATCTCGACGCGCCGATAGCCGAGAATTTGAAAAATCTGGCCAAGGCTAAAAAGGCCGAACTGTCGGAATTGCAGGTCTGCATCCTCGACCGCTCGCGCCATGCCGAGCTTATCGCCAAGGTTCGCGAAACCGGCGCGCGCATCATGCTGATAGGCGACGGCGACGTGTCAGGAATCATCGCCACGTCCCAGCCCGAAAGCGGCGTCGACATCTATGTCGGCTCCGGCGGCGCGCCCGAAGGCGTGTTGGCCGCCGCCGCCTTGCAGTGCATCGGCGGACAGATGCAAGGCCGCCTGATCTTCCGCAACGACGACGAAAAAGCCCGCGCCAAAGCCGCAGGCATAACAGATTTCAACCGCAAGTACGGCATGAACGATCTGGCGCACGGCGACATCATGTTCGCCGCCTCCGGCGTCACCAACGGAACCATGCTGCGCGGCGTGCGGCGGTTCGCCGGAGGAGCCGTCACGCATACGGTGGTAATGCGCGCTAAGACCGGCACGGTTCGCTATATCGAGGCGCACCATAACTTCCGGCGCAAACCGATGGCGGAAAAATAGTTTTTTGCCTCACTATTGCCATATCTCCCTGAGATAATCTCCGCAAGGAGTAGGGTATGCGCGGCTTTGGGGAAACTTGGGGGAGGGGCGGACATGCGTAAACTGGCTGTAGTTATGCTGATTTCCGTCGCGGTTGGCGGGTTTTGCGTCGCCCCCGTTTCCGCCCATGCTCGCGGCGGCGACAGCGAGTTTTTGGGAACCGGCATCGGCGCGGCCTTGGGCGGCCTTTTGGGCAGCCAGTTCGGCCACGGCGACGGGCAGCTGGCTTATACGGGGCTGGGCGTTTTTCTCGGAGGGCTGGCCGGAAACAGCGTCGGCTCTTCGATGGACAGGGCGGATTCCGTGTATTACGGCAGCCGAGGCTATGGTCGCGCCTATGGATACGGATACAACTATTACAGCGTGCCGGATTACTCTTACTACCAGCCGAATTACGTCGCTCCGCCGCCGCATCCGCGCAGGCCGGTGATTTACGTGCAACCGCAAGTGGTCGAGTACAGAAGCTATAACCAGCCCGTGTACACCGAGGAAAGCTACGTCGGCTATTCGACGTCCGACGAAGGGGCGTCTTCGAGCGGCCATTGTCGCGAGTTCACCCAGCAGATCCGCATCGGCGACAGGATGGAAGAAAGCTACGGCACGGCATGCCTCCAGCCGGACGGGAGCTGGCGGATAGAGAGATAAGCGGTGATATATCTTCAGACGGCAAATCATAGCTTTTGGCGTCGTTTTTACGTGCTTTGGAATAAAGATAATGGAAATGCTTCGCGATAAGAGCCTGCTTAGCAAAGACAGTATGCGCTCTTTCATTTTCTCCGCCGCCTTGCTGGGAATCTTTGCCCTATCGCCTTATTACGGCGCAGAGGCGTCTTCCGGTTTTAATGCTCGCCTGCCGCCGGAAGTCAAAAAAATCGAAGGACTGTGGTTGACGCAAGACCGCGACGGAATCGTGTCGATTTACGAATGCGGGGCGGCGTTGTGCGGAAAATTCGTGTGGTTGCAGGACAACGATCCCGCCGCGCCTTCGCTCGATTCCAAAAATCCCAACCCCGAAAAACGCTCTCGCCCGCTGTGCGGTATGGAGTTCATGGGCGACTTCAAGTTGGACGAAGACGGCAAGATGTCGGGCGGATGGATCTATAGCCCCCGTCACGGCGACGTATTCGACGCCAGATTGTCTCTGGCCGAAAGCGGCGCGTTGAAGCTGCACGGGTACCTGTTCGTGCCGTTGTTGGGACAAACTCAAACGTGGACGCGGGTAGAAACTCTTCCGCCTAATTCCTGCCCGACTTCTTGAGAACAGGTTCGTGGAGCATTGCCCGATTAGGGTGATATACGAAACCGGCAACTTGCGACGGTGGTGTTCCTCCCCATTCTTAGGGGGAGGTTAACCTAACCTCCCCCTAAGAAGGGGGAGGAACAGACCGCGCCGGCGGGCAGAACGTCGCCTTAACCTCGACAAAAACCAACTATACAACGCATTTTGCGTAACAGCCTTAAGCAAACCATCATATTCCCATCAGCGAGGACGAAAATTCTTCGGCGTCGAAGGGGCGGAGATCGTCAAGGCCTTCTCCCACACCGATGGCGTGAACCGGCAATCCGAATTTATCGGCCAAGGCCACCAGAACTCCGCCTTTGGCCGATCCGTCCAGTTTGGTTACCATCAGTCCGGTGACGTCGGTCATGGAGCGGAATATCTCCACCTGCGAATGGGCGTTTTGTCCGGTCGTGGCGTCCAGCACCAGTATCGTCGCATGCGGCGCGTCGGCGTCCAGTTTCTTGATTACGCGGGAGATCTTGGCCAGTTCCTGCATCAGATCGGTTTTATTCTGCAATCGTCCCGCCGTGTCGATCAGCAGGAGATCGGCTCCGTCCGCTTTGGCTTGTTGCAGGGCGGAGAAGGCCAAGGCCGCCGCGTCCGAGCCTTCGGCTCCGGTCACCACCTTGCAGCCGGCGCGTTCGCCCCAGATTTTCAGCTGGCCTACCGCGGCGGCGCGAAATGTGTCTCCGGCGGCCAGCACGACCTTTAGTCCATGTCCCGAATAAAGATTGGCCAATTTGCCGATGGTGGTGGTTTTTCCCGATCCGTTCACCCCGACCATCATCGCGATGAAGGGCTTGCGCGAGCGGTCTATTTCCAACGGTCGCGCCACCGGAGCCAGAATCGCTGAGATGGATTTGGCCAGAGCCGAGCGCACTTCGCCGTCCGTCACGTCCTTGCCGAAACGCGATTTGCCGAAATCGGCCACCAGCTTGGCGGCGACGGCGGGGCCTAAATCGGCGGAGATGAGGGTTTCCTCCAACTCCGACAACGCCGCGCCGTCGAGTTTGCGCTTGGTGAATATCTCGGTTATCCCGCCCACCAGCTTGCCCGTAGATTTTTGCAGACCGGATTTAAGGCGGGAAAGCCATCCCGACTTGCCCGAGTTAGGATTTCCTTCGTTCATTCCTCTTCGCACCTTTCGGCTGTGGCGTTCGTTCCGTCGCGCCCCGAACATAGCACCGTCAGTATTTTTCCGGTCGGCAAGTTCCCTCCCGCCACGCGCACCGGAGCGAAGCCGTCCGTGCGTCCGACGTCGGGGTTTTCCGCCAGAATCCTAATACGCTTTCCCGCCAAGGCGTCAATATGGCGCAAGACGGCGGTTTCCCCTGCGGCGCGCAGGCGGGCGGCGCGTTCACGGACTATGCGGCGCGGGGTCTGCGGCATCTTGGCCGCCGGAGTTCCAGCGCGAGGGGAATATGGGAACACGTGCAGCCAAGTCAAGCCCAAGCCGTCGACCATCCGCATGGTATTGGCGAACATCGCCTCGTCCTCGGTCGGGAATCCGGCGATTATGTCCGCGCCGAAAATCATGTCGGGACGCAGCCGCCGCGCCCGCTCGCAAAGCGTTTCCAAATCGCGGGAGCCGTGGCGGCGTTTCATGCGTTTCAGCACCATGTCGTCGCCCGATTGCATGCTGAGATGGAGATGCGGCATCAATCGCGGTTCGTCCTCCACCAGCCGCCAGAGGTCGTCGTCGATATTGGCGGGATCCAGCGACGACAGGCGCAGGCGCGGCAATTTGGGATTGAGCGCGAGAACGCGCCGCGCCATTTGCCCCAAAGTCGGTCGTCCGGGAAGATCCGCGCCGTAGGAGGCTATGTCTACGCCGGAAAAGACTATTTCGTTATAGCCGGATTCCTCCACCAGCGTTCTTACCTGTTCCGCGATCAAACCCATTGGAACCGAGCGCGAGGGGCCGCGTCCGTACGGGATGATGCAAAACGTGCAGCGATGGTCGCAGCCCTGTTGCACCTGCACGAAAGCCCGCGCAAGGCCTTCGAATCCGCGCACTATCGGGAATTTTTCAGGCGCGAATGGCGGTTTTGCCGATTGACTGACGCGCCCTTGCTCCATATTGGCGAAAGTTTCCGGCATCATCTTGGCGTCGTTGCCGATAATGCGATCCACTTCCGGCATCGCCGAATACGCTGAGGGGTTGGTTTCCGCCGCGCATCCGGTGACGATTATCGTGGCGTCGGGGCGTTCGCGCTTCATCCTGCGGATGGCTTGCCGCGCTTGCCTTTCGGCCTCGGCGGTGACGGCGCAGGTGTTGAATATGACCGCGTTTTCAAGTCCGGCCTTTTCGGCGTGCTGGCGCATCGCTTCCGATTCGTATGAGTTGAGGCGGCAGCCGAAGGTGATTACTTCAGGCATTTATCGGAAATCTTCATCGCGACGACGTTGTTGCCGTCGAAGGCCAAGGCTATTTTCCCCGCCTTCAGATCCAAGGCTTTTTTGCCGAACAAATCCAGTCTCCAGCCCCGCATGGCCGGAACGTCGGGATTGTCGTCGACGGCTATCTTCTCCAGCTCCTCGGTCGAGGCGATAATGCGGGGAGCCACCCCGTGTTCGTCGGCGGCTTGTTTCAGCAGCACCTTCAAAAGCTCGACGATGGCCGCAGTGCGCGATGAGCTGCCAAAAGGCCTTTTGATCCCTGCGGCGGCTTTGGGTGCGGGCAAGTCGTTTTCTTGCAACGAGGATTCTATGACTGCCAACACTTCCGTTCCCTGTCGGCCTTCGGAAAATCCGGCGGAAAGGCCGCGCGTTTTGGCCAGATCATGGGCGTTGCGCGGGGCATGGTGGGCGATTTCCATCAAGGTTTCGTCGCGCATGACCCAGCCGCGGGGAATGTTCAGGTTTTGGGCTTCGCTTTCCCGCCAAGCGGCCAACGCTCGCGCCACGGCCAGCATTTTGGGATTGGCCGAGCGTATCTTCAGCCGTTTCCATGCCGAGGAGGGATCCGCGCTATATAGTTCAGGGTTGACCAAGGCCGCCATTTCTCCGGCTACCCAGTCCTCGCGTCCGGAAACTTTCAAATCCAAGCGCAATTTTTCGTACGCCACGCGCAGATGGGTGACGTCCGCCAAGGCATAGGCGATTTGCTTTTCCGTCAACGGTCTTCGCGCCCAATCGGTGAAGCGGCTGGATTTATCTATTTCCGCTCCGGCTAGGCGGCTGGCCAAGGCCTCGTAGCCGACCTGCTCGCCAAAGCCGCAGACGGTGGCGGCGACTTGGGTGTCGAACAACGGCGCGGGCAGGCGTTGCCCCATGGCGCGGTAGAAAATCTCCAGATCCTGCCGCGCCGCGTGAAACACCTTCATCACGCTTTCGTCGGCCATCAGCTCGAAAAGGGGGGAAAGGTCTATGTCCTCGGACAGAGGATCTATGGCGGCCTCGCCGTTCGGGCCTGCCACCTGCACCAGACACAGGCGAGGCCAATAGGTCTTTTCCCGCATGAACTCGGTGTCTACGGTGACGAATTCCGCTCCCTTGAGGGAGGAGCAAAACGCTTGCAGTTTTTCAGTCGTTTCAATGATCACTTTTCAGTTCAATCTTCAGACTCGTTAATTTTAAAGCCGTCACAATATATTCTTTGCATAAGGCATTATCAATAACGCCGAAATCAGCCCTAAAAACAGGAAAGGGGCGAAGTGGACGTAGTCTTTTTTGATCTTATTTTTTGATACCGCCGCCGCTATTTTCCTGCCCATAAGCCACAACAGAGCGAACCACGCGGCGATTATCCAAGCGAAGAAAACCGCCTTGACCCCGAAAGTCACCGCCGCCAAGGCCGACCATTTGGCGTCGCCCATGCCCAAGGAATCGCGCTTGAACAGTTTATAGAACCCTTCGTTCAGCAGCCATAACGCCAAAACCAAGGAAATGGCGATCAGAAGCTGGTTGGACGCTTCCTCCCATCCCATGTATATGCCGTGCACCGCCGTAACCAAAAGTATTCCGGTGAGCGTGTATACGTCCGGCACTCGGCCTGATTTGGCGTCCACCAACGCCGACGCCCCCAGTATCAAAAGCGTGGCCAAAGAAACCCACCACGCGCTTTGCGGGAGAGACGCCGGAGAAAGCAGGTTGACGAGGAACGAATAGTCAAAGTCGATCATGGACGGATGTCCTTTTGCGGAGGCGGGAACAAAAGGCTATCATATCACGTATCTTCGGCAACAGGGATTATGGATAAAAATCCGGTAATCTGAAAAAGGGATCGGCGATGAAATTTATAGAACGCGTCATGGCGGCAATAGGCGTATTGACGCTGGCGTTGGCCTTGTTGGGGGCTTTTTCGTGGTGGTGGTTGGAAGAAAGCGTGAACGGGGAAGCATCGGCTCCCGACAGCATGGTTTTAGATCTGGATTTCAGCCAAAAAGTGGTCGAGGAGGGATCCCAATTCCATGTCGATATTCAAAGGCTGGTTTCGAACGAGCGCGAGATCAGGCTTTTGGACGTCGTTTCTTCCATTAACCGCGCCAAGGACGATCCTCGCGTCAAGGGCATAGTGGCTTTGATAGGATCTTCGTCGCCCAATATGGCGCAGGCTCAGGAAATCCGCGACGCGATATTGAAATTCCGCGAATCCGGAAAATTCACCTACGTTTTCGCCGCCAATTACGGCGATTTCGGGCGCGGGGCGGGGGCTTACTATCTGGCCTCGGCGTTCGAGAACATCTGGCTTCAGCCGATAGGAGTGGTCGGATTGTCGGATATGGGGATAGAAACTCCGTTCGCCAAGACGGCCTTGGAGAAAATCGGCGTAAGCGGGAACTTTCTGCGCCGCGAAGAATACAAGTCGGTGATGGAAAACGTGTCTCGCGACGGATTTTCGCCTCCGGTGCGGGATAATATGGAGGGGATGCTGAAAAGTTTGGCGGCGCAGCGGAAAATCGGGATCGCCCGAGGGCTGGACATAACGCCCGAAATGGCCGGCCAGTTGATAAGCAAAGGCCCCTATACGGCGGACGAGGCGTTATCCAAGAATCTGATCGATCGCATCGGCCACGAAGACGAGATGCTGGGGCTGGCGAATTTGTTGGCTTCGCAACCGTCCGGCGAGAAAGAACACGCCGGATTTCCGTCGCGGATCGCGCCTTCGCAGTATTTGTCTTTGCCCCAGTTGGAGAAGAAGGAAAACAAAGCCTCCATCGCCTTGATATACGGAACCGGAGTCATCGTCGACGAACCGGAAGGCGGTCCCTCGGGAATCTCCGGCGACAACGTGATGGATCATCGAAAGTTGACCGAGGCTTTCGCAATCGCCGCCGACAGCGACGATGTCAAAGCCATAGTTTTCCGCGTCGACAGCCCGGGCGGATCTCCTTCGGCCTCGGAAACCATTCGCCGCGCCTTGATAAGGGCTAAGAAAGCCGGAAAGCCGGTCTTCGTGTCGATGGGCGGAGTGGCGGCCTCCGGCGGATACTGGATCTCTATGGACGCCGACAGGATAATCGCGGATCCGGCGACCATCACCGGATCCATCGGCGTGGTGGCGGGAAAATTCGTCGCTGGCGGATTGTGGAACAAGCTCGGCGTGAAATGGGACAGCGTCGCCGCCGGAGAAAATTACCGCATGATGTCCTCGCTTACCCCGTTTTCCGGCCACGATCTCGAGAGGATGAACGCGATGCTGGATTACACCTATGGGGCGTTCACCGATGGCGTTTCCGTGGCGCGGAACATACCCAAGGATAAAATTCCCGCCGTGGCCAAGGGACGGGTGTGGACTGGCGAACAGGCAGTGTCTGTTGGGTTGGTGGACGAGCTTGGCGGTTTGAGCGCGGCGATAGAGGCGGCCAAAGAGGAGGCCAAAAAGCGGGCAGGGCTTGAATCCGTCGACTCCGTAACCCTGCGCCAGATCCCGCCTCCCCAGACGCCGGAGCAATTCGTCGAGGAGTTGATAAAACGGTTTTGGAAGGGCGGGGTAGATCTGGGCGACGCCCTGTCTTTCTTGGGCGCATTGAAGGCTGCGGCCAAACAATCAAATCTCGGCGCGTTGATGGAGGCGGCGGACGGAGGCGCGGTTTCCGCCCGCCTTCCGTTTTTGGGGTATGGATACTAGACCTCTTGCATAACCGCTGTCATTTGAGAAGACACATCCAAAGGCTGTCTGCGAGCCAACGCCTTGGGTTTTGACACCCTGCAGACCGTGATGCAATATGAACGGAATAAACCCACATCTGACAAGGGATAGGGCAATGAAAATAGCGCAGATTCTGATCATAGCGTTGATAAGCGCGGCGGTGGCCTTGGGGGTTTCGTGGCTTTCTCCCCGCAACGGCGGCGGGGAATCCGCACAGGCCAAGGAATCCGCCTATGACAGGGTAATGCGTACCGGAGTTCTAAAGTGCGGCTATATCCTTTACCCTAGGTTTTTGGAACGCGACCTGAACACCAAGGAAATGTCGGGAATGTATTTCGACATGATGGAGGAAATCGCCCGACATTTGTCGCTGAAACTGGAATGGACCGAGGAGGTCGGTTTCGCCAACGCCTTCGACGGGTTGAACACAGGCCGATATGACGTGATGTGCATGCCGTTCAACCAAACCGCCGGACGAGCCCGCGTCAACGAATTCACTGTTCCGGTCGTGTTCTATCCGTATTACATGTACGTTCGCAACGGCGACACGAGATTTGACAACAACTATGAGCGCGCCAACGATCCCAAGGTAAAAGTCGTCTATCTGGAAGGGGAATTTTCCCAAACCATCAAGGCCGAACGCTTTCCCAAGGCGGCGCATGTTTCATTGCCCAATCTTTCGGACATATCCCAAGTCTTGATGGAATTGGCAGCAGGCAAGGCCGATTTGACGATGACGGAACCGACCAGCGCGGAGCGGTTTCTGGTCAACAACCCGGGCAAATTAAAGCGGGTCGTCGGACCATCTCTATACATGCAGGCAGGCGGCCTTAGCGTCGGCATCGGCGAAGAAAAACTGAAAAGCATGTTGAACACCACCATCCGCGCCATGCAAGCCAGCGGCTCGTTGCAACGCATAATGGACAAGTACACCACCATGCCTGACCAGTTTTTCTATCCGGCGCAGCCATGGGGCGAATCCTCGCGGCCTGTCATTAGATAAAAATGGCCGTCGTTGTGAAATACACGAACGAAAGTGTGGAGTCATTGCGAGCGTCGCCCTTGCGATGCGAAGCAATCCAGCGCAGTTACGCTCGCGGATTGCCGCGACAATGGATTGCTTCGGGGCTGAATCCCCTCGCAATGACGGCCTTTGGCCGTAAACTAACATGACGGCCTTTGGCCGTATAACTTGCTGTGACGATGCTTGTTTGAGATAAGGAATCCTAATGTCCGTATTCGACATTCTCATCAACTATTACGCGGCGTTTTTGGACGGATTAGCGATCACGTTGCAGCTTTGCGCCGTGATATGGATCTCGGGATTGGTTTTGGGAACATTGTTGGGCGTGCTGTCAGCCAATTATCGTAAAGGGCTGGGACGCCTCACTCAATCGGTGGCTTTCGCATTCTCGGCCATTCCGGCCCTGGTCGTCCTGTTTTGGCTGCATTATCCGGCGCAATCGGTGTTCGATGTGGTCATCGATCCTTTTTACACCGCGTCCTTCGCCCTTTCCCTGATCAACGTGTTCAGCGTCGGCGAATGCGTGCGCGCCGCCATATCTGATTTTCCCAAGCAATACATTGTCGCCGGTCGCGTGTGCGGAATGTCGTCGGCGGAGATAGTCCGGCATATCCAGCTGCCGATACTGTTCCGCCAGATCTTGCCCGGACTGATGCTGATACAAGTGGCCATGTTGCACGCCTCGCTGTTCGCCAGCCTCATCTCGGTCGAGGAAATTTTCCGCGTGGCGCAGCGCATCAACAGCTCGATCTATAGGCCAGTCGAGATCTATACCGCCTTGGCGATGTTTTTCCTCGCGGTGTGCCTGCCTATCAATCTGGCGGCGGCATGGATGAAGAAACGCTACACCCGCGATTTGTCCGAGAGATAGGCCATGGCACTCGAAGCGCGCAACATAAGTTTCGAATACGACGGCGGCCGCAAGATTTTGCAGGACGTGAACCTGAGCGTGAAAGCCGGAGAAGTCACTGTGCTCATAGGCCCCAGCGGAACCGGCAAAACCACCCTGCTGCGCTGTCTGGCGTTGTTGGAACAACCGCAATCAGGCGCGATAGCGGTGGACGACCGCCTTTTTCCCTGCCCGTGGCCGGAGGGAAAGATGGTCAACCCGCCGTGGCCGCAACTTACAGCCGTGTTCCAGCAGCTTTTCCTGTGGCCGCATCTGACGTTGCGCGAAAACGCCATGTTGCCGGTGCGGTTGCGCGGCGAAGACGGCAAGGTAAACGACCGTCTGGGAGAGTTGATCGAAGCCTTCGATATGGGCGGCTTCATCGACCGCTATCCTAACGAAGCCTCGCTCGGCCAACGCCAGCGCGTGGCTTTGGCGCGGGCGTTGATGCTAAACCCCCGCTATCTGCTGCTTGATGAAATAACGTCGGCGTTGGACGTGGAGCAGATCGCCAAGATATTAGGTTACTTGAAGCAACTTCGCGGGCAAAACATCGGCATCTTCATAATTACCCATCTTTTGGGCTTCGCCCGCCACGCCGCGGATCAAGTCGTATTCATGGAGGACGGAACGGTTTGCGAATCCGGAAGCCCTGATATACTCAGAAATCCGCAGAGCGAGAGGCTTTATCAATTCCTGTCGGTGATAGCGGCGGCGAGCTGAACAAACGCAACGCAGGGCAATCACATGAACTCCAAAGCCATATCCTCTCTGGCGCAGACGGACGAGCTGTTTTTCGCGAATACCGGCATGGACAGAGCGGCCACGGAAAACGCCGTATCCGACGCGCTCATAGGCGCGGACGACGGCGAGCTGTTTTTAGAAAGCCGCCAGTCCGAAAGTTTGGTCTGGGACGACGGCAAGCTCCGCAGCGCGAGTTTCGACGCGAGCCACGGCTTCGGTCTGCGCTCGGTGGTAGGCGAGACGGTCGGTTACGCCCATTCGGTCAACCTCGACGAAGCCTCCGTCCGCCGCGCCGCCGCAGTAGTGCGGGCGGTAAACGGGGGGCATTCCGGCGATATGTCGCTGCCGCCCATGGGAACCAATCGCCGACTGTACGACGATTCCAACCCTGTGCTGGGGCGCAAGTTCGAGGAAAAAATCGCGCTTTTGCAGGAAATAGACGCCTACGTCCGCGCCTTAAGCCCCCATATCAGACAGGTCAGCGTGTCGTTGGCCGGAAGCTGGCAGGCCATGCAGGTGATCCGAAGCGGCGGCTGGCGCGGCGCGGACATAAAGCCTCTGGTACGGCTAAACGTATCAGTGGTGGCCGAACGCAATGGCCGCATGGAGGCTGGATCCACCGGATTCGGCGGACGCATGGAATACGACAGATGCTTCGCCCCCTCGGAATGGCGCAAGATAGCCGACGAGGCTTTACGCAAGGCCGTCCTTAATCTGGACGCGGTGGATTCGCCCGCCGGAGAAATGACGGTGGTGCTGGGATCGGGCTGGCCTGCCGTCATGCTCCACGAAGCCATCGGCCACGGGCTGGAAGGCGATTTCAATCGCAAAGGCACTTCGGCGTTCTCGGGATTGATGGGACAACGCATAGCGGCCAAAGGCATCACCGTCGTCGACGACGGCACGATGGAAGGGCGGCGCGGCTCGATCACCATGGACGACGAAGGAACCCCTTCGCAATGCACTACCTTGATCGAAGACGGAGTGTTGGTCGGATATATGCAGGATCGCATGAACGCCAGACTGACCGGAAACAAACCTACAGGAAACGGGCGGCGCGAAAGTTTCGCCTGCCAACCCTATCCCCGCATGACCAACACCATCATGCGTTCGGGACAACACAGCCGCGAAGAAATAATAGCTTCGGTGAAAAAAGGCATCTTCGCCGCCGACTTCGGGGGCGGACAGGTGGACATCACCTCGGGCAAATTCGTGTTTTCGGCCACCGAGGCCTATGAAATCGAAAACGGCAAACTGGGACGACCTCTCAAGGGAGCGTCTTTGGTCGGCACGGGTTTCGAGGCGTTGAAGCGCATCAGCATGGTGGGCGACGACTGCGCCTTGGACGGCGGCGTCGGCACCTGCGGCAAGAACGGCCAAAGCGTGCCGGTAGGCGTAGGCCAACCAACCCTAAGGCTTGACGGCATGACCGTGGGCGGAATGTCTTAGAGCGGATCCACACAAGATCTCTTGCATAACAGCTGTTATCCACCATGTTACGGCCAAAGGCCGTTATGTGAAGTTACGGCCAAAGGCCG
>JAYRGC010000007.1:0-6676 GCA_041908065.1 Alphaproteobacteria bacterium | reverse complement strand
TTGGCGGCGAAGCAATCCAGACCTTATGGAGCAACGGCTCTGGATTGCTTCGCCGCCAAGGGGCGGCTCGCAATGACGGCGCATTCGGCTGCATACTTAGCATGACGGCACTTAGCTGTAGATTTCTTTTGGGAAGGCAATGCCCATTAGTTTCGCATAAGATCCATTACGAACACGCCCTCAGGTTTTGCTGTCTTCCCTTTATCAATTCCGCCATTTTAGCGAAGAATTCCTCGTTGCCTTTTTTCATTTCCCACGGATCGTTGGCGAAAAACGCCCGCAGCCGCTCGAAAGACTTGTCGTCCAGCCCTTCGACGTCGAACACTCCGACGTCGCGGGTAAGATAGCGTCTCCCCCACTCCTGCGCCGAGGCGAAATAGGTTTTGATTTCCTCCGCCGTGTCTTTGGAGATCAATCCCGCCGAGGCCAGCTTTTCGAAATATCCGGCGTCGATCACGTTCATCGCGGCGGCCTTCACTCCGGCGTTTTTCAGCTTTTCCGCGCCCACGCCCCTGCTGTTCACGCATACCGTGCCGAGGCAAGGGTTTCCGGACTTCTCCAGCGCGGGAAACCATGCGTCGAAATAGCTGGCCGCGTTGTTTATAAGATCCGTGACGTGCAACGCCTTTTCGCCGCCTTGCAATTTCCGCTGGCAATGCGCCGTCTTGTCCTTGAACAGAAAAAGATGCGGAAGCCCCAAGACTTCGGCCAAGGGAACGGAGAAAAACCAGTCCCGCCGCTCGCCGCCGGAAACTACGGACTGACGCAGATCGGGGAACTCGCGCCGCGCCAACTCGGCCATCAGCTCTATCACCCTACGATAGGCGGGGCTGGCGGAATATTCGGCCATGACGGCTTGGCGAACCTTTTCGGATCTTTGCGAAATGTCCTTGGTTTCGGCCAATATCGCGGTGATGTTCTTCAGCAGCCGCGCCGCCACGTCGGGGCCGATGACAAACTCGGTGTTGACGAAAAACGGCCCGGGCACTCCGGCGGCGTACCAGAACACCGGCCCTTTTTCTCGGCTCCATATCGACAACGCCTTGGTGTCGTGGATCATCCTGACTATCTCGCTGGAAGCGTCTGACATATTCGTTCTCCGTGGAACATTGGATGCTTGAAACTAGCCTCTAATCGATTGACGCAAAACCCCTAATTATGCGGCGTTAACATTGTTTACTTTTTATTAATGCGCATGGCTAGAATCGTGTAAACTAAGGTTAACGCCGTTGAGGCGAATCGCATAGCGCGGGTCGCGACGGTTGTCCTGATTGGCTTTACGGAGTGCTGGCCATGCGCGTTCTGCTTGTCGAAGACGATACATCGGTAGCCAAAAGCATCGAGCTTATGCTTCAGGCGGAAGGCTTCATAGTCGATACCACCGAGTTAGGCGAGGACGGCTTGGAGATCGGCAAGCTGTACGACTACGACATCATCATTCTGGATCTGATGCTGCCGGACATAGACGGATACGAGGTTTTGCGCCGTCTGCGCGCCGCCCGCGTCAATACCCCGATACTCATCCTTTCCGGCCTGTCCGAGCTTGACAACAAGATAAAGGGGCTGGGCTTCGGAGCAGACGATTACCTGACCAAGCCTTTCGATCGGCGAGAACTGGTCGCTCGCATCCACGCCATCATCCGCCGCAGCAAAGGCCATTCCGACAGCGTGATCCGCACCGGCAAAATGACCGTCAACCTCGATACCCATACGGTGGAAGTGGAAGGCTCGCCGTTGCATTTGACCGGTAAGGAATACGGCATTCTGGAGCTTTTGAGCCTACGCAAGGGAACCACCCTTACCAAGGAAATGTTCCTTAACCATCTTTACGGCGGCATGGACGAACCCGAGCTTAAGATAATCGACGTTTTCGTCTGCAAACTGCGTAAAAAGCTGGCACAGGCCACCGGCGAGGATAATTACATAGAAACCGTGTGGGGACGCGGCTATGTTCTGCGCGATCCGCCGAACGCGGAAGGCCAGAAGCAAGGCAAGGCGGCGGGAGCCTGAACCGATTCCTAGAGATTGGTAGAAGCCGTCGCGGACATACGCGCAGATGGAAATAGTTTTTCAGTCAAAGGATCGGCTCGACCGCGCCATAATCGCGGTTTGCGGAAAGGATGTCGACCTTTCCCGCGCCGCCGTCCAACGGCTTATCCGCACCGGTTGCGTCACGCTTAACGGAAAGGTGGTCGACGATCCTGCGAACATCACCCGCGCAGGCGACGTTTGCCGGTTGGAAATGCCGTCGCCCGAACCTTCGGCGATGGCGGCGCAAAAAATTCCCTTGACGGTGGTTTACGAAGACGAGCGGCTGTTGGTCGTCGACAAGCCCGCCGGATTGGTGGTGCATCCCGGGGCGGGCAATCGCGACGGCACGCTGGCCAACGCTTTGTTGGCGCACTGCGCGGGAGGGCTTAGCGGCATCGGCGGGGTCATGCGCCCTGGAATAGTGCATCGTTTGGACAAGGACACCAGCGGGCTGATGGTGGTGGCCAAGGACGACGCGTCGCACCGCGCTTTGTCCGCCCAGTTTGCCGATCGCAGCCTCAGCCGCGTTTATCTGGCGTTGGCGCACGGCGTGCTTGTGCCTCCGGCGGGTAAAATCGAAGGGGCAATAGGCCGCA
Source organism: Alphaproteobacteria bacterium (assembly GCA_041908065.1). Taxonomy (GTDB): domain Bacteria; phylum Pseudomonadota; class Alphaproteobacteria; order UBA9219; family UBA9219; genus JAYRGC01. The sequence goes on along the minus strand of JAYRGC010000007.1, from coordinate 4,049 downwards.
ATCCGCGCTCGCGCCAAAAGATGGCGGTGGTGGCCAAAGGCGGCAAGGCGGCGTTGACGAATTACCGCGTTTTGGAACGCTTCGGCGGCAAGGCCTGTTTGGTCGAATGCCGATTGGCGACAGGACGCACCCATCAGATACGCGCGCACATGGCGCATATTAAACATCCCTTGATAGGCGACACGATTTATGGCGGAAAACCCTTGTTGGCGCGGCAAGCGTTGCACGCCGCCGAAATAAAATTTCTTCATCCGGCGAGCGGCAAGCAGATGAGGTTCCAATCCCCCCTGCCAACCGACATGGCTGAACTGCTGGAACGGTTGAGAAGCAATCAGTAGATTCTTGAACCGCGCCCAAATTTTATCACGACATCGTAAAATTATTTGCCGCACAACCCCGATCGTGGTTATATCGGCCCAATTAGGCTGTTCATAAGGGAGATTTTTATGGGCGACGATATTTTGGAAGCGGAAGAGGAAGCGTCTTTCGAACCCGGGGACTACCAAGGCAGTCCCGACGCAAGGGCGTTTTTCGAACGCGATCTACGAAAAGCATATAAAAAATTGACCGCGGAAGAAGAAGCTGAGCTTTCCAGCATTTGGCAAGAGAAAAAAGCTGCGGGGGCAAAAACTTCTCCGGAACGCGAAGCTCTTATATTCAGCTGTTTGCCTTTAGCTACGTTGTTAGGCCGAAGAAAAGGCCATTTTTATCGTTATCCCCAAGAAGAAGGGGAATTGGTGGCAATAGCCGCGTTAATAAGGGCTGTGGATAGTTTCGACTCCGGCAGAGGGAGATTATCAACTTATGTGGCCTTTTGCATTCGCACCGATGTGTCAAAAGCTGCCGCCGATCATCATGGAACAAATTCAAATTACTTAACCACTATATGCACCAGCCTTAACAAAAAAGAACGCGAGTTAATGGCAACAGACAACGGACGCGATCTATCGTTCAAAGATATTGAAGAAATTAGTCACAACTCTAAAGTTAAACCGGAACTTATAGCACGGCTTCGCGCCTCCGTTACAAACGGCAACGGCAGGCATCTTCCCATTGATACAGTAGGAGATGGGGGCGAAGGCCTTTATGTTGCCCGCGATAACGCAGCATCCCCTTATGACGTTTGCGCGCATCAGCAACTCCAAACCGTTGTGGCCAACATGCTGAAAAATTTGTCCCCTAGGGAACGGGGGATATTGTTCGCTCGTTTTTGGAGCGACCCACCGCTCAGCTATACAGATATCGGGGACATGTTTGGCGTTTCATTCCAAAGGATTCAACAAATAGAAGGGGCGGCCATAAAGTCGCTGCGCCATACGTTCGGAAATGAATATCTGCTCAAGGGCATATTTTTTGAGGAAAGACTTGGCGCGGCGCGTCCTGTTCTGACTGCGCGGCAACGTGGGGCCCATCATGGGGGCCGATTGCGGATTGATTAATGACGTATTTAAGGATACGCAATGGGTCGGCTCTTAGCATTTCGATCTTCCAGCAACGGGTTTTTGCGTCTTGAGTGCTTCCGGCAATTCCCTTCCCGCCCTTAAAAGCGACGGCAATCTCTCGCGTTACCTGCGCGAGATACGGACGTTCCCCATGCTGGGCGCGGACGAGGAATATATGCTGGCCAAGGCATGGCGCGAACACAACGACGTGGGCGCGGCGCATCGTTTGGTCACCAGCCATTTGCGGTTGGTGGCGCGGATAGCGTTGGGCTATCGCGGATACGGGCTGCCTTTGGCCGATCTGATCGCCGAGGGCAACATCGGCATGATGCAGGCGGTTAGACGCTTCGATCCCGATCGCGGATTCCGTCTGGCCACCTATGCCTTGTGGTGGATAAAGGCTTCGATACAGGAATACATTCTTAAATCATGGTCGTTGGTGAAGATAGGAACCACGGCGGCGCAGAAAAGGCTGTTTTTCAACCTTAACCGCGTCAAGCGCGACATGCAGGCCATCGACGACGGAGAACTGTCGCCGGATCAGGTGAAACTCATCGCCAAACGCTTGATGGTTCCGGAATCCGAGGTAGTGTCGATGAACCGCCGTTTGGCCAAAGGCGGCGACAGCTCGTTGAACGCTCCGGTGCGCTCTGACGACGGCGACGGCGGAGAATGGCAAGACTGGGTGGCGGACGACGCCATAAGCCAAGAGGCGGCCATGGGGGAGGCGCAGGAAAGCGAGAAACGCCACAGGCTGCTGCTGGACGCCATGCATAACCTTAGCCCGCGCGAGCAGGATATCATAAAATCAAGACGCTTGGACGAACCTCCGGCCACGCTCGACGATCTCTCCCAACGCTATGGCATAAGCCGTGAGCGCGTGCGGCAGATAGAGGAACGCGCCTTCGAAAAACTTCAGGCGGGAATCCGCCGCGCCGCCGCCGTGGCCGGATTGCTGGAATAACCGGCCATTCAGCAAAGCATTGCGCCGCCGCGAATATGATGCGAGTCTACCGCCCTCGTATCCAAGATTCGCGTCCAATCGTGGACGCGGCGGCGGCGGAGCAAGACCATCAGCGTTTCATCGCTCAACCATCTGATCCAGCTTATGTCGCGGCTGCCCGGGCTGGGGCCTAGGTCGGCGCGTCGCGCCGCGTTGCAGCTTTTGAAGCGGCGCGAGGCTTTGATGCTGCCGCTGGCCGCCGCCATCCAAAGGGCGGCGCAGGACGTGTTGTCTTGCTCGGAATGCGGCAATTACGGCGATGTCGATCCCTGCGACATCTGCCGCGACCGTTCCCGCGACCGGCGATCCATATGCGTCGTCGCCGACGTAGCCGATTTGTGGGCGATGGAACGCAGCGGATCCTTCAGGGGGCTTTACCACGTTTTGGGGGGAACCTTGTCGGCGTTGGACGGCGTGCGCCCCGAAGATCTTCGCATCGACCTTTTGGCGCGAAGGGTGGGCGACGGCGACGTGACCGAGGTGATCCTCGCTCTCGACGCCACGGTCGAAGGGCAAACCACCGCCCATTACATATCGGATGCCCTATCCGGCTTGGGAGCGACCGTGTCGAGATTGGCTTACGGACTGCCGATGGGGGGAGAGCTGGAAAGCCTCGACGACGGAACCCTGACGGCAGCGTTGGGATCGCGGCGCAAGGTGGGATAATCGCCGTTTACTCTCAATGGTTAACAAAAATCCTATTGCTTTAAGGGCTGGCGGCTGGTAATAAACCCGCCTCCGCCGCAGTTTCGCCGTCGGCGGGAGGCGTTGGGAATTGTGTGTTCGGAGAATAGTTATGAATTTACTCGAAAAAATCGGCCAGATGCAGATCGAAAAGGCCGCAGGCAAGGCAATCCCCAATTTCGCCCCCGGCGACACCGTGCGCGTCAGCGTCAAGGTGGTCGAAGGCTCGCGCGAACGCGTTCAGGCTTACGAAGGGGTGTGCATCGCACGCCGCAACGCCGGAATAAACTCGTCCTTCACCGTTCGCAAGATTAGCTGCGGCGAAGGGGTGGAGCGCGTGTTTCCCCTGTACAGCCCTCGCGTGGATAAGATAGAGCTGGTGCGTTCCGGCACGGTTCGCCGCGCCAAGCTGTATTACCTGCGCGGTCGTCGCGGCAAATCCGCCCGCATCGCCGAAAAGAACGCGGCAGTGTCCGAGGCCGCTTCGTCGGAAAACGCAGCGTAATCATCCGTGGCTTTTGCCCTATTGCTAGGGGCGGAATCTCAACAGGTTATCGCGACTGCCTCCAAGAGCGCAGTTCATCATATACCCCTTGCATAACCACGCATGTAAAGTCGACGGTACCGTTGGTTGATCGCCTTAACGCACGGCTGCTTGGTTTCTCAACTTAAAACATAGCGGGCGTTCCACCTTATCCCGCACGTAAAGCGAGTTATGAAAGAGGTCTAATCTCGTTGCGCCGTGACGCCGCTAGATTTGGCTCTTACGCAAAACGGGTGGGGAGTTTTACATCTAAACGCAACGAAAACACTGTCATTGCGAGCCGCCACCCTTTGGTTTGGACAGCGTTAACGCTGTCGGGCGGCGAAGCAATCCAGACCTTATGGAGCAACGGCTCTGGATTGCTTCGCCGCCAAGG
>JAYRGC010000006.1:0-13238 GCA_041908065.1 Alphaproteobacteria bacterium | reverse complement strand
CCTTGGCGGCGAAGCAATCCAGAGTCATGGAGCAACGGCACTGGATTGCTTCGCCGCCAAGGGGCGGCTCGCAATGACAGCCTTTGGCAACTGCGCAAACGACGTTGCTTGTTGCGGCTATCGGCTATCAAACTATCCACCAGTTTTGTGCGAGAGTTATCTTGCATCCATACTCTGGAGCAAATCGGCCATTTCCCTGCAACCGGAAAACGAAAGAGACACCTTTAGCCGCTCGGCTTCGGGGAGGTTGTGGAGCAAAACTTCTACGCAACCGCTCTTGCGGGCGGCGTTCACGTCCACCTCAGTGTCGCCAACAAACCATATGTCGGGCGAGAAGGAGAGTCCGGCCTTGGCCAGCGCGAAATCCACCGCTTCCCGCGAAGGCTTGTCCTTGGGCGCGTCGGTGGATCCGACTACTGCGAGGAAGTATTTGTTCCAACCCAAGGCCGCCACCTCCTCGCGCAGCAGATCGCCGCGCTTGTTGCTGAGAATTAACATCGGCACGCCGCGTTGCGATAGAAGGGAAAGCAGCGAACCAGCGTCGGGCATGGGGTTGAGATGTTCGACATGGGCGCGGGCGAAGGTTGCGTAGAACAGCTTAAGCGCGTTGTCGCTGTTGCCACCGAACCACACGGGGAAAATGTCGCGGGCGGAAAAAGTGGCGTTCTTCAAGACCGTTTCACGCGACCATTCCTCCATTCCGGCATCGCGCCGCGCCGCGTTCATGGCCTCAGTCACCGCTCCCCAGTTTTCGGCCAGAGTGTTGTCCCAATCAAATATGATGGCTTTTGGCAATGCGGTTTGCGGGTTGTTCAAGATGAATTCTCCGTGTCGAATGGCGCGTCTGGTTCATCCAAATCGGCTTGTTCGTTCGCAGGCACGGCGTATTTTTCGCCGAGCCACCGCCCCAAGTCGATGTCGGAGCAGCGTTTGGAGCAAAATGGCCTGTATTTTTCCGTTGCTGGTTTAGAGCAAAGGGGGCAGGTTTTTGTAGCAGGAAAGTCCATGGAATCCATCTTTTGCCAGAGAGAATTATTCGCCGACGATACGCGTCGACAAGGGGCTGAAATAGGCTGTGTTTTCAACGCAGCAAGACATGAAAGTAATTATAAGTCTTGGATAAGGGATTTCTAGCAGTTATACTATCAAAAATCACTTCCATCAAAAATATCGCGCAACGGTTAATCCGCCTTAGGATGGATAATATGCCGCAGAACCATAATATAACATTATTATACAATAGGTTGTCTGCAATGATGGGACAGCCGAACAAGGCCAAGGAGCGTGAGCGTTTGGTGCGCGAAATTAGGCTGTGCGATGTTCCAAAACCTAACGATGACGTTTCAGAGGTGCTGGTTCTAAACCGTAAGATTATATCCAGCAATCAAGCGATTGTTACAGGTTCCACGGCCTTTTCCGTGTATTGCGCCCAGCAAGGCTTGCACACCTTGCCAGTAGAGTGCTCAGCGACCAACGATGTTGATGTAGCTTGCGTGCGCCCGAGGGCGGCAGTTTCGGCGGTTCCTCCTCCAATGACATCGCTTAACGCGGCCACGCGGCTGTTTTTGGGCGGCAAAGCGAGTTTGGATTTTATGACGCCCAAACAAGAAGGAGAGAAGGAGCCTTTTGCCGCGACGACGTTGTCGGGCGGGCATATAGTTTGGTTGAGGTGCCTCGACACTTACGCTTATGCCATGCCGCGCAAATTGGAATTTCTTTTGAAAAACCCTGTGGTTGGCGTATTGCCGTGCGCGGACGGCATCGGGGCTAGAATTCCTGATCCGGCGCGTTATGCCGTATTCAAACTTGAGATTTCGGAAGCCAGAAGGGCGGAGGAAAAAATTCTGAAAGACAGGGGACAAGCCATAGTTTTGCTTGAGCAATTACTTTTCAAAGGGGAAGACAAGATTAACAGTCTATTGGTAGAGATGATCTCTTACGAAGGAGCGGCGTCAATTGGGCGCATACGTTCGGCGTTGGAGAAAAGCGAATCTGATTCTCAGTTTTTCAACAGATGGAAACGCAAGATTCTTGGGGTTTATTCCCATAATCCCTCTTAGAGCTTGTTTACAAAGCCGCAGCGGTTCGGCCATAATCGGTCGTATACTGCCGTCGGGACGCTTGGGGCGTCGTGGGTGGGAAACGGGAATTTTTGGATGTCTGAACAACTGTTTGATAACGTCGACGGCGGGGAGGACGGTTCCGCGCCTTGCGTGCTGGTGGCCGAGGACAATCCCGCTGTCAGGGAGTTTATAGTCCGTTCGCTGCAGTCCGCCGGATACTCGGTGGAGGCGGTCGCCGACGGACAGCAGGCCTTGGACGCCATGTCTCAAAGGTCTTTTGCCGTATTGGTGACCGACATAGTGATGCCTAACGTCGACGGTATCGCGCTTGCCTTGAAGGCGACAAGCTCTTTTCCAGACCTCAGGATCGTAATGATTTCCGGCTATGCCCAAGAAAGGATGCGGGCGCATAATCTGGACGCGCTCGTCCACCGCATTATCGCCAAACCATTTTCGTTGGAGGAGATATGCGGCGCGGTGAAAGACGCGCTATCCCTTCCCCCCAACGCCTTGTAAGCCTACGGTGATATTCATGGATTGGATCGACGACCCTCTGGCTTGGCACGTTTTGTCCGCATACGGGATAGCGTTCGCCGCAATGTTCGTTCTCGGCGCGTTTTCCTATCTTGCCTTATCGCGGGAGACCTCGCGCTTCCGATCGCGAAACGCGCAGAAGAGCCGCGCCCCATGAGAAAATGGCGGCAAAAGCTGTTGTTAGCAGGGATGCTGGTCGCTTCGACGGCTACAGCCGCGTTTCTGGTTTCCTTGGCGTTGCGCGATAATCTGTCGTGGTTTCGCACTCCGACCGAGGTTGTGGATGGGGGCTATCCCGAGAAATCTTCGGGGCGGAGCTTTCGCTTGGGCGGGTTGGTGGAGACCGGAAGCGTGACGAAGGATGCAGGTTCGATCTCGTTCCGCGTGACAGATTTGAAAAACTCGGTGGTTGTGCGCTACAGTGGGGTTGTGCCGAGTTTGTTTCGTGACGGCCAAGGCGTGGTGGCCGAAGGGCGGATGGACGGCGAAACCTTCGCCGCCCAGAGGTTGATGGCCAAGCACGACGAGAAATACGCTCCGCCCGAGGTGAAGCGCGCCTTGGGATCGGAAAATGCGGAATTAAAACAGGAACGGGAACGAAAGGCGGAATGACCGGCTATGGAAGTATCTCCTGCGGATGCGATATGGTTCAGGCTGCTGGCCGGAGTCGTTTTCGGGCTTATACTAGGCAGCTTCACCACCATGCTCAGCTATCGCATTCCTCGCCGCCTCTCGATCGTCCATCCCCCGTCCCAGTGTCCGAACTGCCATACTCCTTTGCGGCCGCGCGACCTCGTTCCGATTTTGTCGTGGATAGCGGAGCGAGGAAAATGCCGCCATTGCGGTTCAAGCATCAGCCCGCGTTATCTGGCCATAGAGCTTTGCACGGCGGCGGCGATAACGGCGGCGGTGGTGTTTTTGGGTTTCACGGTTTCCCTGATACCGGCGGTTTTGGGGACGATCGCTTTCGTCACAATGGTGACTATAAACATCGAGCGCAGGGATTAGAGCGTTTCTCGATTAGGTTGATGAGCTTCTCTTGCCGCTTGCGACGGTGGAGTTCCTCCCCCTAAAAAGGGGGAGGAACTCCACCGTCGCAAGTTGTCGGTTTCGTATATCAACCCAAAGCGGGAAATGCCCTAACCGTGCTGCAAAGCAATTGACCGAGGCGAGGACGCAGGATATGCCGCATTCTAAGGAGCCGGAGATTTCCGTCGTCTTGCCGTTTCACAACGAAGCCGGAAACGTGGACAGGCTGTTCGACCGACTCGTGCCGGAGATGGAGAAGGTGGTCGGCGGGTTCGAAATAATCTGCATCGACGACGGCAGCTCGGACGAAACACATAAGCTGCTGCGTAAGCGGCGCGAAGCCGACGCGAGAATAAAGATAATTCGTCTAGCCCGCAATTTCGGCAAGGAAGCCGCCATAACCTGCGGCATCCGCATGTCCCGAGGCCGCGCCGCGATCACCATGGACAGCGACCTCCAGCATCCGCCCGAGGTCATAAAGGAGCTGGTGGCAGCATGGAAGGACGGGGCTAAGACGGTGTATGCCGTCCGCCGCAACCGCGACACGGATTCCGCTCTGCGGCGGTTTTTTTCCAAAGCGTTTTACGCGGTTTTCCGTCGCATCGCCGACATCAGCCTGCCGGAGGGGGCCGGAGATTTCCGCTTGTTGGATCGCAAGGTGGTTGAAGCCGTGAACTCCCTGCCCGAAAAATCCAGATTCATGAAAGGCATAATGACGTGGGTGGGTTTCGACCACGCCTTGGTTCCTTTCGACGTGGCGGCGCGGGCAGGGGGGCTCTCGCACTGGAACTTTTTCAACCTCTTTCGCTTCGCTTTCGACGGGCTGTCGTCGTTCAGCACTTTTCCCTTGCGGATATGGACGTGGTGCGGGGTTTTTATATCGCTGTGCGCTCTCGCCTATGGGGGATATATCGGGTTGAGAACCTTGGCGTTCGGCATAGATACGCCCGGGTACGCCTCGCTGATAACCAGCATCCTGTTCATGGGCGGCATACAGCTGTTAAGCCTTGGCCTGATGGGGGAATATCTGGCGCGAATATTCACCGAGGTGAAAGACCGCCCGATATACATAATCTCTGAATCCAGCGGGTTCGACTGATCGCTGCGGCAGAGACCGCCTGAATTGAGGGCAAAAAAAATCGCCGGATGCGTTGCCACATCCGGCGATTGCAAGGGATTGACGGAACGTTATCTACCGCAAGTGTTACCTGCAGCCTCATAAGTTGCGTCGACATAAACGCAGGTAAACATCCATTCGGTATGTCCACCCGAGACATAAGTGTTAACCCCTGGATACCTTGAATTCCCAGTGTTAAAGCGACGATAACCAATCTCACAGCAAGGCTTTTGAGTATCGGTAATGCACAACATAGGTTTTACAACCGTATTTGCGCCGCCCGGGCCTGTACACTTAACGGGAGTGAATCCATCAAGTGCCGTAATGACAACAGCGGCACCAAGATGTGATCCAGGGATTGGCTCACCCCCCCCACCAGATGTAGGCAGATCCTTACACACCGGAGTAGTTCCGTTAATTCCGGCTAAATACTTCCCATTGGGACAGGTGATGGTATTGCCGAGATCGGCTGTTGGCGTCGCACAGGTCGCAACGCCATTCTTCACTCCTTTCATAAAACCAGTGCCTCCGCAGTCAGTAATATTAAGGAGACCTTTAAAAGTACTATTTGACACACAACCTACTTTTCCTTCTTGTGCTGAACCAATCCACGATAGAATTCCCGTTTCACCACATATTGTTGCGTTATACGGAGGGAACAACTGTCCCGCGGATGCGCCTGAAATCTGCGCCAACATGGCGATGGTCGCGACGCCACAAGCCAGCAATGCGCGTTTGCCAAAATTATTCATAGTTGCCCCCTTGCAAGGTTAAAGTTGACCTAAATCCATTAAATCCAGCATACAGTAATTTGCAATTCTTGGACATGTCAATGGCGAAACAGTCGCTATGCAAATTGCCGGATTTTATCGCCATCCTTTAATAAAATACCATCTTTTTATTAATAATTAGATAATGGCAGCGGATTTTGGCCTCCCATCCCAATCCAAGAATGGCCGTCATCTACCTTGTTACAGCCAGATGCCGTCATATTGAGTCTACGGCCAAAGGCAGTCATTGCGAGCCGCCCCTTGGCGGCGAAGCAATCCAGTGCCGTTGCTCCACGACTCTAGACTCAACATGACGGCCTTTGGCCGTAGATCTCGCGACAGGCATAACATCTTGTTCTTTAGAGGAAAAAGATGTTTTTAAAGGGTTATCCGGCCTTACGCAGCATTTCCGCCAAGCCTTCGCGGATCATGGCGTCGAGCGGGGCTTCGGCCCCCAGCCGCACGGCGGCGGCGGATACCGCCGTAAAGGCGTCCAACCGCGCATAGCCCAGATTGGCCAAAGCCGAGACGGCATCGGCCAATTTCTTATCCGCCTCGGAAATGGCGTTGCCGAACGGGGATGCCTTGCCGCCGGAAATGCCGCCGCCCGCCGCGCCCGCGCCGATCAGCGCGTTGGCGGCCTTGTCCTTGAGTTCCGTGAGTATGCGCAGAGCCAGCTTAGGCCCCACGCCGTCGGCGCGGGTTATCGCCGCCTTGTCCTGCGAGGCGATGGCCCTGGCCAGAGTATCGGGCGGCATGATGCCCAAGACCGCCAGAGCCGATTTCGCCCCCACGCCTTGAACGGTGGTCAAAAGGCGGAACCAGTCGCGCTCGAGGGAATCCGCGAAGCCGTAGAGGCTGATAGCGTCCTCGCGCACATGGGTTTCGATAAGCAGCGACACGGCCTCGCCCACCCCGCCCACGCGCCGCAAGGTGTTGGCCGAACATGCCACCAAATATCCCACGCCGCCGACGTCCACGACGGCCTGATTGAGATCTACGCTGTCCAGTTTGCCCGAGAGTTTAGCGATCATGATTTTGTCCGCCAGCCCATAGTAGAATTGCGTTTATAACGGCGACATTATGCCGATAAATCGCCGAGAAATCCAACCTGCATCGCTTATTGGCTATGCTCGCCGATAACGGCGTAGGCCGGCGTTGAATATCAAGATGGCGAGGGCGACGTAGGCCGCGGTTATGGCGGTCAAAACCAGCAATCCCGTCCAGTCCATATTTTTGACGATGTTCACCGGCATGAAGCCGGTGAACCACGCGGGTATGATGGAGATCATGATGAACTTCATTACTCCGGTCTGGGCGTTTTGCGGGGTGGTCGAAAGTATGACCGTGGATTCGAACAGCTGTCCCGCCAGTTTATTCCCGCCGCGCAGCCAGAACGCCAACGACTGAAAAACCACGATGACGGCAAGGAACAACACGCAGACCACCAGCGATACCGCGAGCAAAATCGGCAAATCGGCTAATCGCGCTCCGCCGAAATAGAACCAGAAAATCGGCGCGCTGAGCATATCGCCAGCCCCTGCGTCCACCGCTCCGCTGAATATCAGGAACGGCAAGGGATGGCGGGGAGCAGCCAAAACGCGATCTATGTCCCCGTCGATAATGCGATCCGCTATCGTCCTTACGCCATAACAGGCGAACATGCCTAATCCCACCGCAAAGCACAGTATCCCGTAGAGCGTGCCTACCTCTTGCATTCGCCAATCGCCGATGCTGTCGATCGTCGCGAAGAACACCACCCACAGCATGAAGAACAGGATGTTGTTCGCAGCCATGGCTATGGCCAGAACAGCGGCCTTTTTCCATTCAGCCGACAGCATCATCAGGCGCGTGAAGAGTAGGAATTTGATATAGCCTGACGACGACATGGGCTATCCTCCGCCGCCGTTCAGTATGCGGCGCGACATCATGCGGGTCATGCCCGCAACCGCCAACAGCGTCGCTAGCGTCCATGCGGCTTGTATTGCCACGCACAGCAAGAGCGGCGGCATTCCGGCAGGAGATATCCACCAGCCCGAGGCCGCCATTACGGCAGGGAAGGGGGTGAGCCAAGTCGCGTCGCGCAGGATTTCGGGATACAAGGCCAGAGGAAACAGCAGTGCGCCGAAAAAGAACAGGAATTTTTGGCATATCCACCACACCGGCTCGGCGTAGCCCAACCAAAGGCTGGATGCCCCGACGATAAAGTTCATGCCCAAGTATATCGCCGCCGCCAAGGGCATGACGGTGACCAGCGACCACAAAAAGTTCAACGCCAATTCCGGCTTGCCGCTGGCATAGGCGGCGATCAATAGCGTCGGGAGCAACATGACCAACGCGCGGGCGACGTATTGCCCGCTCCACTCGCCCATCTTCAAGATCCACATAGGGCAAGGGCGCAAAAGATGGAACATTATCTGGCCGGATTGGATGTCGTTTTGCGTCTCGCGCCAATAATACGAGGCGCAAAACAGCACATATTCTACCGCCGTCAGATACCATGTCATCGCCGCGCTGTCCGTGCCGTTCGCGGCGAGTTTTTCGGCTGGCAACATGCGATAGATGTTGGAGTAGGACAGAACGATAATGGCCAACAGGAACAAATGTCCGGCGACCGCCGCCTTCTCGGCCATCGCCTGCCGGAATCCCAGTCGCGCGGCGGCAACGAAGACTGATAGAGAATGATACATGCTCACCTCCGCCTTTTCGCTTCGGCGTAGAGGTCGCGCAGGATGGCGTCGAGCGGCATGGATTCCACCGCTATGTCCGTTACCTCGAACTTTGACAGGCATTCCGCCACCACCGCGCCTACCGCGACGATTCCGGTATCTACGGACAGAACCAGTCCGTGGGACATGCGCTCGGCTACGCTTACTCCCTCGCGCGAAAACTCCGGCGATTCCTCGAGCGTAGACAGACGCAACGCCTTGGACGCGGCATAGCGCGAGCGCAACTCCGGCAACGTCGCGTCGAGCATTATCGCTCCGCGATCCATGACTATGGCGCGGCGGCAAATGCTTTCGATGTCTTCGGTGTCGTGGCTGGTCAGGATGATGGTTGTCGCGAATTCCCGCGCCATCAAGTCCAGATGGTCGCGCAATAGCACCTTGGCTGTGGCGTCAAGCCCGATGGTCGGCTCGTCCAAGAACAGCAATTCCGGCTGATGCAACAGCGAAGCCGCGATGTCGCAACGCATCCTTTGTCCCAGCGACAGCGTGGCGGCGTTTTGTTCCATGAACTTTCGCAATCCGAACAACTCGACCAGCTTGCCGTAGCGGGATTTGTATTCGTCCGTCGGCACGTCGTAGATTTTTCCCAGCAATTCGAAGCTGTCGCGCACCGGAAGAGATTGCCATAGATGCGATTTCTGGCCGAACACCACGCCGATTTTGCGGGCGAGCTTGCGCGGATTGTCCCATGGCACTATGCCGCAGACCTTGCCCGAGCCCTCGGACGGACACAAGAGTCCGCACAGCATTTTCAAAGTTGTGGATTTGCCCGCGCCGTTCTTGCCGATGAAGGCCACGCGCTCGCCCTTTTCGACCGTAAATGAAAGATCGGAAACGGCGGTGAAGCTGTCTTCCACGGAACGGGCAAAAAGTTTTCGCCATCCGGTCAAGCCATCCGGCTTTCTTTTGCTGACAAAGCGGCGAGTCAAATGCGCCACTTCTATGGCGAAGGGGGAATCTACGGCGCAATGATTATAATTTTCACTCATTCTGCCGATCGTAATACGCCGCTCAGACAATTGTAAATCGCCTTTTCATCATCAAACGCGGCGACGACGGGGAGGATGAGGATTTGTGGGCGGAGGGCGGGGGGGAGGCGGACGGCATCCTTGGCGGTGGTTATAAGCCTGAGATTTTGCGACGAGGCGCGGGATAAAAGCGCGGCGGTTTCATCCTCCGTAAAGGGATGGTGATCGGCGAAATCTCGCGTTTCCTTGATCTGCAATCCGGCTTTGCGGCATAGGGCATAGAATTTTTCCGGACGACCTATGCCCGCGAAAGCCAGAAACTGCTTATCGCTAGGAAAGTCCGGCGGAATTTGCGGAACCAGTCGGGCGCGGAAGACGGGGAGGGCGCGGCTGGGGTTGTCAGAGGCTCTGTTTCCTTCGACAAGCTCAGGAAACGCTTGGTCGCGGCTCCGTTTCCTGAGCCTGTCGAAGGAAACGGAGGTTTCCACAGGCTCGTTTCCCGTTTCCACGACGACAATCGCGTCGATCCGGCGCAGGGCCTCGGCCACAGGCTCGCGCAAAGGTCCGGCCGGAATCATTCTTTCGTTGCCGAAGCCGACTCCTCCGTCCACCACCAGCAACGACAGCGAGGGCGCGACGTAGGGATTTTGCAACCCGTCGTCCATGATTATATGGGTGGGCGCGGCGGCCTCGGCGGCGCGGACGGTCGCGGCGCGGTCGCGCCCTATCCAGCATGGGGCTTTGGCGGCCAACAGCAACGCTTCGTCGCCCACGTCCGTCGCGCCGTGTCTTGAAACATCCACCAAGGTGGGGGCGGATATGCTGCCGCCGTATCCCCGCGAGACGAACGCCGGACGCGCGCCGCGGCGCGACAGCAGGTCGGCCAGAGCCAACGCCACCGGAGTCTTTCCCGCTCCGCCCGCCACGACGTTGCCGACGCATATCAAGGGAACCGAGGCGGCATAGGGTTTTCCGGCCAAGGCGCGGCGGATTTTCCCCGCCAGAGCGTACGCGTTTCCCAGCGGAGCCATAGCCTTGGAAAGCAAGCCGTCAGGCGCGTACCAAAAAGAGGGAGTCTTCATTTAATTACCCCGCTTAGGGCGTTTAGGGCGTCTTGCAAGATTTTCTCTCCCTTGGCCGCGGCGAGGATTCCGGCGGCGGACATGCGCTCGGTTTCCTGCGGCGCGGCCAGCAGCCTTTCCACGGTTTGCGCCAGCTCAGCTTCGTCCTTTACCTGCATCGCCGCGCCGGAGTCCAGCATGTCTTCGGCTATTTCGGCGAAGTTCCCCATGCGCGGTCCGAAGATAACGGCGCAGCCCAGTTGCGCCGCCTCGATCGGGTTATGGCCCTCCCAAGTGAAGGAACCGGCAACGACGGCCACCTTGGCCAGACGGAAAAACAGCCCCATTTCCCCCATGGTGTCGGCGATATAAACGCTTGCGTCAGGAGGACAGGAATTTTTGCCGAGCGAACGGAGGGAAAAAGACAATCCTGCTTTGTCAGCCAACCCCGCCACCTCGCTTCCCCTTGTCGCATGGCGGGGAACGATGATCGTTAAAAGGGAGGGGATTTTCTTCGCCGCCTTGCGGTGAACCGCGAGGGCTATTTCCTCTTCGCCCGCATGGGTGGAAGCCATCAGCCACAACGGGCGGTCGCCTATGGATTTTCGCAGCGACTCCAGTTCGCGTTCGTCGCATGGCTGAGGTTGAGCAGCGTATTTGAGATTGCCGATATGCCGCGCATCGCGCAATCCCAGCGCGGCGAAGCGGCGGCGGTCGGCCTCGCTTTGCGCCAGCCCCAGCCTGAACGCGCCCAACAGATAGGCCGCCCAGCTTGGGGCGAAGGTTTTCCAGCGGCGAAAGGATTTCTCCGACATGCGCCCGTTGACCAAAGCCGCCGGAATCCCGCGCTCGCGGATGGACGCGAGCATGTTCGGCCACAGTTCGGATTCCACCCACAGCGCGGCATCGGGCTTCCAGTGATCCAGAAAACGCGAGACGTAAGGCATCCGATCCACCGGAACGTATTGGTGGAAGGCGCGAGGCGGCAGGCGAGGGGCTATCACCCGCGCCGAGGCCACGGTTCCTGTCGTAAGCAGGAAGCTGGCCGCCTTATCCGCAGCCAATAGGGCGGAGATTAGCGGCAATGCGGACATAGACTCGCCGACGCTGGCGGCATGGATCCAGACCAGCTTGCCGTTGGGGCGGGTGAGCGAAGGTTGCCCCAGACGTTCGGGGAAACGCGCCGCGTCCTCGCGCCCATGCGACATGCGGCGACGCAGGTAAAGCGTTATCGCCGGAGCCAGAAGATCGGTCAAAAGGCGGTACAAGGCCATGGCAAAACCGCGAAAACCCAAGGTGTTATTACTGTCAATGTATGATACAAAACCCCGTCTGCATCAATGTAAACCGGATTTTTAGGCATATGAAAAAGCAATCCGAGGGAGAAAACCTTTTATCCCGCCGCGCTGCGGTCGACTTGTTTCAGGCGGTTTTGCACCGCAAACAGGCTTTGGACGAAGCTATGGAGATAAACGGGGCGTTCAACAAACTATCCGTTAGGGATCGCTCCTTCGCCCATATGATGGCGGCGACGGTGTTGCGCCGCCTTGGGCAATTGGATGCGGCGATAGATGCCTGCCTCGATTCCGGCAAGGAGCTGAAACGTCCAGTGCGCGATATATTGCGGATAGGGGCGGCGCAAATCTTGTTCATGCGAACGCCCTCTCACGCCGCAGTGGATACGGCGGTGGAAATGGCCGGAACCTCGAACGCGACCGCCCCGTATAAGGGACTGGTCAACGCGGTGTTGCGGCGGGTCATCCGCGACGGAGAAGCCCTGTTGGCCTCCCAAGACGCGGCGCGGCTGAACGCTCCCGATTGGCTGTGGCTGTCGTGGCGCAAGGCTTACGGGGTAGCCGTCGCCCGCAATATTGCCGCCGCCGCGCTGACCGAGGCGGCGGTGGACATAACGCTTAGGGAAAAAGGCGCGGCGGCGGCGAACGCATGGGCGCAAAGGTTGCAGGCTGTCGTTTTACCGTCCTGCAGCTTGCGGCTGGGCGACGATCACGCTCCGGTGGCTGAGCTGTCCGGCTTCGCCGAGGGCGAATGGTGGGTGCAGGACGCCGCCGCCGCGCTTCCGGCGCGGCTTTTGGGCGACGTCAAAGGCAAGCGGGTCGCCGATTTATGCGCCGCCCCGGGCGGCAAGGCCATGCAACTGGCGGCGGCCGGAGCGAAGGTGACGGCGTTGGATCGTTCGCAGCCGCGCCTGAAGGTAATGCGCGAAAACCTTGCCCGCACAAGGTTGGAAGACGCGGTGGAAACGCTGTGTTTGGACGCTCTGGCCTATGCTCCGTCTGAAAAATTTCCCTTGGTTCTGATCGACGCGCCGTGTTCGGCCACCGGAACTCTGCGCCGCCATCCCGACGCGGCGCGGATAAAGACCGCTGAGGACGTGGAGCGCATGGCCGATTTGCAGCGTCGCCTGCTGGATCATTCCTTCGACAAAGTATTGGCGAGCGGCGGAACATTGGTTTACGCCGTTTGTTCGTTGCAGGCGGAAGAAGCCGAGGCGCAGGTGGAATCCTTGCTGTCCCGCCGCCCCTCCGTTCGCCGCGTGGATGCGCGGGAAATTCTGTCCGACATTCCTCCCGAATTCGTGAACGCTCGCGGCGACGTGCGCTGCCTACCTTGCCATTGGGCGGATAAAGGCGGCATCGACGGCTTTTACGCGGCGGTTTTGCGATCGGGTTTATGAACAACAGGTGCGGAGGCGACTCCTCTCCATCTGGGAGAGGAGGGGAATTGCTGCACCTTGCCCTCTTAAGTTCCCTTCGACAGGCTCAGGGAACGCGAAAATAAAGCCATTACCTAAAACGGGTGGGTACTGCCTTCCAGCAAGTGCCGTCATCGCGAAGTTACGGCCAAAGGCCGTCATTGCGAAGTTACGGCCAAAGGCTGTCATTGCGAGCGTCGCCCTTGCGACGCGAAGCAATCCAGTGCCACAGGCGCAACAGCTCTGGATTGCTT
>JAYRGC010000005.1:0-36710 GCA_041908065.1 Alphaproteobacteria bacterium | reverse complement strand
GCATATCTTCCTCCTATGGGTTAGAGCAATTATTTTCGTTTATGTTCCGTTAACCAATATAATCCGCCGTTATTCGGCAAAGACTTTCCTTGTGCAAAGAAGATGGTATCAGGTTTTTCCCCTCTCCCGAATTACAATAATACTTTCAAGGAGTTATTCGCTATTTATGGCAACTTGTTACCAAATATCGGCAGTTTCTTGGTTAGAAATGGATTAAGATTTGCGGTTCGCGTCGGGGTTCAGACCCTCCGCCGCGTCTTTTTCCGCCATGATCTTTTCCATCTCGTCGCGGGCGGAGGCCGAGAGTTTGACGCTGGCCGATTTCAGCTGTCCGCACGCCGCCATGATGTCGCGCCCGCGCGGAGAGCGCACGGGGCTGGCGTATCCGGCGCGGTTCACTATGTCGCCGAAGGCCTGTATCGCCTGATCGTCGGGGCATTCGAACGGCGCGCCGTCCCAAGCGTTGAACGGTATCAGGTTTATCTTGGCCGGTATTCCCGCCAGCAGCTTGACCAAAGCCTTGGCGTCCGCCGCGCTGTCGTTCACGCCTTTTAGCATCACATATTCGAAGGTGATGCGGCGCGAATTGCTGACGCCCGGGTATTCGCGGCAAGCCTGCAGCACTTCGGCGATGGGATACTTGCGGTTGAGAGGGATGAGCTTGTCGCGAAGCTCGTCGGTGACGGCATGAAGGCTGATGGCGAGGTTCACGTCCAGCTCGGCTCCGCACCGCCTTATCATCGGCGCGACGCCCGAGGTGGACAGCGTGATCCTGCGCTTGCTGATGGCGATGCCCGCGCCGTCCATGATTATCTTCAACGCCTTGGCCACGTTGTCGTAGTTGTAAAGCGGCTCGCCCATGCCCATCATCACGATGTTGGACAGCATGCGGCCTTCGCGGGTGGACGGCCATTCGCCGAGAGCGTCGCGGGCAAGCATGACTTGTCCGACTATTTCTCCGGCGTCCAAGTTCCTTACCAGCCTTTGGGTTCCGGTATGGCAAAAGCGACAGGTCAGGGTGCAGCCGACTTGGCTGGACACGCACAAAGCTCCGCGATCTTTTTCAGGAATATGAACGCATTCGACCTGATTGCCGTCGGCCATTCCCAAAAGCCATTTGGATGTTCCGTCGCAGGATTTTTGTTCCGCCGAGATCTTCGGACGTTCGATGGCGAAAACTCTTTCCAGCTTTTCACGCGCCGGTTTCGATAAATCCGTCATCACCGAAAAATCGCGTGCGCCGCGACAGTATATCCACGACCACAGCTGGACGGCGCGAAAAGGCTCCAACCCCGCGTCCGCTACCGCCTGTTTAAGCTCCGCCTTATCAAGCCCCACCAAATTTTTTCTGCCGTCAGCGACAGTAGAAGCGTTCATTTTTCATGGCTCCATTATGAAAGTCGAACATATATCACCCCATCCTTACAAAGGACAGCCATAAACTCCGGCATAAGCATTTCAAAGACGCGACAACGGGGCGGATTCTGGTGTATAAAGCCTGCGTTCATCCCATTTCCCGAGGCGCATCATGGCCGACAACAGCACACCTTCGCCCCTATGGACGCCCTCGCCGCAGCGCGCCGCGGCTTCGGAAATGGCCGCGTTTATGCGCCGAGCAGCCGCAAAATGGGGGCGGGATTTTCCCGACTACGCCGCGCTGTGGCAATGGTCGGTGGAAAAGCCGGAGCAGTTCTGGGCGCAGGTGTGGAGCGATTGCGGGATCGTCGGCGAAATGGGCGATGCCGTCTTGCGCGACGGAGATAAGATGCCCGGGGCGCAATGGTTTCCCCAAGCCCGTCTTAACTACGCCGAAAACCTGTTGCGCCACAAAGGGGCGCAGGACGCGATCGTGTTTCGCGGCGAGGACGGAAGCGTCCGCCGCCTGTCGCGCGACGAATTGCGCCGCGAGGTAGCCAAGCTGGCGGCGGCGTTGCGAAGCGAAGGCGTCCGCGCCGGAGATCGCGTCGCCTGCCTTTTGCCTAACGCGCCCGAAGCC
Organism: Alphaproteobacteria bacterium; assembly: GCA_041908065.1. GTDB lineage: Bacteria > Pseudomonadota > Alphaproteobacteria > UBA9219 > UBA9219 > JAYRGC01. Next base: position 34,714 of record JAYRGC010000005.1, on the reverse strand, counting down.
ATCATCGCCCTTTTGGCCGCCTCGGCCATCGGCGCGGTGTTCAGCTCGGCGTCGCCGGATTTCGGAACCCAAGGAGTGATGGATCGCTTCGGCCAGATAGAGCCAAAGGTCGTGATCTCGTGCGACGGGTATCGCTATAACGGCAAGATCGTCGACATTCGCGGGAGATTGGCGGAAATACTGCCGCGCCTGCCTTCGGTGAAGCGGTTGGCCATCGTCGGCTTCGTCGAGGCTAAGCCGGACATAGCCGCCTTGGGCGGCAAGGCCGTGTCTTACGCCGACTTCGTGGCTCCGCACGCGAACCTCGCGGAACCTGCGTTCGAGAGGATGGGGTTTTCGCATCCTTTGTATATTCTCTATTCATCCGGCACTACCGGCGTTCCCAAGTGCATCGTCCATTGCGCTGGAGGAGCGTTGATCCAGCACCTTAAGGAACACTCGCTGCACGGGGATTTGCGCGAAGGCGACAGGCTGTTTTACTTCACCACGCTGGGCTGGATGATGTGGAATTGGCTGGCGTCGGGGCTGGCGACCGGAGCGACGCTTTTGCTTTACGACGGCTCGCCTTTCATGGACGACGGCAAGGCGTTGTTCGACTATGCGGCGGCGGAAAAATGCACGCATTTCGGCGTCGGGGCCAAGTTCATAGACGCCTGCATGAAGGCCGGATTAAAGCCCAAGGACACCCACGATCTGCACTATATGCGGGCGATTTTCTCCACGGGATCGCCGCTGTCGCCCGACAACTTCGAATACGTCTACCGCGACGTGAAGCCGGACGTTCTGTTGGCCTCCATTTCCGGCGGAACCGACATCGTCAGCTGTTTCGTGCTGGGAAACCCCATACTTCCGGTGCACAGCGGCGAGATCCAATGCCGAGGCCTAGGCATGGCGGTCGACGTGTACGACGACGACGGGCGCGGCGTCAGGGGCGATCGCGGCGAATTGGTGTGCGCCAAGCCGTTTCCGATCATGCCAACGGGATTCTGGAACGATCCGGACGGGCGCAAGTATCACGACGCCTATTTCGCGCGTTTTCCCAACGTCTGGTGCCATGGCGACTTCGCCGAGATAACCCCGCGCGGCGGCGTGATCATCTATGGCCGATCCGACGCCACGCTGAAGCCAGGCGGCGTGCGCATCGGCACGGCGGAAATATACCGCCAAGTGGAAAAGCTGCCTGAAGTCGCGGAATCCGTGGCGATAGGTCAGGAATGGGACGGCGACACCCGCATCGTCCTGTTCGTGCGCCTGCGCGAGGAGATGGTTTTAGACGACGCTTTGCGCGAACGCATCAAGCGGCAAGTGCGCGAAGGGGCCACCCCGCGCCATGTTCCCGCCCGCATCGCGCAGGTAACCGACATCCCCCGCACTCGTAGCGGCAAGACGGTGGAGCTGGCTATCCGCGAGACCGTCCATGGCCGCCCCGTGAAAAACCTTGAAGCGTTGGCCAATCCCGAAGCCTTGCGGCAATTCGCCAATCGCGAAGAATTGAAGTCATAGACAAAAAATGGCTTTTGCGCGAAACGGGTGGATGACAGCCTTTGGCCGTAACATAAAAGTCTACGGTCAAAGGCTGTCATGCGAAGTACAGCCAAAGGCTGTCATTGCGAGCGGCCTTCTTCAGGGCGCGAAGCAATCCAGAGTCGTGGAGCAACGGCACTGGATTGCTTCGCCGCCAAGGGGCGGCTCGCAATGACGGCATTTGGCCACATCCATCCGTTTTGCACAAAAACAAAAAATATTCTGATAGAAAATATCATTAATATTCCAATGCCAATATGGTAAAAATGTTTTTACCATAAAATAATTGGTGGTATTATCTGGAATTTTAAGACAATTTTAATTTGAAAGGACGATATTTCCTCACATGCCAGCGTATGCCGTTTTAGATATAGGAGCGGCATCCCGATTCGAAAAAGAAATAGGCGGCGCATTCCAGTGCCGAGGCATTTACGAAAGCAGTTGCGGCGCCGATACCAATACTGGAAACCCTGTAGTTATGGCGCGTCGGCTTATTAAAACATGAACGCTTTATATTACTTTGAACCGCGCCGCATAATCGCGTATATATTGCGCTGCGTTTGCGCGACGCTCGAATCCGAGGGGGAAGAACAACCATGTCTTCGCATCTGTCACAGGCCGACGTCAACCGTCTGTTGCAGGAGCCTTCGCCCTCTGCGCGCGCGGAAATCGCAGGAAAGCTGGCTCTGGAAATAGACAGTCCCAAACTGACGGAAACCGAGTTGAATCTGGCGCAGGAAATCGTGCGCCTTATGGCGCGGGACGTGGAAGTGTCCGTCCGCCATTCTTTGGCCGAGAATCTCCGCAAAGCCATCAGGTTGCCGCACGACGTGGCCGTCAAGCTGGCCAACGACGTGGAATCAGTGGCTTTGCCAGTGCTGGAAAACTCGCTGGTGCTCACCGACGACGATCTGGTTTCGATAGTCCGCAACAGCAATTCGTCCTCCAAGCACGAGGCGATAGCGGGGCGGGTGAACGTCTCGATACAGGTGTCTGATGCCCTGATAGCCTCGGCGGGGGAAAACGCGGTCCTGATACTGATGGGCAACGCCACCGCTAAAATATCCGAGCAAGGATACAACAAAGCCATAGATCGCTTCAAACACAGCGATCCGGTGAAAGAAGCGATGGTGAAAAGGTCGGTGCTGCCTATAACCATAGCCGAACGGCTGACTGCCATCGTCTCGGAGCGGCTTAAGGACTATCTTGTCTCCCACCACGAGCTTCCAGCCTCCGTGGCCTCGGATTTGGTCATGCAGAGCCGCGAACGCACGATCATAAACATGTCTTCCGGCAGCTCCGATCAAGAGGTCGAAAAGCTGGTGCTGCAAATGTACCGCAACAACCGCCTAACCCCTTCGGTGGTTCTACGCGCCTTGTGCATGGGCGATTTGACGTTTTTCGAGATGTCGCTGGCCGTCATGGCGGGGGTGCATGTCTCCAATGCGCGGATATTGATCCACGACGCCGGACGCCTCGGACTGAAGACCCTTTATGAGAAAACCGGTCTGCCTATGCGTCTTCTGCCCGCCATCCGCGTGGCATTGGATGTCGTTCACGAAACCGAGATGGACGGCGGCAACCACGATCTGGAACGCTATCGCGCCCGCGTTATCGAGCGCGTGCTTACCCAATTCGAGGATTTCTCGGAAGAAGACGTGGAATATCTCTTGGCCAAGCTGGGCGACATCGTGTCGGTGGCTTCGGTCGTCGCTTAGAGCCTGTTAATCCGCCGTTGAAAATGTCTCCCCAAAGTGGCAGCCTCCGTCTATAGTCGGACGGAGGCTTTTTCACGAGGGGAGACTATAAAGTTTTGAGCGATCTTTGGGGCAATTCAGACGAAGCCGCCAAACCGGCGCAGCCTTCGCAAGATTTTACCGCCGTTTCGCATCCTGTCATCGAAGGGAACGCGTATCGCGTCTTGGCGCGTAAATACCGTCCTGAGACTTTTTCCCAGTTGATCGGGCAAGAGTCCATGGTGCGGACGCTGGCCAATTCGATCGAGGCCGGACGCATCCCCCAAGCGTGGATGCTGACCGGAGTGCGCGGCATCGGCAAGACCACCACCGCCCGCATAATAGCCCGCGCCTTGAATTGCACCGGAGAAGACGGCAAAGGAGGCCCCACCATAACGCCATGCGGCAAGTGCGACGCTTGCCGCTCCATCTCCGAAGACCGCCACGTCGACGTGCAGGAACTGGACGCGGCCTCGCGCACCGGAGTGGGAGACATCCGCGAGATAATAGAGGGCGTGCGCTATGGCCCCGCCTCGGCGCGTTACAAGATATATATCCTCGACGAAGTTCACATGCTGTCGACGGCGGCGTTCAACGCGCTGTTGAAGACGCTGGAGGAGCCGCCTCCGCACGTCCGCTTCATCTTCGCCACCACCGAGATTCGCAAGGTTCCCGTCACCGTCTTATCGCGCTGCCAGCGTTTCGACCTGCGTCGCATCGAAAGCGCGGAGCTGGCTCGACTTTATACGGACGTCGCCGAGGCTGAAAAGGTCGCGGTCGAGCCGGAGGCCATAAAGCTCATAGCCCGCGCCGCCGATGGCTCCGCCCGCGACGGATTGAGCCTGTTGGATCAGGCGATAGCCCGAGGCGGCGAAAAGGTGACCGAGGCCGACGTCAAAGATATGTTGGGTCTGGCCGACCGCAGCCATAGCCTTGATCTTTGCCGCCATTTATTGCGTGGCAAAATGGCCGCCGCGCTGGAAACGTTCTCTCTTATGCAACGCGCCGGAGCCGATCCCCTGCAGATACTTCAGGATATGGGAGAGTTGGTTCACCTTCTCACCCGTTGTCAGGCCGTCCCCGCTTTGGCGCAAGCGGCTGAGCTGCCGGAGGCGGAGAGGCAGCTGACCGTCGATTTGCTCGACGTGAAAATCCCCGCGCTTACCCGAGCTTGGCAAATACTTTTGAAGGGCATGGCCGAAGTCCAGTCGTCGGGGCAACCGACGCAAGCGGCGGAGATGGTTTTGATCCGGCTCGCCTTCGCCGCCGAACTGCCCTCCCCCGCCGATCTCGTGCGACAGATGCGCGAACAGGCTGCCAAGGGCGGAGGCTCCCCGCCATCGGTTTCCGGCGGCGGCGGTTCCTCCATGCGCGCCTCCTCGATTTTGGCCGTGGCCGGACAAGCAATGCCGATGGCCGCGCCGGTTCCGCTGGAAGCAGCCCCTCCCCGCGCCGAAGCCGCCGCAATAAGCTTTCGCGAATTGGCCGCAATGTTCTCCGCCCATCGCGAAGGCGCGTTGCATGCCGAAATATATTGCCGCGTCCATCCGGTGCGCTGTGAAGCCGGAATGCTGGAAATCCGCGTGGCGCAGGGCGCGCCGCCCAATCTGGCCAGCCGCATCGGCCAATGCCTGACGGAATGGACGGGGCGGCGGTGGCTGGTTTCCTTGACCGACGCCGCCGGAGGAATGACGCTGGAAGAGGAAGACAAGCAAGCCGAATTGCGCCGCCGCGACCGCGTCTTGTCGCATCCGTTGTCGCTGTCGGTGATAGAGGCTTTTCCCGACGCGAAATTGACGTCTATAAAGAGAAAAACGATTGCCATTCCCTCGTCGAACAACGAGGATGGCGGCGACACGGCCTCCTCCGCCGAGGAAGCCATCCGCGACGCGGAAGAACCACATGAAGGGGAATGAAGTATGCTGAACATAGGACAGATGATGCGCCAAATGCAGGACATGCAGTCCAAGATGGCGCAGATGCAGGAGCGTTTGGGGGGAGTTGACGTGACCGGACAGTCCGGCGGCGGCATGGTCGCGGTGACGATGAACGGCAAGGGCGAGGCCAAAAAAGTCAAGATCGATCCGAAACTGATAAACCCGTCCGACATCGAGGTTCTGGAAGATCTTTTGGTCGCGGCCATCAACGACGCCCGCGCCAAGACGGAGGCCGAGATAGCCGCCGAAACCGGAAAAATCATGGGGGACTTAAAGCTCCCCCCCGGCGTGAAATTGCCGTTTTAACTTTGCCGCCGCAACGGAGCCAACATGAGCAACAATAAAGTGAAGGTCACTGACGACGAGGCTTTGGCCTTGCACGCCCAAGGCAGGCCGGGAAAGCTGCAAATAACCCCCACCAAGCCGTTGACCACGGCGCGGGACTTGTCGTTGGCCTATTCGCCCGGGGTGGCGGCTCCGTGCCTGCGTATCCGCGACGTGCCGGAAAAGGTTTACGACTATACCGCTCGCGGAAATCTGGTGGCCATCATTTCCAACGGAACGGCGGTTTTGGGGCTGGGCAATTTGGGGGCGTTGGCTTCCAAGCCAGTCATGGAAGGCAAGGCGGTTCTGTTCAAACGCTTCGCCGACGTGGACGGCATAGATCTCGAAGTCTCCACCGAGGACGTGGAAGAGTTCATCAACTGCGTGCGGTTTTTAGGCCCCTCGTTCGGCGGCATAAACCTTGAAGACATCAAGGCTCCCGAATGCTTCATAATCGAACAGCGTTTGCGGGAGATAATGGATATTCCGGTGTTCCACGACGACCAACACGGCACGGCCATAATCGCCGCCGCCGGATTGTTCAACGCGCTGGATCTGACCGGACGCGACATCAAGAAAACCCGCATGGTGGTGAACGGGGCCGGAGCCGCCGCGATCGCTTGCGCCGAACTGTTTTGCAGCATGGGGCTGCAACGCAAGAATATAATCATGTGCGACACCAAGGGCGTCATCTACAAAGGCCGCACGGAATCCATGAACCAGTGGAAATCCGCTTATGCCAGCGATACCAAAGCTCGCACCTTGGCCGAAGCAATGAAAGGCGCGGACGTGTTCGTTGGCCTGTCGGCCAAAGGCTGCGTGACGCAAGAAATGGTGAAGGTGATGGCCGAGAAGCCCATCATCTTCGCCATGGCCAACCCCGATCCGGAAATAACGCCAGAAGAAGCAAGGCAAGCCCGCCCCGATGCCATTGTCGCCACCGGAAGGTCGGACTATCCTAACCAGATAAACAACGTGCTGGGGTTCCCTTATATCTTTCGCGGCGCGCTGGATGCCCGCGCCTCCACCATCAACGACGAGATGAAGATAGCAGCCGCCCGCGCCTTGGCCGAGTTGGCGCGAGAGGACGTGCCTGACGAAGTCGACGCTGCCTATGGCGGACAACGCCTTCACTACGGTCCGGAATACATCATACCCGTGCCGTTCGATCCGCGCCTGATAACCCGCATCCCCGTGGCCGTGGCCATAGCGGCCATGAAGACCAAGGTGGCGCGCAAGCCGATAGCCGATTTCGAAGCCTATCGCCGCGAGCTTAGGGCGAGGCTGGATCCGACCTCCGACAGCCTAGAGATGATCTTCTCAGGCGTCCGCAACAACCCGCGCCGCGTCGTGTTCGCCGAAGGCGAGGAAGAGCGGGTCATTCGCGCCGCTATCCAGTTCAAGGCGGCGGGATACGGGACTCCCATACTGGTCGGGCGAGATGACGTGATAAAGGAGCAAATCGCCGCGCTGCAACTGCCCGCCGGAGTCAATACCGATCTGGAGATCCAGAACGCGCGGTTGTCGAACAAGAACGAGAAATACCGCGACGCGCTGTATCAACGCCTGCACCGCAAGGGCTATATCATGCGCGATTGCCAACGCATGATAAACCAGAACCGCAACGTGTTCGGGGCGGCGATGGTCGCCAACGGCGACGCCGACGCGATGGTGTCGGGGATCACTCGCGGCTTCATCGTTAATTACGACGACATAAAAAGGATGATCGACGCTTCGGCTCCGTCAGGAGCGTTCGGGTTGTCGATAGCCATCGCCCAAGATCGCACCTTGTTTCTCGCCGATACCGCCGTAAGCGTCGCGCCTTCGCCGGAAAGGATGGCGGAAATAGCCATCCGTTCCGCCGCTTGGGCGCAACGATTGGGGCACGAGCCGAGGGTCGCGTTCCTGTCCTTCGCCAGTTTCGGTCAACCGCAACGCCATCATTCCGAGCACGTCAAAGCGGCGGTCAAGGTGTTGGACAAGCGCGGCGTGCGGTTCGAATACGACGGCGAGATGTCGGCGGACGTGGCGATGAATTATCCGCTGATGCAACGGCTGTATCCGTTTTGCCGCCTCACCGGCCCCGCCAACGTGCTGATTATGCCCGATCTTCAGGCGGCGCATATATCGGCCAAGCTGCTAGAGAACATCGGCGGCGTCAACGTCATCGGCCCCATACTCGACGGCTTCGACAAGCCGGTGCAGATATTGCGGATGGGGGCCACGGTGTCCGACATAGTAACGGCAGCTGTGTTGGCGGCGTACAAGGCCATATAAGAGCTTGTTTATAAAGCTCGACTGCGGCGTTGGCTTTTCGCGGTTTTCTGCGCTTCCGGTACGCACGTATGTCCATATACGCTTGCGTTCCGGTTCTCGAAAACCACGAAAATCCTTAGCCGCGGCGGCTTTGTAAACAAGCTCTAAGAACCTGCAAACCTCAGCCGCGAGCGAAGGAGTATATGACGGCGTCGACGTCGCCGTTCGTGCGACGATAGTATCCGGAGCGGATACGAACCAAGCGAAAACCCAATCCTTCGTAAAGCCCTCTTGCCGCATGGTTGTCAGCCGCAACGTCGAGATGCGTCGCGACCACTCCCGCCACAGCTCCGGCGGCCAGAGTTTTTTCCACCAACGCCCGCCCTATCCCTAGGCGTCTAAGGCGTGGCGACACGCATAGCGTCAATATCTCGGATTCGTTAGCCGCCGTTTGGCATAGGATAAATCCGGCCTTTTCCCCGTTTCCGGCCAAGGCCAGCCAACCCGCAGTCGTGGGCAGGGACAGGCTGGATTTGATGGAATCCGCGCTCCACGCCTCGTTGCCGAAGCTCTCGGCGTGCAATTTGGCCAAACTCATGGCCATATCCACGCTCGGCGTTATCGGTTCTAGGCGAAAATCCCGAAGCGCGGCGTGAACGGGCGATTTGCGCGATATGGTGACGTCCGGCGGGCGGAGATAGACGGGACGGGGTAGAAATTCGGCCTCTCCGGCCATAGCCGCCGCGGCCAAGGCGCAGCACGCGACCACTTCCTCGGTGTCGGCGCGCAAATCGGCGATCGCCGCGTCGCCGGCTATCATCAAACCAGAACGGCGGCGGCGCAGGTCTTCCACGGCGTCCGAGGTCATCAATTCCGGCGGCATCGTTTCCCCGCTTTCGCCAGCCGCCGGATACAAGCGGCAAAACAGCTCGGAACGTTTCGAATCTATGGCCACCAGCAACGGGGAGGCGATGTCCTTGAATATCTCGCGGTAAACGGAAAAGCGATCCACCCCTATCACCGGCTTGCCCGAGGCCATGCCGAATCCTCGCGCCGCCGCCAGACAGATGCGGATGCCGGTGAAGCTGCCAGGCCCGCGAATTGCCGCTATCCTATCGAGCGCGGCAAAAGAAACCCCTGCCATCTTCATGGCTTCCTGAGCCGCCGGAACCAGCCTCGCGTCCTGCCCGCGCTCCATCTTGGAGGAGGCCAGAGCCAGAACCGCGCCGTCCTTCCACACGCAAGCCGCGCAAGATTTTCCCGCGCTGTCCAGCCCCAAAATCAGCATCTCTACATGCCGAACGGAAATTTGTCGTTGGCCAGAGCGCCGCTGTCGCGCGCCTGCTTCAACGCCGAGGAATAAGCCAAAAGCTGGAGCAGCGCGAAGTCGGCGCGCGAGCGCGTGAAGGCGTCCTCGCGCCCCGAGGGTTTTTCTTCGACGAACATGTTTTCCACATCGCGAACGATCAGATGCTCCGGCATGTAGCAAATGCGGTTGTTTTTATAGCCGCTGATGCGAAGCTCGCTTATCGGGTTGCTGCCGCCGCGCCCCGAAGATACTCCGACCAAAAGCGCGGGCTTGTGGCCGACGTCTTTTTCTGAGCAGAAAACCAGAAAATTCTTCAGCTCGGGGCAAGCCATGCCCGCCCATTCCGGAGTTATCAGCACCAGACCGTGCGCGGCCGCCAATCTCGCGCTGTACAACTTCCATTGCTTGGCCAACGCGCTGGTTTCGTCCCAAGCAGCTTCGTCCCACTGCGGCAATTTATGCCCGCCCAGATCTATCACGTCGCAAGTGGTTCCTTTGTCCAGATGCGCCAGACGCGAAGCCAGCCAATGCGCTATCCGCAACGAATGCGAGGCGTTCCTGCCGCTGCCGCTCACCAACGCTATGTGTTTCTTTTCCATGATCACTTCCGTTTTCCGAGATCGCTATTGCCGTCGGCATACTGCCATTTTTCAAGATGAATGACTATACGTCCCCACACGCTTTGGCTTTCCGCCCGCACCGCCATTTCCGGCAGATCGGGGGCTAATTTGGCCAGCCAGACGCTGAACGGCTCACGCCCTTGGCCGCCGCCGTCGGAGCGCAGCCAGAACTTGCTGCGTTCGCGATCCTTCCATTCTCCGGCGATCATCTTGAAGCCTACCTCGCAGACGCGGGCGCGGCCTTTGTAGACACCGTAACCATCGGGATCTATTTCCTCCCATCCCGCGTCAATCCCCACCAGATCGAAACGGCGGCTGCCGTCGAACACCGGAGCGGTCGAGGAGCAGGTGCCCCCAACGGCCAGATCCCCCAGCATTTGGACGATACCCGCCAGAGGATCCATCGCCCCGCGCCGTTCCTCGGTCGTCACTATGTTGCGCTTTGCACTGGGTTTATCGGGAGGATTAACTTCAAGGTCTATCTCCCTGTTTTCTTTATATTTCATCGATATGGTTTTTGTGTCTCCGCGCCATACGCTGGAGTTGTCGTAAACCTGCGGCAGGAACCTGTCGCCGCTGACCAAGCCTTCCGAAACTATTTCGGCATCCCACGGGAACATGAAATGCCAGAACCCGTCGGTGCTGGCCAAGGCTTTGACGCGATACCGCCCGCCGGAATTAGCGAACAGAAAGGACGAAGTGACGAAATGCAGGCCGCCGACGTAAACCTCGTACTTTACCGTGAAGGGGCGGAGGTCGGGAACCGGAACCGCCTTGGGGGGAGCCGCAGCCGCGGCATCCGCCAACAAGGCGGCGGCGCATATTATGGCAATGGGGCGAAAACCTCTCATGCTTCTAACCTAGCCGCTAAAATTGGCTAATAAAAGGCAGAGGGCAAAAAACTCCCCGCCCCGCAAAGCGAAGCGGGGAGTTTCCGTTTAACGCGAGTAGTATTCGACCACCAGATTGGGCTCCATCTGCACCGGATACGGCACGTCGCTGAGCGACGGGGCGCGGACGAAGGATCCCTTCATGGCCTTGTGGTCTATCTGGATATAGTCAGGCACGTCGCGCTCGGAGCTTTCGGAAGCCACCAGCACGCAAGCCAGCTGCTTGGAGCTTTCGCGCAATTCCACGGTGTCGCCGTCGCGCAATTGATAGGACGGGATGTTGACGCGACGGCCATTGACCATGACGTGGCCGTGGCTGACCAGCTGACGGGAAGCGAACACGGTCATCGCCAGCTTCATGCGATACACCACGGTGTCCAAGCGGCGTTCCAAAAGCTGCACCAAATTCTCGCCGTTGTCGCCTTTGCGGCGGACGGCTTCGTCGTAATAGCGGCGGAATTGACGCTCGCCCACGTTGCCGTAGTAGCCGCGCAAACGCTGCTTGGCCATCAGCTGAGTGCCGTAGTCAGACAGCTTGGTGCGACGCTGGCCGTGCTGTCCCGGGCGATAATCGCGGCGGTTCAAGGGGCTTTTGGCGCGACCCCACAGGTTGACGCCCAAACGGCGATCGATTTTATGGATTGAAGATACGCGCTTAGTCATGTCCTCGGGTTCCTTTCCGATGATTGGTTAATTGTCCCGATAGTTCGTCCTGAAGCCGCGAGGCGTAAAGAACGACGTGCGAGGGCATTTTGCCCGCGCAATCTTTCTCGGGAATTGCCGGAGCCTATAGCCCATAAAGCCGCGGCGAGCAAGCGAAAATCGGGGGGAAATCCGCTCGGATATGGCGCGGCGCGGCTGTTTATGGTAAACGGGGGCGGGCAGAGCAAGAAAACGGCAGGAGGGGCGTTATGAAGGTGATGGTGGTAGGTTCCGGCGGGCGCGAACACGCCATATGCTGGTCATTCGCGAAATCGCCTCTTTTAAGCAAACTTTACTGCCTTCCGGGCAACCCGGGCATAGCCGAGGTGGCCGAATGCCTGCCGATAGCGGCGGATTCCATATCGGAAATCGTCGTCGCCTGCGTCGAGCGCAAGATAGATTTCGTCATGGTGGGACCGGAAGTGCCGTTGGCGTTGGGGCTGGCTGACAGCCTGCGCGAGGCCGGCATCCCCTGTTTCGGCCCCAGCGCGGCCGCCGCCAGACTCGAAAGCTCCAAGGGTTTTATGAAGGATCTTTGTTCAAAGGCCGGCGTTCCCACCGCCGCCTACGCCCGTTTTAAGGACGCCGAGGCCGCCCGCGCCTATGTCCGCGAAAAGGGCGCGCCGATAGTCGTCAAAGCCGACGGGCTGGCTGCAGGCAAGGGAGTGACTTTGGCGGCCACCGTGGACGAGGCCAGCGCGGCTATCGACGACGCGATGGTCAACAAGGCGTTCGGGGATTCCGGAGCCGAGATCGTCGTCGAGGAATTCATGTTCGGCGAGGAAGCCAGTTTTTTTGCCCTGTGCGACGGCAAAAAAGCCATCCCGTTCGCGGCGGCGCAGGACCACAAGGCGGCATACGACGGCGACCGCGGCCCCAACACCGGCGGCATGGGGGCGTATTCCCCCGCTCCGGTCGTGGACGAGGCCATGCAGTCGCGCATCATGCGGGAAATCATTCAACCCACCGTCGACGCCATGCGCGGGCAAGGGTGTCCCTTTACGGGGGTGCTGTTCGCGGGGCTGATGATAACCGAGGCCGGCCCTAGGCTTATCGAATACAACGCCCGTTTCGGGGATCCCGAAACCCAAGCCATGCTGCCGCGATTGAAATCCGATCTTCTGTCGGTGCTGTTCGCCGCCGCCAAGGGGATGATCGACGGCCTGCCGCCGTTGAAATGGCATGACAACGCCGCGCTGTGCGTGGTGATGGCGGCTTCGGGATATCCTTCCAATTATAAGAAAGGCACGGTGATACGCGGATTGGATCGCGCCGCGAAGATGCCTGACACTCTGGTCTTCCACGCCGGAACCGCCCTGACGCAGGATGGAGAGATGGTCGCCAACGGAGGCCGAGTCCTCGGCGTGACTGGAACAGCCCCGACTATCGCAGAGGCGCAGTCCCGCGCCTACGCCGCCGTCGACGCGATAGACTGGAGCGAAGGCTTCTGCCGCCGCGACATCGGCTGGCGGGCACTCAAGCGCGAGAAAGCGGCGTAACGCCAACGGCCTTGTGAAGCGGTTCACCTCCCCGATTTGCCCAAGGTTCTGCCAGTTCCCTTCGACAGGCTCAGGGAATGGCTAAAGACCGTTGTCTTTGAGGTATACGGCCAAAGGCCGTCGGTGAGGTAACGGCCAAAGGCCGTCGTTGCAAGCCGACCTCTTGGGTTTTGGGGGCGTCATTGCGAGCCGCCTCCTTCAGGCGGCGAAGCAATCCAGCGCCACAGGCGCAACTGCTCTGGATTGCTTCGCGTCGCAAGGGCGACGCTCGCAATGACAGCCTTTGGCTGTAACTTCGCAGCGACAGCCTTTGGCTATAACTTCGCAAATGATGTCGCCCTACAGCCAAAGGCCGTCACAGACCGAACGCCAGTTTAAGCTCTCCCACCAGATCCAAGCGTTCCCACGAGAAATGCCCGTCGTTCTCCGGTTCGCGGCCAAAGTGTCCGAACGACGAGGTTTTCTTGTAGATCGGGCGGTTCAAACCCAAATGCTCGCGGATGGCGCGGGGCGACAGCTTGACGATCTGGCGCAACACGTCGACCAGTTTGGCATCGTCCACCTTGTTCGTGCCGTGGGTGGTGGCGTAGACCGCCAACGGCTCCGACACGCCGATGGCGTAGGCCAACTGAATCGTGCATTTGTCGGCTATCCCTGCCGCCACCACGTTTTTGGCCATGTAGCGCGCCATGTACGCCGCCGAACGATCCACCTTGGTGGGATCCTTGCCGGAAAACGCGCCGCCGCCGTGCGGAGCCGCGCCGCCGTAGGTGTCGACGATTATCTTGCGCCCCGTCAATCCGGTGTCTCCGTCGGGACCGCCGATGACAAAGCGTCCGGTCGGGTTGACGTAGAAAAACTCCTCCGGACACATCCAGCCTTTGGGAAGGGCTTTGATGACATAAGGCCGCACCAGCTCCCGCACCTTGTCTTGATCGGCCTTTTCGTCGTGCTGAGTGGAAACGACAATGCGGGCGGCGCGCACCGGCTTGCCGTTCACGTATTCCAGAGTGACTTGGCTTTTGGCGTCCTGCCCCAACAACGGCAGCTTTCCGGCATGGCGGTCTTCGGAAATGAAACGCAGTATATCGTGGGCATAGGATATGGGGGCGGGCATGTAGGTGGGCGTTTCGTTGCAGGCGTAGCCGAACATGATGCCTTGATCGCCCGCGCCTTCGTCCTTGTTGCCGCTGGCGTCGACGCCTTGGGCGATGTCGCTCGATTGGGCGTGGACGTATATCTGCACGTCAGCCCATTGCCAGTGGAACCCTTTTTGGGCGTAGCCGATTTCCCGCACGGCGTCGCGGGCGGCCTGCTCCATCTCGCGAGGGGTTATGCTGGCCGGACCGCGAATTTCCCCCGCCATAACTATGCGGTTGGTGGTGGCCAAGGTTTCAACCGCGACGCGGCTGTGGGGATCTTCGCGCAGGAACAGATCGACCACGGCATCGGATATGCGATCGCACACTTTGTCGGGATGGCCTTCGCCGACGGATTCGGATGTGAAAAGGTAATTTGCTAAATCGGAAGCCACGGCGCAGTCCTTTCGCTGATTTTCGTGAACGCTTCCGCACTTTGGCAAACGCGGGCGCGGCAATCAAGACGATTGTTCGGCCAAGGACTTTATAAGCTCATAGACCCGTCTGCGCTGCTTGTCGTCCATGATGCGGCTGTAGGCGCGCACCAGTTCCAAAATCTCGCGGTTGCTTGGGGAACGCGGCGGACGACCGTCGGAGATTTCGCTTTCCATCGGGAATTGTTTTTCCTCAGCCAAGCCGGCGAAGCCTATCTCCGAAGGCGAAACATTCCCCGCTTCGCTGAAAAAACTTTCGACCGGAACTTTTAAAATACCGGCGAGCCGGAAAATACGGCTCGCGCTGATGCGGTTGGCTCCGCTTTCGTATTTCTGGATTTGCTGGAACGTCAGGCCGCTGGCTATGCCAAGCTGTTCTTGGCTCAACCCCGCCGCGCCGCGCATCCGGCGCAACATAGATCCAAAATGAACGTCCAACGAATCCCGCGCTTCGACGCGGCGTTTGGCTCTTTTTACGACACTCGCCATAATTATGTTGCCGAAAATAGCGTTGCATACACAGGTATGGCAAAATGCACTATTCGGCGATGGATGTCGAATCCTGTTAGAGCAGATCGCGATAAGGTTTGCGCTCCTTGGCGCAAACCTTATCGCGTGAATCTGCTCTGCAACCAGAAAGTTAGAGCATTTCCCGTCAAAGGTTTATGCGTAAACATTATCGGGAAATGCTCTAAAACCCGCGCTCCACCGTGAAGTCGACCAAATCCAACAGCGCGGTTTTCATCTTGCTGTCGGGGAACATGCCCAAGGCGTCGCGGGCGATGTCGCCATAGTGTCCGGCGCGGGAAGCCGCGTCGGCCAGCGCGTCGTGGCGGATCAACAGGCTTTGGGCATGGGAAAGGTCGCCGTCGCGCTGATCCCCGTCCTCCAAGGTGCGCCGCCAGAAACCGCGTTCGGCCTCGTTGCCGCGACTGACGGCCAGTATGACGGGCAGGGTTATTTTGCCTTCGCGGAAATCGTCTCCCACGGTCTTGCCCAGACTTTCCTGCCGCGCCGAGTAATCCAGCACGTCGTCGATTATCTGGAACGCGATGCCTAGGTTCAGGCCGAAGGTTCGCAAGGCCTCCTCCACCGCCGCCGGTTGTCCGGCCACCACCGCGCCCACGCGGCAAGCGGCGGCGAACAGCTCGGCGGTTTTGGCGCGCACCACCTCCAGATAGGCTTGCTCGCTGG
Organism: Alphaproteobacteria bacterium; assembly: GCA_041908065.1. Lineage (GTDB taxonomy): Bacteria > Pseudomonadota > Alphaproteobacteria > UBA9219 > UBA9219 > JAYRGC01. Next base: position 19,150 of record JAYRGC010000005.1, on the reverse strand, counting down.
TGGCCGCGTCTCCGGCGGTCGAAAGCTGCAACACCTCGCCTTCCGCGATGACGGCGGAGGCGGTGGACAGTATCCGCAGCACGTCGATCGATCCGTCCTCGACCATGAGCTGAAAGGCGCGGCTGAACAGGAAATCTCCCACCAGCACGCTGGCTTGGTTGCCGAACATGGCGTTGGCCGAAGGAGTGCCACGCCGCAGGTCGCTGGCGTCCACCACGTCGTCGTGCAACAGCGTAGCGGTGTGGATGAACTCGACGCACGCCGCCAGTTTGCGTTGGCGAACGCCCTGATAGCCGCACAGCTTCGCGCTGGCCAACGTCATCATCGGGCGCAGGCGTTTTCCGCCCGCCGCGATGAGGTGTCCTGCCAGTTGCGGGATCAAAGGAACGTGGCTTTCCATGCGCTGGATGATTATCTGGTTGACGGCGGCCATATCGTCGGCGACCAGTCCGACCATGCGATCCAACGCCCCGTCGCAGCCGCGCCGCGGCGGTTCGCGCATGTTATCAAGCGGTATCACTGTCGCCATTTTTTTGCCTTGTCGCAATCCGAGCCGAGGCGAAGTATAACCCAGTGCTATGGAAACCACTATAGACGGCATATTAAACCGCCGCTTGGAGATAGAGCAGCCTCGCCGCGGCTTTCGCGTAGCCGTGGATACGGTCTTGCTGGCCGCCGCGACGCGGCCCCCGCCGAACGGAACGGTTTTGGATTTGGGGTGCGGCGCGGGCGGAGCCATGCTGGCGTTGGCTTGCCGTCTGCCTTCGACGCGGGTTATAGGCATCGAGATAATGCCGGAGATGGCCGATTTATGCGCCGCGAATATCCGCCGCAACGGGATGCAAGCCCGCGCGTCGGTCGAGCGCGGCGACGCGGCGGAATTGCCCGCCCATATGCGCGGGGCGTTCGACGCCGTCATGGCCAACCCGCCTTATCACGAAGCCGCCAAGCACAATCCGTCGCCCGATATGGGCAAACGCTCCGCCAACACGGAGGACGACGGGACGCTGCGGAAATGGCTGGAAACGGCGTTTTCAGCGTTGCGGGAAGGCGGGGTTTTAACGCTGATACACCGCGCCGACAGGCGGGACGAGATATTGAAGGCGGCAGAGGCGGCAGGCTTCGGCGCGGCGGCGTTTATGAACATATTGCCGCGCCGCGACGCTCCGCCCAAAAGAATAGTGGTAACCGCCGTCAAGGGCGCGCCGTTCGCACCGCCGCGCCAAGCCAAGCCGTTGACGCTGCACGGCGAAGCGGAAAAATACACCGGCGAGGCCGAAAAAATCCTGCGCGAAGCGCAAGAGCTGGCGATGGAGTTCGAGGGATAAACGCCCCAGTCAACATCTAAGGCTGTAGTTTAAAAGTCACAGCCAAAGGCTGTCGTTGCGAGCGTCGCCCTTGCGACGCGAAGCAATCCAGAGTCATGGAGCAACGGCACTGGATTGCTTCGCGGCCTGAAGAAGGCCGCTCGCAATGAAGGCAGCTATGCAATAGTTCTATTAAACATTACGCTTTGAATTTTCCCAAGAGGCCGCGCACGCTTTCCTGAACGTCGGCGGGCAAGACGACGACCTTGGAGTTATCGGAAGCCGCCAGTTCGGTCATCGCCTTGATATATTTCTCGCCCAACAGATACAGCAACGGAGTATCTTGTCCGGTCGCCGCCGACATGACTTTTTGTATCGCTTCCGCCGACGCCTGCGCCAGCATAACCTGCGCTTCGGCGTCGCGCTGGGCGGCGGCCAGACGGGCTTCGGCCTGCAATATCGCCGCCTGCTTTTCGCCTTCGGCGCGGGTCACGGCGGCCTTGCGTTCGCGCTCGGCCGACGCCTGCAACTCCATCGCCTTTTGCATCGTCGGAGACGGCTTGATGTCTTGGATTTCGACTGATTTGACCGTCAGCCCCCAATCCAGCACCTCGTCGGCGATGCTTTCGCGCAGCCGAGCCTTTATCTTGTCGCGGGATGACAAAGCCTGATCCAGTTCCATTTCGCCGATTATCGATCGCAACGTGGTCATTATCAGGTTGCGGATGGCGTCGCCGAAGCTGACCACGCCGTAAACGGCTTTGACCGGATCCGTGACTTTCACGAAGGCGATGGCGTTGGTGAGGATGACGGCGTTGTCCTTGGTGATGACTTCCTGCTCCTGCACGTCCAGCAACACGTCCTTGGTGACGATGCGGCTGGAAACCGAATCGATATATGGAATCATCAGGTTCAGCCCGGGCATGAAGGTTTCGTGATATTTGCCCAAACGCTCTATCACCCATTCCTCGCCCTGCGGCACGATGCGCACGCCCTTGGCCAGAGTGACGAAAACGAAGATCAGCAGGACGATTACGACTATCAGAGAGGCGGACATGATTTTCTCCTCAGCGTTGAGCCATTTTCCAGACTAGTGACGCGCCCTCAGCGCGGCTTGCTTACCGTCAACAAATTTCCCTCGACCTTCGTTACCTTAACGCGCGCGCCGGATTCGATTTCCTCGTCCGCCACGCAGTCCCATGTGTCGGAGCCGACGACGGGCTTTTGGAATCTAACCTTGCCTTGCTTGAACGGGGCTACCGGCTGGGTCAACATGCCAACTTCGCCGATTATACTGGCCGAGGCGCGGCCGGTCAGAACTTTGTGATAGCTGCGGCGGAACACTTTGAACCACAAAAACACCAGCAGCAGCGACGACGCCGTCCACAAAAGGATTTGCGCGGACATCCCCATATCGGGAGCCACCAGCAGAGCCAAAGAAACCAGAATCCCGCTCAGGCCGAACCAGACCAGCACGAACATCGGCAACAAAAGCTCGGACATCACCAGCACCAGCCCCAACACCGCCCAGTGCCACCATTCGAGGTTGCCGCCGTCCAGAAATTCGATCATAAGCCGCCACCGTTAGCTTGGGTTGAGGCAGGATTCTAATACCACAAAGACATCGGCACAAGTTCAGGCCGCATGGGCTTTTTTGCGCGCCAAAAATTGGTAAGCGGACAGGCTGCCAAGCACCATGACAATGCCGACGTATTGCCAGAAGGACAGCACATCGTTTATCGCAACGGCGGCTATGACAGCTGCGAAAATCGGCTCCAGTTTCGAGAAAAAGGCGTATTTGAACGCGCCGATATAGCTCAATCCATAAAACATGCAAAACGTCCCCAAAGACGTGAGGGTCGCCCCGACTAGTCCCCAGCCCCAACCATAAGCCGTCAGCGGGATTACCGGCAGTTCGTAAAGCATCAACAAGCTGCAAAATAGCAGGACGAACACGAAATTTTCCGCCCCGAAAGCGGCCGGATCCCTGCTTTCAAGCTCTTTACCGTAGATATACACGCGCGTCGCGGTTGCCAGCATGGCAACCGCCGCCAGACCAATCCCTGTCCAGTTGGCGGCTTCTGTATGGCCGTGAAGATTGATCACCAATCCCAGACCGATAACGGAAATAATCAGGGCCAAGATTGTGAAAAACTGCACAGGCTGTTCCCCTTTGGATACCATGTACAGATAGATGACCATCGGATAGCCGAACACAATGGAAATAGCCATCGGCCCGGGAATGAACTGCATCGAGGCCAGCAAAGTTATTATTGAAACGGCCTGATATACTCCATTTCGCGCCGCGCTCGCCGTTTCTTTCTTCGAACGGAAGATTCGCCGTTTTGTCGCCAGGCAAAACCCCAGCAGGCTGGACATGCGCGCAAATACCATGAGCAATATTATGAAAACCGCGTTCCCGCCGTCCGCATACACCGCCCGGGTGGCCGTCGGATAAAACCCGAAAAATACGGCTGCAGCGACAGTCAATAATATTCCGCGCAGTTCTTTTTGTTTATGAAGCACGACCGCTTTCCTTTGCCAGCTTTTTCCCCAGCTCCACCCCCCACTGGTCGAAGGAGTTTATATTCCACACGATGCCTTGCGCAAACGTCATATGCTCATACATCGCCAAAAGCGCGCCCAAGGTTCGCGGACATAAAGCATCCAGCCAGATCGTCGTGCTGGGGCGATTGCCCGGATTGGCGCGGAACGCCTCGGCTTCGCGGCTGCCGCGCATCAGGGCTTCGGCCTGCGCCTCCATGTTGGCCAAAAGCGCGGAATGATGTTCCGGCGCGCCGCCGGAGCGGTTTTTCACGCCGATGAAATCGCAAGGAATTATATCGGTTCCCTGATGCAGCATCTGGTGGAAACTATGTTGTCCCACCGTGCCGCACTCGCCGAATATGACCGGAGACGTGCCGTAATCCACAGCCTTGCCGTCGCGGGTGACGGATTTGCCGTTGCTTTCCATTATCAACTGCTGGAGAAAGCGCGGCAACTCGCGCAGGCGTTCGGCATAAGGCAAAACGGCATGGCTGCGGGCGTCCCAGAAATTGCGATGCCAAATCCCCGTCAGCGCCAGCATGGTCGGAAGGTTTTTTTCGAAAGGCGCGGACAGGAAATGCGCGTCCATAGCCGCCGCTCCGGCCAACATTTCCGCAAAATTTTCCCACCCCATGGCGATCGCCGCCGCCAACCCCACCGCCGACCACAGGCTGTAACGCCCGCCCACCCAATCCCACATCGGCAGGATGTTGGCGGGCGCGATACCGAATTCCGCCGTGGCCTTCAGGTTTACCGAAACCGCCAAGAAATGCCGCGCCACTGCGGACTCTCCGAGGCTATCGGTTATCCATTTCCGCGCCGCCTTGGCGTTCATCAAGGTTTCCTGCGTGGTGAAGGTTTTTGAGACCACGACGAACAGCGTTTCGTCTGGAGACAAACCTTCCAGCGCGTCGGACAACGCCGCATCGTCCACGTTGGCGACAAAGCGCACGCAAGGCGCGTCTTGCCCAGCGAAGTCCTTAAGCGCGGACGCCACCAGCCTCGGGCCTAGATCCGATCCGCCGATGCCGATGTTTACGACGTTGCGAACCGGCTTGCCCGCAGCCCCCGTCCAGCGGCCTGAGCGCACGCGGACTGAGATTTCCTCCATGCGGCGGCGCGTCTCGCGCACGTCGGCCATCACGTCTTTTCCGTCGACGCTAAACGTCGCTCCGCCGGGAGCCCTCAACGCCACGTGCAGGACGGCGCGGCCTTCCGTGTCGTTGATTTTTTCGCCGTCGAACATGGCGGTTCGCCAACGCTCCAACCGCGCCTCCCGCGCCAGCTCCGCCAAAAGCCCCACGGTCGCGCCGTCCAAGCGGTTGCGGGAAAAATCCGCGCTTATTCCGGCGTCTTGGGCGCGAACCGTAAGCCTTTCGCGTCGCAGCGGATCGGCGGCGAACAGGGCGGAAAGAGATGCGTCGCGCAGGGATCGCGCGTGGGCGGACAGGTCGCGCCAAGCCTTGGATTCGGAAATCATGCTCATTCAACCTCCTGTTTGCGGACGATATCAGCCGCGACGCCTTCCGGCCTTCCGGCCATCGCCATGGCGAGGCGGGAAGGATCGAACCATTCGCGCAGAACGCTCCGCACTTCCTCGGTCGTAACCGCTTGCGTCAAATCGACGCGGCGGGACAGGCAGTCCTTGCCCTCTCCACGCAACCGGCAACCGACCAAAAATCCGGCTAAGGCATGGGTCGAGGTCAGCGACAACGGCAACGCGCCGGACAGGTAATCCTTGGCCGCCTTTATTTCCGCCTCGTCGGAGCTGTCGTAGCGCAGCCTTTCCCATACCCGCATTAAAATGCCCTTCATATTTCCGGTTTCCGCGTTGGCCACCGCCACGTTTCCGATCAACAGCGAGCCCGCGTCCATGTCGGCCAAGGCGGTTCCAATGCCGTAGGTCAATCCCGCGTCGTCCCGCGCCGCCCGCATCAGGCGCGAGGAAAAACCTCCGCCGCCCAGAATATAGTTGGCGACCTCGGCGGCAGGCCATAGGGGATCTTCGCGGCGCGGCATCGGCAGAGCGAACAGCATCTCGGTTTGCGTGCCGTCGCGTTCGACCAGAACAACGGGCGGCTTGTCCGGCCAGACAAGCGGAGGAATCGGCTTCAGCGCGGCGCGGGGCGGGAGATGGCCGAACACGTCGTCGATCATGTCCGCCAGCTCCTCCCGCGATATGTCGCCCGCCGCCGCGATCACCAGATTGTCTCGGAACAGCCGCGTCGCCGCGAACCGGCGCAGATCCTCGCGGGTTATGGACGGCAGGGTCTTTGTCGTGCCGAGGCGGCGCAGGGCATAGGGATGGCCGCCGAAAGTCGCGGAATAAAGCGCGTTGCGCGCTTGCCATTCGGGATCGCCGAAGGCCGAACGCATGGCGGCCATCTGGCTGTCGCGAACGCGCTCCACCGCCTCCGGATCGAAACGCGGGGATTTAAGAGCCAGCTTGAGAAGCCGGAAAGCCTCGCCGCGCTTGTCGCGCAACGTCTTGAGGTTGCCCAGCACGGCGTCGCGTCCGGCGGAGAATCCCATGCTTATGGACGCCTGCGCCAGACGGCGCTGGAACTCCTCCGCGCCGTAAGGTCCCGCTCCTTCGGTCAGAAGCGAGGCGGCGAGCGCGGAAAGCCCCTGTTTGTCGGGATCGTCCTGTTCGACGCCGCCCTTAAAGGCGAAACTGATAGAAATAAGCGGCAGGCCGGAATCCCGCGCCAACAACGCGGTCACTCCGCTTTTGCCGCGAACTTCCTCGACGGCGACCGAGGCCGATGAAGTCTCCGGCCACAACGCCCATCCGAGCAAAGCGAAAATCGCGAAGGCGAGGCGGAACAGAGCGGCGTTCGGAGCAGGGGCAGAGGCGGCGGCAGTTGTCATTTCGCTTCACCTTCGGGCAACAGGAAACCGTCGACGCGACGCGGGGTCTTAGCCAAGTCGCGCAAGGCCGCGTTCACCTCGGCGGTCTTGACGGCGGCAATGCGCTTCGGCCACGCCTCGACCTCCTTTATGCTAACGCCGGTGGTCAAAGCCATGCCGAACGCGTACCCGGGGGCCAGAAGGCTGTCGCGGGCGAAGATGGCCGAGCGTTCAAGACGTTCCCTAGCGTCGGCCACTTCGCGAGCGGACAGTCCGCGTTCGGCCAGTCGCGCCAATTCGGAGTTTATTTCCAGCGACAGCTTTTCAGGATCGTAGCCGGTAGCGGGAACGGCGGAAATATTGAACTCCGCCGCTCCTCTGGACTGCGGATCATACGCGGCCTCGATGGCGCGCGCCGAACCGCGGCGGAGGACGAAATCCCGATACAAAACTCCGGATTCCCCGCCGCCCAACGCCTCGGCCAGCACCTCCCAAGCGTAGGCTTCGCGCCCGTTTTGCGTGGCGTACGAGGGGGCGAGGCGGCGCAAGTTCAAGACAGCCTGCTTGACGTCAGGCTCCCGCGCCACCACGCGTCTTTCGCCGCTCGCTTTGGCGGGCAGCGCGGCGATGGCGGCGCGAGGAGCGGTCGATTTCACGTCCGGTTTAACGGCTCCGAAGGTCGCCGCCGCCAGCCTCATCACCTCGCGGGTTTCCACGTTGCCGCTTATCACGGCCACGGCGTTGTCGGGGCGGTAATGGCGGCCATAAAAGGCCACAGCGTCCGCTGGCTTAAGGGCTTCGAGATCGCTTCTCCAGCCTATGATAGGCCGCCCGTAAGGATGGGACGGAAACAGCGCGGCGGACATTTTTTCCGCGAACCGGCCTTGCGGAGAATTGTCGGTGCGTTCGTGGCGTTCGTTCAGGATCACTCCCAGCTCCGGCGCGGCGGTTTCCTCCGTTATGGCCAGATTCCGCATCCGATCCGCTTCCATCCACATGATTTCCGGCAAGCGTTCGGCGGAGACTATCTCGTGGTACGCCGTGTAGTCGTGGCTGGTAAAGGCGTTGTCGCGTCCGCCATTGGCGGCGATGGAGCGGCTGAAGGATCCGGCGGGCAGGACGGGAGTGCCGCGAAACATCAGATGCTCAAGATAGTGGGCTAGGCCGGATTTGCCCTCTTCCTCGTCCGCCGCGCCCACCTTGTACCAGACCATCTGCGCCACCGCCGGAGACAAGCGGTTTCGCACCACCACGATTTGCATCCCGTTGGCCAACGTAAAGGTTTCGGGGCGAAACACGGCGGCGCGGCACGAAAAAGCAGTGGCCGGTAGGATGGCGGCGAAGGTCAGGCAAAAGCAGGCGGCGATGGAGGCTTTGGATATTCCCATGGCGGTCGTAATTCTCCCGTGAAAGCAGGCCGAAGGCATCAAGGATGGTGTTTTAAATCCATCCCAGATAAATGCCACCTTCGTGGCTAAATTATGGAGATTCTTACGCAAAACTGGTGGGAACTACTATCCAAAAAGAGCCGTTGCGAGGTATATGGCCAAAGGCCGTCATTGCGAGCCGCCACTCTTTGGTTTGGACAGCGTTGAACGCTGTCGGGCGGCGAAGCAATCCAGTGCCGTTGCACAACAAGGCTGGATTGCTTCGCCGCCAAGGGGCGGCTCGCAATGACGGCCTTTGGCCATACACGCCTCAATGACATTCCCATTTTAGGAAGGCAATACCCGCCTATTTTACTTAATAATCAAATTAAAGGGGGGGGGAACGACAACCATGGGTTTTTAGCCATATTTTAATAATTTTAGCGTTAAATGGTAACTAATAGCCATTTTATAGTAATTTCTGGGTTAGGGAGGAAGGACATGACCAAAAAAATGCCCCACTCCAAACTGTTGGGAGGCCACTTTCGGGACATAGCCAATTATTTGTTGGGCGGGGACCCGAATAATTGTTGTTGTTGCGGCAGTCTTTATGGACAGCACATAGCTACGGTAGGGATAGTCTCCACTACGCAGAACATGGCTCGCCGTCCTAGAGCCAGATAGCAAGGCGAAATCCGCCGTCTCCGATTCCCCATTGACTGGAGCGAGGAATTACGGCACGAAGCCGTTATGACCAAAACGGCTGCATTTCAAGGCACATTCGGGGCTTATTCGGATCTGGCGTGTCGGTCGGCGTTGCCGGACCATAAAACCCTTCCCTGCCTGTCTTTCGACGACATGTTCGCCGCCGTCCGCGACGGCGGGGCGGATGTCGCCATGTTGCCGGTGGAAAACTCGGTGGCAGGACGCGTCGCCGACGCCTACAACCTTTTGCCGCAAGGCGAGCTTCATATAATAGGCGAGCACTACCAGCCGGTGGTTCATCACTTGTTGGCGGTCAAAGGGGCGAAGATCGAGGATATAAAAGAGGCTCACAGCCACGTTCAGGCCCTTACCCAATGTCGCAACTGGCTGCTGGGGCGCAAGATAAAGCCGGTAGTCGACGTTGACACGGCCTTGGCCGCCGAAAAGATCGCCGCTTCGGGCGACAAAAGCGCGGCGGCGGTGGCGTCGGAGCTGGCGGCTGAAATTTACGGGCTGCAAAGCCTCGCCTCAGACATCGCCGATCTGCGCCGCAACACCACCCGCTTTTTGATACTGGCGCGATCGCCGATGATTCCGCCCGCCGGAACGGCAAATTGCGTGACGACGATCATATTCCGCGTTCGCAGCGTTCCCGCCGCGCTGTACAAAGCCTTGGGCGGCTTCGCCACCAACGGGTTGAATATCACCAAGCTGGAAAGCTATTTGGTGGACGGCAGCTTTATGGCCGCGCAATTTTACATGGACGTCGAGGGGCATCCCCAAGACGCCTCTATGCGCCACGCGATGGAGGAGCTGGGCTTCTTCGCCCACGAAACCAGCGTACTGGGAGTGTACCCCGCCCACGAATTCAGACGAAAAGCGAAAAGGAGCGCAGAAGAATGAGCGACGGCCAACGCCCTTCATACCGCGATCCGGCGACGCTGACATACCGCAACGGCGTCGGAATGTGCCTTTTCAACCGCCAAGGGTTGGTTCTGTGCGCGGAACGCCGCGACACCCCGGGGGCTTGGCAGATGCCGCAAGGCGGGGTGCAAAAAGGCGAAAGCGATCCCGACGCCGCAATGCGCGAGCTAAAGGAGGAGCTGGGAACGGACGCGGCGGAAATCATCGCCCGCGTTCCGGAAAAGCTGCGCTATGAATTCCCCGATTTCCTGCAATACCGCAACGGGGTTTTTCGGGGCAAATATCGCGGGCAGGAGCAGGCGTGGTTCGCCATGCGTTTTCTCGGGCAGGATTCCGACATATCGCTTTCCAATCCGCACGAGCCGGAGAGGCCGGAGTTCATCGCTTGGAAATGGGTTCCCTTGGCGGAAACGCCCGATCTCATCGTCGAGTTCAAACGCAAAGTTTACGAACGTCTGGTGGAGGAATTCACCCCCGTGGTCACCAGAATGCTGGCGGCGGAAACGAATAAAGACCTGCCGAGATAACCGGATTTCCTACGATATTCTAAACGTCCACTTCGCGGACAAAGCGGGCGTTTTCCTGAATAAACTGGAAACGCAGCTCGGCTTTGCGCCCCATCAAACGCTCGACCATGCCGTCGGTGGCGGTTTTGTCATCCTCGGCCGCCGCCTCGTCCTGTCCTGGCGGAGACACCACCACCCGCAATAACGACCGCGTACGCGGGTTCATCGTGGTTTCGCGCAACTGCGCCGGCATCATCTCGCCCAAGCCTTTAAAGCGGCTGGTTTCCACCTTGCCGCGCCCGCCGAAAACCGTGTTAAGCAATTCGTCGCGATGCGCATCGTCGCGGGCGTATTCCGTCTTGCCGCCTTGGCTAAGGCGGTAAAGCGGCGGTTGCGCCAGATACAAATGCCCCTTGCGAACTAGATCCGGCATTTCGCGGTAGAAAAACGTCATCAGCAGCGAAGCGATGTGCGCTCCGTCCACGTCGGCGTCGGTCATTATGATGACCCGTTCATAGCGCAGTTTGGAGATCTCGAACGTCCCGCCCACGCCGCAACCCAAAGCCTGAGCCAGATCCGCCAATTCCTGATTGGATTGCAACTTGTCCGCGCTCGCGCTGGCGACGTTCAGTATCTTGCCGCGCAAGGGCAGGATCGCTTGGGTTTCGCGGTTACGCGCCTGCTTGGCCGAGCCGCCAGCCGAGTCGCCTTCGACCAAGAATATCTCGGTTCCGTCCGCGCTGCCTTGCGAACAATCGGCCAGCTTGCCGGGAAGCCGCAGGCGGCGGGTAGCGGTTTTGCGCGCCATTTCCTTGGCCGCGCTTTGCCGCGCCCGTTCTTCGGCGCGCACTATCAGACGTTCCAGCAAAGCCTTGCCGTCGGCGGTATCGGCGGCCAGCCAGTGATCCAGATGATCCTTGACGGCCACGTCGACTAACCGCGCCGCTTCGGCTGTGGCCAGCTTTTCCTTGGTCTGCCCCTGAAATTGGGGATCGCGGATGAACAGCGACAACAGCACCGTGGCGTCGCCGAAGGCCTCGTCGCCGGTAATGGCGGCGGCGCGGCGATTGCCGGTCATATCGCCGTATGTCCGCAACCCTCGCAGCAACGCCGAACGCATTCCGGATTCGTGCGTGCCGCCTTGCGGCGTCGGCACGGTGTTGCAGTATGAATGACAGAAACCCTCGCCGTCCTCCGGCCACGCGACCGCCCACTCCACCCGCCCCCGCCCTTCGGCCAGATCGGCGGTTCCGGCGAACATCTGGCGCGTCAGGGTGGATTTTCCCTTAAGCGACGTGGCCAGATAGTCGGACAAGCCGCCCGGGAAATGCAAAACCGCCTCGGCCGGCGTGGAGTCCTCGGGCTTGATAAGGGCGGGATCGCATGACCAGCGTATCTCCACGCCCTTGAACAAATAAGCCTTCGACCGCGCCATGCGGAACAGCGTGGAGGGCTTGAAATGCACCTTGGATCCGAAGATTTCCCTGTCGGGGCGGAAGGCGATGGACGTGCCGCGCCAGTTGGCCGGACCGACCTTTTTCAGCTTCCCTTGCGCCGTTCCCCGCGAATATTCCTGCCGATACAGCGTGCGTTCCCGCGCCACCTCGACCGCCAAATCTTCGGACAGCGCGTTGACGACGGAAATGCCGACCCCGTGCAAACCGCCCGAGGTCTCGTAAACCTTGTCGGAGAATTTGCCGCCCGAGTGCAAGGTGGTGAGGATGACCTCAAGAGCCGATTTCGAAGGAAACTTGGGATGGTTGTCCACCGGAATGCCGCGCCCGTTGTCGCGCACCGTTATTCGGTCGTCGGCGTCCAGCCTGACGTCGATGCGATTGGCGTATCCGGCCACGGCTTCGTCCATCGAGTTGTCCAACACCTCGGCGAACAAGTGATGCAGGGCGGTTTCGTCGACGCCGCCGATGTACATGCCCGGGCGGCGGCGCACGGGTTCCAGCCCCTCCAAAACCTCGATGTCTTGGGCGTTATAAGAATCTTTTTTCTTCGCGGCCTGAGAGCCGGATGGAAACAAATCAGCCATTTTCTTACATTCCCCAATGTTTGCCATCTGAGAGGGTGTTCATAACTTCGCTGCGCCGCCGTATAGCAGATTTCGGGTTTTTTCTCAAAATGGGGCGGTAGATCCCAAGCCGCTTCTAAAGCACTTCCCGCTTTGATTGATATACGAAACCGGCAACTTGCGACGGTGGGGTTCCTCCCCCTTCTTAGTGGGAGGGGTTCCACCTTCGCAAGCGGCAAGATAAGCCCATCATCCTTATCGGGATATGCTATTAGAGCTTGTTTACAAAGCCCGACTGCGGCGTTGGCTTTTCGCGGATTTCAACTCCACCGCAAAACCACTTGGGCCGCCTTCATGCCCGACCTCAAAGCACCCTCTATGGTAGAAGGCAGGCCGGTGTCCGTCCAATCTCCTGCCAAAGCCAGATTCTTCCATCCGGTATACTGTCCCGGGCGGCGCGAGTTTTGATAGGGGGTGGCCGCGAACGTGGCGCGCTTTTCCCGCACTACCCGCCACGGCGGCACTTTGTAGGGATCCAGATCGTACAGCTTGGCCAGATCGCGCCAAACGTGTTCCGCCCAAGCGTCCTGCTCCGCCTCCTCGTACCTGTCGGCCGCGCTGATGGTGACCGACACCACGCCGTTCTTCACGAACGCCCATTCGGCCAATCCCCCCGTCAACCCCGTAAATCCGGCCTCGTTGTGGGGAGCATCCACGCGGTAATGCACGTTGACTATCGACCTGAACTCGTCCGGAGCCGTCAACGTCGGCAAGAGGTCGCAGGCCACCCACGGAGGAACGGCGAGTATCACCCAGTCGTGGGGAGCAATCTCGACCGCTTCGTTCCCGAAATCCAATCCGACTATGGCTGGCTCGGATTCGGCGAAGACGATCCCGCGCAAGCGATGCCCGAACGCTATCTCGGCGTTGTGGTGGCGCAGCGTGTTCAGGCACGGCATGACGAAGGTTTCCGACAATCCGACCTTGGGAATTATCGGACGGCAAGCCGCGCCGCCCGCGCCGAAACTTTGGGCAAAAAGGTTGGCGAGCAGCTGGGCTGAGGCGTTTTCCGTCTCAGTGTTCAAAGCCCCTATCGCCAAAGGCTCCCAAAACCTTCGGTACAACGGCGCGTCGGAACGCAACAATCCCGCCACGGTGTCGTTTTCTCCGGCCTGCATCAGGCGCAAGACCGACGACAAGGTTTCCCAAACGCCGATCCCGGGGGTGCGGCGTTTCCGGTCGAACAGCCACCACGGCATCCGCCCCTTGCCCATCTTCACCGTCCAGCGTTCCCCGCTTTGCAGATCCATGCAGGGGAATATCGCCTCTGGCAACTGGACGACTCCGTCAGCGGCGTTGCTGAGAGCAAGATAATCCTGCACGGCGACGTTGCCCGACAACACCAAGTGATTGCCGTTGTCGATGCGACAGTCCAGATCGCGGTCGTAATAGGAACGGCATCGCCCGCCCGCGTAAGGGGCGGCCTCGTGCAACGCGACGCGCTCGCCCATCAAGGCCAGATGCAAGGCGGCGGACAACCCCGCCATTCCGGCTCCGACCACATGAATGGTGCGCGCTCCGGCCATCGTTCAACCCACCACGCTTGAAAACAACAACCACAATTTTTGCCATTTCGGCAAACGGACTCTTTCGCCGATTTCCTTCCAATCCCCTTTTTCCAATCTATCCAATATGGCGGAGTAATACCTTCCCATTACGCGCGCCGGACGCATGGCCGAGGGAGCGCATTCCCGCATAAGCTCGAAGGCATCGCGGAAACGCCGGCGCGACAATGCGGCCAGCTCGCGGCAAACCGGCCTGATGGCGTCTTCCCGCAACGCCTCGGCGGGGATGCGCGAGGTTACCTTGTGCTTGGATAAAAGCTCGGACGGCAGGTATAGCCTTCCTCGCGCCGCGTCCTCAGAAAGATCGCGCAGGATGTTGGTCAGTTGCAATGCGCGTCCCAGATGATGCGCCACCGCCATGGCTTTTTCGCCGCTGTCGCCGAAAATCCTTACCGAAGCGCGTCCAACCGCGCTGGCGACGCGATCGCAATACAGATCCAGCGTCGCCATGTCGGGAGCTATTATCGGACGCTCTATGTCCATCTCCATGCCCAAGATGATGTCCTGAAAATCCGCCTCGGCCAGACCAAAACCCTCCACCGCCGGAGACAACGACACGGTTATGCTTTCGTCGGCTTCGCCGCGCGAAAAAAGCGCGCCTATCCGCCGCCGCCACCGCCCCAACTCCTCTAGGCGAGCCTGCGCCGTCTTGCCGTCGTCGTCGGCGATGTCGTCGACCTCGCGGCAAAAGGCGTAAAGGGCCAGCATGGCCTCGCGACGCGGGCGCGGCAATATCGCCATGCCCGCGCCGAACGAGGTGCGGGACGAAGCCACCCGCGCCTTGATCTCGCGCAACGCCTGCGCGTATGCCGTTTTTCCTTTCACCGCGACAACGCCCTCGCTATGCCGGAAACGACCGCCGCGAACGTAGCCGCCTTTCCGAGTTTTACTTTGTCGCGCAAAGGATCCCGCCGCCGCAACAAAACGCCCAACTTTTCGGCCAAGGCGCATATGACTGCGGTTTCCGCCTTCAACCGCCAGTCCGGCACGGCGGGGGGCAAGCCTCGCGCCGTTTCCAACATGGGAGCCATCTTGTCCAGCATGTCGTCCAAAGCGGCGCGCAAACCGACGCTCGAAGCCTCTCCCGATAGATCCTCCGGCCTGCCGCCGCGGGCGGCCAGCATATCGAGAGGGATGTAAACGCGATCCAATTCGGCGTAGTCGTCGGCGCAATCCTGAATATGGTTTATAACCTGCAAGGCCGAGCAAAGCGCGTCGTTGGCCCCCCACGCGCTTTCGCCTATCCCGTGCAACGCCAAAACGTGCCTGCCTACGGGAGCCGCCGAATAGCGGCAATAGTCCATCAACTCGCCCCAATCGTTATAGCGCAGCTTGACCGCGTCGCGCTTGAAAGCCGTCAAAAGATCAAGGCTGTGGCAAGCCGGAACCCCGGTTTCCTTAAGGCTTCTGCGTAATTCCGCGACGCAGGGCGTCTTCTCGCAGCCGTCGTCCAGTAACGACTTGGCGAAGCTGTCCAGACGGGCTGTCTTCTCCTCGCCGCTAAGCAAAGGATTATCGCTGATGTCGTCGGCGGCGCGGGCGAAAGCGTAAAAGGCGTGGACGTGACGGCGCAGATCGGGGCGAATAAGCAAGGAGCCGACCGGAAAATTCTCGGTCTCCTTGTTCTTGCCGCTGGGCGTTTCTATGGATCGCGCTGACTGCATTTCTTCCTCGGCCTAATCTACGGACGGATACTCATATCCCAAAATTACCGGATGCACAAAATCGGGAAATGCTTTAGTGTGCCGTTGCGCCCGTAAGGTTTTTGTTAACCCCTAATCCGATGTTGGAGCCATGGTCGAGGATCTTCTACGTTACGACTTGATAATAGAAACCGCGTTACGCAACGTGATCGGCCAAATCCTAGCCAAGGTGGCCAAGGACGGCCTGCCGGGCGAGCATCATTTTTACATAACTTTCCGCACGGATTCCCAAGGCGTCGAGATACCCGACACCTTACGCAAACAATACCCGCACGAGATGACCATCGTGCTGCAACACCAGTTCTCCGGCCTTAAAGTGGTTGGGGATTCCTTCGGCGTCGTCTTGAGCTTCAACGGGGTTCGGGAAAAACTGAGCATCCCGTTCTCCGCCGTCATGGCCTTTGCCGACCCTTCCGTCAATTTCGCCCTGCAATTCCAATCCGGAGAGGAAGATCCCGAAGACGGCGGCGACGATGACGGAGGCGGCGGAGGGGATGGAGAAGACGACGGCGGCGGAACCGGCTCTAAACCCGAAAAAAGCGGGGAAGTCATAAGCCTCGACAGGTTCAGAAAGAAATGAGGGCGAAGCATCTTGGCGCGCTCTGACACCATAGTGCTGGTGGGAATGCCCGGGGCAGGGAAAAGCTGCGTCGGCAAAAGGCTGGCCGAACGCTTGGGCTTGCCTTTCGCGGATTCCGACGCGGAGGTCGAAGCCGCCGCCGGAATGGCGGTCTCCGACATATTCTCGGCGTTGGGCGAGGAGGCTTTCCGCGACGGGGAGCGGCGCGTCATCGCCAGACTGCTGGAAGGAGGGCCATTGGTGCTGGCCACGGGCGGCGGGGCTTTCGCCTCCGCAGCCACAAGGGATCTTATCCGCGAGCGCGGCGTATCGGTGTGGCTGCGCGCCGATCTCGATTTGCTGTGCAAGCGCGTTTCCCGCCACGACCACAGGCCTTTGTTAAAAGGCGGCGACGTGCGGGAAAAACTCGCGGTTCTGTTGGAAAATCGCGAGAAGCACTACGCGCAAGCAAATGTGATCATCGACAGCGACAATTCTCCTGCGGACGCGGCGGTGGACAGGGTGTTGTCGGCTCTGGCGAAATTTATCGGAGCGGAGAAATCGCATGGCCAAAACTGAGGATCCGAAAATTGTAAGGGTATCTCTGCCCGAATCCTCCCGTTCCTACGACATAGTAATCGGCGACGGGATAATCGGCGACGCGGGGGAGCTGACGCGGCAACGGCTGGGACAACGACGCTGCGTGATAGTTTCCGACGGCGTCGTGGCCAAGCTATACCTGAACCGCCTAGAGGCCGTCATGGCGGCGGCGGGACACGTCTTGCAACCCTCCATAACCGTGAAAGAGGGGGAAGGCAGCAAGGATTTTTCGACGCTGCAAACGGTGCTGGAAGCCATGTTGCGAGGCGGCTTGGATCGCAAGACTCTGGTGGTGGCCTTGGGCGGCGGCATGGTGGGCGATCTGGCCGGATTGGCCGCGTCTCTGGCCATGCGCGGGGTGGACGTGGCGCAAATTCCCACCACGCTGTTGTCGCAGGTCGACAGCTCGGTGGGAGGCAAGACCGCCATCAACAGCCGCCACGGCAAGAACGTCATAGGATCTTTCCACCAACCGCGTCTGGTTCTGGCCGACGTTTCCGCGCTCGATTCCCTGCCACGTCGCGAGATGTCTTCGGGATACGCCGAGATAGTGAAATACGGCCTGATCTGCGATCCCGATTTTTTCCGGTGGTGCGCGGCCAACGGGAACAAATTGTTGCGCGGCGATCGCGCGGCGCAGATCCACGCCATCGGCAAAAGCTGCGAGCACAAGGCGCGGATCGTCGCCGCCGACGAGCGCGAAACCGGAGACAGGGCCTTGCTCAACCTCGGTCACACCTTCGGCCACGCCCTTGAAACCGCAACCGGCTATGGCGACGCGCTGCTGCACGGCGAGGCGGTGGCGATAGGCATGGCGATGGCCTTCTCCTTGTCGGAGAAACTGGGGCTGTGTCCATCCTCAGACGCCGAGGCCGTGGCGCGGCATCTGGAAGACGTGGGATTGCCGGCGCGTCCGCCCGCGCTTGATTGCGGCGCGGATCGGTTGGTGGAATTGATGGAGCACGACAAGAAAAGCGTCGGCGGCAAGATCACGCTGGTGCTGGCGCGAGGCATCGGCCAAGCCTTCATCAGCCGCGACGTGAGCGTCAAGGACATCAAGCCGTTATGGGAAGAATTCCTCGCCAAGAAGATATGAAGGGATCTCTCTTAAAACGAGTGAGCAGACAAAGGATGTAACGGCCAAAGGCCGTCATATGCGAAGTTATACAGCCAAAGGCTGTCATTGCGAGCGTCGCCCTTGCGACGCGAAGCAATCCAGAGTCATATAGCAACGGCACTGGATTGCTTCGCCGCCGAGGAGCGGTTCGCAATGACGTCGCTTGCTGCTGCCCTTGGCTGTATACTTGACAATTACAGGCTTCTACCCATTTCGAGCAATATCCACATGAAGATACTTTTCATCACCTCCAACCGCGTCGGCGACGCCGTGCTTTCCTCGGGGTTGCTGGGCTGGTTGATTGACCGCTATCCGCAGGCGCGGTTTACCGTGGTTTGCGGCCAACCGCCTGCCGGATTGTTTCGCGCCGTTCCGAATTTGGAGCGTCTGATCGTCATGCGAAAGCGGAGGTGGAATCTCCACTGGGCGGCGTTGTGGAGGGAATGCGTCGGCACCAAATGGGATATCATCGTCGATTTACGCAACAGCGCGATCTCTCGCCTGCTGCTGGCCGGAAAAAGGGCATACGCTCCGCCGCGCTCGACCGGAAAGCACAAGGTGAGGGACAACGCCGCCGCGCTGGAGCTGGAATCTTCTCCGCCCGCCCCGCGTCTTTGGCTGGACGCAAGATCCGAAAGCGCGGCGCGCGAATTGCTGAAAGACGGAACCTTGGCCTTGGCGTTGGCTCCCGCCGCCAACTGGACGCCCAAGCAATGGCCGCCGGAAAGATTCGCCGAATTCGCCCGCCAAGCGACGGCGGAAGGCGGCATTATGCCGTTCGCGAAAATAGTCGTCGTCGCCGCTCCGCATGAACGCGCGGCCATCGCCGCGGTGTTGGAATTGCCGAACGTGGTCGAGGTCATCGGCGACGATCTTTTACTGGCGGCGGCGTGCGTCGAAAGATGCGGCCTTTTCGTCGGCAACGATTCCGGATTGATGCATATCGCGGCGGCTGTCGGCGTGCCTACCCTTGGGCTGTTCGGCCCGGGAAATGAAAGCGTCTATGGACCATGGGGCGATCGCGTCGCCGTATTGCGAACGCCGCAATCCGCCTCAAATCTCTTGGCGCGGTTGGCCGAGATGCCCGAACCCGAGCGAAAAAGCCGCAGCCTTATGGACGGAATATCGGTCGAAATGGCCTTGGATGCGGCCAAGAGACTCATGGTATTCCCCTAAGATCCTGTTTATAATCTCGCTGCGCTGGGCTGCAAATCGGGCTTTTTCAAACTTTCGCTGCTCACGTACCTTTATGTACGCTGCGCGCGAAAGTTTGAAAAAGCTAGATTTTCGCCGCAGCGGAACAAGATTCTAAACAGGCTC
>JAYRGC010000004.1:0-6023 GCA_041908065.1 Alphaproteobacteria bacterium | reverse complement strand
TGCAATGACGGCCTTGCTTGCCGATGCAGGCGGCTACAAAATTACCCCCCCCGTTTTCAGAAAGAGCCCTAGATTTTCCGTATATCCACCATAAACCGGTCTACTTCCATTCTCAGGTTTTCGGACTGGCGCGACAGTTCGCGCGCCGCGCTTAGGACATCCGAGGCGGAACGGGTAGTTTCGTCGGTAGCCGCCGTTTGTTGGCCGATGGCCGAGGAGATGGACTTGGCCACGGCGTTTATGCGTCCCATGGTTTGCGCCAAGTTTTCTATGCCGGAGGCCGCCGCCGAGGTTTCGGTCTGCATCCGCCCGACCTGTTGGCCGATTTCCTCGGTCGCCGTCGCCGTTTGCTTGGCCAGACTCTTCACCTCTCCGGCCACCACCGCGAACCCCTTGCCCATGTCCCCCGCCCGCGCCGCCTCTATCGAGGCGTTGAGAGCCAAAAGATTGGTCTGTCCGGCCACGTTGCTTATCAAATCCACCACTTGTCCGACTGACTTGGCCATTTCCGC
This sequence comes from Alphaproteobacteria bacterium, assembly GCA_041908065.1. Lineage (GTDB taxonomy): Bacteria > Pseudomonadota > Alphaproteobacteria > UBA9219 > UBA9219 > JAYRGC01. The sequence goes on along the minus strand of JAYRGC010000004.1, from coordinate 5,511 downwards.
CAACGTGGACATGGTGGATGTGGCGCGTTCGGCCTGCGCGGATCCGCTGTTGGTGACGTCGGCGGATTCCGCCATTTGATCGTTGATGCTGCTTATGGCCTTGCCGAGGTTGGACGCCGCGTTGGAAAGGCTTTCCGCCGTGGCCTGCAACTCGGTGGCCGCCGACGACACCATGTCCACGATGCCTTTGACGTTGCTTTCGAAACTCTCGGCCAGCCTTTCGGTCTTCGTCACCACTTCCCAAGTCAGCATAGCCCCGACGTAGTTTCCGGCATCGTCCATTATGGCCGTGATGCGCTGATCTATGCTCTCGTCGCCGAGGCGTATTCTGGCGTGATGGGGGAGGTTTTTAGGATCGGCCAGCAGCTTTCTTTGCCGCTGCGGATCCTTGTGAAAAACGTCGATGCAAGTGCCTATAACCTTGTCCAACGGAATCTTCACCAAGTGGTGTATTCCGGCAAGGGTCTCCATGGAAGTGCGGTTCATATAAGTGATACGTAAATCCTTAACGTCGCACACCATCACGTTGACCGGCAGGTTGTCCATCATCTGCCTCATCCGCGCCAATTCCTCCGCTTGCGCCGAGCGTTTGCCCCAATTTTTCCAGAACATGCGCCCTTCCCCCGTTGAATTGGCCGCCTGCGGCAATAAAAGCCGCAAGCCGTTTCCAAACGGTTAGACGGGCGGTTACCTCCGTATGCCAAGCTGCTGCTTCGCGCGGCCTTTACCGCGAACGCAATGGCGGCTATTTTCCCCTCCTCGGGCTATGAACATCGCGGATTGGAAGGTAAGAAAATGTCTAACGACGGCAATTGCGAGGATAAGAAAAACGCGGGATCCGATTACCGCGACACGGTGTTTTTGCCCAAAACCTCGTTTCCGATGCGCGGCAACCTCCCCGCCAAAGAGCCGGAGACGTTGGCTCGATGGAAAGAAATAGGCCTTTACGAGAAACGCCGCGACAAGGCGCGGCAAAAAGGATTTAAGCAATTCATCCTCCATGACGGCCCGCCGTACGCCAACGGCAACATCCATATCGGCCACGCGCTGAACAAGATATTAAAGGACGTGGTGTGCCGAAGCCGCTACGCCTTGGGGTTCGACGCGCCTTACGTCCCCGGGTGGGATTGCCACGGCCTACCGATCGAATGGAAGATCGAGGAAGAATATCGCAAGCGCGGCCAGAACAAGGACGAGGTGCCGGCCTTGCAATTCCGCGCCGAATGCCGCGCGTTCGCCGAGCATTGGAAAAACACTCAATCCGCCGAGTTCCAACGCCTCGGCGCGTTGGGCGATTGGGAACGCCCCTACAGCACCATGACGAAAAAGGCCGAAGCGCGGATAGTCAAGGAGATCCACCGTTTTCTGCTGAACGGGTTGCTGTATCGCGGAGTCAAGCCGGTCATGTGGTCGGTGGTCGAAAAGACCGCTTTGGCCGAAGCCGAGATCGAATACCACGACCATCGCTCCACCACGCTGTGGATACGCTTTCCGGTCGTCAATAAAGCGCAATCCGAAATCCCCGCCGGAGCCGCCGTAGTTATTTGGACCACCACCCCGTGGACGATCCCCGCCAACCGCGCCATCGCCTATGGCGATTTTGAATACGCCGTCATCCGCGTCGACGCCGTGGCCGAGGGTTCGGCGGCCAAAGCCGGAGAAATCGTGGTGATCGCCGCCGAGTTGGCGGAATCCTTCTGCAAGGACGCAGGCGTAACCGCACATAGCGTCGTCAAAATCCTCTCCGCCGCCGATCTGCAAGGCTTGTCGTGCGCCCATCCGTTCCGCGGACGCGCTGGCTGCGAGGGATATTTCGACTACGACGTGCCGCTGCACAAGGGCGATTTCGTCACCACCGAGGCGGGAACCGGTTTCGTGCATATAGCCCCCGGACACGGGTTGGACGACTTCAACCTTGGCCGCAAATGCGGAGTGGCCTTCGAGCAGACCGTGGGCGGCGACGGCGCGTATCTGGAAAACGTCAAAGGCTTCGCGGGATTGCGCGTGTATCGTCCCGACGGCAAGGAAGGCGACGCCAACGGCGCGGTCATCAAGGCGTTGGTCGAAGCGAACGCGCTGGTGGCCAAACGCGCGCTCGTCCATTCGTATCCGCATTCGTGGCGATCGAAGGCTCCGTTGATATTCCTCACCACGCCACAATGGTTCATCGCGCTCGACCGCCCGCTCGGCTATGACGCGCAAAAACGCACGCTGCGCCAGTTGGCGTTGGCGGCCATCGCCGACACCGATTGGCATCCCGAAGCCGGAGAGAACCGCATTCGCGGCATGGTGGAAACCCGTCCCGACTGGTGCATCAGCCGCCAACGCTCTTGGGGCGTGCCTATCGCCATCTTCGTGGACAAAAAGACCCGCGAACCCTTGCGCGACGAAGCGGTATTGGGGCGCGTCGCGGCGGCTTTCGCCGAAGACGGGGCGGATTCGTGGTACAAACGCGATCCGCAAGCGTTCTTGGGCGACAAATACCGCGCCGCCGACTTCGAGCAGATTTTCGACATCGTCGACGTGTGGTTCGAATCCGGAGCCACGCACAGCTTTTGCCTCAACAAGGGCGACGGCAACGGCTCTTCGGAATGGCCGGATTTGCGCTGGCCTGCCGATCTTTACCTTGAAGGCTCCGATCAGCATCGCGGCTGGTTCCATTCCTCGCTGCTGGAATCCTGCGGCACGGAGGGACGCGCCCCTTATGAAGCGGTTTTAACCCACGGCTTCATCCTGGACGAGCAAGGCCGCAAGATGTCCAAGTCCATGGGCAACGTGGTGGCGCCGCAAAAGGTGATCGACCAAATGGGCGCGGACATCCTGCGCCTTTGGGTGGTGTCGTCGGATTACACGCAAGACCTGCGTATCGGCAACGAGATACTGAAACAAACCTCGGAGCTGTATCGCCGCTTCCGCAACACGTTGCGTTACCTGCTGGGGGCGTTGGACGGCATGAGCGAGGCCGAGCGTCTGCCGGTTCAGGAAATGCCGGAGCTGGAGCGTTGGGCGTTGCATCGACTTGCCGAGATGGACGCCGATGTGCGCGAGGCGGCGCGGACTTATTCGTTCAATTCCATGCTGCAAAAGCTGCACGATTTCTGCGCGGGGGATCTTTCCGCCTTTTACTTCGACGTCCGCAAGGACAGCCTTTATTGCGACGCGCCAGCCGCGCCGCGCCGCCGCGCCGCGCGAACGGCGATGGAACTGGTATTCGATCGGCTGGTCGTCTGGCTCGCGCCTTTGCTGTGCTTCACGGCGGAGGAGGCTTGGATGGCGCGAAACCCCGAGGAGTCTTTGGGCAGCGTCCATTTGCTGCAATACCCCGACACGCCGCAATCGTGGCGCGACGAGGCGTTGGCCGCGAAATGGGCGGCCATCCGCGATCTGCGCCGCGTGGTGACGGGGGCGATGGAACTTGCCCGCGCCGACAAGCGCATCGGATCCAGCCTGCAAGCCCATCCGCAACTGTACCTGACAGCCGAGCAGGCGAAATCGCTCGACGGCGTGGATTTCGCCGAGGTCTGCATCGCCTCCGGCCTGACCCTGCGCGTCGGAGAACGCCCCCCCGCCGAAGCCTTTACCCTCCCCGACGTGGCGGAAGCCGGCGCGGTAGTCGCTCTGGCCACGGGGCGCAAATGCGAACGCTGCTGGCAGGTGTCGAAAGAAACCGACGAAAACAGCAGCCTCTGCCCGCGTTGCCGCAAGACGCTATCGCGATGACGCTCCGCGGTGTCGTCGCGGCGGCGGTTTTGCAAGAGGTCTATTATCGCGCTAGCCACAGGACTGCGCCCGATATAGTTTGCTGGTCATGAATTACCGCCACATTTACCATGCTGGAAACGCTTGCGACATATCCAAACACGCCGCTTTGACGCTGCTTATCAAACGCATGGCGGCCAAGGAAAAGCCTTTCGCCGTCATCGACACCCATGCCGGCGCGGGAAGGTACGATCTGCGCGACGCGCGGGCGGCCAAGACGGGGGAGGCCGAGGAAGGCTTTGCCAAGCTCGCTCGATCCGGCGTCATAATCCCTGAGATACGGGAATATCACGGCGTTATAGGCGGCGGGAACGTCGCGACCGAGCGCGGATTTTACCCGGGATCTCCCCTTTTAATCCGATCGATGCTGCGGCCATGCGATCGCCTTATCGCCTGCGAATTGCATCCCGATGACGCGGCTTCCCTGTTCGGACTGTTTCATGGCGATAACATGGTCCAAATCCACCGTCGCGACGGTTACGAGGCTTTGTCCGCGTTGACGCCCTTTCCCGAGGGGCGAGGACTGGCTTTCCTCGATCCGCCTTACGAAGCGGCGGACGAATTTTCCCGTCTGGCCGACGCCGTGGCGGCGGCGCACCGCCGTTGGCCGGTCTTGCGAACCGCCGCGTGGTATCCGATCAAGGACAGGTCGGCGGTATGGAATTTCCACGAGGAATTGTTGGCGAAAACTCCTTCATCCGCCGCGATAACTATCGCGGAATTCGTGTATTCCGAAGAAGTTCGCGGCGACCGCCTTAACGGCTCCGGCCTCGCTCTGGTCAATCCGCCGTGGGGGATCGAGGACGAAATAGCCGCTGTCTTCGTTAAGCTTCACGAAGCCATGGATTCCGCCCATAAGGGAATAAACGCGCGCCGGTTGAGGTGACGCTTGCAAAGCGGCGGCAAGAAGGTAGACTGTCCTCCGTCAGAATCTTTCCCCCCAATCATCCGTCTCCGATTCGAAAATGGCAGAAGCTCAGGAAAACAGCGCGGCGCAGGAGCCCTCGATGGAGGAAATCCTGGCCTCCATCCGCAAGATCATAGCGGACGACAAGGAGCCGTCTTCGGATCATCCTTCTCCGCCGCCGCCGGAACATGTCCATGAGGCCGAAAAGGGCGATGCTTTTTCCGCGCCCTCCCCTTCGGACGATCTGGAACTTTCGCAAGATCCCGCGCCTTTTCCGCAACCCAGTCCGCAGCCGGTCGCGGTCGAATCCCCTATGGAAGCTTTGGCGGCTATGGCCGTCGAAGCGGAAAGCAAAAACGTGGGCAATGGGCTTGTTTCTTCGACCTCGGCTGCAGCGGCCTCGTCGTCGTTCGCGGCCTTGGCAAACAAGGCGAAGTCCGAACGCAGCGCGCCAATCCCGCATTCGCTGTCGGTTGGCGGCGGAAAGACGCTGGAGGACATTGTCACGGAAATGATGCGCCCAATGCTGAAGGAATGGCTGGACGAAAATCTTCCGCCGATAGTGAATCGCTTGGTGCAAAAGGAAATAGAACGCATAGCCCGCGCTTCGAACGACTAGCGCGACAGTGGTTCTTGCCAATTCGACGGATTAAGTCATTTGGTTCTTACGCAAAACTGTTTTCCCAAAAGGGGCGGCGTTGCAGGGTTACGGCCAAAGGCCGTCTTGTAAGGTCTACGGCCAAAGGCCGTCTTGTGAAGTCTACGGCCAAAGGCCGTCATGCGAACCGCCCTCTTGGATTTGGGCGTCATTGCGAGCCGCCCCTTGGCGGCGAAGCAATCCAGAG
>JAYRGC010000003.1:0-43054 GCA_041908065.1 Alphaproteobacteria bacterium | reverse complement strand
GTGTTTGTTGGGGCTTTCTTTTTTGTTTGTACCCCCCGGCTGTTTTTCTGGGCGCGCCGCCGGTGGGGGCCACCCAAAACCGCCCCCACCCGCCCACGGGCTGGGTTTTGGTCCCCCCCAACGCGGCGGCTCGCAATGACGACCTTTTTTGCAAGGCAGAACCGCCCATTTTGTGTAAGAGTCATATATTTCCTGAGGTTACCTTTTTTCAATGATTTTATGGTACAAAGCCTAGCTTGTGGCGAAGTTACTGCGGGGATGCGGGAAACATGGGGCTTTCGACTGGAAAAATCAGGCGCAAGAGCAAGTCAAGGGCTAGAAACGGCCTTTTCTTTTTTGCGGCTTTGGCGGTCTTTTTGGCTTTGACCGCTTTTTTCCTCGATCCCGAAACGCGCCCGGATGCCGCCGCCGTCGTTCAGGAAACGGCGCAGATAAGGCCGATGGACTACGGAACGAATTTGGCCGCGCCCGCCGCCGCGCCTAATCTATTGATGTCGCGCGCCGGAATAGACGCGGGAGGAAAGACGTTGTTCAATTCGCCGGAACGACGGTTCAGCAATCGCCTTTCCATTATGATCATGGATGAACGGCGCAAGTTGTTGGACAAAGGCGAAGATGTCGAAGTCAGGAATCGCTTGGCCAACATCATGGCGGGGATAGCCGGAAATCCCGCCAATTATGGCGGGGACGCGGTCGTGTTGATGGCGTTGCGCGGCGGCGCGGCGCGTCTGGTTCTGAATCGCGACGACGAAACGACGCAGGCGGTGGCCGACATTCTATCGCAGGCAGCGGCGCGGATAGAGGAAAAGACTGCGGTGACGGCGCAAAAGGAAGCCAAGCGAAAGCTCTAGATAATGGCTCTTACGCAAAACGTGTGGGTAATTTTGTAGCCAAACGCAACAGCAAGCACCGTCATTGCGAGGTTTACAGCCAAAGGCTGTCTGCGAGCCGCCACCCTTTGGTTTGGACAGCGTTAACGCTGTCGGGCGGCGAAGCAATCCAGACCTTATGGAGCAACGGCACTGGATTGCTTCGCCGCCAAGGGGCGGCTCGCAATGACGCATAACTTCATAAAGACGGCCTTTGGCCGTAACAGGGTAGATGACGGCCTTTGGCTGTCTACTTCGCAAAATGATAGCTATTTTCCTACCCGCCCGTTTTAAAAGGGGATCATCTTTCTTTTGATCTCCTTTTGCGCTGGGCCGAGGTCGGAATACGCAAAGCCTCGCGGTACTTGGCGACGGTGCGCCTCGCCACGTCTATCCCTTCGCGGCGCAGAATGTCCGCCAAGGCGTCGTCGGAAAGCGCGGCTGAGGAATTTTCCGCCGCTATCAAGTCCTTGATGCGATCCTTGACCGCCGTCGAGGTTATCTCGTACCCCTCTCCGCCCGCCGTCGGCAAGGCGTTCGTGAAGAAATACTTCAGATCGAACATGCCGCGCGGCGTAGCTATGGTCTTGTTCTGCGTCACGCGGCTGACAGTGGATTCGTGCATCTCCACCGCCTCGGCGATGTCGCGCAACACCATCGGCTTCAAGTGCTGCACTCCGTGGACGAAAAAGGCGTCCTGCCGCCGGACTATCTCCACCGCTATCTTGACGATGGTTTCAGCCCGCTGCCGCAGCGACTTCACCAGCCAATTTGCGTTCTGCCATCTTTCGCCCAGATATTCCTTCTCGCGCTTGTCCAGCTTGGCTCCGGAGCGGTGAATTGTCGCGTAATACCTCTCGTTCACCAGCACGCGGGGCAAATTGTCGGAGTTAAGCTCGATATGCCATCCGCCGCCCGCCTGCGGACGGAGAAAGATGTCGGGAGTAAGGGTGGCCGCCGTTTCCGTCCCGAACGAGGTGGCGGGGCGCGGATCCAACGCCTGTATCTCGGATATCATCTCCGAAACGTCTTCGATGCCTAACCCGCACAGTCTGGCAAGCACCGCCTTCTCGCGTTTGGCAACCAGATCCAAATGCGACAGCACGATCTTCATGGCGGGATCAAGGCGGTTTTTGTCGCGCAGCTGTATCTCAAGGCATTCGCGCAAGGAACGAGCGAAGATGCCGGGCGGATCCATCCTCTGCAATCCGGCGATGACGCGCTCAAGCATTTCCGGTGACGCGCCCATTTGCGAGCGCGCGAGGTTGAGATCGGCGGGCAGGTATCCGGCGTCGTCCAAAAGATCCAGCAAAGCCGCCGCCACCATCCTTTCCGCCGGATCGTGGAAATCGACGTTTATCTGTCCTATGACGTGATCGCGAAGGCTGCCCTTGGCCTCGACGTTCTCAGCCGCCGAGAAATCGTCGCCGCTATCGAAACTGCCGCCGCTTCCGGAATGGGAAAGGCTGTTCCAACCGGAAGAATCTTCGCCCCATGCTTCATCGCCTCCGCCGTCTTCAAAGACGTTGGCGTCTTCGGCGGAGTTTTCATCGCCTTTTTCCGAAGACGAGGCTTCGCCGTCCCGATCCTTGGTTTCGATTTCGGTTTCCGGATCGGATGTTTCAAGAAACGGGTTCTTTTCGACTTCTGCGGCCACAAACTCGCCCAGCTCCATCCCCGACATTTGCAGCATGGCGATGGCCTGCCGCAGTTGCGGGGTCATGATCAGATTCTGCGAATGCCGCAGTTCAAGGTTTTGCGCGATAGCCATGATATGAAAATCTATCGCTGAATCATTAACAGTTTATTGATTTGCGGTAATTATGGCACTTTTCTTGCATAGGATTTGGGGTGAGAAGCCATAAGCCAACATCACACAGGATTCGGGGCTCTTCCGTTTGCCAATATCCCCACCAATTTACCGGCATGTTTCAGAAGCTCACGCTTTGGGGCGTTGGGTTCGTACATAGTTTTTAGGTACTCAAGCGCGCGAAGCAGGGAAGAATTTGACAGTTGTTCCTGTTTATCTTTTTTCAAGTTCAGAACACGTTGCCTGTCGTCACGATTCATACTCAGGCAAGCCACCACAAAAGCCCTCGCGATCTTCTTATCCAGCAGTTTAAGGCGAGGATTATTTTGCTCCGCCTCCATTGATCCGGCCACAACTGTGGCTGCGTCAATTAACGCTTCGGCATAAAGAGAAAATCCGAGGGATGGGTAAAAAAGCGATGGCCTAGATTTGTATAAAATAAGTTCCGCGGCGGCAAGCGCAAGCAGCCGGTTAGCAGCTTTATTATCCATAAAATCCCAAATCGCTGTTCTGCATTTAACGCGCCTCGTCCCAAGATCGGGCAGCACGAGCATCTGTTGGGCAAAAGCATCGGCCAACCCCTGCCCTGTTTTAAGATCATCATCCGAATCCGGTTGAACTTGGCTATTATCCATATTTATAATCCTTTATATTCAGGATGTTGGCTGTCCATATTCATCCAATACTCTAACCCGTGCGGAAAAATAACCGCAAAGCGCGGCTATTTCAATTCCCATCTTGGCCTTGCGGCGAAATCCAAGCCGTCCGCCATGCCCAATCTTAACCTTTCCAGCCCCGCCCACGCGACCATCGCCCCGTTATCGGTGCATAATTCTATAGGGGGGGCGGTGAACGGCAACCGGTGTCTTGTCGCCAGATCCTGCAATCCTTGGCGAACGGCCTTGTTGGCTGCCACGCCTCCGGCCACCGCCAGAGCCGTCGGAAACGCGCCCTCCTCCTCAAGCATCTTGATGGCGTTGGCGGTTCTGTCGACGAACACCGCCGAGATAGCCCGCTGCAGGCCGGCGGCGAGATCGTTGACGGAAGGAGCGGCGTTATGCGTTTGCAGCTTTTCCGCCGCCAGCCTTACCGCAGTCTTCAGCCCTGAAAACGAGAAATCGCAGCCCTTTTCCCCCACCATCGGCAACGGCAAGTCGAAAGCGTTCGGATCGCCCAAGGCGGCCGCGCGTTCGATCTGCGGCCCGCCTGGGTAACCCAACCCCATTATCCTCGCGCTTTTATCAAAGCATTCCCCCGCCGCGTCGTCGCGAGTGGTTCCCAACGTCCGGTAATCGCCCACGCCACGCGCCAAAAGCAATTGGCAATGCCCGCCCGAGGTCAAAAGCAAAAGATAGGGAAACTCCACATCGGCGGCCAACCTGACGGTAAGTGCGTGAGCCTCCAAATGGTTGACGGCGACGAACGGCAGATCAAGCGCGGCCGCCATCGCCTTGGCCGTCATCGCGCCCACCATGACGCCGCCGATAAGACCCGGGCCGCAGGTGGCCGCGATGCCGGTTATGTCGCCAAGGCTTACCCCCGCCTCCACCAAAGCCGCCGCCACCATGTCGTCTAGCTTGTCCAGATGCGCCCGCGCCGCGATTTCCGGAACCACGCCGCCATAGGGGCGATGCTCCTCGATCTGCGAGGCGACGGCGTTGGCCAAAACGCGCCCTCCCCCGCGCTCGCCGCCGGAAACCACGCCCACGGCGGTCTCGTCGCAGCTGGTCTCGATGCCAAGGATTAGGTGGTTGGAAGAATCGCAACGCCTAGCAGACTGCTCTTTCTTCTTCATGTTGCCTTTTCTTCCAATCACATCTCCCTCGCCTTGCGCTGGCGTTCGGTCTTCAAGTGGTCGGCCACGAGGAACGACAGTTCCAGAGCCTGCGAAGCGTTCAGGCGCGGATCGCAATGCGTCTCGTAGCATTCGGCAAGCCCCGCCTCGGTGATGGCCGCCGCGCCGCCCAAGCACTCGGTCACGTCGCGTCCGGTCATTTCCAGATGAATGCCGCCCGGCCACACACCCTCGGCGTCGCAGATGGCGAAAAAGTCACAGGCTTCGGCCAACACGTTATCGAATCTGCGGGTCTTATAGCCGTTGGCCGCGACCATGGTGTTGCCGTGCATGGGATCCGAGCACCACACCACCGCGCGACCGGCTTGCTTCACCGCCCGCAACAAGGGCGGCAAATGCGAACGTGCTTTGCTCGCGCCCATGCGAACCACCAAGGTCAAACGTCCGGGTTGGTTGTCGGGATTGAGCGCGTCGATCAAACGCAACAAATCGTCTGCGGCGAGCGACGGTCCGCATTTGAGGCCAATGGGGTTCTTTATCCCGCGCATGAACTCGACGTGCGCTCCGTCGAGCTGGCGGGTGCGATCGCCTATCCACAGCATATGCGCGGAAACGTCGTACCAATCGCCGGTCGTGCTATCGATGCGCGTCATGGCCTGTTCGTAAGGCAGCAACAACGCCTCGTGCGAGGTGAAGAAATCCGTCTCGCGTATCTGCGGCGAGGTGTCGCCGTTGATGCCGCAAGCCGCCATAAAGTCTATCGCCTCGCCGATGCGGGCGGCCATGTCGGCATAGCGTTCGCCCTGCGCCCCGCTTTCGACGAATCCTAAATTCCACGAATGCACGCGGTTGAGGTCGGCGTACCCGCCGCGAGCGAACGCCCGCAGCAGGTTCAGCGTGGCGGCGGATTGGTTGTACACCTTCAGCATCCGCGAGGGATCGGGAACGCGAGCCTCCGGCGTGAACTCCAGCCCGTTGATGATGTCGCCGCGATAGCTGGGCAGGGTTACTCCGACACGGGTTTCGTTGGCGTCCGAGCGCGGCTTGGCGAACTGCCCCGCCATGCGGCCTATCTTGACCACCGGAATTGCGCCGCCGAACGTCAGCACGACGGCCATTTGCAGGATGATGCGGAAGGTATCGCGGATATTATCCGCGCTGAATTCGGCGAAGCTTTCGGCGCAATCTCCGCCTTGGAACAAAAAAGCCTCCCCCGCCGCCACCTTGGCCAACGCCTTACGCAGCCGCCGCGCCTCTCCGGCAAATACCAATGGCGGCTGTTTGGCGAGCGCGGCTTCGGCCTCGGCCAATTTGGCCTTATCGGGATACTCCGGCTGCTGCATGGCCGGACGCGAACGCCAGCTGTCAGGCGTCCATCCGGCGGCGGCGTTATCGGCAATGGTGGTATTCATGTCGTTGTTTCCTCGGGTTACCGTTTTTCCTGTCCGCCACGGCGTCCGGCCTCCCTATAAGAGCCGCCGATCCGGTCGGATCCGATATTACGATTAATAATGGGGGTAAGACAGCGCGTGTTTTCCGGTTTTCACCGGAACCAGCGAAAGAAAAACGCATAAGGGCGACGCGAGGCATCACTGCGCCCTTCATAAACGTTACGGCAATGTGCGCGTTCCAAAAACATGGCTCCCGGCCTAGCATACCGCCACCGAAACGCCCCGCCATAAGAACAGGGCCATTTGCTGAGCGAATGTTAGCACACAAGCCGCGAACATGGCAACGATGGAATAGCCAAAAATTGCGCGTGGACAAGCCTAGCTACGCGCTACATTGCCCCGAAATGCCTTTGCAGGCACTTCGGGGATGCTCGTAGAAGAATAGATTAGCGAATTACGCGCTGGCGGTAGAAGAGTCCACCTTCACGCCTGGCCCCATGGTCGAGGACAGGGTAATGCGGTTGATATAGGTTCCCTTGACCCCTGTCGGGCGGGCGCGGGAAATCGCCGCGATAAAGGCGCGGGCGTTTTCCAGCAAGGCGGCTTCGGTGAAGCTGACCTTACCTATTCCGGCGTGGACGATGCCGGCCTTTTCGGCGCGGAATTCGATCGATCCGGCCTTGGCGGCCTTAACCGCCTCCGCCACGTTGGGAGTGACCGTGCCGAGCTTGGGGTTCGGCATGAGGCCGCGCGGCCCCAGAACCTTGCCCAGCTTGCCAACCACGCCCATCATGTCGGGGGTGGCGATGACGCGATCGAAATCGGCGAAGCCGCCGTTGATCTTCTCGGCCAGATCGTCGCCGCCCACGATGTCTGCTCCGGCGGACTTGGCGGCGTCGGCCTTGTCGCCCTTGGCGAACACGGCCACGCGCACCGTCTTGCCGGTTCCGTTAGGCAACTGCACCATGCCGCGCACGGCCTGATCCGACATCTTGGGATCGATGCCGAGGTTGATGGAGATTTCCATGGTCTCGACGAACTTGCGCTTGCAGTCCTCGGCGTTCTTCTTGACCAAAGCCACCGCCGCGTCCAACGAGTACGACTTGGCGCGATCCACGTTGGAGCGGGCCTTGCGGATTTTCTTTCCTGTTGTCGCCATGTTCATTACTCCACCACCTGAACGCCCATCGAGCGTGCCGAACCGATAATCATTTGCGCCGCCGCTTCCACGTCGTTGGCGTTCATGTCCACCATCTTGTCCTTGGCGATCTGCCTAACCTGCGCCATGGTTATCTTGCCGACCGGCGCGCTGACTCCGGTGGTCTTGGAGCCGGATTCCAGCCCGATGGCCTTCTTGATGAAATAAGAGTTCGGCGGCTTTTTGGTGACGAAGGTAAAGGTGCGATCCGAAAAAGCCGTTATCACGACCGGAATCGGCATTCCCTTTTCCATGCCCTGCGTCTTGGCGTTGAACTGCTTGCAGAAATCCATGATGTTGAGGCCGCGTTGACCCAACGCCGGACCTATCGGCGGAGAAGGATTAGCCCCTCCTGCCGGAACCTGTAGTTTGATGTAGCCTACTATTTCCTTCGCCATAGCAATTACTCCCGCGATAGCGCGAACGCCGGAAGACGATCCGCCTCGCCTGCCCGCTTTCGCAAGCGGCAGGCTCGGGTCGCCCAAGCGCGCATTTATCCGAAGGGAAAACCCTTCCGGCCATCACGCGATGGCCGATTACCCCCGCCAGCCGACCATCGGCTGACGCAGGTTGGCGTGGTGCGGCCTCCCCCATGAAGGGTTAAGGATCCGGGGAAGAACCTCCCGCGCCCGAAACAAAAAGCAGCGGCAAAGTATGCTAATTCTCCCCCAAAGTCCAGTCGTTTTAAGCTAGAATCCCGAAAAGACTTACCAAGAGGGCTAGAATGAGATTGGTATTCGTTCATGGCTGGGGGTTTGACGCCTCGTTCTGGGACGCCTTGCTGCCCAAGCTGGATCCCGCCTTGGGCGAGTTCAAGGTCGCGGAAATGGGCTTTTTCGGTGGAACCCCGAACTATCCCGAATGCGGCGGCGGCGACGTGCTGATAGGCCATTCCTTGGGATTCCTGCGCGGAATAGCCGTCGCCAAGAAACCAAGGGCATGGATAGCCGTCAACGGCTTTGTCCGTTTCGCCGCCGAGAAAGGCGTTAAGGAATGTTGCGTCTCTCTGACCGCCCTTAAGGATATGCGGCGAAAGCTGGAGCGCGACGCGCCCTCGGTTTTGGCGGCGTTTCACGCCTCCGTAGGCGGCGACATTCCTCTAGGCGAACCGAATGTTCCGGCGTTGGCCGAAGGGCTGGATATTCTGCGCGACGGCGACATAAAGGCGTTGCTTAAAACCACGACTTGCCCCTCGCTGGTCTTGGCCGGAACCCACGATCCCTTGGTTCCGCTCGAAGCGTCGCTGGCGATAGGTCGGGCGGCAGCCGGAACCACCGCCACCGTTTTTTTCGAAGACGGCGGCCACGTCCTGCCGTTAAGCCATGCCGACAGGTGCGCGGCGGAAATAAACCGCTTTTTGTCCCGCCTTTCCGGCGGCGTCGGGCGGCCATGACGCGAGGCCAAACCGCCCAAATATCGCGACGCTTTTCCGCCGCCGCCCTTGGCTATGACGAAGCCGACGGCATCCAGCGCATAGTGGCGGAAGACCTGATGCAAGAGGCGTTGCAGCGCGTTAAATCCCCCCCAGCGGCCATTCTGGATATCGGCTGCGGAACCGGAAGAATGGCAGCACTGGCGCGAAAGATCTGGCCGGACGCCGCCATAACCGCGCTGGACGCGGCGCAAGGCATGTTAGAGGCGACGCGGCGCAAGATCCCCGACGCTAGGCTTGTGTTGGGCGACGCGAGCGCGTTGGATCTGCCGCCGTCCTCGTTCGACCTGATTTTATCCAGCATGGCGTTGCAATGGATGCCGGAGCCGCTGGCCGCCCTCCGCCGCTGGAAAGGCTGGCTGAAACCGCAGGGAGCGATGGCCGTGGCGTTGCCGCTCGAAGGCAGCCTGAAGGAGTGGAAGGATTTGTGCGACCGCGCCGGAATCCCCAGCGGCCTATGGCCGTTGCCCAAAGCCGATTTCGCCGCTGAATTGATTTTGCCGCCGGATAGACCGGAAAAAGAACCTGCGGCGGCGACCGCCGCCGCAGGCGAAAAATGGCAAGCCGCGCTCCAAACCTACGCCGTGGAATATCCCTCGGCCATCGAGTTCCTCCGCCGCCTCAAGGCCGTCGGAGCATCGACCCCCAACGCGACCCACGCCCCCGCCAAAGCGTCGTCGCTGCGCCGAACCCTATCCTCCGCCCCCAAACCGTTCAGGGTGGGATATGTGGTGGGGATGGTGAGAATTGTCGGCTAACGTCAAGCCTAATTACGAGCTGCAAATCGGAACTAAAATTGTAGGATTATAAATCAGGCTGCCAATCAGCCGAAGGCAAGACCCAACGGGACGGCAGGACGTACACCAGAAATCTTTCCCCCAACTTCATTAATTGGTTCAATCTGTGTTTTAGTGGCAAGACAGTATATGCCCCTCAATGAAGTCTGATTGAACGCACCACTACTGCGGTAAAAATGGGTTATTAACCATTAGAAGGTATATTGTGCTGCTGTTTATATCTGATGGAACTTAGAGGAGGGGGCTATGAATAGCAATCCACAGCTAAATGAAGTGCTTACAGCTATGGAAGATATTTCCCAGGCCTCATCCCCGAGAAAAATTTCTTATGATAAAATCAAGACATGGATGAAAGCCGATGATATAGAAATTCTTGGGGCTGTTGTTTATTTTATAACCGATAGAAGATATTATCCATATATCGAACCACCACTTGCTTTCTCTGACTATCATGGTTTTATGTTAAATTATTACAGGAGATGTTTTATAGAAAACCCCCGTGGTGAATGGTCAGATAGCAGGTATTCCGCCGGCCGGAGTCTTGTCTCATGGTTTAAGGGATTGTGGGATGATCCAGAAGCACCACGCTCTGCCCTGTCTGAGCTAAGAGAATTTATGGGAGAGCTTTATAAACAGGAAGACGAAGATGTAAGAGACTGCTTGATTACAGCGACTCTGGAGCACCTGCTATCTAATCGCAAGATAGCTAAATTCTTTTCAGTTTGGATAAAAGATCCTGTGTTGGACAAAGCTTATCAAGAAGCACTAAGCCTGTGTCGAATAAGCATAGATCGAACCTGACAGAACTCGCGCTGAATTGATTTTGCCGCCAGATAGACCGGAAAAAGAACCTGCGGCGGCGACCGCCGCCTCAAAGCCATCGGAGCCGCTACCCCCGACGCAAACCACACCCCCGCCAAAGCGTCGTCGCTGCGCCGAACCCTATCCTCCGCCCCCAAGCCGTTCAGGGTGGGATATGTGGTGGGGATGGTGGGGTGGAGATGAAAGAGCTAAGCGACGGCGTAACCCGCCAATTGAGGCACATCAGTATGTACTTTTTTTCCAAAAATAGGCTGTGGCCTTCTACCAATGTCCCGATAGAACCTAGGACGATGTTCTTTAACAACCTTCTGAACCGCAGAGACGAGAAAAGCATTATCATCTTCCGTACCCGGAGCGATTCTTATATGAGTTCCACCTATAGTATTACCAAACTCTTTTCTAGAACAAGCCACCACACAAACACCATGATTGCGGCACAGATCAGCAGCAAATCTATCTGCATCTCCAGAAAAAAGCCAATTTGGTACCGGAACAAGCAATAAATTAGAATCCGAACTCACAGGACTAAACCCCATAAAGCGAAATTCCTCCGATATCCTAGCAACCTCGTTACGTATAAATTCACCACTCCGCTTCCTATGAGCCACATCATCCAATGCCAATATGGCGGCTTCGGCATACAGTTGGCTGATAAAAGGATCCCTATTGGCATATCTTCCAGAAACGTCTGAAGAGCACACAGCATACCCCAAGCGACCGGGCAATCCGGCCAACCCCAAATCCTTAGAAAACGTTCTAGTAACAATTATATTTCCACTTGGTGTCCTCAATATATTCCTAGCTCCATCGTTATTAAGCAATGAGCCGCCTTTGGCCGATAAGACATCCGCATATACAACATCAATATTCGCCTCAGAAACAATGAAGGGAACATCTTTAAAGCTATTGGATAACTCAACTACTCGGGAAGTTTCTTCCATCTTACCTGTAGGGCTATTTGGATTACATAAAAAAACTGCAGCGACGGCCTCCCCCCGCTGAGCTTGATAATTTAATTCATCACGAATACCGTAAAAATCTATACGATAATCGCCACGCATTCTCACTCCAACATGTAGCATGTCCGACGTTCTCCCGGCAGCAACCGCCGCGCCGGGAAACGTAGCTTCGGGGGTAACGACAAATCCGCCAGAAATCACGCTCCTATTAGTCAAAATTTCTTGTATTATGGTATTGGATCCGCCATCTGATATAATTATCGAGGATGGTGAAACTTTGTGAATTTCTGCCAGCTTATCTCTCAACGAAGCTACGCTATCTCCCGAAGGGTATCTACCCTCGGATAAAAGATGCGCTTTATCTCTTATAAGCTGCTTAACACCATCGCATGGACCAAGTGGATTACTTGCAAAAACAAAGGAGCGGGCACCTTTAGGTACCGCAGTATTGGCGTATAAGAAGCCATCTATGTATGGAACTTCACTCATTCTAAAAACACCCAAACGGCATTGCGACTAGGATTTAATAGCCAACTTCCACAGGTATTCAAACTGTTTCAAATAAGCATCGTGTACTTGCTTTGATGTAATTTGAACTATACTAACCCCTAAATCTCCCTCAAAAACAACAACGGCGAATTTATTGTCGAATACATAAAAAGGCACAGGCGAAAAATCCCCCGGCTCAAGATAACGGTACTCATTATAAGATTCACAACTAAGATTTTTATCACCCTTTTTAACTATACAACGAACAACTCCCTTACCAAGAGTCGCCATTCTCTTTATATGTACCTCAGCATATTTTCCTAGACGATCAGTAAACGCCTTATCTTCGACCCCATAAACACAAATTTCGCCTTTCGACGCAGATTTAGCAACCTCATACATCCCATCTAAAAATTGAACCAACCCGCCAACATCCGAGTAAGTGACTACAGTCTGGTTGCGCTTCCTGACCCCCTCGAAATCCGTAAACTCCACTCCGCGCATGGCGAAGGTGCGGATTATGGCTTCCTTGGTCGCTTCTTGCGGGTGAAACGATCCATGTTCTATGTTCTTTATGGTCTCTTGGGATATTCCTGCCGCTTCGGAAAGTTCGCCCCTGTTCCAGCCGAGCATGCCCCGCGCCGCGCGCAGCTGGTCACCGCTTATAGTTTGCGACATGTCCCAAGACCTTCAACAATTACCCATGGCAGGGAGCTTACTACCTATTTTATCGAAAACGCAATACATTTTTTTGGTTTCATGGAGAAATCAAGCCTGCAATGCTTATGTCGTTTCAGGGGCGTTGCTTTGGTTAACGATAGGTTACTTAATAATAATCATACTTAACAAACACTTTCCGCATGTGAAAGTATTTTTTAGCCACCACTTTGCCCCCAAAATACGGTATAAAGTTACCCATAAATGGTAACGGTCGGTTAGTTAGGAGATGATATTATGTTTATCACTGGCAACAACAGATTTCTGCGATTTCATACCGGAGAGAATAACGCGACGGACGGATCTATGCCCATGAACGAAAAGGGCGCAAGCGCGGATTGGATGAAACACGGCGGAGGCATGGAAGGCGCTATGAATAAGAACGAAGCCACATCGATTTCGGCGTTGGTAGCATACGTCGCCCACACCTCCGGACAAAGCGAGTTCGCGATCGAACGCGAAATAGCGGATCGCTTTTCGGTTCCCAACATCAAATGCCTGAAATCGGAACATTACGAACCGGTCATCCGCCTGCTGGTGGAAATGGCGGAGTAATATACCTCTTGCATAACAGCTGTCGAAGCAGACGGCCAAAGGCCGTATGCGAGCCGCCACACTATTAGTATAGACGGCGTTTAACGTTGTCGTGAGTCGGATCGATACAGCGCAAATACGAACCACGGCTTGCAACGACTCTGGATTGCTTCGCGGCCTGAAGAAGGCCGCTCGCAATGACAACAGTTAAACCATCTCGGCCAGTTCCTTCAGGATTCTTTCAACTCCGGCGATGCGGGCGGACAAGTCGTCCCATGCCCGCATCATCACCAATTTATGATCGGGGCGGAGCTTGGCCGTGCCGGATTGTGACGCTATCCACGCGACCAGCCTATCAGGGCGGGAGAAGGTGTCGTTGTGGAAAGACAAGACAGCCCCTCGCGCGCCTGCGTCGACACGCGAGATTCCGGCGCGGCGGCATAGCTGCTTGATATTCACGGTAGCCAGAAGATTTTCGGTTTCCGCGGGCAAGGGACCGAAGCGATCGGTCATTTCGGCGGCGATAGATTCGGTTTCCGCCTTGTCCGCCGCGTCGGCCAAACGGCGGTACAGCCCCAGCCGCACGTTCAGATCCGAAACGTAGGTTTCGGGGATCATCACCGACAGGCCGACGTTTATCTGGGGCGTCCACCGCTCGCCGCCGCCGTCGACTTCGTTACCGACGAGTTTTTCCCCGCCGCCCTTCCCGCTCGCGGCGCGGGCTGTCGCCACGGCGTCTTCCAGCATTTGCTGGTACAACTCGATGCCGACTTCACGGATGTGGCCGGATTGCTCCTCGCCCAGAAGATTTCCGGCTCCGCGAATGTCCATGTCGTGGCTGGCCAGCTGGAAGCCCGCGCCCAGCTGGTCGAGGGTCTGGATGACCTCCAGCCGCCTTTGCGCCGTTTCCGACAACGGCGCGTCGGGGGCATAGGTAAGATAGGCGTAGCCGCGCTGTTTGGCGCGCCCTACCCGTCCCCGCAACTGGTACAACTGCGCCAGACCGAACATATCGGCGCGATGGATAACGATGGTATTGGCGTTGGGAATGTCCAAGCCGGATTCCACGATGTTGGTCGCGAGCAATATCCCGAAATCTCCGGCGTCGAAGGCCGTCATTATGTCGTCGAGTTCGCCCGCCCCCATGCGGCCATGCGCCTGCGTCAATTTTATTTCTGGAACCAGATCGCGCAATGAAGCGGCCACCGCCGACAGATCCTCTATGCGGGGGCAAACGTAAAAGCTCTGGCCGCCGCGATAGTGTTCGCGCATCAAGGCCTCGCGCAGCACTACCGGATCGTAGGGCAGGACGGAAGTGCGAACCGCGAGGCGATCGATGGGCGGGGTGGCGATAAGGCTAAGCTCCCGAACTCCCGCCATCGCCAGCTGCAACGTGCGCGGGATGGGCGTCGCCGTCAGCGTCAAGACGTGGACGTCGGCGCGAAGCTGCTTCAGCCGCTCCTTCTGCTTCACGCCGAAATGCTGTTCCTCGTCCACGATCATCAGGCCGAGACGAGCAAAGCCTACGTCGCCGCCCAACAAGGCGTGCGTGCCGACCACTATGTCCACCAAGCCTTCTTTCATCATATCTCGGACGCGCTTGGTTTCGGCGGCGGAAACCATGCGCGACAACTGCGCCACGCGCACCGGAGTTCCGGCAAACCTCTGGGAAAAATTCCGAAAATGCTGGCGCGCCAAAAGCGTGGTGGGAACGACCACCGCCACTTGCAATCCCGACATCACGGCGGCGAAGGCGGCGCGCAAAGCGACCTCGGTTTTGCCGAAGCCGACATCGCCGCACACCAGCCTGTCCATCGGGCGGCCGCTCGCCAAATCCTGCAAAACGTCGCGAATGGCACGTTCCTGATCCTCGGTTTCAGGATAAGGGAAACGCGCCGCGAATTCCTGATAGGCGTCTTCGGGGGCCTCCACCAGCTCTCCGGCCTTGGTTTGGCGTTCAGCGGCGATTTTAAGCAGGACTTCGGCCATATCTAGCAGCCGCTTTTTCACGCGGGCTTTTCGGGACTGCCACGCCACGCCGCCCAGCTTGTCCAGCACCGCGCCGCTGTCCGCCGAGGCGTAGCGGCTTAAAACCTCCATGTTTTCGACCGGCACGAACAACCTGTCGCCGCCGTCGTACACCAGCTTTACGCAATCGTGCGCCATGCCAAGCGCGGCGATGGCCTCCAACCCTTCGTAACGCCCTATGCCGTGTTCGGCGTGGACGACGAAATCTCCGGCGTTCAGGGAGCCAAGTTCAAGGCGGAAGCCGCTCGAAGCCCGACGCGGGCGGGCGCGGCGGATCATGCGATCGCCCAGCAGATCCTGCTCCGTCGCCACAGCCAAATCCTTGGCGACAAAGCCGTGGGCGATGCCGAGGATGACGGCGGGAATCAGGCGGTTATCTAGCTTCCGCGCTTCCTCCCACGTCCGCGCCTCCCCGAAGGAATCTATTCCGTGCTTTCGCAACATTCCGGACAAACGCTCCGCCGAGCCGTTGCTGTAGCAGGCGATAGCAACCCGCCGTCCGGCAGCCTGATGCTCGCGGGCGTATTCGCGGAAGGCGGCGTAAAGGTTGGCTTCCTGCTCGTTCCGCGCCGCGCTGAAATCGCGCCCGCGCACGCCGCCCGCGTCGATGGCGGAAGCCGCGGCTGGAGCGTCGTTATCGGCAGGCGCGAACGGCGACAGGCAACCGACGGCGCGGACGCTCAACAGAGCGTTCCATTCCTCCTCGCCGATGTGCATTCTTTCCGGCGGCAATGGCTTATAGACCGCTGCGCCGCCGCCGGACGCGGAACGGCGGTCTTTGGCGGCAACGGACAAGGAGGCCACACGCGCTTGGTAGAAATCCGCCACTTGCTGGCGGCGGGCGGCCAAGGCTTCGTCGATTTGCCAATCCAGCACGACCGGAGATCGCGGCAGATAATCGAACAATGCGGCCAATCCGTTTTCGTGAAACAAAGGCAACCAGTGTTCGGTTCCGGGGAATTTCCGCCCCGCCGTGACGGCGGCGTACAGAGGATCGCCGTCGGTAACCGCGCCGAAAGCCTCGCGGTAGGAGGTTCGGAAAACCGCCGCGGCCTTTTCGCCCAGCATCGCTTCGGATATAGGCCGCACGAGCAAAACGTCGGTTTTTTCGGTCGTGGTTTGGGTCAAGGGATCGAATAGGCGCAGGGATTCCACCTCGTCGCCGAAAAAATCTATCCGCGCCGGAGCCTCGTGGCCGGAGGGGAAAATATCGACGATCCCGCCGCGCACCGCGAACTCCCCCGCTTCGCGCACTGTGCCGGCGTTGACGTATCCGTTGGCGGAAAGGAAGCCGCGCAGCTTCTCCACCTTAAGCTCGCCGCCCACCCGTATGTCCAAAACGGCGTCGCCTATCGCATGGGGCGGCAAAACCCGTTGGGAAACGGCGGCAACCGTGGTCAACAGGACGGCGGGCGCGGCGAATGGCCGTAACAGCCGCGCCAACGCGGACAGCCTTTGCCCCATTATGTCGGGATGCGGCGAAACTCGGTCGTAAGGCAGGCAATCCCAAGCGGGGAAATTGATGACTTCAAGATGCGGCGCGAAAAAAGCCAAGGCCTCGGCCATCGCCGCCGCCCGCACGTCGTCGCCGAGGACTACCAGCAAGGGCGCGCCGTGCGTCCGCAAAGCGATATCGGCCACCACTCGCGCGTCATGGCCTTCGGGAGATCCGGCCAAAACGATCCGCGAAGGCGCGTCTATGTCAAACTGGGCGGCGAACATCTGCTCTCCCTGATATTTTTCTCTTCGGCGGCGGAGAAAATCGGCCTTTCCTCGGCTTTGGGCAATAGAAAAAGGGGGCTCTCACCCAAAACGGGTGGGTAATTTTGCAGCCACAGCCAAAAGCTGTCATTGCGAGCGGCCTTCTTCAGGCCGCGAAGCAATCCAGAGTCATGGAGCAACGGCTCTGGATTGCTTCGCGTCGCAAGGGCGACGCTCGCAATGACGCCCCCCCCAAAAAAACCAAGATATGATATGAAGCAAATATCGGTATAATGGCTCCTGCAAATGGCTTTAGGAATGGGCATGGTTCCAATACCGAAAGAAAATTTATACGCTATCGCCGCCCGCGCGTTGATGCTCGCGGTCGCGGCGGCGGCGTTGTTTACCTTTCGCGATTACGGAGTCAGTTGGGACGAGGAGATTCAGAACCAATACGGGCTGGCCATATTCGACTACTACATCTCCGGCTTCACCGACAGGCGGTACGGCGAGATATTCAATCTTTACCTTTACGGCGGCCTGTTCGACGGGCTGGCCGCGCTGGTCAACGCTTGGTCGCCCGTTGATCTCTACCAAACCCGCCACCTTTTGAACGCGCTGTTCGGGCTGTTGGGGCTATGGGGAACATGGCGGCTGGGGCGGTTGCTGGGAGGCGGCGGAACAGGCTTGCTGGCGATAGCCCTGCTGGCGACTACGCCTATGTATTACGGGCACATGTTCAACAATCCCAAGGACATTCCCTTTGCCGCCGGAATCGTTTGGACGCTGTACTTCATGGCCAAGGGCTTGCGCGAGTTTCCCCGCCTGCGCGGCAAAACCGTGGTCAAGACCGGATTGCTGCTGGGCTTGACTATGGGCGGGCGCGTCGGCGGAGTTCTGTTGCTGGCTTGGTGGGGCATAACTATCGCCTTGAGAACTGTCGTCGATTTTACCCATGCGCGGCGCATCGCGGCTTGCGGGCATAAGCCGCAGCTTTCCGCCGAAATGGCGAAGGCATGGCTTCGCCCCTTCTGGGTGACTGCCGCGATGTCGATCATCGCTTATCTGGCCATGCTGCTGTGCTGGCCGTGGGCGCACGAGAATCCTATCACCAATCCGATCGACGCGTTTTTCCGCTTCAGCAATTTCCCTCAGGCGGTGGAAGTGCTGCTGGACGGAAAAATATACATGTCCACTGATTTACCGTGGACGTATCTGCCGCTGTATTTCGCGATCCAACTGCCGGAGCTGCATTTGGCCTTAATTGGATTGGGGTTGCTGGCCTTGCCGTGGAGCGCTGTGGGACGGGACAAATATGCGCTGTTCCTTATCATGCTGACGGTATCTTTTCCGGTGCTTTACGCGGTTTTTCGCCATCCGGCACTTTACGACGCGGCGCGCCATTTCATCTTTATTCTTCCTCCCCTGTGCGTCGTCGCGGCGATAGGGGTAAAACGAACGGCGGCTTTGCTCCTATCGGCGGGAACGGGCGATCCGCGCCGCCGCAAGACAGCGCAAGCAGTGGCGGCCATCGCCGCGCTGACGGCTTTTCTGGCGGCGGTTCAAGTCGTGGCCGACATGGTTCGGCTGCATCCTTACGAATACATATACGCGAACCGAAGCAGCGGCGGCGTGAAGGGCATCGAAGGCAAGTACGAGCTGGATTATTGGGGCAGCTCGTTCAAGGAAGCGGCGGAACGCCTGCGCGAATATGTGGACAACGAAGGCGGCGTGCCGTCGGGCAAGCTGTACCGTTTGGCTATTTGCGGCCCATGGTCTTCGGCCACCATCTACCTGCCTCCGGACTACGACGCCGTAGAAGCCAACCGAGAGGCAGATTTCTTCCTCTCCACCACCCGCTGGGGCTGCCAAAAAATGCGGGAAGGCAAGGAAATCATTAGGATAGAGCGCGACGGCGCGCTTTTGAGCGTGGTTAAGGATTTGCGCCCTCCCCGCCGATAAAGCGGGTTTGTATTTTGGCGGAATTGCTGTAAAATCAGCCGGTTGTCAGAGCGAACGCCCTCGGCGTTTATCGCTTTACCAGATTTGCGGGGAAACCGTCCACATGCCAATCAATCAAGGCACTATGAATACGGACAAGCAAGCGTTGGCCGATTTTCGGGCGCGCATAGACAAAATGGACGTGGCGATCCACGACATCCTGCGCGACCGCGCCGAGATCATCGATCAGGTGCGGAAACTCAAAGGCAAGCAGCAAATATTCTTGCGCCCCGGGCGCGAAGCCACGATGGTGCGCGCTTTGCTAAGCCGCCCTCAAGGAAAAATACCGGACGGCTTGATCGTTCGCCTGTGGCGCGAGATGATCTCGGCCTTCACCATGATGGAGGGACAGTTCAAGGTCGCGGTATACGCCAAGGACAAAGGGGAGGATCTGTGGGATATAACTCGCGATTACTTCGGTTCCTACACTCCGCTGATCGAATCCGCGACATCCCAAGCCGCCATCAAGGCGATCCAGTCCGGCAAAGCCACGTTCGCAGTGCTTCCGGCTCCGCAGCAAGGCGAGAAGGATTCGTGGTGGCAAACGCTGGCCGCCGATAAGACCAACGCGATAACCGTGTTCGCCACCGTTCCTTTCGAGATAATGAAGGCTGGACGATCAAACGCCCGCCACTCCATGCCGACCGGCTTCGTGCTGGGCAAGCTGTACCCCGAGCTTACCGGAGACGATCGCAGCTTCCTCGCCATGCAATGCGTCCACGTCCCAGAAGCCGAAATGCGCCGCCTTATAGGCAAGGCCGGATACAAACTGCGCCAGTTGTTTTCCCATCAGGCGGGGCGCGGCGGCTCGTCACCGATGCTTTTCATGGTCGAGGTCGACGGCTTCGTCGGACGCAACGACACCCGCATCTCCCGCCTACGCGCCATGTTGGGCAGCCGAATGCAGCATCTGATGCCGCTGGGCGGTTACGCCGTTCCCGTCAAGGCCGGAAAGCGGTAATTCTCCGTAGAGGTTTGTGGTTCTAAGGCTTTAAATCCGCCGGAGGCAGGCTTTGCCGCAGGAGTATTATGCTGATGCGGCGGTTTTGCGGAGCCTTGGGGTTCTTTGCGTCCAAGGGATCCCTGTCGGCCATTCCGGCGACGCGCGATATGCGGGCTTCCGCCACTCCGCCCACCATCAATTCGCCGCGGCTGACGTTGGCGCGTTCGGTCGAAAGGCTCCAGTTGTCGCGGCGGGATCCGGCTGAAAACGGCGCGCTGTCCGTGTGTCCGCTGACCGATATGTTGTTGGGCAGTCTGGAGATAACCTTGCCGACCATTCGCAACAGGTTCCGACCTCGCT
Organism: Alphaproteobacteria bacterium; assembly: GCA_041908065.1. Classification (GTDB taxonomy): domain Bacteria; phylum Pseudomonadota; class Alphaproteobacteria; order UBA9219; family UBA9219; genus JAYRGC01. The sequence continues at coordinate 23,208 of JAYRGC010000003.1, read as the reverse complement.
CGTAAGGAATGGCCGACCCTGAGGGAAACATGGAGAACTTGTCGCGGTCGACTATTTGGATCCGCAATCCTTCGGGAGTGCGGTCGACCATCATGTTCTGGGCGAACTCCCTCATTTCCGGCGCGTCCTGCAAAGCCTTTTTCAACAGCCCCTCGGCCTGCTTGAACAGGTTTTCCTCGCGCTGCATGGCCTCAGCGACGGTTTTTTCGTCGAGATTGTGCGGGCTTTCCTTCGCGGCTTCGCCCGCAGCGTCCCTTTCGCCTTTGCCGCCTTCTTCGGATTTTTCGTTGCCGCCTCTGGTTTCCTCGGTTCCCTCCTCGCCGCGCCCGACCGTGGGAATGGTGCGCTCGTCGGCGGAAATCGGAGCCGAGTCCGAGATCATCGCCCCGTCTATGGAAATGGTTTGGCCGCCCATAACTCCGCCCGCGCCGGATTCCGATTTGGATATGCTGGCGGGCGCGAAGTAGTCGGCTATGCCGCGCCGTTGCACGTCGGTGGTGACGTTCAAAAGCCACATCAGCAGGAAGAACGCCATCATGGCGGTAACAAAGTCGGCGTAAGCGACTTTCCACGCGCCCCCGTGATGCCCGCCGTGGCCGCCGCCCTTTTTGCGGCGGATGATTATTACCGGCTGTTGCGGTTGTCCCGACATTGAGCGGTCTGTCCCTGATTACGATGGGGCGGGAAGAGCCTGCGTAGCCTCCTCCACCTCGGTGAAGCTGGGGCGCACGTCCGTCAACAAGGCTTTTCTGGCGTATTCGATCGATATGGAGGGGGCGAAGCCCTGAAGATGCGCCAACAGGCCGATTTTCAGGCATTGGTAATACTTGGCTTCAGCCTCCAAAGCCTGCTTCATCGAGTTGCCGATAGGGGCGATGAAACCGTACGCCAGCCACACGCCCATGAAGGTTCCCACCAACGCGCCGCCGATAAGCCGCCCCAAAACTTCCGGCGGTTCGGTTATCGCGCCCATGGTATGGATAACGCCCAACACGGCGGCGACGATACCGATGGCGGGCAATCCGTCGGCCACGGCGGTGACGGCGTTCACTATCGAGTTTTGCTCGGTGTGGTGGACTTCTATTTCCTCGTCCATCAACGCCTCTAGCTCATACGGCTTATCGGATCCCAAGGTTATCAACCGCAGATAATCGCAGAAGAACTCGACCGCGTGATGGTCGTGAAGAAATCCTGGGAACGCGCTGAAGATGGAGCTTTCGTGCGGTTTTTCGACATGGGCTTCCAAAGACAGCATGCCCTTGGTTTTGGCCAGCTTGAATATCTGGTACATCATGGAAAGCAGCTCGATATACGAGGCTTTGGTGTACGTAGGCCCCTTAAGCAGCAGCTTCAGCCCCTTCAAGGTGCGGCCTATTACTACCTTGGGATTGGCGATGATGAATCCTCCGGCGACCGTGCCGCCCATGATCATCAGCTCGAGCGGAGCGGCCTTGGCCAACACATCCATGTGTCCGCCTTGCAAAATGTAGCCGCCCATCGTGCAGGCGACCACGGTCAAGAGGCCTAAAATGAACTTCATGTGTCTTTAATGATTGCCTGAGGGGGATAGCCGCGACCGGCGGCCATTGTAGATAGATTCGCAACCAGAATACGATGAAATTAAACGCTTGCCAGCCCAAAATCGGACATAGGCATTGCCACTGGTTTTTTTGCCATCTATGCGCCAGATTGTGGGCGGATAAATCGGGTTTTCAAGGAGCTGTGGGGCATGTGCGCGTTAAGGGCTGTTTTTGCGGTTGTTTTGGCAATTTCGTCAGTTCATGCCTTCGCTGCCGAAGCATCGGCTGGCGCGAACGACAGGCGCGCGACTGCCGAAGCGTCGGCGCGTCACGATATGAAGCCGGAGCTTCGCTTCTCTCAATCCTCTTTTCGCAAGTCGAATGCCGAACTGAGGCTCAAAGCCATCAACGTAGCCTCCGCCAAACTGCGTCTTTTCAGGATAAACGGGCATGACGCGGTTTCCGGCGTCTGGCCTCAATACGCCAAAGCCGAGCTGGCCCCCTCGGAAAACCTCTATTTCGCATCCAACAACGGACAGCAGGTGTGGCAGGGCGAGGTGGTTTTCGGAGACAAGAAAAATTCCGTACAATCGGCGGATCTGCCGCTTCCCAAGCCCGAGGCGTTGTCGGAGGGAATTTATTTTCTGGCCGCCCAACCCAGCGGAAGCGACAAGGATTTCGGACCGGAAGTAATGGCCGGAACATGGTTCTCCGTTTACCCGCCGGAAATAACGGCCTTGAAAACCTCCGAAGGATTGCTGGCATTCGTCACGTCTTCCCGCGACGGCTCGATCGTCGTCGGGGCTGATACGCGTCTTATATCCCGCGACGGATCCATCGAAGCGGAGGCCAAAACGGACGCTTCGGGAATGGCTTTGCTTAGGCCGGAGGGCGGAACGTGGAAGGAGGGAGCCGCTGTAGTGGCCATGGCCGGAGAAGCGGTTGGGCTGCGACCCGCGCCGGAAGGAATGGCGTTCGCTAAAAAACGCAAAAGCGGCAACGAAGCGTTTATCGCGCTGGATCGCGGGGCAGATAAAATATACGGAGGCGGAGAAACCGTCGTCGCGATTCTCGCCGCGCGCGCCGACGACGGAGAGATAACGATTCCTGAAAATACGAAGGTGAAAATGCTTCGCCCCGACGGGGTCGCATACGACGAAGCCTCTCCCAAACGCGATTTCAAGGGGATAGCCTATGCCGCGCTCCGCCTGCCCGCCAACGCCGCAAGCGGAACGTGGAAGCTGGCATGGACGTCCGAAAGCGGCGAGGAAATAGCGGTCGCGCCGTTTCGGGTCGGCTTTAAAGGGAAATGGCCTCGGCTGAGCCTGACTTCGGAGGAGCCTATCGTATCCGAAGACGGAGCCGTTGCGTTTTTGGCGAAGGCCGTGTCGGAGGACGGTAAGCCTTTGGCGAACGTTTCCGGAAAGATTTCGTGGAAGGTAGGACGTCCTGCGCCGCCGGATCGCAAGGAATATGTTTTCGGAGTGGGGGAACCCGAAAACGGAGAGATCGCGTCGGGCGAGGAAAAATTCGTCACCTCGTCAAGCGGCGCGGCGCGAGTAAAGTTGAATGTTCCCGCTCGGGTTGGTTCAGCTATCGTCGTGACAGCCAAATTCGACGGAATTTTTGAAACGGCGACTGCGGCGATCCCCGTCGTTCTTTCCGATCGTCCGTTGTTGGGCTCCAGACTGTTGCCTTCACGATCAGCCGATATGCCGTCGATGCCGGACGAAGCCGCGATAGAGCTGATCGCGGTCGACGCTGCCGGAAAGCGAAAATCGTACGGCGGCGCGTCGTTTCAAATCTACGAGGAAGATCGCAGCTTTGAATGGCATCAGGCGGATGGACGATGGACGTATTCTCTCCTGCCACGCCACCGCAGCGTGGGAAAAGGAAAAATATCCGTCTCAGCCGCCGGAGAAAACGTCATCCGCTGGCCATTGGCGGCAGGCAGGCACGCGCTGGAGGTATCGGACAGCGAAGGAAGAGTCGTCCTGCGGCAAGCATTGGACATAGGGCGCAAGATTTCGTCCGTGGAATCCGAACGCTCGCCCACGCCGGAAAAAATATCCTTGCGCGCCGGAGACGTTCCTCTGGAAACGGGAAAGCAGGGCAAGGTGGCGGTAATTCTCAGCAAGCCAGCTTTCGTTTCGCTGGCCATAGACGACGGCGGCAAAACCCGCTTCGCGTTGGGAAAATGGATGGACAAAGGTGAAAATTTGGTCGCCTTCACCCCTGACGAAAACTGGCGGAGAGGCCTTCGGATTGTCGCCGAGGCGAACTTTTCAAAGACCGGCGGCGGATACGCAGCGGCGGAAACCTCAGCCCGCCTCAAACGTTGGCCTGATGACTTGACCATATCGTCTTTGCTTCCGGCGCAAGCGGATTCGGGGAAGAGGATCGACTTGCAGGCGGTTTTATCCGGCAACTCGCGGCAAGCCCAAGTCGCGGCGGTCGCCGCCTTTTCGTCCGACGATGAAGGAAAGATGGCCGGATCGTCCGCTGTCGCAGGAACGGCGAAGTCCGACGAAGGCGGACGGGCTTCCCTGTCCTTGGACGTTCCCGATTTTTCCGGCGCGGCCAACGTCGTGGCGGCGGCATGGGAAGGCAAGCGGATCGCTTTTAAGTCCGGCACTGTGAAAATGCGACGCGATTTCGAAGTGTCGGGAGAGGTAGCGCCCCGTCTAGGCGCGGGCAAGGCCGCCGCCGTAAAACTGGTCTTCGCCAACAATTCTTTGCCGGACGGAACCTATGCGTATGAAATTTCGTCTTCCGATTTCATCAAGGTAACCGGCGCGGCCAAAGGAGCGTTGACGTTGCGGCGCGGGAAAACCGGAACTGTTTCGTTATCCTTATCCGCCGCCGGAAAAGGGTTGGGCGAATTGCGCGTGGCCGTAACGGGACAAAACGGGTTCCAAACCGCCCGAACTTGGCCTGTCGCCGTCGGCTCCGGCCTAGGCAGCTTCGAAATGGCTATTACCTCCGAAATCAAGGCGGGCGGAACGGCGACATTTCCAATCGTGGAAGGCAAAAACGAAGGCGGGGCAAAAAGCAAAAACAAAGACACGCAGGCAACGCCCAAAAACTACGCCGTGTTGATAGCCCCGTTCCCCTTGTTGGACAGCGCGGCGGTTTTGCCGCAGATTTTAACCTCCGCCCCTACGGACACCGCGACGCTGTGGCAAACCTCACTGTCTCTAACCGCGTGGCGGGAGGTAATCTCCTCCCTTAATCTTGCCGCCGATAGCCACATCTCCTCTCTTGTCGAGGAATTATCTCGCGCCGCTATGGCGCGCCAAAACCTAGACGGCGGTTTTGCCTCCGTGGCGGGAGATGCCAGCGATATGAACGCGACCGCTTTTTCGTTGCTGGCTATGCAGGACGGGGGGGGCGGAGATTGGTTCAATCCCGCCGACAAAAATCTCGCGGTCGCATGGCTGCGTCGCCGATTGGACAACACTTGGTTCGACGAAAGCGAGCGTCCGGCGCGCGCGCTTGGCTTTCTCGCTCTGGCTACTGCCGGACAAGCCGACATATCGGCCATCCGCTATTTCGCCGACACCAGCCTCGAAAAGGAAATCGGAGCCGACACGGCGGCCGCCATCGCCTTGGCTTTGCATCGCGCCAAGGACGACGATATGTCCAAAACTTGGGTAGGCCGCGCCCGTTCCGGCCTGCGGGTCTTGGCGGTAAGGGGCGACGCCGAGGCGGCGCGTCGTATGGCCTTGGCCTTCAGGCTTTTGGCCGAAAACGGCTTGTTAAGCCGGCAGGATATAATCTCCGACATAGGAGGGTTTTCGGCGGCTACGCCGTCCGGAATAATGGCCAAAGCGGACGTGGCGCGCGGCGTGATGGCCTTGGCCAAGCGCGGCGGGACTTGGAAAACCTCGCTGGACGGCGGCGAGGAAAGCAAGCGCGAAGGCGTTTTCGCCTTCGCGGTTAAGGGAAGATCCGCGCCGGTGGCCGTGAAAAACCAGACAGAACGCCAGCTTTTCGCAACGCAATCGGAAATCATCCGGCAGTGAAAATGGTATCGTTAGGTCTACGACCAAAGGCCGTCATCTACCCTGTTACAGTCAGAGTCCGTCATTGCGAGCCGCCCCTTGGCGGCGAAGCAATCCAGAGCCGTTGCTCCAAAAGGTCTGGATTGCTTCGCCGCCCGACAGCGTTAACGGTGTTCAAACCAAATGGTGGCGGCTCGCAGACAGCCTTTGGCTGTAACCTCGCAAATGACGGTTCTTTTGGGAAGGTAATTACCCACCCGTTTCGCGCAAGAGCCGCGTTTCCCGATTAGGTTGCCGATTTCGCGCATCGACCAAAATTGGAAACGTCCTAACCTTCCAATGTCCCGCGCAATTCGGCGACTTTTTGCAAACGGCGGCGCATTTCTTCCTTGCGGGACAAAAACACCTTTTCTTCGCTCAGGAACCCCGCCGTCTTGGACAGCTCCCGCAACATGGCCGCCGCCTGCTCGAGACGCTCCGCGTCCTCCCGCTTCGCCAACAGCGACAGCAAGGGAAGCCGCGACAGGACGCGCAACGTTTTCAAGACCAAGGTTATCGCCCGCCGCGCCAAGGGAGCGGAAAGTTTTTCCCGCTTGCTCACCGCCTCGCGGTAGTGGCTCAACGCCGCCTCGGGCGTAAGCGTTTCTAGGCGGTATCCCGTCCCCAAAGCCTTGCCCAACGCGCTTTGCGCCGCTTCCAGAAAACTGCTGAACGGCATTTTGACAGGCTTGTATTCCAGCTCCATCGAAGCCGTCCAATCCAGCCATTTGAAGCTGTTGATGCCGGAGGAAGTCTCGACCGGAACCCACGGAACGCGCAGCGCGTCGGCGACGATGGCGGCGTGCATGGCGTCGGCTATCACCAGCGCGGAGTTTCTGATGCGCTCCATCGTCAGCTTGCTGTCGTCGCGAGGATTAATGAAATCGACGCCAGCCATTTCGCACGCCTGTTGCCACAACCCGAATTCCAAGGCGTTGTGGTGAGGCATGAAAACCGCGCCGCGCCGTTTTTGCGGTTGAAGCGGGGCGTATTCAGGCAACAAGGCCAGAAGGATGGCTCCGTCGGTTACTGCGGCGTCAGCAGGAAGCCCCAAAGCCTTGGCCGTCAAAGGACCGCGCACCGCGACGATATGCCAGCCGTCCTTGCCGAAACTTGGCGGCGGCGGGCTGTATCCGGTTCCGCTGCCGAAAACTATGACGCGCTCGGCTTCCGGCATTCCCTTGCCGATTATGGTTCCTATCCCGCTCATGACGACGGAACCGGTTTCGCCCCAAGCGTTTGGCAAAAGGCGTTCCCACATCCAACCGTTTATGTCGTCGCCGAAGTTGCCGTGTTTGTCTTTGTAATAATAAAGGATCATTCTTGCACCGCCTTGGTAACGATCGTCGTTTTTTGCTCCGAAGAAACTGGGGACGGCTGCGGCTTGGCCTTGTGTTCGCGCAACAAGGCGCGAACGTCCGTCACATAGCGGCAACACAACCCCATCGTCACCCATATCATCGGCGTTCTGAGAGAATCCGACGGTATCCCTGCCAGCAGAACGACAAAGCAGCTGGTTATCAACGGATAGGCTCTCAGCAAAAGATCGTTTTTGAGAGTCATGAAGTCGGAGGTGACGGAGTTCACCTCCTTGGCCAGCCATAGCCATGTTCCTATCCACACCGCCAAGCCGACAAGGCCTATTTCGGCGGCGAACCGCGCGTACATGGAGAAAACCGGAGGCCACACCACCATGGGATCCGCGAACCACGAGCGTATTTCCCAACTGTACCACCCCCAATAGGGCATGTACTTCGAAGCGTGGAAACCGTATTGGCCGAAGCCCAGCCCCCAGAACGGGCTGTCGGTGAACATACCGAACGCCGACATATTGGAGGCGAAGCGCGATATGTTGGATATGCTTTCGCCGGAGATTATGTTTTGAATTATCAAGTCGAGATTGAACCACATCGCCGTCAAAATCGCCGCCGCCAAGGTCAAGAAAGTCACATATATGGGCTTTCCCAATCCCAAGCGTAACGGGGAGAAATAAACCGTCTTTAATATTAACATGACGACTGCGGAACCGCACAAGATCAGGATTCCGGTTCTGGACATGGCAAAACCGACGTTCACCGCCAACGCCACCCATAATATGCCGTAGAACGCCTTGGATCCTCCTTTGCGGGAAATCATTCCCGCGAACAGCCACGGCCACGCGAATCCGGCATAGTTTGCGAAGGCCGGAGGTTCAAACGACACTGAACGCAAGCGTCCTTCCGATATGCCCCAACCGAACCCTCCCCCCCATCTGTCGAGAAGGTTCGCGCTGGCGTTGGAGCCGGAATGGATCACCACCGACATCGTCGTGTATATGCGTTCGGCGATATAGGTCGTCCATGAAAAGTATTCTATGAAAGATACGCCGATGGCGATCGCCGCGCTGATGGCTATGGGACGGACTATCAGCTTGTGCCAATTTTCCTTGCCGGACAGCACATAGGTCAAATAAGCCAAGGCGAAGCCATATAAAACCACCATGGTGGAGGTCAGAAATTTCACCGGAGCGTAGCGACCGCGAAAATATCCGCCCAATATCGTGGGAAAGTTCATGATGAAGGACAGAAATACAGCGAACATGAACAACGCCAAAAGCTTGGTTATAATCTTAGCGTCGAAAACTTCGTTGATTAGCCCCCCCCGCCCCGCCTTTTGGGGGGAGATAGCCACCGTCGCCAATCCCATGGCGGCTAGGAATATGTAGGCGGATAAGTCGTGCTGCATCTCCCCCAGCGCGGAGAACCCGTATATGTCGCTGAAGGGAATGGCGATTATCCCAAGTATGAAAAGATTTTTTATCATGTCCCGTCAGCCCACCTTATCGCTCATTGCTTGGCCAGAGACAGATCCGGCGCGGATGGCGACGGCAGATCGAAAAGAACGGGGGTTAAGGAAAGTCTGTGTTCGCCGCCGTCCTGCTGTCCGAATTTAAGCCTTAAAACCGGAACGTAGTCCAGCGAGCTTTTTCCCATCCACGCCAACATCTGCCTGCGTCCGTCGGGCTGGCGGATTATAAGCGCGTAGCAGTCAGCCTCGCCAGCCACGGGAACCCGCTTTTCGATCGTCGCATCTTTTATCTTCGGCAACAATCCGTCCAAGGCTTCGCTGGCCGGCTTATCGCTTCCGTCGGAACGCAGGATTCCGAAATGCGCCTCCGGATCCTCCTTGCCTTGTCTGGAATCGCGCCACTCGTACCATATGCTCAACGGAACGCCGTTCAAAAGATTGGTCAAGTGGGTGCGGAGCACATAAGCCCCCTGCTGCTGCTCGGAAGCGCGGGTGGTCGTGTAGCCCCATTCGCTGCTGACAATTGGCAAGGGTTTTTGTCCGGCAGGAGTTCGCGCCGCGATGAACGCTCGCACTTTTTTCTCGTAATCAATAGCCGCTGTTTCCGGAGCCTGGTCCTTGGAGCGGTAGGGATGGATGCTGATGGCGTCGAGGCACGTCGAAAGCGTGGAGGCCAACACGGATTCCATGAACCCGATACGGACGTTGTCCAAAAGATTGGGCATGTGCGCCAATGCTGGGCCTACTATCGTCGCGTCGGGGGAGTTTTTGCGGATGGAATCGCAAACCGCCGTCGCCAACCTGACAAACGCCGTCGCATCGGGCTTGGGCGGCCAGAAACCGGCTATGTCCGGCTCGTTCCAAATTTCCCAAACGACGTCTTCGGTTCCGTATCTGGCGACAGTAGACGTGGCAAATTTCACGAAGGCTTGGATATGTTCGTCGTTAAACGGTGCCGCCGGAGCGTTGCGGTATCCGAAGGCTTGCGAAGGCGGCAAGTCCACCATGCCGGTATAAACGGCATTGCCTCCGTGGACGATTATCAGGGATTTGATCCCGCGCTCGCGCAGTTTGCCGATGAACTTGTCGAACCAATCCCAATTATAGGTTCCGCGCATGTATTCGACTTCGCGCCAACGCAGGTCGAAACGCACGAAACCAAAGCCCATGGCCTTTATGCGATCCAGATCCTCGTCGCTCAGGCGCTCAGGCTTCACGTTCACGCCGAATCCGGAACCTATCCTGCCATCCGGCATAGCCCCGGCCCCAGCCGTCTCCGGCATAGCGAAGGCGAATATGGACAATACAAACAGCAGAGCGGCCTTGACGAAAAAGGCTCCGGCCAAACCGCGCAGAGCCGATTTTAGCGCGTTGACGATCCGCAGCGGCATCATCATAAGAAGCAGGGTTTTGGCCATGCCCAGATAAAAATGCGGGGTTTTAAAATCGCGGAACATCCATTGGACCCGCAGGCGCGAACGCACCTGCCGGCCTCTGGACTTCACCGAAAGGCTGGATGACGAAACCGTATAGTTGATCAGCGGCGTCGGCAGATTGGCCAGTCGCGTTTTCGTCGACAATCTTCTCATCAATTCATAATCCTCGGCATTGTCGAAACTTTCGTCGTATCCGCTCGCGTCAAGGACGGTTTTAAGCCTGAACATTACAGACGGATGCGCGAACGCGCTATTGTAATACAGCTTGCGAAGAATATCTTCGTGTTCCGTCGGATGATTTATGACGAACAGTTTTTCCCCTTTTTCCGATACCACCTGAGCGCGTCCTCCGACCAAGCCGACGCCGCCGTTTTCGTCCAGAAATCGGCGTTGGATACCCAAGCGATCCGGCAAATTCTCGTCGTCGGCGTCGAGGCGGGCGACTAATTCGTAGCCCTTTCGCCTCATATATCGCAATCCGATATTAGAGGCGCGGGATACGCCGACGTTTCGCTCGCTCCTTAATATGGTCAAGTTACGCGCCGGTTTGACGCAATCGGCGACCGGCGCGCTGCTGGCGTCGTCGAATATCACTATGTCGTGCGGTTCTATTTCTTTGTCCAAAGAAGCGATGGCGCGAGCCAGCGTTTTTTCGGCATTGTATGCCGGAATGAAAACCGCCAAGCGCGGACGCTTTCCCTCCGGCTCGCCTTTGATCGATATTTCATCCATTGTCGCGAGCGTCCTTACGCGAACGAAGCGCGTTGTAAAGCCCAGTCGTTTCCGCGACCATAGCACCAACGTCGAACTTGGCGGCTTGACGGCGGCAATCTTCGGCCATTCGGGCGCGATCCGGCGCGCTTAACGCGGCCAGTTTCAGCACCGCTCTCGCCAAACCTTCGGGGGAGAAATCGGCGACATATCCGGTCTTGCCGTCGATTATCATTTCCTCGGATATTCCTACCGGAGGCGACACCGCCGGAACGCCAGACGCCATAGCCTCGGGGAATATGAGGGCGAAGGATTCATAGTCGCTTGTGCATAAAAGACAATCGAATCCGGCCATAAACTCCATGGCGTTGCGATCGGACAAGAATATCGCTCTGTCCATGACGCCAAGGCGTTCCAGCCGTTGTTCCAGCTCTCCCCTCAATTCCCCTTCGCCTACGACGGCCAAACGGGCATTGGGCAGATCTTTCGCTATTATCCCGAAAGCGTCGGCCAAACGCGCCGGATTTTTGACTTCGACCAATCTGCCGACAAATCCCACCACATAATCGTCATCGTCGCAGCCGATACGTTTTCTAGCTTCGTTTCCATCAGCGGCAACTATGGGTTCGATGCCATTGCGTATCACCGTCATCTTGGAGGACGGAATGCCTACTTTGTCCACTCCAAAACGCTTTTCCAAAGGAGAAACGGCGATTATCGCGTCGCTTAATCCGGCAAAGCGGCGTTCCAACCAGCCGTAAAGACGCGAAGCCCGCAGGAACATGGAATGAAAACTGTGCGGCGAGTGGACTTTCACCGTGCGGGGGAAGAAGATTCCGGCTGTCCGCGCCAAGGCTCCGGCCTTGGAACAGTGGCTATGGATAACGTCGAATTGGCTGTGCCGTCCCAAAATCCACAGCAAGCGCGCGCCAGCCCAAACGTCGTGGAGTCCGACTTCGCGGCGCATGGGCAGGGTTATAATCTCCAACGGCTTGATGGAGCATATTTCCTTCATGAAGATGGCGTCGGAGCGCGTCGGCGAATATATCAGCGTCACGTCATGGCCGGCCGCCGCCTGTCCCCGAAGCAACTGCGCGACCACGCGCGCGCTGCCGCCTGCGGTGGCTTCCACTACATGGCATATTTTCATGTCAATACGCGCCGGTGCGGTTGAAGATGACGGGGACGGTCTTGAACAGGATGGCTATATCGTGCCACAGCGACCAGTTGCGGACGTACCAGCTGTCCATGCGAACTCTGTCGGCATAAGAAACTTCGTTGCGCCCGCTGACCTGCCACAGTCCGGTTATCCCGGGACGGATGCGGCGGTAAAGAGCGATGTCGTCGCCGTATTCTTCCAGTTACCTCGGCAAGATGGGGCGGGGTCCGACCAGGCTCATGTCGCCCTTGAACACGTTCAATATCTGCGGCAATTCGTCGAGGCTGGTGCGGCGCAAAAAGCGTCCGAATCTCGTAACGCGAGGATCCTCGCCGCGCAGCTTTTTGAAATGTTGCCATTCGAACCTGACCTCGGCTCCGGCCTCGGCCAGATATTTGTCCAACACCTTGTCGGAGTCGGGAACCATCGAACGGAACTTGAGGCAATCGAACTCCTTGCCGTCCACGCCGATGCGTCGGTTGGGGAAAAACGCCGTTCCGCCGTCCATCTTGACTATGGCCGCCAGAACCAGAAACAGCGGGCTTAGAAACAACAACGCCACGCCGGACACCACAACGTCGAAACTGCGTTTGATGGCGTTCGGCAACGGCTGCTCGAGATTGCTGGAGCGCGTCAACAACATGACGTCGCGGTTGAAAAAGTAATGACGCTCCATCCCCAAAACCGGCAAGTTGCACAACGGCGGCGAAACCGAAAAAGGCACTTCCTCGCGCATCAATTGCGCCATAGCTCCATCGGCATCCGCCAGTTCATGGCCGTCCAAAGCGATCACGACGTGATCCACGCCGTGGTCGGCGCAGATGCTTTCCCACGACATGCCTTGGGCCGAAAACTCCTTAGCGATGTCGCATATACGAGATTTTATGACATACCCGAGATCGGGTTCCGCCTCTATCGCGTCGCGAGCTTCCCGCGACGTGATTCCGCAACCAACCAAAAGCGTGGAGATCTGCCACGTTCCGGCCTTCATCATTTTCGCGCGCAGCAAAGCGCGCAGCAGCAAAATTCCGGCAGCGGAGAAAAACCACCCGGTCACCAGCCAAAGACGGGAAAAATCGGTTTTAGAAGCGAATTGTATGAATCCGTCAACGATGGTGGCCGCGCCAAGAACGTACACCACCCGCTTTGCCTCCGACCAAAACGGCATCCGGCTACGGTAATGCCCGCTATTCTCAAACCACAACATTACCCCCGCCGATATGGCCAGAAACTCGACGAGGCGCAGCATCCCTCCGTTGTCGAAAGCGTCTTTGAGTTCTCGCCCTAGAACCAAGCTGTTCACAGCGGAGGAAAGCAGCCACGCCGCCACGAAGCCCATAAGCAAGGCTAGGGCGTCATAGGGGATGAATTTACGCAACGGGGCGGAAATATCGCGGCGGGAGTAATAACCTAGCTTTGTTCCCAAGGCTGAGGAATCCAAGTTTTCGGACGCGACGAAACCTGTCTCAGCCTTTCGATCTCCCGTCGACACGGAAGACAATTTCGCTTCAGCTAGCTTCAGATTTGGTTTCGCGTTGGCAGACCTAGGCCTATCTTCGGAACCAATTTTACGAGCACTGGTTAAATCTATAGGTGACATAAAAACCTCCCCCGACATCCCGCTTGCGTATTCGGGCGTGGCATCGGATCGGAAAAACAAAAACCGCACATGAGTTGTACGGTTTTATTTCTACCAAAACGGACCGCCGTATGTAAGCAAAAAAATGCTTTCGGGTTTGGTTAACGCGATTTAGCGGGTGATGCCGCCGTCAGGCCGCCACCTCTTCTCCTCCAACCCATTGTTCTAACGCCTTTTTTGCGCGAGATGTCATGGCCAGCTTACGGGCGCGAGGATCGCGTTTGTCGTGCTTTCCTAAAATGGATTCCGCCTCCCCCGCCGCCAAAGGAGGAAACAGCCCAAAGCTGATGTTCATCGGCTGGAAGGTTTCCGCCGCCGCGTCTTCGGTGATATGCGCCAAAAGCGCGCCCAAGGCCGTCGTGCGCGGAGGTTTGGCCAACGCCTCCCCTCGCCTGTCGGCGGCGGCGAATTTTCCCGCCAACAACCCCATGGCGGCGGATTCCACATACCCCTCAACTCCGGTTATCTGTCCGGCGAAACGGATCGATGGGCGAATCCTCAGACGGAGGCGATCGTCCAGCAAAGCCGGACTGTTGATGAAGGTGTTGCGATGCAGTCCGCCCAAACGGGCGAATTCGGCGTTTTCAAGTCCGGGGATCATTCTGAAAACGCGGGTTTGCTCGGAGTGGCGGAGCTTGGTCTGGAATCCGACGATGTTGTAAAGGGTTCCCAGCGCGTTGTCCTGCCGCAGTTGCACTACCGCCCACGACCGCTTTCCGGTGCGGGGATCCGTCAACCCGACCGGCTTCATAGGGCCGTGACGCAAAGTCTCATGCCCCCGCGCCGCCATCACTTCTATCGGCAGGCATCCGTCGAAATACTCGGTGCTTTTCTCCCATTCGTGAAATTCGGTTTTAGGGGCGGTCAAAAGCTCGCGCACGAAGGCTTCGTATTGCTCCTTGTCCATGGCGCAATTTATATAGTCAGCCTTGCCTCCTCCCGGCCCCTCCTTGTCGTACCGCGATTGAAACCAAGCCTTTTCCATGTCGATGCTGTCGCGATGGACTATCGGGGCGATGGCGTCGAAGAACGCCAAGGAATCCTGTCCGGTCAAAGCGCGAATGGAATCCGCCAAGGCCGAGGAGGTCAAAGGACCGGTGGCGATTATCGTCTGATCCCAACCTTCGGTATCGCCCTCAACCGACTTCGGAACTTCCGCTATCTCTTCGCGTTTAACGGTTATCAGGGAGTGCGAAAGCAAGGCTTGGGTTACCGCCGCCGAAAATCCCTCGCGATCGACGGCCAAAGCACCTCCGGCGGGCAATTTGCAGAAATCGGCGGCGCGCATGACAAGCGATCCGCAACGCCGCATCTCCTCGTGCAAAAGTCCGATGGCGTTGTAATTGGAGTCGTCGGAACGCAGGGAATTGGAACAAACCAGCTCGGCCAGATTTTGCGTGCTGTGCGCCTCGGTGGAGCGCGTCGGCCTCATTTCGTGCAAAACGACCGGCACGCCAGCCGACGCCGCCTGCCAAGCCGCCTCGGCTCCGGCCAAACCGCCGCCTATGATGTGAACCGGTTTCGACAATTATCTATCCTCAAGTTGCCGATTCTCCGTCACATCCCAAACGCGACCTGCCGCGAGTTGCTGTGGCGGAGATTGTCGTAACGCGCCAACGCCCAAGCGGGGAAGAAGGCCTTGTACCCATGATAGCGCAAATAGAACACGCGGGGAAAGCCGACCGCCGTGTAAAGATCCTCGTCCCACAGCCCGTCGGCTTTTTGGGTTTCGCGCAAATGGCGAATGCCGTTTTCCACCGCCGGATTGTCGGTCTCTCCCGCCGCCATCAATCCCAACACCGCCCACGCGGTCTGCGACGGCGTGCTCTGCTTGCCCTCGCCACGCGGCTGATCCGTCCAATAACTCGCGCCGTCCTCCGACCATCCGCCGTCTAGCCTTTGCTTGGACAGCAGCCATTCGACAGCGCGGCGCACCATGGGATCCGACGACGGCACGCCCACGGCGTTAAGAGCGCATAGCACCGACCATGTACCGTATATGTAATTGGTTCCCCAACGCCCGAACCAGCTGCCGTCTTTTTCCTGCTCGCTCCGCAGCCATTCGACGGCCTGATGCACGGCGCGGTTTTCGAGGCGGTGGCCTATCTGGGCGAGAAACGACACGCACCGCGCCGTCACGTCGGCGGTGGGAGGATCCAGCAACGCGCCGTGATCCGCGAACGGGATATGGTTGAGGTAAAAGCAAGTGTTGTCGGCGTCGAACGCGCCCCACCCTCCGCCTTCGGATTGCAGGCCGAGTATCCATTCGGCGGCGCGATCCACTCCATCGCGGTATTTCTCGCGATCCAGACGGTCGAGAGCCATCGCCACTACCGCCGTGTCGTCGACATCAGGATAATAGTCGTTGGCGTACTGAAACGCCCAACCGCCCGGGCGAACCGTCGGGCGTTGTTCCGCCCAGTCGCCTACGCAATCGAGTATTTGTTGGCGCGCCAGCCATTCGCAGCCCGACCTCGCCGCCTTTTCGTCGAGGCCGGATTCCAAAACCGCGTGGACGGCCAGTCCGGTGTCCCATATCGGCGAAAAGCAGGGTTGGCAATAAGCGCGGTCTTTCGTGTCCACCACCATCAGATCGACGGCGCGCTTGGCCGTGGCGGCTTCGGGATGGTCCGGCGAATACCCGAGCGCGTGGAACATCATCACCACGTTGGCCATGGCGGGATATATCGCCCCCAACCCATGTTCGCCGTTCAAGCGTGGGCGTATCCAATCCAAGGCCTTGTCGATGGCGCGTTGGCGGAGCGATTTGGGAATGAAAGGCTCGCCCGCCCGCAATATCGCGTCCAAGGCGCGAAAGACCGGATTGAGAAGCGATCGCGAATTGTTGGAGTGCCAGTTGCCGACTTTTTCCGGCGGAACGGTGAACAGCTCGGCCACGTCGACGCGGCGGGGATTGACCGCCAATGGCCGTTTGGCCATCAAAACCAGCAGCGGGGCTATGACGGTTCGCGACCAATACGAAATTTTATTAAGATGGAATGGAAACCAAGACGGTAAAAGGAATATCTCAACCGGCATGACAGGAACCGCCCGCCACGGCACAGCGCCAAACAAGGCCAGCTGAATGCGGGTGAAAACGTTGCTTTTCGCCGCCCCGCCGTGGGACAGGATGGCTTGCCGCGCCTTGACCATGTGGGGCGCGTCGGGACTGTCGCCAACGCATTTTAAAGCGAAATAAGCCTTGACGCTCGCGCTGACGTCCAAAGCCCCGCGATGAAACAGCGGCCAGCCGCCGTGGTCTTCCTGCACCTCTCGCAAATAATTGGCCATGCGCTCGTGCAAAGGCTGGTTTATCCGCCCCAGAAAGTGTTCCAGCAATATGTATTCGGAGGGAATGGTCGCATCCGCCTCCAGCTCGAAAGCCCAATGGCCGTCGTCGCGTTGCAACCGCAAAAGACCGTCGGCTGCAGCGCGGGAAGAGGGGCTGGCCGCATGGTTTCCGCCGGATCCCTTTATTCCGCCGACGATGTTGCGAAGTGTTTCAGATACGCTCATTTGCAAAGGCCTTTATGGTTGGTCTTGTGTCCAAAGTCGCAGGATATTGGTGGAAAAACTTGTTTTATTCAAGCGAATCTGCGTCAAAATTTGCATATTAGCCCTCTTTGTGCCAAAAGTGCCGCGGGTCTAGATTTTTGCGGGGAAATTATTATGGATATGCGAGTAGCCGTGGCAAAACCGTTGAAAGATGGCCAAAAAGGCCGCGTGAATGTTACGCCGGAAAGAAAACTAATCCTCGCTGGATGGAAATTTTCCGCCGCAAAAAATAATCTTCCCAGAAAAAAGAAGTTTTTCAATAAGATGGTCAGATTGTTTCAATCGTTGGATCAAATCACCGTCGCCGAAGAAGATGGCATTACGTCTTATTTTCTTCGAATGATGGATCTGGCGAAAGAACAGGGGTTTGGAATCGAAGTGAGATTACGCGCCCCCAAGCGCGCTAAACTGCCACGCAAGAAAGTCAAAGGCGCGCATCTGAAACCCTAAGAGCTTCAGAGTTCCGGTGTTAAAAGCGATTTCTAAATCATGGAAACTGCTCATCGACGCCCTGCTTCCTCCCCTGTGCCTTTCGTGCGGGGCGGCGGTGGAGGCGGAAGGCGGAGCCTTATGCGCCGGTTGTTGGAAGAAGGTCAACTTCATCGCCCCTCCGGTGTGCGAATGCTGCGGGATTCCTTTCGGCGTTCCTGTGGGAGACGGCACGTTGTGCGGGGCATGCATCGCCCGCGCCCCCGCCTTTGACTACGCCCGAAGCGCTATGGTTTACGATGCCGCCAGTCGCGGGATGATACTGTCCTTCAAACATGGAGACGGGCTGCACGTCGCCAAATCCTTGGCGGCGTGGATGGGCAATGCCGGAGAAAAGCTGTTGGCCGGAAACGAAATCGTCATCGTTCCGGTGCCGTTGAGCCGTTGGCGGTTGTTCACGCGACGTTACAACCAGTCGGCTATTTTGGCCGCTGAAATAGGAAAGCGCGTTCCTGCGGCGCGAGTATGCGTGGACGCTTTGCTGCGAGTTAAAAACACCCCGTCGCAGGGACATCTGAACCGCGACGAGCGCGTCAAGAATCTGGCCGGAGCGATAGCGATCAACCCCTCGCGGCGTAACGCGATCAAGGGCAAAAAAGCCGTGTTGATAGACGACGTGATGACCACCGGAGCCACGGCCAACGAATGCAGCCGCATCCTTAGGAAAGCCGGAGCCTCGTCCGTGTCCGTCCTGACCCTAGCCCGCGTCGGCGGCAGCGGAGATTAGGGCGTTTCCCGATTAGTTTGATGGGCTTCTTTTGCCGCTTGCGACAGTGGAACCCCTCCCCCTTCTTAGGGGGAGGAAGGGTGGGGGTCGGCGCAGTAAACATCCTACTTGGGTGCTTGCTCAACCAACCCCCACCTAACCTCCCCCTAAGAAGGGGGAGGAACACCACCGTCGCGAATTGCTGGTTTCGTATATCAACCAAAGTGGGAAATGATCTAGTGTTACCTGAGCTTGTCGAAGGGAACTTGCGCGACCAACGTCCGGCCATCATCCGCGGTCGCTTCGACAAATTCAGCGACCGCTCTGCTATCCCGAGAACAAATCGCCTTCAGGGCTGCTTCAACGCGAACACGGCTTCTATTTCCACCGCCGCATCAAGCGGCAGAACCGGAACGCCGACGGCGGCGCGGGAATGCCGCCCGTCTTCGCCCATCGCCAAACGCATAACCGCCGAGGCTCCGTTGACAACCTTGGGTTGATCCGTGAACTCCGGCACGGAGGCGACGAATCCGCCCAGCCTTACGCAACGCTCCACCCGTCCCCAGTCGCCGCCGCAGGCGGATTTCAACTGAGCCAGAATGTTCACGGCGCATAACCGCGCCGCCCTAATCCCCTCCTCGATCGACACTACGCCGCCGAGTTTGCCGACTACGGCCAGCTTGCCGTTTTCCATCGGCAACTGTCCGGAGATAAAGACCAGATTTCCAACCGCCACATAAGGAACGTAATCAGCCAAAGGCGACGTGGCTTGGGGCAAGACAATCCCTTGTTCGGCCAGTCTGGATTCGATGTCGTTAGCCATGTTCGTCAATCTCCCGATATTCTGGCCATGCGCTCGGCTTCGTCTTTCGTTATGAGAACGTCTATTATTTCGTCCAACGCCGAGCCGCTCACGATCTCGTTCACCTTGTAAAGCGTTATTTCGGCGCGGTGGTCGCTGACGCGCCCTTGCGGGAAATTATACGTTCTGATGCGTTCCGATCTGTCCCCCGTCCCCACTTGCTCGCGGCGATTGGCGGCGTACGCGCTGTCGCGGGCTTCGCGCTCGCGTTCGTACATGCGCGAACGCAGAACGGTCATCGCCCGCGCCTTGTTCTTCACCTGAGACCTTTCGTCTTGTATCGCCACCACAATGCCGGTGGGAATATGGGTTATACGCACCGCGCTTTCGGTCTTGTTGACGTGCTGCCCGCCCGCGCCGGAGGAACGGTAAACGTCTATACGCAAATCCTTCTCGTCTATCTTGATGTCCACGTCTTCCATTTCCGGCAACACGGCGACGGTGGCCGTCGAGGTATGAACCCGTCCGGACGCTTCGGTCTGCGGCACGCGCTGGACGCGATGGACGCCGGATTCGAATTTCAGCCGCGCGAACACGCCGCGCCCTTTGACGCTGGCCACGCCTTCTTTAAGGCCGCCTAAATCGTTTTCCGACAACGAAAGCACCTCGAACTGCCAACCGTGGACGGAGGCGTAACGGCGGTACATTTCGAACAACATGGCCGCAAACAGCCCCGCCTCGTCGCCGCCCGCGCCCGCCCGCACTTCGACTATGGCGTTGCGTTCGTCGGCGATGTCCTTGGGAAGCAAAAGCCGTTTTACGCGCAGCTCAAGTTCGGGCAAGCGGCGGCGCAGGCTGTCAAGCTCCTGATCCGCCTCCTCTCTCAATTCGGGATCCGACAAAAGCGCGGAAGCCTCGTCCATCTCGCGGCGGGTTTTTTCCAGCTCGCCGATGGCCTCGGCCACCGGAGAAATCTCGGCGTATTCGCGCGACATGGCGGCGAAACGCTCTGGCGACAACCCGGGCGCGGAAAGCGCGTCGCGCAATTCGTCGTGTCGGGAGAGGACACGGGATATTACATCGTTCAAAGACATGGGATGGTAATTGTACAACGAGAGCAAAAACTCAAGAGAAAATGGCGGCAACAAGGCTTTTATCCAAAACTCGCGGATATAGCCAAAAGGAGGGGGATCGTCATTTGCGAAGATACAGCCAAAGGCTGTCATTTATGAAGTCACAGCCAAAGGCTGTCATTGCGAGCGGCCTTCTTCAGGCCGCGAAGCAATCCAGAGCCGTTGCTCCATGACTCTGGATTGCTTCGCCGCCAAGGGGCGGCTCGCAATGACGGCTCTTTTTCCCACCCGTTTTGCGTAAGAGCCCATTACACTTCCAGCCGATACGGTATTTGTATGTCGAAGCTGGCGCCCTTATAAGGCTCGGATTCCACCTTTATCGTGCCGCCCAGCAATTTCACCTCGCGCTCCACCGCCTCCAGCCCCACGCCGCGCCCCGACATGGCGGTCACGCTGTCGGCTGTGGTGATGCCCCACGAGAATATCCGCTGGATGACCGCTTGATCGTCCTCGAACCGCCAATCGCCATATGGATCGACCGTGGCCAAACGAGAACGAACCCGCGAGGGATCTATGCCGTTGCCGTCGTCGGAAATCACTATCTTCAGCCACTGCCCGCCTTCGCCGTTGGGAGAAGGTATAACATCGGTGGAGACTACCACTTGCCCTGCCGCGTCTTTTCCCCGCGCCATGCGGGTGACAGGGCTTTCGATTCCGTGATCCACGATATTGCGGCAGATGTGGTTGAACGACATGAACATCCCCTGCAGGGGCTGGGTCAAAACCCTGGGATTGCTCCCCTTAAAAGCCACCTGCTTTATCTGCTTGTCCATAGTGCCGGACAGCTCCATCAATCCGCGTTCGAAAGAACGGAAGCAATCGCGGATGGGAACGGCGGCTATCCTGCTGAGGTACAAATGCACCAGCTCTGGCGGGGCTTTGCCGTCGCGCATTTCGCGGGCGAATTCGTAAAGATCGTCTTCCTCTATTTCGCGGACGTTGCCGCGCCAACTTTCGCCGGAGCTTCCTCCCATGAGATCGCCTATGTCCTTGACTACTTCCGCTAGGGAATCGGTTATTTTTTTCCGCCCTTTCTGGATTTCGTTGCGGAACGTCTCGTCGTCGGTGATTTCCGGGGCGCGGAGGTCGCTTTCGACCTCGTGGATCACGTCGCCAAGATCCAGCAGCTTGAAATGTCGCACTCCAGCTTTAAGAGTATGCAACTGGCGCAGCAACGCTGGAGCGTCTTTTAGCCACACACCTGGCGCGCCGGAAATATCCAGAAATTCCTTCACTCCGGCCATGGTGGCGTTGAACTGGTTGCGTTCGCGGAAGACGCGGCATACCATTTCCGCAAAAGCCTGCTGGCGCACGGCGTGTTCTTGCGCGATGCGTTCGTCGGTTTGGTCGGTGGCGATGACCACCACGTTGGACAGACGCCCGCCGCCGCCATATATCGGCCTGTAAATCAGATCCACTTTAAGCTGGCCGCTGTGGGGAAAGCTCTGCGGCAAAAACTTCACCACGTCCTGAAAAGCCAAGGCGTGATCGGGCTGGAACAACACGCTTACCCATTCAGAGAAATCCGAGCGCGCCTCCTCGGCAACCCGCAAAACGTCGGCTATCTGCCTTTCCGCCGGAGATCCTTCCAACAACGTCAAGCACGCCTGCGAATACACTTTGCCGCATACGCCGTCTTGCCCGAAGGAAAAGAACCCTTGTCCGAGGCTGTTCACCAGCACTTCCGTCAGCCGCGCCTGATCCGACACATGGCGGTGGACGCGGTAGTTTATATAGTACATTCCTCCGATGCCGACGAAAGACGTCAAGGTCATGATTACCAAGGCCGCCGGATAGGTGACAGGCTCCAGACCGAAAACCGGCAACGCCACCGCCACCAGCAAAGTGGCGACGATGGCCGTCATTCCCGCCAAAGATGTATGAACTATGTCGACGTGCCGGACCGCTTCGGTCAACACCGCTTGCCCCGCCGCCGATGACGGCGGCAGATATTCGCCGGAACTCGACGATGTTTCAGAGGGCGACATTGCCTCGGACTTGCTCCTCGACGTGGACGATCAGAACGGCTTATCGTTCTTTCTTGGCGTTGCTGTGGTATATGGCGATGTGGACTTGGAAAAGCTGGCCTTCGAGATAAAACGGTATGATCATGTACTTGCCGCGATGAAACTGGCTGACGAAATGGCCGCGTCCGGTAACCACGCTGGGTATTCCCAACTTCAGCTTGTATCCGCGCTTGTTAAGCTCGGTCTTGATCTGGCCGAATATCATGTTGGTTATTTCGCCTACCGCGTCCACGGCCATTTCGTGAGTGACGGCTATCGAATGCCCTATTATCTGCGGCAATATATCGCGCACCGTCTCGAAGGTCATGCACAGGGTCATGGTTCCTTCCAACTGGTTTTGCACCATGCCTATTACGCCCGACACATCGCCGACCAGCGAGACCATCCCCTCGCCTATCTCGTAATCCCCTGGGACGACGTTCACGGAAAAAGTGTCGCGCATGGCCGAACACACGGCGGCGGATATTTCTCGGGACATCTGATCGTCCAACTCCAAGTGCTGGACCGATTGGGCTGAAATCATCTTAGGTCACCTCCGCGAAACGGGGAAAAGCGTCTGACTACCGGATTCTCAGGCGCGTTGCGTAAGCTGCCGTTTGCGCTTTATCCATTCGTATATCTCGAACAGTTTTTTGCTGAGATCCGTGGGAGATACCGGCTTTATTATATAAGACGTGGCTCCGGCCTTGATCGCCTTCATTATGTTCTGCTGCTCCGACTCGGCGGTCAGCATCACGAAAGCGGTGTCGGCGTATTCGGGACGCGAACGGAAATAGCTGAGAACCTCCAGCCCCGACATGGTAGGCATGTTCCAATCGAGGAACACTATGTCGTAGGGCTGCCCCGCCGTTTTCGCGCTCTGCACCATGTCGACGGCCTCGTTGCCGTCGGCTGCCGTTTGCACGTTGGTTATCTTGGCTTCGTGCAGCGTGTTACGCACGAATTGCCGGACAAGGAAATGATCGTCCGCGATCAGAACCCTGAGATGCGCCAATTGACTCACGACGTTCTCCTTATAAAAGACGGCAGGCAACCGAGAGTTGTCGCCGCGCGGGGGCTGGTTGAGAAAGGTACTGTTGGGCTTGGCAGAAAAAACTTTTGGTTCTTACTCAAAACGAATGGGGCTGCCTTCCGGCAAACGCCGTCATTGCGAGCCGCCCCTTGGCGGCGAAGCAATCCAGAGTCGCTGAGCAACGGCTCT
>JAYRGC010000002.1:0-39982 GCA_041908065.1 Alphaproteobacteria bacterium | reverse complement strand
GGGGCAACGGCACTGGATTGCTTCGCCGCCAAGGGGCGGCTCGCAATGACGGCCATTTTTGGAAGGTAATACCCACACGTTTTGCGTAATAGCCATTTTTCTTGCGCGTAGCCGGAATAAAAACCGGTATTTGCGAAATATTTCGGGTTATGCTATGATCTCTGCTCTTGAAAGTTTGTCCTTGGACAGAACTTTCGTTTGAAGACGGAGGCGCGTCCTCGTTTTATTGGCAAGTTAAAAAGGTTTGCAACAACAGTGACTGTTACTTTTTCCGACCTCGGACTGGGCGATGACGTCCTCAAAGCGATAAGCGATCTCGGTTATACCTCCCCCACTCCCATACAGGAACAGGCCATACCGCTTGTCCTGCAAATGCGCGATGTTCTCGGTTGCGCCCAAACCGGCACGGGGAAAACCGCCGGTTTCGTGTTGCCGATGCTGGAAATACTCTCCAGCGGCAGGGCGCGGGCGCGGATGCCGCGCTCCCTCATCATCGAGCCGACGCGGGAATTGGCCACTCAAGTCGAGGAAAATTTCCGCAACTACGGCAAGTACCACAGCCTCAGCACGGCGTTGCTGATCGGCGGCGAAACCATGGACGAGCAGATACGCAATCTCGATCGCGGGGTGGACGTGCTTATCGCCACGCCCGGACGGATGCTGGATCTCCATGAACGCGGCAAAGTCATGCTGAACGACATCAAGATCTTCGTCATCGACGAGGCCGATCGGATGTTGGACATGGGATTCATACCGGACGTCGAGCGCATCGCCGGACTGCTTCCGCCTTTGCGACAAACGCTGTTCTTTTCTGCCACCATGCCGCCGGAGATAAAAAAGCTGGCCGACAGATTTCTCCGCAATCCCAAATCGGTCACCGTGGCCCCCTCCGCCAGCACCGCCGAAGGGATAACCCAAAGGATAGTCAACATCCCCTCGCGCAGCGATTGGCAAAAGCGCGAGGCTCTGAGAATCCTGCTTAGGCGCGAAAACGTCCAAAACGCCTTTATCTTCTGCAATCGCAAGCGCGACGTGGCTATGTTGCACCGCTCCCTGCAAAAACACGGCTTCAACGCCGGAGCCTTGCACGGCGACATGGGACAATCCGACCGCACCGCGACTTTGGACAAGTTTCGTGCCGGAGAAATAGCCCTTTTGGTATGCAGCGACGTGGCGGCTCGCGGGTTGGACATCGCCGACGTCAGCCACGTCTTCAACTTTGATGTGCCGTTCAACGCCGAGGATTACGTCCATCGCATAGGCCGCACCGGACGCGCCGGAAAAAGCGGCGCGGCCATAACCTTCGCCATGCCCGAAGACGGCGAGGCCGTGGACGCGGTGGAAAAGCTGATCCGCATGAAAATCTCCCGAGAGAATTTGGAGGGGTTGCCGGAAGCCGATCTTTCCCGCGAAAGGAATTCCCGTCCGCGCGGGCGCGAAGGGTCGGACAAACGCGGGACCGGTTCCCGCCGTCCGCATCCCCCATCAAGAAGGGCGGAAAAGCCTTCCCACAACGGCAACGCGGCCATGGCCGCTGACAGATCTCCGGCAACGCCCCATCCTGCGGCTGCCAAGCAGACGGCCACGCATCGTCCGCCGCCACAGTCTCCCGCTGCGCCGCGCCCCGAACACCAGCACTCTCCCGATTCTCCTAAAAGCGGTTTCGGGGCTGATATTCCGGCGTTCCTGCGCGGCGGACGCAATCATCGCGGCAGGGGCTAACCCGCTCTAACGCGAAGACGCGGGTTGCTGTTTTCCGGCAGACTGATAGATTTACGGAAGGCCTCACAATCGACGAGGGCGCGAAAGCGCGCTGATCCCCATGGCATATCGGTTTCGCAAAGGCTTTTTGGCATGGCCGCTTATCGCCATCTCGTCGCTGGCCTTGGCCGCGTGTTCGGGCAATCGCGCCGGAAGCTACGCCGCGTCCGACGTCTCGTCGTCCGGCGGGTTTTACAAGGTCGGCAAGCCTTACCAGATCAAAGACAACTGGTATTACCCCAACGAAGACTATAGTTACGACGAGACCGGCATAGCTTCGTGGTACGGCGCGGATTTCCACGGCCAAAAAACCGCCAATGGAGAGCTTTACAACAAGGACGAGCTGACGGCGGCGCATCGCACATTGCCGATGCCTAGCCTCGCTCGCGTCACCAATCTCGACAACGGAAGATCGCTGGTGGTGCGGGTGAACGATCGCGGCCCCTTTTCCAAAGGTCGCATAATCGACGTTTCACAAAGATCCGCCCAGCTTTTGGGATTCGACCGCGAAGGCACGGCCAAGGTGCGGGTTCAGGTTTTGGCTGACGAAAGCCGCGCCATCGCCGACGCCATGCGTAAATACGGCAGCTCGGCCAAGATAGAAACCGCGTCGGCCAGAACCGGCGAAAGCGGCATGGCCAACGCCCCGCTTTCCTCGGTCACGTCGGAGGATCTGCCCCAAGCCGCCCTGCCCGGACGCGCCGAAGCCCACTCCATGATGGCCACCATAAAGCCGGTTCCGGAAGTGCGGCAGCTGGCCGTCACCGGACAAAACCTTATCTACGTTCAGGCAGGTTCCTTTTCCGTCGAAGGCAACGCCCTTAAATTGAAGCAAAGCCTTGACCGGATAGGAGCAACGGCCATCTCCGACGCCAACGTGAACGGACAGCGTTTCTGGCGAGTCCGTCTCGGCCCAATCAAAAACGTGGCCGATGCCGACGCTTTGCTGCAAAAAGTGAATAAATCCGGCGTGACTGGAGCGCGGATAATCGTGGATTGAAGCGAGCGCGATGGATACCACGGAGCTGGTGTCAGCCACCCTGTTAAAATCACCCGATTTACATCTTGGTTTTTTTGGAGGGGGCTGAGGGAGGGCGTCATTGCGAGCGTCGCCCTTGCGACGCGAAGCAATCCAGAGCAGTTGCGCCTGTGGCACTGGATTGCTTCGCGGCCTGAAGAAGGCCGCTCGCAATGACAGCCTTTGGCTGTAACTTTATAGAGACAGCCTTTGGCTGTAACAGGGTAGATGACGGCGCACCAGAAAAAGCCGCATCAGGCGGAGGGTTAAGCTTTTTCCGAACGCCATTTTTTCAGCCACTCGTCGAAGTCGTCGGCCTTCATCGGCTTGCCCATGAAAAATCCTTGGGCGTAATCGCAGCCTTTTTCCAGCAGCATTTGCCATACGCGGTCGCTTTCCACGCCTTCGGCGGTCACCTTCAATCCCAGATTATGTCCCAAATCTATAATGGATTTTACGATGACTTCGCAATCGCGGCTGTCGGCCATGTCGGTTACGAAACTCTGATCCATCTTCATTTCGCTGAACGGCATTCTCTGCAATTCGCGCAACGACGAGTGTCCGGTTCCGAAATCGTCGATGGCCACGCCTATTTCGCGTATCCGCATCCGCAACAAAACGTCCATGGTGCGGGTAACGTCGCGCATGGCTTCGTTTTCCGTGACCTCCAGTATCAGCTTGTTCTGCGGCAATCCCAGCTTGGCGCACATTTCCGATAGTTTGTCCGGCAAGCTAAGCTCCAGCAGCGAGGAAGCGGTTATGTTCACCGACATCGTCAGATCTTCGCCGCTGTTGTGCCATTTCGCCGCCTGCGCCAAAGACGTTCCCAACACATGGTCGGTAAGCGGCTGTATCAACCCTTCGCCGTCTATCTGATCCATGAAATCCGACGGCATCAGGGTTCCGCGCAAGGGATGCTGCCATCTGACCAGAGCCTCGACGCCTTTGACGCGGCGGGTTGTCAGCTCGATTATCGGCTGGTAATGCATGACCATTTGGCCGTGAGATATGGCATAGGCCACGTCGCCGCCGCTCATCCTTTCCTTGCCGCCGGAAAAAGAGTCCAGAATTCCGCGCAACACCGGAATCTCTATCGGCTTCTCCAATATCGCCACCACGTCCAAGCCGTGGGCGTTGCCCAAACGCCTTGCGCTGTTCAGCACTCTGGCATCGCTGCCGCTCATCAAGCACACCTTCGCGCCCTTGGCCTTTTCGGCCAAAAGCCGCATCAACTCGACGCCGTCTATGCCCGGCATCATCAAATCCATCATTATGGCTTCGGGCGCGAACGCCGTCAGCTTGTCGGAAACGCCGGAAGTGTCGCTGATGGAGTCGGCCTCGAACCCGCGGTCGCGAGCCACTTCGGCCACCACGTCGCAAATGTCTTCCTCGTCGTCTATCACCAAAAGGCGCATGAGACTTACCCCCCTCCCTAAACCGCCGTCAAACCTTGGCCAGCATCGTGATTATGGCTTCTTTGACATCGACCAGACGATACGGCTTTTCGACCACCGGCACCGACACTCTGGACAAAAACTCGTTGACCCTCGGCGAAAGCGTATCGCCCGTGACATAGGCGATGCGTTTCAGATAGCGCGGGAACTCCTTGGCCAACTCGTCGTACAAGGTAGGGCCGTCCATCATGGGCATCCGTAAATCGCTTATTATCGCGTCGTATTCCCCTTGACGCAGTTTTTCCAATGCTACCGCGCCGTTGGCGGCCATGGTTATCTTGTGTCCTTCCGGCTCCAGCAAATCGGCCAAAGTTTGCGCCAGTTCCACCTCGTCGTCCACCAAAAGCAAGCGCAATCCCGAGGGCAGATCCGCCCCATCCGCCTTGCCGGACGCGGGAGACGGAACGGTCTTTGATATTGCCGCCGCCATGGTAGGCAGCACTATGCGGAAGGTGGCTCCACCGCCCGCGGTTTCCTCGATCGAGATTTTTCCGCCGTGGGTTTCGATTATGCCCAAGCACAACGCCAGACCCACTCCGGTTCCGCCGCCGGAGCCGCGAGTGGTGAAGAACGGCTCGAACACACGCGAGCGCAGCTCGGGCGGAATGCCCGGGCCGGTGTCCGACACCAGCACCACTACCTCGTTCTTGTTGTCCGAGCTGTCGTCGGTTCTGATCGTCAACTTGCGCGCGCCCGTCCAATCCTGCATCGCTTGCACCGCGTTCAACGCCAGATTGGTGAAGACTTGGGTGAGATGGTCGGCGTCGCCGCGCACGTTCGGCAAATCGTGTTGCATATCCAAAGACACCGCGACGTTGCCGTTGCGGAAGTGGTAGCCCAAAAGCTCCAGCGAAGCCGCGACCACCGCGTTCAAGTCCACGGCGCGCAATTCCGGGGGCTTGCGCCGAGCCATCGCCAGAAAGCTCTTGACGATGCGGGAGCAGCGATCGGCGGCCTTGAAAATCTTTTCCGCCCTCGACTTGATCTTCGGAGTCCCTTCGCCTTCGACCAACAAGGTGGATTGCCCCATGACCACCGACAACGGGTTGTTCAGCTCGTGCGCCACGCCCGCCAACAAGCCGCCCAAAGCCGCCATTTTTTCGCTTTGCTGCAACGCTTCCTGTTGGCGGGAGATTTGCTCCTCGGCGCGTTTGCGCTCGGTCAGATCGTAAAGCCCTATCGCCGCCGCCGTCTCGTCCTGATAATTGATGCGTCGCGCCGACAAGGCCGCCGACAAGGCCGCTCCATCGGCGCGGAAGATCGCTATTTCGCGCATGTTGACCTCGCTGCCCGAGGCTATGGCTGACATCGTTTCGCCGCGCTCGTTCGCGTCAGTCCAAAACAGCGACAGCTTGCGCCCCAACAGTTCGCGAGACGCCGCGCCTAAAAGCGATCCCGCCCCCGGGCTGGCGTACAGTATTTCGCCGTCAGCCAAGCGGACGATCATAATCGGAACCGGATGCGCTTCGGTGATGCTGCGGAAACGGATTTCGCTGGCCTTCAACGCGGCTTCGCCGTTCTTGCGCGCCGTGATGTCGCTGACCGAACCGACAAGTCGCGAAACCTTGCCGCTTTCGTCGCGGGTAGCCACCACTTTGGTGTGCATCCAGCGTTTTTCGTTGCCGGATTCCACGCGGTATTCCAAGCTAAGCGCGGCTGAACGGCGGTTGCCGCGAAACTTTCTTAACGCCGCCAACACCGCCGCGCGGTCGCTGGCGGTTATCATGCGCGCCCACGCCACCATGCCGTGGCCATGTTCCTTTTCCAAGTCGAGGGAAAGTCCCAGCATCTTGCGGAACTGATCAGAGAAAAACGTCTCGCCGGAAAGAATGTTCCAATCGAACAGCCCTTCGTTGGCCCCGCGAGCGGCCAAGGCGAAGCGTTCGTTGCTGACGGCCAAAGCCCGTTCCTTTTCTTCTTGCCGCGCCGCGAACTGTCCGGCGATCACGATAGCGAAGATCAACGCCGCCGAGGAAAACGCGATGTACGACAGGTTGTTTCCGGTCTGCGCTTCGGAGATTATCCCCAAATCGTAAAGCGGCTCGGCCAATCCTCCCGCCATGAAGAACGAGAAGGCCGCGATGTGCGTAAGGCTTCCGCTTATCCCTCTTCTCAACGTTCCCAGTCCAGCCAGCAACACGACCGACACGGACAAAGCCCCCAACGTCGGCAAAGCGAAGCGCACCGGCCCCTGATCCACTGCGGCATAGGCGAGAAGCAGGAACAGCAACGCCGCCAGAAACAGCAACAAGCCCCTCAACGCCGGCGCGTTGATTTCTATGTCGAGGAAATACCATGTGAAGAAGATGCTGAAAATGTACGCCATGATCATGCTGTAGTTTTGCAAAAGCCCCAGCATGGTCGGGTCTTTCAATCCAAGATAATCGGTCATAGTGGAATTGGTGCTGGCCATGCTCACGCTTATGCAAACCAGCATCAGCATCAAGAACACTTGCCCGCGATCGCGAATTATTATCCAGATGAACAAAAGATATATCGCCGCCGCCAGCATTATGCCGATGAACAATCCGAAGATGATGCCATAAGCGTCGCCGCCATAGGCGGACTCGGTGGTGGCCATGCGAACGGCCATCACCACGTCGCCGCCCCTTGCCGCTGTGACCGGAAACGGGCAAAGCGTCAGCATCGCCGCCAACAGAGTCGCCGGAAGAAGCAGCATCGCGCGCGCTTGAGAGAAATTCGGCATGGTCGTCGGGATTATTTCGGTGGCCACAAGCGGGATTTACTCTTTTTAACCATGATTGATTTTAATACAGGATGCCTAATATCCGGCTAATATACGCCCGTAATTCACGGAAATTTCCCCGTTACGCAGCGAAATATTCCCCCATAATCGCGATGAGCCGCCGTTTCTCGCGATCCTGCCCGTTTCAGCATTTCCGCCACGGCATCGGCTTGGCCTTCGCCAACCTCCAAAACGGCCAATCCGTTCGCCGCCATAAGGGACGGCAAAAGCGGTATGATGCGGCGGTATGCGTCCAAACCGTCGTCGCCTCCGTCCAAGGCAGCTCGAGGATCGTGATCCCGAACCTCCGGCATCAGACCAGATATGTCGCCTGAGGGGATATAGGGGGGATTGCTGATCACGACGTCGAACTTGCCATCGGTCGCGGCGAGCCAATCCCCTGTCTTAAACTCGGCTCGCTCGTCCAAGCCAAGGCGCGTCGCGTTTTCTTGCGCCTGTTTGACGGCTATAGGAGAAATATCCACGCCAACCCCGCGAGCGTTCGGCCATTCGCTCAGCAACGCCAACAGCAAACATCCGCTTCCCGTGCCTAGATCCAGCACGTGCCGCGCCGCGGATTTTCCTCCATTTCCGCCTTTTAGCGACAGCGTCGCCGAGATCAGCGTTTCGCTGTCGGGGCGAGGCTCCAGCGTCGCGGCGTTGAGCGCGAAAGGCAATCCCCAAAACTCGCGTTGCCCCAATATCCGCGCCACCGGCTCTCGGCCTATGCCGCGACGGCGCAGCATTTCTTTCATCGCCGCGATTTCTTCGGAAGACGGGACGTGATCCCCGTGCGCGGCCAGCCATGCCCGATCCCTGCCCACGGCCTTGGCCGCGAAAATCCGCGCGTCGACAGCGGGGTTTTCGACTCCGGCCTCGGCTAATTCGCGTTCGGCCTGCCTTGTAAGCTCGGCAATGGTTGGGTGTTTTTCCATGCCGGTTTTATGGCAGAGATGCCCGAACCGACGCAAAGGATAAATCAAGCCGCCGGTTCGTCGCTGTTGGTAACGGCGAAAATCTCTTCACTTGTCACCCACGATGGCAGCAATCGGGCGTAGGCCGCGCAAATCCTTACCACCCAAGGCGAACGGCGGGGAAGATCGCCCTGTTCCAAGGCTACGGCGAACTGTCCGTTGCGGGGCAAGCGGTTGACATCCTGCCTAGCCTCGGACAACAGGTTGGATTTGTCTATGAACGCCGCGCCTGACATGGCGTATTCCTCGACTATCTCGGCGGACAGAACGCCTATTTCGTCGGGAGACAAGGCCAGAAGATTGGAAGGATGCTCGGACGGAAGAGCCATCCGCAACGCTGCTTCGCGATTGGCCAAGTCGATCAACATCGAAGTGTCGAAGGCCGCCGGAACCGAATAGGTCAGCGTCGCGTGGTTTATATATTCGTGGCCGCAAGCAAAGCCGCCGATGGCCAGAAGATCGGCCACAATCGCTGCCACTCGCGTCGATCCTGTGGCCTGCGCCACAAAAAACGCCGATTCTATGTCCATTCGGGCGCGATAGCGGTAAAGCCCGTAAAGCTCCGACAACGGCGCCGGCAGATCGCTGCCCGAAGCCGCGAAGGCGCGGCACGCCCACCCTTCGGTGTCGCGGTGGTTGCGGCGGAAATGGTCTATCTCGGCGGAGGTCAACGGCAGGCTCGATCCGGCGGAGGCGAAATCGTCTTTTCCGTATCCGCAAATGTTGGCGACCACCATCCAATCGTCGTCGGATCCTGACAAAGCGGCGTCAGCCGACGAAACCACGGAAGACTGCGCGGGAGAAACGGGCTTGGCCGTCATGCGGAACAGCCATTCCAATATCTTTTGATCGCGTCCGGTCTTGCTTATATCCAGCCCCAAGGGCGCGACAACGGGCGGCCCGTCGTTGTTGGCCGGATCAGGCAAGCTGTCGATGAAATCGGCAGCGCGAGAAGGGTCTATTTGCAATGGTATCACGGGAATTATCTGGGGATCTCGTTAACCAAACGGCAACCATGAGAGAGAATCTTGACGACAGCGAAGCGAAGTTGTTCACGAGAATCACCGACCGTTGTAACAGCATCTGCGATCGTTGATTTTTAGGATTGTCCTATAAGTTATCCACAGAGAGGAACGCCATGAGATGAGAACAGGTTAACCATAAATTTACCATAGTGAACAAAAAATGAAGGGGGAGGTGCTATTTGGCCATCCCGTGTTGCATTTTAGGCACAAGAATGACCGAGGCTAGATGCTGTTAAAAAAAAGCCTCCCCCCATTTCTGGAGAGGAGGCTTCGGTTTCGTTCGTCGCTCTAAATCGCGACGGCGCAAGTTCAAGCAGTCTTGCCCTGATAGATCTTTATTATGTCGTCCAACAGCTTGATCGCGTCGGCGCGGGGGCGTTGGAAGCAGTTGCGGCCGATGATCGAACCGTTGCCACCACCCGCGTGTATGGCGCGAGCGTCATCCATCACGCTGCTTTCGCCTTTGGCCGCGCCGCCGGAAAACACCACAATACGTTTGCCGTTGAAGCAGGACTGCATGATGTGGCGGACGCGATCCGGCAACGTGGAAATGGCCACCTTCTTGTCCTCGTAAACCTTCTTGGCGTCCTTGTTTTCGAGATGCGCGGACGGCAGCTTGACCTTGATGATGTTCGCGCCCAGCAACGCCGCCATATGCGCGGCATAGGCGATGACGTCGACCGCCAGCTCTCCTTCCTTGGAGATTTCTCCGCCGCGAGGATACGACCATACTACCACCGCCAATCCCTTGGACTTGGCTTCGCGCGACAGCTCGCGCAACTCCTCGTACTGGTTGTACATGGCGTCCGATCCCGGGTACACGGTGAATCCGATGGCGGCGCAACCCAACCTCAGCGCATCGTCTACGCTGGCCGTAACCGCTTGATCCGCGCCTTCCTTCTGGCGCGACAGGGAATTCGCGCTGTTCATCTTCAGAATGGTGGGGATGGCTCCGGCGAAAGTGTCGGCTCCGGCGGCGATTGGCCCCAACGGAGCGGCGTAGGCGTTCAATCCGGCGTCGATGGCGAGCTGGTAGTGGTAATGGGGATCGTAGGCTTCGGGGTTCATCGCAAAGCTGCGGGCGGGGCCGTGTTCAAATCCCTGATCCACCGGTAATATGACCATGCGTCCGGTTCCGCCCAGCCGTCCCGACATCAGCATTCGCGCCAGATTGGCCTTGGTTCCCGGGGTCTCGCCTTCGTAACCGTCCAAAATCTCGCGCACGCGGCGGGTAAGTTTCATGGCTGTTTCTCCCTTGTTCCAGGTTGGTTTTTTATGCGCGTCCCGCTTGCTACAAAACATCGCGGTCGCGTCAGTGGGCAATGGATAGCCAAAAAGGCCGGTTTTGTCGAATCGGCAGTCTTTTAGTCGCGCCTTGTTGTCATGCCTTACGGCGGGGCCGGTAGATCGTATTTTTTCCTTGATTTCGGCGGAGATAGGGATAGAATGCGGCGCGTAGGGTTGGTAGCGCATAAGGTCTGGTGGGGAACGTGGAGGTGGGCCGAAAGCCCGCCTTTTTTGTTGCCGGAAGCCGCTTAAGTCCGCCTAACCCTTTGGATTTTATCAAGTCGTGGGGATGAAGACATGGAACTTTTGCACGCCGCCGATGCCGCCGCTCGCGAGAAAAACGTCGATCGCGAGGAAATATTGCAGGCCGCCGAACAGGCCATCCAAAAGGCCGCTCGCGCCAAATACGGGCATGAAAACGACATCCGCGCTTCGGTCGATCGCAAGACCGGCGAGGTCAAGCTGCAACGCTGGCTTTTGGTGGCCGATCCGGTGGAAAACGAGGCTATACAGATCTCGTTGAAGGCGGCCAAGCGCAGCAATCCCGAGATCGTCGTCGGCGAATACATAGTCGACGATTTGCCGCCCATCGACATGGATCGCACCGGCGCGCAGACCGCCAAGCAGGTTATCGTGCAGAAAGTGCGCGAGGCCGAGCGGCATCGCCAGTTCGAGGAATACCGCGACCGCGTGGGCGAGATAGTCAGCGGCACGGTCAAGCGGGTGGAATACGGCAACATCACGGTGGAGCTGGGGCGCGCCGAGGCCGTGTTGCGCCGCGACGAGTCCTTGCCGCGCGAGCATTTCAAAATCAGCGACCGTGTTCGCGCCTATATCTTCGACGTGCGCGAGGAGCAGCGCGGGCCGCAGATATTCCTGTCCCGCACCCATCCTCTGTTTATGGCCAAGCTGTTCGCGCAGGAAGTGCCGGAGATCTACGACCAGATCATCGAGATCAAGTCGGTAGCTCGCGATCCGGGCAGCCGCGCCAAGATAGCCGTCTTGTCTAACGACAGCTCGATCGATCCGGTGGGAGCGTGCGTAGGCATGCGCGGCAGCCGCGTTCAGGCGGTGGTGGGCGAGTTGCAGGGCGAAAAGGTGGACATCATTCCGTGGTCCGGCGATCCGGCTACGTTTGTCGTCAATGCCTTGGCTCCGGCTGAAGTCGCCAAGGTGGTGATGGACGAAGACAACCACCGCATGGACGTGGTGGTTCCCGACGACCAGTTGTCTTTGGCCATAGGCCGTCGCGGACAAAACGTGCGCTTGGCTTCGATGCTGACGGGGTGGGACATCGACATCCTGACCGAAAAGGAGGAGTCCGAACGCCGGCAGGAAGAGATGCGGGTTCGTACCGCCCTGTTCCTCGACGCTTTGTCGGTGGACGACGTCATCGCCCATCTTTTGGTTTCCGAGGGCTTCACCAAGGTTGAACAGATAGCCGAAACGCCCATAGACGAATTGGCGGAAATCGAGGGCTTCGACGCCGAGGTGGCCGAGGAGCTGCAACAGCGCGCCCGCGCGTGGTTGGCGGAGAACGCCATCAAGGTGCAGGCCAAGCGGCGCGAGTTGGGGGTCGAGGACGCGGTGTTGGCTTTGCCGCACATGACCGAGGAAATCGCCTGCAAACTGGGCGAAAAGGGCGTCAAGACGCTCGACGACGTGGCCGATCTGGCGGGCGACGAGTTGCGCGAGATGGTGGGCGAAGAGCATTTAAGCGAGAGCAAGGCCAACGAGACGATCATGGCCGCGCGCGAGCACTGGTTCTCTTCCGAAGATTCCAACGGTTAAGGGAGATGAGGCGGTTTGAAACGCATGAAAACGGTTCCCACGACAGCCGGAAAAGTCCGGAGCGAAGAGGAGGGCGCGGCGCAACGCCGCTGCGTCGCCACGGGGGAACTGTTTCCGCGCAGCCGCCTTGTCCGCTTCGTGCTTGACGGCGATGGAAGGGTAACGCCGGACATATCAGAAAAACTGCCCGGACGCGGAATATGGGTTCGCGCTTCGCGTCCGGCTTTGCGGTTGGCCGCCGACAAGAATCTTTTCTCCCGCGCCGCCAAGGCCAAGGTAAAAGTCGCCGTGCCTCCGGATCTTTCCGACGTGGTGGCTTCGTTGCTGCAACGGCGGTGCCTCGAGATTTTGGGATTGGCCAAAAGCTCGGGGGTTGTCGTTTTGGGGCAACCCCAGATAGAGCAGGCGATAAAGTCCGACGAGATAGATTTCGTTCTCGTAGCGGACGGGGCGGGCGCGGACGGGATGAAAAAGCTGGGGAAGGCCGAGACGATCCGCTGCGGCTTTTCCCGCGCCGAGATGGCGCGTTCCTTGGGGCGGGACGACGCCGTTTACGCGGGGCTTAAAAGGCACCGTTTGGCGGAGACGTTGCGAGCCGAACTGGCTAGATTGCGCGGAATGGCCGAAGATGACGTTGAGATCGATGAAACATTGAAAGCGGGCGATCCCGCGAATGGCAGGAAAATATGAGCGACAAGGAACCGAAAAAAGTCCTGAGCCTCGGCGGAAGCAAGCCCAAGCTGGAACTGAAGAAGCCGGTGGCTTCTGACAGCAGCGCGGCTGCGGCCGGATCGGTGCGGCAGAGCTTTTCGCACGGACGCTCCAAGGCCGTCGCGGTTGAGGTCAAGCGCAAGCGTTCCGACGCGCCGTCCGCCGCGTCCCCGCAGATAATGGAAAAGCGCGGCGTGCCGCAGATGGTCAAGGGCCCCGAATCCGGAACCGCCGTAAGCGCGAGCGGCAAGGGGCGCGCCCGCAGCGCGATTTTGGGGCAGTTGACGGACGAGGAAAAGGAGGCGCGGTTGCGCGCCTTGCGCGGCGCGGCCAGCGAAGGCGGCGCGTCGCAGCGCGAGTATGACGATTTCTTCGCGGCTCCTTCGGAACCATCCGCTCCGGCCGAAACCGATCTGGTGGCCGAGCAGGATTCTTCACAGCCCATGACCGCTCGCGAACGCCTGCGCCAACGCGAGATGGAAGAGCTGCGGAGCATACGGGAACAGGAAAAGAAGGAAGGAGAAAAGCGGAAGCAGGAAGACGAGCAGCGCGCCGCTTCGCTGGAGACCGCCAAGGGTTCGCGTTCCCGTCCAACGGGCGACGCGGTTTCGACAACAGCCCGCCGCGGAGCGGCGGTTGGCGTCGCTGAAGAGTCGGACCCTCGTCGAGTTGGGCGGGGCGGACGCGGCAGAACGGGCGCGGGAGAAGTTGGAGATTTGTCGACGGCCAAACGCGGCGCGGGCGCGGAAAGGCGGCGTGGCGGCAAGATAACCGTGACGCAGGCTTTGACGGACGACGAGGGGCAGGGCCGCCGCCGCAGCATGGCGTCGTTGCGCCGCCGCATGGAGCGCAACAGGCGGCAGGCGGAGCAGCAGGCCGAGCAAGTCAAGGTGACCCGCGACGTGACGATACCGGAAGTGATAACGGTGCAGGAGTTGGCCAACCGCATGGCCGAGCGCGGCACGGACGTCATCAAGACGTTGATGAAGATGGGCGTCATGGCGACGATAACCCAAAGCATAGACGCCGACACCGCCGAGCTGGTGGCCACCGAAATGGGGCATCGCGTCCGCCGCGTGGCCGAAGCCGACGTGGAGACGGGAATATCCGGCGAGAGCGACGCGCCGGAGAGCTTGATGCCGCGTCCTCCGGTCGTCACCGTCATGGGGCACGTCGACCACGGCAAGACTTCGCTTTTGGACGCTATGCGGAAAACTCGCGTGGCGGCGGGCGAGGCGGGCGGCATCACCCAGCACATCGGCGCGTATCAGGTGATTTCGCCGAAATCGGTGCGCGGCATCAACCGCATAACTTTCATCGACACCCCGGGCCACGCGGCGTTCACCGAAATGCGCGCGCGCGGCGCGAACATAACCGACATCGTGATATTGGTGGTGGCGGCGGATGACGGCATCATGCCGCAGACGATCGAGGCTATCCGCCACGCCAAGGCGGCGGGCGCGCCGATCATCGTCGCCATCAACAAATGCGATCTTCCGGCGGCCAACCCGTCGCGGGTGCGTCAGGATTTGCTCCAGCACGATATTCAGGTCGAGGAGATGGGCGGCGAGGTGTTGTCGGTCGAGATCTCCGCCAAGACCCGCAAGGGGTTGGACAAGCTGGAAGAAGCCGTGCTGTTGCAGGCCGAGATGATGGATCTTAAGGCCAATCCCGACCATTCCGCCGAAGGCGCGGTTGTGGAAGCTAAGCTGGAAAAGGGACGCGGAGCTGTCGCTACCGTGCTGGTGAAACGCGGAACGCTGAAGGTGGGCGATATTTTCGTGGCCGGTTGCGAATGGGGGCGCGTTCGCGCTCTTATCAACGATAGCGGCGAAAACGTCGCGTCGGCCACTCCGGCCACTCCGGTCGAGGTCTTGGGCATAAACGGCACTCCGGTCGCCGGAGACGATCTGACGGTGGTGCAAAGCGAGGCGCGGGCAAGGGAAATCGCCGAGTTCCGCCAACGCCGCCGCCGCTCGGTAAACGCCGCCGCCAACCAGCGGTCGTCTTTGACGCAGATGTTGGACAACATCAAGGCCGGTGCTGTGAAGGAATTGGCCGTCCTTATAAAGGGCGACGTGCATGGATCGGTCGAAGCGTTGAAGAACTCGCTCATCAAGCTCTCCGCCGATAACACCGAGGTTAAGGTGCGGGCTTTGGACGCCGCTGTGGGCGCGATTACCGAGTCCGACGTGACGCTGGCGCGAGCTTCCGGAGGCATGATCATCGGCTTCAACGTTCGCGCCAATCCTCAGGCCCGCGAAATGGCGCGGCGCGACGGAGTGGAGATACGTTATTACTCGGTGATCTACAACGCCATCGACGACGTGAGACAGGCGTTGACGGGAATGCTGTCGCCGGATTTGCGCGAAAAGTTCCTCGGCAACGCCCAGATACTTCAGGTGTTCAACATCACCAAGGTCGGCAAGGTCGCGGGATGCAAGATCTCCGAAGGCGTTGTCAAGCGCGGAGCCAAGGTGCGCCTGTTGCGCGACAACGTGGTCATCCACGAAGGCACGCTCAAGACCCTCAAGCGCGTCAAGGACGAGGTCAAGGAAGTGCGCGAGGGCTTCGAATGCGGCATGGCGTTCGAGAACTACGACAACATTCAGGCCGGCGACGTGATCGAATGCTTTGAGATCGAGGAAATAGCTCGGCAGTTATAGGATTGCCGAAAAAACGATCGTTTGTCCGCCTGTTTTGCGTAAGATCCTAATATCTGTACTCCGCAAAGGAAGAACCATGCCGCAAACCCATAAAACCAAAGTTCTCATCATCGGCGCGGGGCCTGCCGGATACACGGCGGCGATATACGCTGCCCGCGCCAGCATGTCACCGATCGTCGTGCAGGGGCAGCAGCCGGGCGGGCAGCTGACCATCACGGCGGACGTCGAGAATTACCCGGGTTTCGCCGAGGCGGTGCAAGGGCCGTGGCTGATGGAGCAAATGTCGGCGCAGGCGGCCAAGATGGGCGCGAAGCTGGTTTACGACACCATCGCGGACGCCGACTTTTCTAAACGGCCTTTCGTGTGCAAGGCGGATTCCGGCGACGAGTTTGTGGCCGACAGCGTGATAATCGCCACCGGCGCGCAGGCGCGTTGGCTGGGGCTGGAGAGCGAGACAAAGTTTCGGGGTTTCGGGGTTTCGGGATGCGCCACCTGCGACGGATTTTTCTTTCGCGGCAAGGAAGTGGTGGTGGTGGGCGGCGGCAACTCGGCGATGGAGGAGGCGTTGTATTTGACGCATCACGCCAGCAAGGTCACCATAATCCATCGCCGCGACGAGTTCAGGGGAGAGCGAGTGTTGCGCCAGCGCGTGGCCGCCAATCCCAAGATGGCCGTGGTGTGGGACAGCGTGGTCGAGGAAATCCTCGGCGTGGACGAACCCCATTTGTCGGTGACGGGGGTCAGGATACGCAACGTGAAAAGCGGCGCGGAGAGCGTGATAAAGACCGATGGGGTGTTCGTCGCGATCGGGCATACTCCGGCCACGGCCATATTCAAGGGCAGAATTGACATGGACGAGCAGGGGTACATACTGACGAAATCGGATTCCACCGCCACCGGAGTGGACGGCGTGTTCGCGGCCGGAGACGTGAAGGACAAGGTCTATCGGCAAGCGGTCACGGCGGCTGGCATGGGATGCATGGCGGCGTTGGAGGCCGAGAAGTATTTGGCGGCCTTGGAGGAGCGATGAGCAGATACCTCGAACGCAGCATGATGCCGGGCGAAAGGCTGCTGTACGCCGCCGAGATCCATTGGGTGGTGTATTTATCGGGGATATTCGTGGTAGCCATGGGATCGGCTTTCAGCCATTACGGCAGCGCGGCGGTCAAGGCGATATTGGATGGGTTCTGGGGCGGCGTCAGCGATAAAGCCGTGATGTGGATTTCGGTGGCCATCATCGCCGCCGGAACCATGAAGCTTTTGGCCGCATATGTGCGGCAGATTTCCACCGAATTGGTGATAACCGACCGCCGCGTCATCGCCAAGTACGGTCTTATATCCACCACTACCTTTGAACTGATGTTGACGAAGGTCGAGGGCGCGAACATCGACCAGACGATGTACGGCAGGATCTTGGGTTTCGGAACGGTGATGGTCAAAGGCACGGGCGGCGGCATATCGCCGATAGACCACGTCGCCAGCCCTTATCGTTTCCATTCCAAGCTGTTGCAGGCGGTGGGCGAGATAAAAGGCGCGGGACAGGCGATGGGAAGGAATGATTAGGG
Source organism: Alphaproteobacteria bacterium (assembly GCA_041908065.1). GTDB lineage: Bacteria > Pseudomonadota > Alphaproteobacteria > UBA9219 > UBA9219 > JAYRGC01. The sequence continues at coordinate 22,984 of JAYRGC010000002.1, read as the reverse complement.
CTTTTCCCCGCCGCTAGAGCATTTTCCGATTAGGTTTACTCATAAACTTTTGACGGAAAACGCTCTAACTTTTTGGTTGTAGAGCGGATTCACGCGAACGGTTTGCGCTAAGGCGCGCAAACCTTATCGCGATCTGCTCTAGACGAGAGAAGGGCGCGACGTGAAAAACCTCCAGTTTATGTTTATGCGTCACGGACAGACCGCCATGAATGAAGCCGGACGGGTAACCGGCAGGTTGGACGTGCCTCTCAATGAGACCGGTCGGGAACAGGCGCGGAAAGCCGCTCAGGACATCTTGAAATTTCCCGCAGATAGAACGCCTGAAATCATTATCCACAGCGGAATGGATCGCGCCAGAGAAACGGCGGAAATTATGCGACGCCTTCTTGCCGAAAATGGGGTTGCGGTTCGCATAGGGCAAGACGAAGGATTAAAAGATCGCGATTTGCGCGAATGGGAAGGGCAACTGTGGGAAGAAATCCCTGCCGGAGAAACCTTGACGCGCAACGAACTTCGAATTGCGCGGCGGTTTCCGGCCAACAGCGAAACTGATGCCCAACTTCAGGCGAGAATGGAAGAGGCCATTTCCCGTTGCATGGCGATCTCGATTTTCGGGGCAGGCTTGAGGCTGTTCGTATGGCATGGCGGTATAGAGAGGATGCTTATTCGCGCCTATGGCTTGGGAAAGGGCGATAAAAAACTGGCGAACGCAAAGGTGCATTGCCTTTATCGCGATGACGAAGGAAAGTTTTATTCGGAGGAAATGTAATCGACGGCGGCTCTGTGAATAATCTGGTTCTCGCCCAAAACGGGTGGTTGGTTTTTATCAGGGTTGAGGCGACGTTCTGACAGTCGGCGCGGTCTGTTCCTCCCCCTAAGAAGGGGGAGGAACAGACCGTGATTGCTGAAAGAGAGATTCTTTACCCACCCGTTTTAAGAAAGAGCCAATCTTCTAACGCGAAGGCGGGTTTGGGTGGGAGGCTGGACAACGACCCGAACCTGAACGTGTTACGGTTGCTTCCTTCCAGACCTGGCCGGGTTGGCACGGAGTTCGCCCGCCGCCAGCCTCCCGACGCGGCTTATAGCAGCGCGGAGGGATGTTAGGCAAATCCTAACCTTTTCTTGCCAACGCCCTTAGGGAGTCTATGGGAGCGAGAGGGGAGGATTGGTCGAGATGCCAGAACGTCCAGCCGTTGCAGGCCGGGGCGTTTTGAGCCAAAGCCCCCATGCGGTGGATAGATCCGCGAGCCTCAGCGTCGCCGCGAAGCGTCAGGGTTCCGTCGGCGTTGACGATCGCGAAATGACGCCTTTTGGCGTCGCACAAGATTTGCCCGGGCTTCAATAATCCCGCCTCCAACAGATTGCCGAACGGCACGCGCGGAGCTTCGCGCTTGGCGGGGGTGTTCAGGAAACCTGCCGCGTCCGCGGAATCCGAAAACATATCCGGCGCGGCGACAGCGGCGATGCGGCGGGCGGCGTGGCGGGCGTATTCGGGATCGCGCTCGATGCCTACGAAGTTGCGCCCCAGCGATTTGGCCACGGCTCCGGTGGTTCCGCTGCCGAAAAACGGATCCAGCACAGTGTCCCCCGTCCGCGTCGAGGACATGATGACGCGATATAGCAGCGCGGCGGGTTTTTGCGTCGGATGCGCCTTGCTGCCCGCGTCGTCGCGCAGGCGTTCGCCGCCCGAGCAGATGGGCAGAGTCCAGTCGCTACGCATTTGCTTTTCGTCGTTCAAGTTCTTCATGGCTTCATAGTTGAAGCGCGGCTTGGATTCCCGCGATCGCGCCGCCCAAATGAGCGTTTCGTGCGCGTTGGTGAAGCGGCGGCCGCGAAAGTTCGGCATGGGGTTGGATTTCAGCCATATCACGTCGTTCAATATCCAAAACCCCAGATCCTGCAATATCGCGCCCACGCGGAAAATATTGTGGTAACTGCCGATCACCCACAGGCTGCCGTCGGGTTTTAACAACCGCCGCGCCGCTTTCAACCAAGCCGCAGTGAATTCGTCATAGGCGGCGAAGTCGGCGAATTTATCCCAGTCGTCGTCGACCGCGTCCACCTTGGAGTTGTTGGGGCGGGTCAGATCGCCTCCCAACTGGAGATTGTACGGGGGATCGGCGAAGACCGCGTCTACCGATGCCTCGGGCAGCGAGTCCATAGTTTCCACGCACTCGCCGGTCAAGATTTGGTTGAGTGGAAGATCGGGCATGATTTGGCGAGTTTTCCTTGTTCGGGTGGATGAAGAATCCGGTTTTTTCTTAAAACGGGTTGGTAATTTGGCAGCCAAGAGCAACAGCAAGCGACGTCATTGCGAGCGTCACCCTTGCGACGCGAAGCAATCCAGAGCCGCAGGCGCAACGGCACTGGATTGCTTCGCCGCCAAGAGGCGGCTCGCAATGACGGCGAGTGGGGGAAGGGGGGCGGTTTGCAATGACGCTTTCCTTTGGCTGTAGACTGCGCAATGACGGTGCTTGCTGTTGCTATCGGCTACCAGAATATCCATCCGTTTATATCGCCCTCTCCAGACTCTCGTTCAAGCGTTTTCCGAAGGCTAGGGGATCGGGGATGGGTTCGCCGCCCAACAGCCGCGCTTGATCCAGCAACAGCCGGATCGCGTCCTCCAGTTGCGGCGAAGATCCGGCGGCGGAGCGTTCCGCCAAACGGCGGATAAGCGCGTGATCGGGGTTTATTTCGAATATCCTTTTGCTCGGCGTGCGGATCTGGTTGTGTTGGCGCAGAAAGCGTTCGAGATGGATGTCGATGTCGCCTTCGTCCGCCGCCAAGCAGGCCGGACTTTCGGTCAGGCGAGATGACGTCCGCACGTCCTTCACCTCGTCGCCCAGCGCGACCTTCATCAAGGCGATAAGCGCGGAGATGGAGGCTTCAGGCGGCTTTTCCGCAGTCTCGTCTTTGGATGTCGCCGCGAATTTCTCCATGTCCTGTCCGGCGCGGGTCGCGGACGCGAATTTCTTGCCTTTGTGCTCGCCCACCGCGCCGGTCCAGAAATCGTCCACCGCGTCGGTAAGCAACAGCACTTCGATCCCTCGGGCGCGGAAGCCTTCCAGATGCGGGCTGCGAGCCAAGGCGTTCGGATCGTCGCCGTTGATGTAATATATCGCCTCTTGCCCGTTCTTCATGCGGGCGACGTATTCTTCCAACGAAACCAGTCCTCCGTCCGAAGCGGTGGAGCGGAAGCGGGCTATCTCCAGCAGGGAATCTCGGTTTTCGCCGTCTTCGTACAGTCCTTCCTTGACTACCGCGCCGAAGTTGTCCCAGAACGCGGCGTAGGCCGGTTTATCCTCGGACAGTTTTTGCAGATCGCCGATGACGCGGCGGACGACGCCGTGGCGGATTTTGGCTAACAGAGGGTTGTGCTGGAGCATCTCGCGGCTGACGTTTAAGGGCAGATCCTCGCTGTCGATCACGCCGCGCAGAAAGCGGAGATAGGAGGGAACCAGCCCCTCGGCCTCGTCGGTGATAAATACGCGCTTGACGTAGAGCTTAACGCCGTGGCGGCGTTTGGGATCGAAGAGGTCGTAAGGCTTCGTGCCGGGGACGAACAGCAATCCGGCGTATTCGATCTTTCCTTCGGCCTTCCAGTGGGAAATCATCGCCGGTTCGTCGAAGGCGTGGGCGACGTGATGGTAGAATTCCTTGTACTGCTGGGAAGTTATCTCGGATTTGGCGCGTTGCCACAACGCCGAGGCGCGGTTGGCGGGCGCGTCGCCGTCGCCCACGAACACCGGCAGGGCGATATGGTCGGAATACTGGCGCACGATGGCGCGCAGGCGGTCTTCCTGCAGGAACTCGTCCTCGCCCTGCTTTAGGTACAACGTCACGTCCGTGCCGCGACCTGAGCGTTCGGCTTCCTCCACCGTGAATTCGCCGCGCCCGTCGGATTCCCAAGCCCAAGCCTCGGCGGTTCCGGCCTTGCGCGAGGTCACTTCGACCATTTGCGCCACCATGAAGGCGGAATAGAAGCCCACTCCGAACTGTCCTATTTGCGACACGTCTGGCTTTTTGCCGTCCTCGAACTTTTTAAGGAACTCGGAAGTGCCGGATTGGGCGATGATGCCGAGGTTTTCCACCAGCTCGTCGCGGGTCATGCCGACGCCGTTGTCGGAGACGGTCAGGGTTCGCGCTTTGGGGTCGACGGTTATCCTGATGGAGAAGTCGGGCTCTTCGCCGGTCAGATCGGGCTGCGTTACCGCCTCGTAGCGCAGGCGGTCGCAGGCGTCCGAGGCGTTGGAGACAAGCTCGCGCAGGAATATCTCCTTTTCGCTGTAAAGCGAGTGGACTACGATGTCCAGCAAGCGGCTTACTTCGGCGCGGAAGGCCATGCGTTCTTGCGTCATGTTTGCTCCGTGGCTTTCAATGGCGACTATCGGCTATATGTATATCCCGAACGGAGAACGAAACAATGGCATTTTGGCGGGCGGCGGCGGCCTTTTTGTTCGTGTTAGCCACGTCCGGCGCGGCGTTCTCCCAAGATAACGCCGTCTTGGAAAGGCGGGCGGCGGCCTTGGGCGACGAGATACGCTGCGTGGTGTGCCAAGCCGAGTCGATCAACGACTCGGCGGCTCCGATGGCTGCGGATCTGCGCCTTTTGATCCGCGAGAAGATGGCCGCCGGAGCTTCGGACGACGAAATCAAAAATTGGTTGCGAGACCGTTACGGTGATTTCATACTTTTACGACCACCGGTGCAGGGCAATACCTATATCTTGTGGTCGGCTCCAGTTTTGATCGGCATATTTGCCATTTGGCCGCTGGCGAAGCTGACTCTTCGGGCGAGAATGCGGCGGCTTCGCGGGTCTTCGCGTAAATAAGCCGGAGCATTCATTTACCGTTAATCATATGCGATGCAGAATGGCTGGTAATTCCGTTCGTTTCCACCACATTTTCCTTCGTTTGAAATCAATGCCAGAAGATCTGAACATATACGCCTTGACGTATTTCGCGACGCTTGCGGCGGCGGCGGCCATGTTCGTGGCGGCGGCGGTCAGCGACGCGCGCAGCTATCGCATTCCCAATTTGGCTTGCCTCGGCATCGGCGCGTTGTTCCCTTTGTTCGCGTTTACGTCTCCGGCGGAGCTTCAGTGGGGGCAGCACATCGCTATGTTCTGTCTGGTTCTGGCGGCGGGGTTCGTGGTGTTCGCCCGCAAGATAGCGGGGGCCGGAGACATCAAGCTGCTGGCGGTCGCCAGTTTATGGGCGGGGCCGGATCTGCTGGGAATTTTCCTTTTCATTACCGCCATTGCGGGCGGGCTTTTGTCATTGATGCTGGCAGCCGCGCATTATTGGCAAAACCGAAAGGCTAATCCGGAAGAGGCGGTCAATATAAGAAAGATACCGGTTCCTTACGGCGTGGCTATCGCCATCGGCGGATTGTGCGTGCTTTTGAATTTCGCAAGCAAGGCCTTGTCCCAACCAACCGGAGTGAACTGACGTGCAGCCCCGCAAGATAATTCTTCTGATTTTGGCCTTAGCCATCGCCGCCGGAACCATGATGATGGCGCGGTCGATGATGCAAAACCCCGCGGCTGATGGTTCTCCGGCGCAGCCGGTAGAGGCCGCCGCCACGCAAGTTCTGGTGGCTTCCCGCGATTTGCCTTCCGGCACCATCGTCAAGGATGGCGACGTGAAATGGCAGCCGTGGCCGACCGATGGCGCGACGGAGGATTTCACCGTCAAGGGCAAGGGAGAGATTTCCGAATACAACGGCGCGGTCGTGCGGCGCGGCATGAACGCCGGAGAGCCGATTACGGCGACGAGGGTTATCAAGTCCAAGGAACAGGGCTTTATGGCGGCGGTCTTGAACCCGGGAATGCGGGCGGTGTCCATATCCATGACGCCGGTTGGCGGGGTGGCCGGTTTCGTGTTTCCGGGCGACAGGGTGGACGTGATAGTCACCCATCAGGTCAACCGCAAGACCAATCCGGATACCGAGTCCAGCGGCCATAAAGTCGCCGAGACCATTCTTACCAACGTGCGGGTTTTAGCGTTGGATCAAAAGACCGATGATCAGGCCAAGGAACCCAAGGTGGCGCAGACCGCCACGCTGGAAGTCACGCCGAGGCAGGCGGAAACTGTGGCTTTGTCTTCAGAAATCGGCACGCTTTCCTTGTCGCTTCGCAGCTTGACAAACGAGCCGGAAGCCGCCGCAACTTCCGCCGAAAAAGACAAGAACGCTTTGGCCGGAACCGAAGGCATAAACGTCGACGGACAATCCGTCGGCGCGGAGGCGTCCATTCCTCCGCTGGAGGAAAGGGGCGGCGTGACGTGGGATAGCGACGTGAGCCGCGTGTTGTCCGGACCGGCCAGCCGCAGCGGCGCGGTGCAGCACATACAAGTCATGCGCGGCAAGGAAACTTCGGAGTCCGTTTTCGAGGTGAGGCAGGACGATGCCATTGCCGGTGACGTGGAAAGGTCAAGCAGATGAAAGCGTTTTCACTGTTCAGGTTTTTATGGTTAGCCGCCGCGCTTGCTGTCTTGCCCATAGGCGCGGCGCAGGCCGAGCCGTCTTCGGTTGCGGCTCCAGCTCCGGTCAAGGTTTCGGTTGATCATGGCACAGCGGTCGCGTTGAACTCAGCTGCTTCCTCTGTGTTCATCGCCAATCCAGAGGTCGCGGACGTGCAGGTGCTTTCCCCTACCTCGCTTATGGTTTTTGGCAAGCGCACCGGTAACACCACGTTGGTGGCCAGCGATGTCGGTGGCAAAACCATATTGCATCGGGTTATCTCGGTTTCCCAAAATCTCGACGACCTACGGATGGCGATGAACGCCGTAATTCCCAACAACCGGATAAAAGTGGAGGCGATTCCCAGCGGCATCGTGATGACGGGAGAGGTCAAGGACGCTGCGGCCGCCGAGGACGCCAGACGTTTGGCGGCGCGCTATGTCCCCAAGGAAGGGGGCGAGGTAATCAATCGCTTGCAGGTGCGAGGAAACAACCAGATACAGATACGAGTTCGTTTTGCCGAGGTGTCTCGCGACGTGGATAAACGCTTTGGCATCAATTGGGAAAGCATCGGCAATATAGGGGGGTTCGCCTTCGGTTTGGCTACCGGAACCACAGTTTTGGCGTCGGGAACCAATTTGTTGGATCGCGCCCGCCCCACCAGCGGCAGCGACGTCAACGGGGTGGTCAGCGTCACCCATACCGGTCAACGCCACAACATCAACGGGTTGATCGACGCTTTGGCCAAAGACGGGCTGATCACGGTTCTGGCCGAACCTAATTTGACGGCGATGTCCGGCGAAACCGCCAGCTTCTTGGCGGGCGGGGAATTCCCCATACCCGTGCCGCAGTCGCAAACCACCGTCACCATCGAATGGAAGCAATACGGCGTGTCGTTGGCCTTTACTCCGACCATTACCAACGATGACCGCATCAATCTCCATGTGCGCCCCGAAGTCAGCCAGCTTACGGACGCCGGTTCGGTGACTTTGAACAACATAGTCGTTCCGGCGTTGGTGACCCGTCGCGCCGAGACGACGATCGAGCTGCAAAGCGGCCAGAGCTTCGCCATAGCCGGACTGCTCAACAACAGCCAGAACCAGAGCGTCGACAAGTATCCGTTCTTGGGAGACGTGCCGATATTAGGGCCGTTGTTCCGCTCTACCCGCTTTCAAAACAACGAAAGCGAGCTGGTCATAATCATTACCCCCTACGTCGTGCGTCCAGCCGCAAGCGAAGAAAATCTGGCGTTGCCGACCGACGGACTCAGTTTGCCGTCCGACACCGATCGTCTGGTGCGGATGCGAACCACCAACAGTTCCACGGACGCGAGGGCGTTGAGCGGAAACAAACGCGCTCGCAATCTCGAACCGCCGGAGGTGGTCAGGCAAACCGAGGATAGCATGTCAGCCCCGTCGGCGGCTCCGGCGAGCGCGGTGGTGACGGCTCCGGTGGAACCGTCTCCGCCACCGCCTCCTGCCATGCCAAAGCAGTCCTTGCCTTCGGCTCCCGCTACGGTCCGGCCGGAATCCGGAACCGCCTTGAGCGGCCCGGGCGGGTTCATACTGGAATGACGGAGAAGATAAAATGAACAAATCCGCCCTGCTTTCCGTTTGCGCCTTGATGGCTCTCGCCGCTTGCGATCATTCGCGTTCGGCCATGAACCCCGATTATTCCATCGGCCTCGTTCCTTCCCGCGATGGGTATGGATTGGCGGCAGTGCCGCCGCCTTGCCCGGGTTGGCGCGAAGGCAACAACAACGATCCTTTCGAAAACACCATGATGCCGCAACTGGGATGCGCCACCGCCCGCAATCTGGCGGTAGCGGTGGAAAGGCCGGAGGATCTGGTCGCCAACGATACCTTTGTTCCGGCGGACGGTTCCGCCGCGTCGCTGGGAGTGGCGCGCTATCGCATAGGCAAGACCACGCCGCTTATAGACCCTAACGCCACGGCTCCGGCGGTGACGCAGCAAGCGCAGGTTCCGGGGGCTCAACCGTGAGCGGAAATTCTCCTTCAAATCCGGAATTCATGGCGTTCCTTAACGACGAGGCTACGGCCTCGGTCGTTCGCGAATGGGCGGAACGCAACGCTATGCCGCGCCAGAACGTGCAGTTGGGCGGTTCTGACGCATTTATGGCGATGTTGGATTCCAAGCCACCGCCCAAGTTCGCGGTGGTCGATTTAGACGACAAGCCACAGCCTACCCAAACGGCGGCGCGGCTGGTCAGCTTGTGCGGCCCCATCGCCAAGATAGTGGCGATAGGTTCCGCCAACGACGTCGGCGTGTATCGCAGCATGGTCGCCGCCGGACTTACGGATTACATGGTTAAACCGGTGACGCCGGAAGCGTTGTCCCAAGCGATGGCGGCCGCCGTTCGCGGCGGCGGCGACGCTTTGAAGGCCAGCGAGCCTAAGGTCGCGGTGGTGATAGGGGTGCGCGGTGGAGTGGGAGCCAGCACTTTGGCCGTCAATCTGGGGTGGATAGCGGCGCACGATCTTAAGCACAAAAGCGCGATTTTGGATTTGGATTTGCATTTCGGAACTTGCGCCTTGGCGTTGGATCTGGAGCCCGGGCGCGGGTTGCGAGACATAGTGTCATCGCCGCAGCGCGTCGATCATCTGATGGTTTCCAGCGCGATGGCGAGCGAAAGCGAGAATCTCTCGCTTTTGGGGGCGGAGGAGTCCGTGAGCGAGATAGCGCCGATGGACGCGACCGCCGTGCTGTCGTTGATAAAGGAATTGCGCCTGAACTATCGCGCGGTGGTGGTCGATATGCCGCGCCATTTGCTGGCCGCGCACAAGCGGGCTTTGACGGCGGCGAACGAAATAATTTTGGTGACTGAGTTGTCGTTGTCCGGCATCAGGGACACTCTTCGCATCAAGCAGGCCATCAAGGATTCCGGAACACAAGCCAAGGTGACGATCGCCGCCGCCAAGATCGGCCAACAGCATCCGGCGGCGGTTGACGAGGCGTCGTTCGTAAAAAGCGCGCATTCGAAAGTGGACTATAACATCGCCGACGATCATAAGAACGTGACCGCCGCCAACAACGCCGGAAAGTCCGTGCCGAGCGTCGCTCCGCAATCGCAATTGGCGAAAACCATGCGCGAAATTGCGGTGGCGTTGTTCGGGGAAAACAAACCCGCCGCTGCCACCGCAAAAAAGGGATTTTTTGGGTTGTTAGGCGGAAAATCTTCGGGTGAAAAGAAATGAGCGCGGCGGGCGACAGCGGAAACGTCGTCGCCGTCGACGGCATGATTTCGTCTTTGCACGACAAGATATTGGCCGAAATTAGCAAGAAATTTCCGCCCGAACGCGCGGCGGCGATGCAGCGCAACGATATCGCGCGCGAGGTCAAGGCCGCAGTGACGGCTTTTTTGGCCGAAAGCCGAATGGAGCTGAATCTTCTGGATCAGCGTGATCTCGTCACCGCTTTGACCAACAGCCTTATGGGGCGCGCGCCCGAGGTTTTGGCCGCTTCCGCTTTCGAAGCGTCCGCTCCGACTTCCCCATTCGCCGCTAATCCTTCTTCTCAGGTTTCCAATCCTTCGCCAACGCCGCAGCCCCCGCCTCTGTCCGCACAGCCGGTTGCGACCGCTGAAGCAGTATCGGGAACGGCGGCGGCAAATCGGGCTACGATAGAAAACGCCAAGTTGAAGTTGCAACCGCTGGTGCTGGAGCGCATCGATACATCGGCGGCGGCGCGGATGGCGAGGGACGATTTGTCCCGCGACATGACGGTGTTGGTGGCGGAGCTGTTGACGGAAACCAAGATCCAGCTCAATTCGCAGGAGCGTCAGGATCTCGTGAGGCAACTGCTGGACGACATGCTGGGGCTTGGGCCGTTGGAGCCGTTGTTGGCCGACGACACCATATCCGAGATCATGGTCAACGGACCGAAGCAGGTGTACATCGAAAACAAGGGCAAGCTGGTGATCTCCGGAGTGACGTTCCGCGACAACGCGCACGTCATGTCCATCGCCACTCGCATCGTCACCGCCATCGGCAGGCGCATCGACGAAAGCTCTCCGCTTTGCGATGCGCGGTTGCTGGACGGAAGCCGCGTCAACATCGTGGTTCCGCCTTTGGCAATCGATGGACCTTCCATCACCATCCGCAAGTTTTCGAAGAAAAAGATAACGCTGGATACGATGGTGGGTTTCGGCAGCATCTCGCAGCAAATGGCGCGGGTGCTTCGTATAGCCGGACGTTGCCGCCTGAACATCCTGATTTCCGGCGGCACGGGATCGGGCAAAACCACGTTGCTCAACGCGCTGTCGCAGATGATCGACCACGGCGAGCGCGTGGTGACGATAGAGGACGCGGCTGAGTTGCAACTGCAGCAGCCGCACGTCGTGCGCTTGGAAACCCGTCCCGCCAACCTTGAAGGACACGGTGAAATCACTATGCGAGACTTGTTGAAGAACTCGCTGCGTATGCGTCCTGACCGCATCATCGTCGGCGAGACCAGAGGCGGCGAAGCCATCGATATGCTGCAGGCCATGAACACCGGACACGACGGCTCGTTTTCGACAGTTCACGCCAACCGCCCGCGCGAGGCGTTGATGCGGCTCGAAAACATGGTGGGGCTGGGCGGGGTTAACCTCGCTCCCCGCGCCATTCGCCAGCAGATCGCCTCGGCGGTGGATATGATCGTGCAGGTCAGCCGCATGCGCGACGGATCGCGCCGCGTCACCTATGTTTCCGAGGTCATCGGCATGGAAGGCGAAGTCATATCCATGCAGGATCTGTTTACCTGCGAAGTCACAGGGGAATTGCCAGACGGCAAGCTGGCCGTAGAGTTTCGCAACCACGGCCTGCGCCCACACTGTTTGCCCAAGGCGGCGTACTATGGTTTGGAAAAGGAGATGCTGGAGGCGATGGCGTGAACCAATATCTTCCTTTTATTCTTGCGGCGGCAGGCGGAGGAACGGTAATTTTCCTGCTGTTCGCAGTGTTCGGAGGCGGCGGTTCCGGCGTTTTGGACAGGCGTCTGGCTCGGGTCAGCGCGGCGGGCGAGGTCAAGAAAAACGTTTTGTCCAAAGGTAGGCACGAGACCTTGGTGCGTTCCAGTTCGGACAGCGCCATTCCTTTTCTCAACCTTTTGATCAAAACTTTCCTGCCCAATCCCGCAAAGCTGCGGGCTCGGCTGGCCAAGACCGGACGCAGCACTACGCTGGGCGAATACCTCATAATCAACGCGCTGGCGATAATGGTTTTTTTCCTGTTGTTCGCCTTCGCGTTCGCATGGTCGCGTCCGGCTGCGGTGTTCATGGCGATCGCCGCCGGACTTTATCTTCCTCATATGATCGTGGGACGGATGGGCGACAAGCGTGTTCGCAAGTTTTTGGGCGGTTTTCCCGAGGCCATCGACACCATTTGTCGCGGCTTGCGCTCCGGCCTGCCCATCAGCGAGTCCATAGCCGCTGTGGGGCGCGAGATGCCGGAGCCAGTGGGAACCGAGTTCAAGCGCATCAGCGACGGCATCCGCATGGGGCGTTCGATGGACGAGGCGATGTGGGAAGTCGCCTCGCGCATCGACGCGCCGGAGTATCGGTTTTTCATCATCGCTTTGGCGATCCAGCGCGAGACCGGAGGCAATCTTGCGGAGACTTTGGGAAATTTGGCTGATTTGCTCAGAAAAAGGCGGCAACTGAAACTCAAAATACGCGCTATGTCGTCGGAAGCGCGGGCGAGCGCGATGATAATCGGATCCCTGCCCTTTCTGATGTTTGCTCTGCTGATGGCCGTCAACTCGGAATATATGATGATTTTGCTGACCGACTTGCGCGGCAAAGTGCTGTTGGCGGGAGGTTTGACGTGGCTGAGTTTTGGAGTGTTCTTTATGAAGCAGATGATCAACTTCGAAATATGAGGTTCGGCGTTTTGGCTTCTGCGCGAAAATGGCGGTCGGGTTTGACATGAACAAGCTGCTGAACGATCCAAATCTGGTGGCCGCGCTTTGCGGCATAGCGGCGTTCGCGGTCGTGGTGCTGATCTGGGTGGCGTTGGTCGAGCGCGACCCTCTATCAGGCAGGTTGCGTAACGTGGCGCGTCATCGCGAGGTGTTTCAGGCCGAACGCAAGGCGAGGCCTTCGCGCCGCGCCGCCTTAAAACGTTCGGGTTTTGCTAAGCGCGTAGCCGATATGCTTTTGTCGTCGGACGGAGAGGCGATGGCCGATATGCGCCTCAAACTCAAGCGCGCCGGATACCATTCGCGGGAGGCGGTGTTTACCTATGTTCTGGCGCGTCTTGGGGCTATGATCGGCTTTTTCGCCATGGCCTTGTTTTTCATATTCGTGGCGCGCGTTGGCGACATGAAACCGGCGGCCGGATTTGGGGTGGCTTTCGGGGTTTCGATCCTAGGCTGGCTGCTGCCGGTGGTATTGTTGAAAAACCAGACGCAAAAGCGCGAGGACGAGTTGCGCAAAGGAATGCCGGACGCTTTGGATTTGATGGTCATTTGCGCCGAGGCCGGATTGGGGATGGACGCCTCGTTCGATCGCGTCGGTCGCGAGATAGGCCCCACTTGTCCCGAACTGGCCGAGGAAATGGGCATGACGGGGGTGGAATTAAATTTTTTGCCCGACCGCCACAAAGCTTTGCAAGGGTTGGCCGAGCGCGTGCCGTTGCCGGGGGTGCTGGCGTTGGTGAACACGCTGATCCAGACCGAGAAATACGGCACTCCATTGGCTCAGGCGTTGCGGGTGTTATCGGCGGAAATGCGCGACGAGCGCATGATGCGGGCGGAAGAGAAAGCAGCCCGTTTGCCCGCGATTTTGACCGTGCCGATGATCGTTTTTATTTTGCCGCCGCTGTTCGTGGTGCTTATAGGCCCCGCCGTGATCAAGGTTATGAGCGCGATGGGCGGAAAATAACCGAAGCTCTCGGGGATCGGGCGCGGTTCAGACGGAAATATCCTTTAAAAAACCGTCGATGTCTCGCCAAACCCGATCGCGGATGGAATCCGTTTCCAACATTATGGTGTGTTTGGCTTCGGGATAGAATTTCTCCGACACGTTGGGGATGCGGCGTATCCATTTGCCGAGTTCGGAATAGGGCACTACCTTGTCCTCGCCGCTGGAGAAAACCAAGGCGTTGACGCGCAGCGACGGCAGGGTTTCCCGCACGCGCTCCACCGCTTTCAGCGCGGCGCGCAACCAGCCCCATGTGACGCCGCCGACCGACAGATCGGGGCGGGCGGCGAAACAGTCGGGGATGACGCGGAAACGGCGCGGGTCGCTGGTGAGGACGTTGTTTTCGAAAGTCCAACTAGCGACTTCAAAGCGGCTTTCGCCCGGGATATAGCTTTCCTCGAACCCCAATTTTATGGCGGCGTGACAGGCCAGCAAGACCGGACCGTATATCGCGCTGGGGACTGGGATGGCCAACATGGGGGCGGTCAATATCGCCGCTTTTATGTCCGGAGAATTTTCCTTCGTCAGCCAGTCCAACGCCACGCATCCGCCCATGGAATGGGCGAAAAGCAGCATTTTGCCCCGCGCCATCTTGGCCGCCACGTCGGCGTGGAAATGCCGCAAGTCAGAGCGGTATTCGTGGAACGAGGCTATGTGATGGCGGTGCGGATCGTGCTTGATTGGGCGTTCGGAGCCGCCCTGTCCGCGCCAATCGAACATCACCACGTCGAAGCCTCGCCGGTTCCAATCGGCTGTCTGCTCTTCGTATACCTCAAGGCACTCCATGCGCCCATGCAGGCATAAAACTGTGCCGCGCACGGAGGTTTCTCGGGTTCTTGCCCATGCGTAACGAAGTTTCACGCCATTGGGTGAGGTGTAGAACAATTCCTGCATCTAGACCTGCTTAGATTATAATGACTATCATGGGGGAGGCTGGCAGAGACGCATCCTAGCGGAACGGATATGGCAAAGACAACTTTTGACGAAGAAAATACTGGCCGCGTGGTGGCGTTGGGAAATTTCGACGGAGTGCATTTGGGGCATCGTCGCATCGCAGCCGCCGCGATAGACAAGGCTCGGGAGCTGGGGTGCCGTTCGGCCATATTGACGATGGAGCCGCACCCGCGCCGCGTGCTTAATCCCGATATACCGCCGTTTCGCCTGACCTCGGCTTCCGTCAAGGAAAGGCTGTTGCTCGACTTGGGCGTCGACGACGTGATCACCTTGGAATTTACCCGCGAGCTGGCCGCGACTTCCGCCGCCGATTTCGTCGAAGACGTTCTGGCGAAGCGTTGCCGCGCCGTTCACGCGGTGGCAGGATGCGATTTCGTTTTCGGGCGCGGACGCGAAGGGAATATGGGTTTTTTGGCCGGATGCGGTTTGGGCGTGACCGAGGTCGAGCCGTTGCGCGACGAAACCGGCGAGGTTATATCCTCGTCGAGGGCGCGGGAATTCCTTCGTTGCGGAGACGTGGGGCAGGCCGCGAAGATATTGGGTCGCCCTTGGTCGTTGTCGGGAAAGATCGCGCGCGGCGACGCCCGCGCGCGGCAGATGGGGTTTCCCACCGCCAATATCGAGATGGGCGAGCATCTGCGCCCGCGTTTCGGGGTTTACGCCATCGCGGCGCGGCGGCTGGCGGGAAACGATTTCTCGCGGCGCGGCGTTGCCAACGTCGGCGTCCGTCCGACTTTGGACGGCTCGCGGGAATTGCTGGAGTTTCATCTATTCGATTTCGAAGGCGACATATACGGGGAGGAATGGGAGGTGGAGTTGCGTAAATTCATAAGGCCGGAAGCCAAATTCGCGGATATGGAGGCTTTGCGCCGCCAAATATCCGCCGACGTCGAGGTTGCCAAAGATGCTTGAACGGCTTTACGGCAGGCACAAAGGCCGCCCTTTGAACGCGAGGAAAAGCGCGTTGATGCGCGATCTGCTGCCGAGGATGGAAATACGGGCCGTAGAGAATATGGAAGTATCGGAATTGTTCGGTTTTGCGCCGGACGATCTATGGCTGGAGGTAGGGTTCGGCGGCGGCGAGCATCTGGCCGCCCAAGCCGCGAACCATCCTTCGACCGCTTTCATCGGCTGCGAGCCGTTCGTCAACGGCGTGGCCGGATTGTTGGATCACGTCGATAGCCGGAGCCTCGGCAACGTGCGGATATTCGCGGGGGACGCTCGCGTTCTGCTGGACGCTTTGCCGGAAGCTAGCGTGGGGCGGTGCTTCGTGCTGTTTCCCGATCCGTGGCCGAAGAAACGCCATATCGAAAGGCGGTTTGTCGGCGGACGGAATCTCGATCGGTTGGCGCGGGCGATAAGGCCGGACGGCGAGCTGCGTTTGGCCACCGACGTGGCGGCTTTGGCCGATTGGATGCGCGCGCAGATGTCGTCTCATCCTTTGTTCGCGCAGATCTATAACGGAACGGAACCGCCTTCGGATTGGACGCCGACCCGCTACGAGCAAAAAGGCCGCGCCGCCGGAAGGATCCCCGAATACTTCGGGTATCGAAGGGTTGCCGCCGCGTCTTGATTGCGTAAGTAGACATCTTGCATAGCCCACCTTACTCGCTGAATTGAGTGGAATGGACGCCGTGTTTTAAGTTGAGAGACCAAGCAGCCGTGCCCTGAGCTTGTCGAAGGGTACGGCGGGACACGAGAAACGCTGGCCGAAGCGACCGCGTGTGGATTGCCGGATGTTGGTCGCGTAAGTTCCCTTCGACAAGCTCAGGGAACACGAGATTCGTGGAACGCAAAAACCACGTGGCGCGGCGGCGAAGGAGCCTAAGCGGTCGTCAGTGATTGGTCTGACGGCGCAGGAAGGCGGGTATTTCCATCGATTCCGTAGTTTCGCCCGATATTATCGGCCTGTCGGAAGGATCGACGCCCAGTTTGGCCGATGCGGCTCTTTGTTGTTCCGCTTCGTCCATAATCTCGTCTTCTTCCTGCATCGATGATTGCCGCACCATGCCGAAGCCGGTGATCCGCGTGAACAGCGATTGCGATCTGCGGTTGATGTTGGTTCCTGAAGACGCGCTGGCCGGGGCTTGCGCCGGAGCCGAGGTAAGCTGGGTCATGCGGACTTCGCCTGAGCGCGGCAGGCCGTTGCCGCTTGTGGACGACATTTCAGAGGCGGCGGCGACAGCTCGCGGCTCAACGCTCTTTGGTTGTTGCGGCGGCGCGGACGGTTGCACCCGAGGCTGCACGGTTTGCTGGGGCTGTTGCGGGCGAACGTAGAAACCAGCTTGCGGCTGGGGCTGTTGAGCCGCCCTCGATTGAGAAAACTGCTGAGCCGATTGCTGTGATTGCGGCTGCGCCGTTGCCGATTGTTGCATCGCCTGCGGGTTGGCCGACACCGGAACCGAGAAATATGGAGCCGATACGCTGGACGTGGCGGCTTTGACGGGCTGCGATTGCGCCGGAGCCAGAACCGGTTGGACGGTTATCGGAGCGATCGGTTCGGAAGTCACAACCTCTTCCGGCGGTTGCCGCGTTTCAGCCGGAGGCGCGGAAGGGGCTTCCATCCGCGAATAAGTCGGCTGCTGGGCTTGCGTTTGGGACTGCGCTTGCACCTGCGCCTGAACCTGCGGCGCGGATTGCTGGGGTTGGGGTTGTTGCTGCGGTTGTTGTTGGAACTGCTGCTGTTGGATTTGGGGTTGCGCGGATGCGGATGGCTGCGCCTGTTGACGTGGCGTAGCGGTTTGGTTCGAGACTTGCGCCGAGGCGCGCCCGCCGGAGCCGCCGCTAGCCGCCGCGATGCGAATTTTTTCCTGCTCGGCCAAGGCGGCGTCGATGCCGGTGGCGATGACGGAGACGCGGATTCTGCCGTTCAGTTCCTCGCACAGCGTGGAGCCGACCTTTATCTGAGCGTCGGGATCCACTTCTTCGCGGATGCGGTTGGCGGCCAGATCCATTTCGAACAGCGTCATGTCCATGCCGCCGGTCACGTTGATCAACACGCCGCGCGCGCCGCGCATGGAAACGTCGTCGAGCAGGGGATTGGAAATCGCGGCTTCGGCGGCGCGGACGGCGCGTCCTTCGCCTTCGGCTTCGCCGGTTCCCATCATGGCCTTGCCCATTTCGCCCATCACGGTTTTAACGTCGGCGAAGTCGAGGTTCATGAACCCGGGCATGACCATCAAATCGGTTATGCCGCGCACGCCGCAGTTCAGAACTTCGTCGGCGAGGCGGAAGGCTTCGGCGAAAGTTGTCCTTTCGTTGGCGATGCGGAAAAGATTTTGATTGGGGATGACGATCAGGGTGTCGACGTATTGTTGCAGATCGGCGATGCCGGATTCCGCTTGGCGCATGCGGTGGTTGCCTTCGAAATGGAACGGCTTGGTGACTACGCCGACGGTCAAAATCCCGCTTTCCCTAGCTGCGCGAGCCACGACGGGCGCGGCTCCGGTTCCGGTTCCACCGCCCATTCCGGCGGTTACGAACAGCATGTCGGAGCCTTCGAGCAAGGCGATGATGTCGTCCATCTGCTCTTCGGCGGCGGCGCGGCCTATTTCCGGTCGGGAGCCTGCGCCGAGGCCGCGCGACAGGTTAGTTCCCAGCTGTATCTTGCGCGGAGCTAGCGACATTCCCAATGCTTGAGCATCGGTGTTGGCGGCGACGAAATCGCAACCCTCAAGTCCGGAACGGATCATGTTATTGATGGCGTTGCCGCCCGCGCCGCCGACGCCGACGACGCAAATGCGCGGACGCAAAAGACTCTCAGGTTCCGCTATCGACAAATTTATCATGCCCCGCCTCCTGCAGAAAAAGCGCGTTCTCAACACTAGAGGCATAATGGGCTTTTGCGCGATTCGCGCAAGCCAAAACCTGTTGAGATGACACGAATTTTTGCCGTTTTCAGCCGGAAAAAGACGATTGGCGCGGGAGGGCAACAAGTTGCATCGCCATCTTAAACCATCACATTAAGTCTGGTGTTATTGGATTAAAAATTCGCCGCCGGCGTAACGCAATTCTTCAGGTTTTATCAGCGACTGGTGCGCCACTTTTACGGCGTGGAGTCGTCCTTCGAGCCTCGCCTCCCAGAAATTCAAGAAGCGAAGCAGATTAGGAAAACGCGGAGCTATATCCAATTCCTGCCAGACATAGGTTTGTAAAAGATTGGGATAATCGGGGATATGATAGGTTATTTCGGCGGTGGTCAGGCGGTAGTCGAGCAGCCGCTTCGCTATCCAGCTTCCGGCTTTGCCATTGTTCAAGCCGCCGTTGAAACCGTCGAAATGGCCTTCATGGGACATAAGACACCGCCTCCGCAGATGTCACGCGCGCATATCGGCCATTGTCTCATGGTAATCGTAATAATTGGTTAATAAATGGCTCTCAGAGCGATATTTCCAGCCCGTCGTAGGCCGGTTCTACGTTGGGGGGGAGTTTCTTTAGCAAGGAGGCGTAGTCCATGCTTTGATCCATGTGGGTCAGCCACGCGCGTTCGGGAGAAACCCGCGCTATCCATTCGAGCGTTTGTTCAAGGTGAGAATGGGTAGGATGCGGTCTTTCCCGCATACAGTCCACCATCCAAACCTTGACGCCTTTAAGTACGTCGAAGGCATGGGCGTTAAGCCGCCACACGTCGGTGCTATAGGCGAAGTCGCCGAAGCGAAGCCCCAGCGACGGCATGTTGCCGTGGTTCTGCGTGAAGGGAACTACGGTTACGCTTCCCACCTCCGCCGGAGTCGAGGCGTCGCCGTCGAGCGTATGGGCGATGAGCGACGGACGATAGAACTTCCCGTTTTCGGACGGCCCCCGAAAAGCGTAGGCGAAGCGTTGCTTTAATTCGTTCATGGTTTCTTCGCTGGAATAGGCGGGGATGGCCTTTTCCATGCAGAAATTTATGCCGCGTAGATCGTCGATGCCGTGGCAGTGATCGGCATGGGCGTGGGTATAGAACACGGCGTTCAACCGCCGCACCGAGCGCGACAAAAGCTGTTCCCTTAAATCGGGCGTGGTGTCGACCAACAGCGAGGTCGGGCCTTCCTCGACCAGTATCGAGGCGCGGCGGCGGCGGTTGCGAGGATTGGAGGGATCGCACGCGCCCCAGTCGCCGTTTGGTGTGGAGCTGTCGGGAAATCCACCCGCCACCGGAACTCCGCCGGAACTGCCGCAGCCAAGAATGGTGACTTTCATCAGAGCTTCGCCTTTTTGAACAGCCGGAAAAAGTTTTCGGTGGTGAGGCGTTCGATTTCTCCGACCTCCACCCCTATGGTTTCCGCCAATTTCCTTGCCGTATGGACGACGTGCGCGGGTTCGCAAGTCTTGCCGCGATAGGGTTCGGGCGCGAGGAACGGCGCGTCGGTTTCGACCAAGATCCTGTCTTTGGGGATGGCTCGGGCGATTTCCCGCAGCTCGGTTGATTTCTTGAAAGTCAGGATGCCGGAAAACGAAACGTAAAAGCCGATCTCCAGCGCGGCTTCGGCCAAGCGGCGATGGGAGCTGAAGCAGTGCAAGAGTCCGGTCAGCTTGCCGCCGCTTTCCCGATGCGCTTGGCGCAGCATTTGGGCGGTATCGTCCTCGGCCTCGCGGCTGTGGATTATCACGGGCAGGTTGCTTTGCGCCGCCGCCGCAAGATGCTCGCGGAAAGCGGTTTTTTGGATTTCATGCGGCGGACCTTCGTAGTGGTAGTCAAGTCCGGTCTCGCCGATGCCTACGACCCGAGGATGCGTCGCCAAATCGGCTAGCCGCGCCGCGTCCACGCTTTCTCCGGCGTCGGCGCAATGTTCGGGATGCACGCCAACGCTGCACCATACCTCGGGATATTTTTCCGCTACGGCCAAAGTGGCCGGA
The DNA here is from genome assembly GCA_041908065.1 of Alphaproteobacteria bacterium. Taxonomy (GTDB): domain Bacteria; phylum Pseudomonadota; class Alphaproteobacteria; order UBA9219; family UBA9219; genus JAYRGC01. Next base: position 2,811 of record JAYRGC010000002.1, on the reverse strand, counting down.
AATTCGCGCATGGCGGTCGAGATATTCACCATCAATTCCACGCCCGCGCTTTTGGCGCGAGCGACGACCCCGGCCATATCGGCGGCGCATTCGGGGAAATCAAGATGGCAATGGCTGTCGATTAACATCGGTTTTTATCCAACGCGGGTTCTTAGCGTCCGCCGGTCGCCACCCTTGGCCATGTAGATGCCGGATGCTATGATGACGGCGGCTCCGGTCACCAGATGCCACGACGGAACGGTTCCCCAAACCATATAGCCAATCAATCCGCCGATTACCACCTGCGAATACTGAAACGGCGAAATCATCGCCACCGGGGCCATTTTCATCGCCGCCGAGAGAGCCAGCCAGCCCAAGCCGCTTAGCACGCCGAGGCCGGATATGCACAGCCATTGCCACGCTTGCAGCGGTTCGTAATAGGCAACCATGACCGGCAACAGCACCGCAGCGCGCACCGTTTGGGGGTAGAACGCCATGCTTTCGCTGCTGTCGTCGGAGCGTCCGGCTAGCCGCGTCATCAGCATGTTGGCGACGTAGAACACGAGGCAAAACGGCAAGGCTATGTATCCGGCCAGCTTGCCGTCGTTCAGGTCGATTTCAGCGGGATTTATGGCCAAAAGCACTCCGGAGAAGCCGATAATCGTCGCCATCCAGTGCCGTGTGGTTACGTGTTCGCGCATGAACGCCGCCGCCAACAACGCTATCGGCATCGGGGCGAAGAATATGACCGTGTAGGTGAGCGTCAACGGCAGGTTGGTAAAGGCGATGAAGTTGGCGCAGCCCAAGACCGTCAATATCAATCCGCGCGCGGTCTCGGCCGCCAACCGTCGCGGCTTCAGCCTGTTCGCTCTTCCTCTCCACGCCGCCATGGCGGCGATGGTGGCGGCTCCGGAAACGCTGAACAGCAGCACTGTATGCGACATGGGAACGCCGGACATTCCGCACAGCTTTATCAGAGCGTCGCTTATTGTCCATATGGCGAAGGCCAGCAAAGCCAGCATCATGGCGCGGAAGTGATGTTGTTCGTGTTCGGTCATTCGCCGATCTCCACGCGGTTGCGTCCGCCGCGTTTGGCGCGGTACATGGCTTCGTCGGCGCGGCGCAAGAGGTCGTCTATCGAGGAGTCGTCGCCGTTCAGCTGCGCCACCCCCACGCTTACGGTGCAGTTTATCGCTTCCTTGACGGTGACTATGGGCTTGCTCGACACATGCGCCCGCAAGCGGTTGGCCACGTCCATCGCAGCCGCTATTCCGGTTTCCGGCAAGAGAACCGCGAATTCCTCTCCGCCCAACCTACCCATGACGTCGGACTGGCGCAGGCTTTCCAAGGCGGTCTTGACGACGCCTTGCAAAACCACGTCGCCGATGGCGTGGCCTAGGCTGTCGTTGATGGGTTTGAAATTGTCTAGGTCGATCATCATCACCGACAAGGCGCGGCCGAAACGCTGGGCGCGGCGCATTTCCTGCTCGGCTTGGGACATGAAGCAGCGGCGGTTGCTGATGCCGGTCAGCGCGTCGGTGTTGGCTTGCTGGAACAATTCGGCCTCCAGCTGCTTGCGCTGCGAAATGTCGTTAAGCGCGACCAAAACCGCCGGTTCGCCGCCGTAGTCCATCTTGATGGCCGCCAGCTCGGCCACGAACTCGCGGCCATGGGATGTGCGCATGTTCACCTCCACGTCGCGGATGTCGTGCAGCGTTTCCAAAAGCGATCGCAGGTTTTCGCGATCCTGAGGGGATACGAAGAAGTCTGACGATTTGCAGCGCAACAGCTGTCCTGCGCCTTGTTGGAGCAAAAGGCAGGTCTTGCGGTTGACGAACAACAGCTTGGCGTCGTCCAGCCTAGCGATGTAGATGGGAACCGGCAGGATTTCCAGCATAGCCCGCATCCGGTGCTCGCTTTCCAAAAGCGATTGTTCGGCGGCCATGCGCTCGGTGATGTCGAAGGCGTTTATCTGCACCGCCCGCGCCCCGTGCCAGTCTTCTATCAGGCGTTCGGTTATCGCCAGCCATATCTCGGAGCCGTCGCGCTTCAGGCCGCGAACGCGGGTGATGGCGGGCTTTTTCAGTCCGCGCACTAGGTCGTTGTAGTCCTCTTCCACTTGCGCCCACATGTCCGGCGGGATGAGAGGGCGCACCAGCGGCATGTTCATGATGTCGGAGGGGGCGTCGTATCCGAACAGCTTGGCCAAGGCGGCGTTGGCGTAAAGAGGGCGGAAATTGCTGTGAACCAGAATTCCTTGCACCGCGTTGTCGGTCAGATCGCGGAAATCCGGCGCGGTCGCGTCCTCGACGCGGCGGCCATGGCCGCGACGGCGTTCGTTTTCTTGCCTTTTGTTCGCGGCGGCTTTGGGGTTGGGCAAATGCGGAGCCGGCGCGGCAAGAGGGGCGGGGGCGCGGCGTTGCAGCGGCGATGCTCCGCCGTCGGGCAGGCGGATGACTTCCAACGCCCGCGCTCGATGCGGAAGCCGCTTGATGAAGCCGCGCTCCTCAAGGATGCCGATTATGCGGTGAATGCCGGATTTGGATTTTACCCCCATAGCCACCTTCATTTCGTCGAATGAAGGGGGAACGCCGTTCTCGGAAACGCGTTCGTTTATAAGCAGGAGCAGATCCCTCTGTTTCTTCGTTAGCATTAGGCATCCGATCGCTGTTGCGGGGCAAGCTCTCAGAGCCTGTTTATAATCTCGCTGCGCTGGGCTGCAAATCGGGCTTTTTCAAACTTTCGCTGCTCACGTACCTTTATGTACGCTGCGCGCGAAAGTTTGAAAAAGCTAGATTTTCGCCGCAGCGGAACAAGATTCTAAACAGGCTC
>JAYRGC010000001.1:0-4977 GCA_041908065.1 Alphaproteobacteria bacterium | reverse complement strand
TGGATTGCTTCGCCGCCAAGGGGCGGCTCGCAATGACGCTCAAACCCAAGGTGGCGGCTCGCAATGACAGCCTTTGGCTGTGACTTCGAAAATAACAGCGGTTATGCAAGAGGTCTACTATTGCTTGTCGCCGGTATGAATGCGAAACTCCGGCTTCCTTTCTCCATGCCTTTCCGGCACGCTTAACTCCGAGCCCCCCTATCCGCCCATGCTTTCAACCGCCCTGCACTACACCTCCGTCAAGGCTCCGTCCGGCTCGCAATACGGCGGCGACGGGCAGATTTTCGGATTGCAGGTGGCGGTGCTGGACTGGCTCAAGGCGTGGATGCGCCACAGCAAGCAGGAGAAGCTGCGCTTTCTCATCAGCGACAAGGCCGCGCTGGAGGAGATACAACAGGCGGCCTCCGAGGCTGGCGCGGACAAATCGCGTCTGGAGATTCTGGACTCCCGCTATGCCACCGAGAATTTCCGTTCCCTAGATGTCGTATTCCGCGCCGATCCCGATCCGCGCCACATATTGTGGCAAAGGAATCTGTTGCCGAACTCGGACGGCGGCGCGGGCTTCGCGTTTTGCGGCTTGGCGCACGCCATATCGGGCATGGAAGGCGGGCAAGTGCTGGAGCAATACTGCCTCGCCCCCTCCGCCATAGGCGACGCGATAGTTTGCCCCTCGCGCGCGGTGCGCTCGGCCATAACGCGGTTTTGGGAAATCTATGGCGATTACCTCGAACGCCGCTTCGCCGCCAAGTTCGTCTGTCCGGTCAGCCTGCCCGTCATCCCTTTGGGAACCGACATCGACCGCATGGCGGCAAGAATCAGCTCGGCCAAACGCCGCGCCCAACGCGAAGCCTTGGGACTGCGCGACGGGGAAATCGCGGTGTTGTGGGTAGGAAGGCTAAGCCACGCCATCAAGGCGCATCCCATAGCGATGTTCCGCGCCGTCGAAGATGCCTCGCTGGCGGCTAAAAAGCCTCTGCATTTGGTGATGCAGGGCTACTTCGTGCCGAAGGAGGCGGAAAGCCAGTTCCGCGCTTTGGCCGCTGATATTTGCAAAACCGCCAAGGTGACCTTCGTCGCCAGCGGCGATCCGCGCTTTCCCGACGGGCTGTGGGCGGGGGCGGACATATTCCTTTCGTTGGTCGACAATTTACAGGAGAGTTTCGGCCTGACCCCCATCGAGGCCATCGCCGCCGGACTGCCTAGGGTAATCAGCGATTGGGACGGATACCGCGATTGCGTCGCCGATGGCGAGGACGGTTTTCTTATCCGCACCATCCAGCCGCCCGCCGGAGCCGGAGGCGATCTTTCCGCCCTGCTGTTGGGTGGGCGGGAAAGCTATGGCGGCTATTTGGCCAAAGCCGCGCAGACCGTGGCTGTGGATCACCATATGGCCGCCGCGGCCTTGGCCAAGCTAGCTCTCTCGCCGGATCTGCGCCACCGCATGGCGGAAAACGCCTTGAAACGCCTTCCCAATTATGAATGGAGCCAAGTGATCTCCGCCTATGAATCCCTGTGGAGCGATTTGGCGGAAAAACGCAAACGCGAAAATGGCGGCAAATTGTCCGCACAACCGCTGTCGGCCTCCAAACCATGGCCGTCGCCGCATCCCCACGCGCCCGATCCCTTCGACATGTACGCCGCCTATCCCACCATGCCTCTTGGCGACAATCTGCGGGTTTCCATCGCCGCCACCACCGACGAAATCGCCATGCTGTGGCGGCACGAGATCAACGTGCTGGCCTTGGACGCGATGCTCAACGCCGAAGAAATCATGGCTATAATCAAATGGATAGCCATGAAAGGGGTTCCCTCCATAGGGGAAATCAGAACCGCCTTCGCCGCGCTGCCCTCCCCCGCCCTTCTGCGCGGATTGGCGTGGTTGATAAAACTGGGAATTTTAGTGGTAGATTAGACGCGTGTTTAAGCGAAAGTTATCCAAAACAAGCGGGTAAATGATCGCTTTTTCAGCAAGCGCAGTGGTGTTCCTCCCCCTTCTTAGGGGGAGGAACAGGCCGTGTTTGCGGATAATGTATTTTGCGCGAAGGATTTTAGCCGTGACCGACAATTCGAAAATCCATGTGCGCGGAGCGCGGCAACATAATCTCAAGAACGTGGACGTCGAAATACCCCGCGATAGGCTGGTGGTTATCACCGGCCTCAGCGGATCGGGAAAATCCTCGCTGGCCTTCGACACCATTTATGCCGAAGGACAACGCCGCTACGTCGAAAGCCTGTCGGCCTATGCGCGGCAATTCTTGCAACTGATGGAAAAGCCGGACGTGGATTCCATCGAGGGGCTGTCGCCCGCCATTTCCATCGAGCAGAAAACCACCTCGCGAAATCCCCGCTCCACCGTCGGCACGGTGACGGAAGTGTACGACTATATGCGGCTGTTGTTCGCGCGGGTCGGCGTGCCGTATTCTCCGGCGACGGGGCTGCCCATCGAAAGCCAAACGGCCTCGCAGATGGCGGACAAAATCCGCGCCTTGCCGGAGGGAACGCGGATATTGCTGCTGGCTCCCGTCGTGCGCGGACGCAAAGGCGAATACCGCAAGGAGCTGCAGGAGTTCCGCAAACAAGGCTTTCAGCGCGTGAGAATAGACGGGGAGATTTACGACATCGAGGACGCTCCGGCACTGAACAAAAAGCTCAAGCACGACATCGAGGTCGTAGTGGACCGGATGGTGGTTAAACCCGATCTCGGCAACCGTCTGGCGGATTCCATCGAAACCGCTCTGAGAATGTCTGACGGGTTGCTGTATGCGGTCAAAGCCGATTCCAAGGACGCTTTGGTCTTTTCCTCCCGTTTCGCGTGTCCGGTCAGCGGGTTCACTATCGCCGAGATCGAGCCGCGCCTTTTTTCGTTCAACAGTCCCCACGGCGCGTGTCCGGATTGCGACGGGCTGGGGGAAAAGCTGTACTTCGATCCCCAAGTCGTCGTGCCGGATGAAAGCCTGAGCCTGTCCGAGGGGGCTATAGCTCCGTGGAAAACCTTCTACTCCAATGTGCTGGAAACTCTGGCCAGCCATTTCCGCTCCAGCGTTGCCAAGCCGTGGCGCGATCTGCCGGAGGATTTCCGCCACGCCGTCCTGTACGGAACCGGCGATGTGGCCATCACTTTCGCCCATGACGGGTTCAAAACCACGCGCCCATTCGAAGGCGTTCTGGCCAACCTCGAACGCCGCTGGCGCGACACCGAAAGCGAGTGGATGCGCGAGGAGCTGTCCCGCTACCAGTCCTCCAAGCCCTGCGAAACCTGCCGCGGCCAACGCCTGAAGCCGGAGGCTTTGGCGGTGAAGATCGCCGGAAAGAACATCAGCGAGGCGACCGCCTTTTCCATCCGCGAAGCCAGAAAGTGGTTCGCCGGACTGGGCGAAAAATTGAACCCGCGCCAACGCGAGATAGCCTCGCGGATACTGAAGGAAATAAACGAGCGGCTGGGCTTTCTCGACAACGTGGGACTAGGTTACTTGTCGCTTTCCCGCGCCAGCGGCACGCTGTCGGGCGGGGAAAGCCAGCGCATAAGGCTGGCCTCGCAAATCGGCTCCGGACTCACCGGCGTGTTGTACGTTTTGGACGAACCCTCTATCGGATTGCATCAGCGCGACAACGACCGCCTGCTCGACACCCTCAAGCGTCTGCGCGACTTGGGTAACACGGTTTTGGTGGTGGAACACGACGAGGACGCGATACGCCAAGCCGATTGGCTAATAGACATGGGACCGGGGGCGGGAATCCACGGCGGAAAAGTCGTCGCCGCCGGAACGCCCAAGGCGGTGATAAAATCCGGCGCAGGATTGACCGCCAAATATCTGAACGGGGAAATGTCCATCCCCGTGCCGCAAAAACTCCGCAAGCCCGCCGCCGGACGTTGCATCGAGATACGCGGCGCGTCCGGCAATAACCTGAAAAACGTCAACGCGCGGTTTCCCTTGGGCGTGTTCACCTGCGTCACCGGAGTCTCGGGCAGCGGAAAGTCCACTTTGGTGAACGAAACCCTTTACCGCGCGATGGCGCAAAAGCTCTACGCGGCGCGAGAAGCTCCGGCTCCGCATAAATCGATTTCCGGCGCGGAACTAGTGGACAAGGTGGTCGACATCGACCAATCGCCCATCGGTAGGACTCCGCGCTCCAACCCCGCCACCTATACCGGAGCGTTCACCCCCATCCGCGAATGGTTCGCCGGATTGCCGGAGGCGCGGGCGCGGGGATACGCCGCCGGAAGATTTTCGTTCAACGTCAAAGGCGGGCGGTGCGAAGCGTGCGAAGGCGACGGGGTTACTAAAATCGAAATGCACTTTTTGCCCGACGTCTTCGTCACCTGCGACGTTTGCCACGGCAAACGCTATAACCGCGAAACCTTGGAAGTTCTGTACAACGGCAAGTCGATAGCCGACGTTCTTGACATGACGGTCGAAGAGGGCGCGATTTTCTTTTCCGCCGTTCCCTCCGTGCGCGACAAGCTGAGGACGCTGGAGCGCGTGGGTCTTGGCTACGTCAAGATAGGACAGGCGGCCAATACCCTGTCGGGCGGAGAAGCGCAGCGAGTCAAGCTGTCCAAGGAGCTGTCGCGCCGCGCCACCGGCAAGACGCTGTACATACTCGACGAGCCGACGACCGGATTGCACTTCGACGACGTGCGGAAATTGCTGGAGGTTCTGCACGCGCTGGCGGACAACGGCAACACCGTCGTCGTCATTGAACATAATCTGGAAGTGATCAAAACCGCGGATCACATAATAGACCTAGGCCCCGAGGGCGGCGACGGCGGCGGAGAGATCATCGCTTGCGGCACTCCCGAAGAAATCGCCAACTCGCCAGAAAGCCATACGGGAAAATATTTACAGCTCTTACGCAAAACGGGTGGGTAATTTTGCATCCAAACGCAACAGCAAGCGACGTCATTGCGAGCGTCGCCCTTGCGACGCGAAGCAATCCAGAGCTGTTGCGCCTGTGGCACTGGATTGCTTCGCGTCG